>NZ_FOCV01000165.1 GCF_900110205.1 Rhizobium tibeticum | reverse complement strand
AAGATCACTGGACAAAACAACAACATTAAACATATTGCTGCCTAGCAGTAAATTACTAAGTATACGAATTTGGCGATATTAGGTTATGCGTTGTGCTATGCATGAGTTAGACGATATTATGATGCTTGTTAGTGCCACGTCTCAGTGCAGATAACTGTGCGTACAGTCGTTCATAAAAAAGACTAGTCTAAATGCAATTAGAAAAGAATATGTACATACAACCTGGCCCGGAATTTATTGAATTCAAAGAACAGTACAACAATATGACGCCGTTGGCGCCAAAACGAGAAATAACAACAAACAAAGAAAAATAATAACAACGGTAACACAGATAATATAGCCAGAAAACGAGACGGACGTAAAGCTAAATGAAAACAGACAAGATAGACAGTACACAATCAAAGCAAGGGTTTTGAACTTCAACATTGGCCAGGTCCAGCAGAACTCGTATCCCGCTAGTTTCCCGCATCCCTACGAAACAGAGCCGGCCCAATTAGCACCACCTCATCTCTAACGCCCTCGGCTGCACGATGATGCCTCGTAGCGAAAGCACGCTGATACACACTAGGAGCAGCCATGCCACCAGCGATCCATCGGGAGCTGTGGGGAACAGCGACGAAAAAATCCATGTCGTCAGGCCTGGGGTTGCATAGAGCATTTCGGTATTGTTGCGCCACAGTTCGACGACGGATATTGGTGTCATACGGCGGGATCTCAAGCGCCACCACCATCCCCAGGTTCGACCGTAGGTGGGGCGGTACGGGATCCAGGTTTCCTTGCTGAAGACAGTTCCTGGCGACGTCGGCCGGCATATAGACATACAGGATTCTTGGATTCGGCGGGACACGCTCCATGAACGCAAACCTAATGTGATCGACTAGCTCGAGTGTTCGGCCGCGGTACAACGGACACTCGCCGCCCCAAACTGTGTTCATACTCGCCGAGAGAGATAGTAGGATGAAATAGTGAGAGTAAGGATGGAAACAGAGGAGAGTTGATTGTGTGGTGAATGCACTGACGAAATGAAGCTTATATAGAGAGGGGCTCTCTTCCTTATTGGAC
>NZ_FOCV01000003.1 GCF_900110205.1 Rhizobium tibeticum | reverse complement strand
CGCTGCTTTGACCCTGACCGATCACATTGAGCACCTGCCGGACAGGAAGCGGCGCGAGTTGGCGCGCATCATCGAGATCCTATTTGCCGAGGTCGAGGGGTTTCAAGCAAGCAAGCTGTCGGGGAAGAAAAGCGCCGGCAGGATCCTGAAGGTCATCCTGTATGGATCCTACGCCAGGGGTGACTGGGTCGAGGATCGCCTCAGCGGCTACCGCTCCGACTACGACCTGTTGATCGTCGTCAACACCAAGGCCTTTGCCGACGAGCATGACCTCTGGCAAGGCATCGACGAGCAGCTGTTGAAGGAGCAGATCGGCCATCGCATCGAAACGCCGGTCGTTCCGATCGTCCACACGCTACACGACGTCAACGATCAACTCGCCCGCGGTCGGCCCTTTTTCGCTGACATCGCCAGAGACGGCATCGTCCTCTACGAACAGCCTGGCCATCCCCTGGCGGAGCCGAAACCACTGACGGCGGACGAGGAGCGGCACGAAGCCAGGACCTTTTTTGAACAGTGGTTCGATGGCGCTTCACGCATGCTCCATCTAGCCCAGGAAGCACTAAAGAAAGACTTTCCCAATGAGGCGGCGTTCCTGCTTCATCAAACGACCGAGCGTCTTTATCACAGTGTCCTTTTGACGCTGACACTCTATAGCCCCAAGTCACATCGAATGAAGATCCTTCGCTCCCAAGCCGAAGGAATAGATAGTCGACTAATCGCCGCGTGGCCGCGCGACAGCCGGTTTTCTCGCCGGTGTTTCGAATTGCTATCACGGG
Organism: Rhizobium tibeticum; assembly: GCF_900110205.1. Lineage (GTDB taxonomy): Bacteria > Pseudomonadota > Alphaproteobacteria > Rhizobiales > Rhizobiaceae > Rhizobium > Rhizobium tibeticum. The sequence goes on along the minus strand of NZ_FOCV01000003.1, from coordinate 323,050 downwards.
CTTATGTCGAGGCACGATATTCGTCAAAATACGCAATCACTGCCGAGGAACTCACATGGCTCGCTGAGCGCGTTAAGACCCTGCAGGATCTCGTAGAAGCTATTTGTCGCGAACGGCTTTCCTTGTAGGGCTCTGGGAGAAGGTCCGCCTTGAATGAGACAGGACGCGGAGTCCCGAATTCACCTTTCGCGGCATAATGCTCGCCAAGCAGGTTCGTGGTTCGCTTTTATCAGCCTGAAGACGTACCAAGTGCCACCAAATCCCCATAACCACCGCTTTGCCTTGCCGCTTACGAAACACCTGCTTGTAATCGACATCAACGTGTTTGAGGCGCAACGAGATCACTGCACCATCGCGGGATATCATAAAGACCTTCCTTCGTGATGGCGAGAATGACGATCGTCTTGAGGATGGGATCTGTCCGGCGTCGCAGCCATCGAGCAGACCTTGCTCCTCGTCACCGGTCAGGCGCCGGCTGCGCTCGTTTCGGATTGCCGGACGGCGGACGAGCTTCACCACAATGCGGCTAAGCGGCAGCCCCCAATCGCGGATGGCAACCTCGATGTTTCACGTCGTCGGCATCTTGTCGAATTTCGGCAGTGCCGGATCGAGGTGATCCCAGGCATGTCCGGCCGCGGTCCAGGACACCAGCTGTGGCTTATAGCGGCTTGGGTCGTCGAGGCTTGCCGGCGTGACGATGAACACATCCGGCATGTCGGGAAATGTCATGTGCACGGACGAACCGCATGTCGGGCAGAAGGCACGTCGCTTGACGGTTCCGCCATCGCCGACGGTCTGCCAATGCGATGCTTCTCCCTCGACCTTCACCTCAGCCGCAACAAAAGTCAGGTGCGATTGATGTCCGGTGCCGCTGTCGCGCTGACATTGCCGGCACTGACAGTCAACCATGACGGCCGGTTCGCCTGATATCTCGTAGCGGATTTCGCCGCAGGCGCAACCACCGGTATAGGGCGTGTTCATGTCGTTCTCCTGTTGCTTCAATGCAGCCTTTGCGAAGACGCCTCTTCGGCGACCACTCTGTCGAGATTCTTGACCACTTTTTTCCAGCCTTCGCTCATGTTGCGGTAGGCGGTGTCGTTCTTCGGAAGCACGAAGCCGGAATGGGTGAGGCGCAGGCGCGTGCCCGTCTCGGCCGTGGAGAGGGTGAAGGTGACCACGGTCTCCAGTTTCGAGCCATAGCCGTCATTGCCCTCATGGCCGCCCTTCCACGCATAGGACAGACGCTCATTCGGCACGACCTCCAGCACCTCGCAATGAATGGTGCCGTCCCATTCGCCTGCCGGCTTGGTTTGAAAGGTGAAATGGCTGCCGACCGCAGGCTCGAAGCCTGTCGGCGCCATCAGCCAACGGCCGATGAGCTCGCCGCTCGTCAAGGCTTTCCAGATGACTGCGGGCGCGTGCGGGAAGACGTCGTCGACCACAATGGCCTGCGTGTCCGGATTCACGGCGTGGTTCATGGGTCAATTTCCTTCAGTAGGTTTCTCAGATTGGCGAAGCGTTCGCGCCAGAATACGCCATAGTCGCTCATCCAGTCGGCTAGCGGCTCCAGACCGTCGGGCTGGGCACGATAATAGACATTGCGCCCCTCGGGGCGCTCGCAAACAAGGCCGGCCTGTTTCAAGGACTTGAGATGTTGCGAGATAGCGCCCTGCGTCACACTGCTGCCGCGGGTCAACTCAACGACGGTGATCTCGTCGGAATTGACGATGCGCTCGAACACGGCCCGCCGCGTGGGATCAGCAAGGGCGCGCATGACAGCAGTTATGGTTTCGGCCTCGGTCATGAGCAATCAAATAGCCAACACTAATCAATTAGTCAATGCTATTTGAAATTAACCTGTGCGCCAATCCACCAAGGGAAAAGCTCTCGCCGCCCTGAGGTGTGCGTATCTCCGGAGCATTCGCAGTTCATTGTGCCCGCTGATCGTAGAAACCTCGATCACGTTGAGACCGCGCTCGAAAAGACGACTTACGCCCTCGGGGCGGAGATCGTGGAAGCGCAGAACCTTGACGTTCGATCGCGCAAGGAGACGTCGCCAGGCTTGTTCGAGCGAGCTCGCGAACAGTGGTAGATGGAGCTACGGTGCGGAGACGCTCATCGCGGAACGAGGCGATGTCTTGTTGGCTCAATCCGATCATCGTCCGGTAAGCAAGCTCATGGCGCCGCAGGACGTCGATCCGCTGGATCTCCTGCACTGAGCGCCTCGCTTCGTCGGCGAGACCTCGCGCTGGTAGCGCTCCAGGAGCTCACCGAGCGTTGTGCTCTCCAAGATCCGGGTGTCGGGCGCGGCACCGAAGCGATCGACCTGGGCCTCCAGGTCACGCGCCCACTTCTCCGCTTCCAGCTTCGTATCAAAGGACTTGCAGCGGGGTTTCATGCCGCGCCGGCGAACCTGTGCCTGCCAGCGTCCTCTAAGTTTGCGGATCGTCGCCATGTGATCTCCCATCGGTGCTGAAGATCACCCGTAGGATGCCCCTGGGAGGAAGCCAAGGACTACCCCGGCGCATAACGAACATCTACCTATCACTTCGGCGTTGCCAACAGGTCTCGAAACGAAGGACGCTGAGTCGCATCGTCCTGGCGCACGCGCAGCGAACGGATGTGCCTGCGCCGGAGGCTCTCGCGCCTGAGGTGGTCGTGCGGGTAGCGGACGACAGACCTGATGTGGCGCGACCGCGGATAGGTCAATGAAGAACTCCGAAACGAGACCCGGCATCCGGGCGAAGGCGGGCAGAGTTCGGCACCCGCCCCCCTGGAGACCTCCCCGCAGATGTCGACAGGCAAGCCCTATGCAGACCTTCGCCAGCCAGCTGCGGAGCTCAGCCAAAGACCCACATTCTGGTCACAACGCCCTGTAACAGAGACTGCACCGCTCCCGCACCGATGCCGATTGATCGATCACTGAACACCCAAATGCCCGCGTTGAATGTATACCCATGACCGTGCTTTTATGGTGAACGCGAGCTCAGGCCCGGCCATCACCTGCGGCCCCTGCGATCCGGACGTGGATTCGTCCGGGTCAAAGACTGAGCCACTGACTCTGGCGCGCCACAATCGGCGGCTGGCGCCGGTCAAGAACTGCCCGTCCTCGAATACGGTGAGCTCAAAACCGCCCTCGGTCGTGGCGTTACTCCCGACTCCGACCGCTCTCGCCGCGAAACTGAACCGACCGGGATTGAGGACTGCATGCGGGAACCGCTGCCCTGTCGTATCGGACCTGAGGAACACTCCAAAACCCACATGGGCGTTGATAAATCCAGATGCGCCGCCAGGAAGTGACCCTGATCGGGCGTCCAGACCGACGCTACCGCTAGGTCGGTCGAGAACCTGGTTGAACGGGGGGTGTCCGCTGCCGTCATGCCAGGCCCAGCTGAAGTCATACGGTGGGACAAACCCCAAAGATCGCGTGTTGCTTAAAACATCTTGCGGCACCAAAGCGTCGTATGTCCCGGTAAATGGGGCCTGCTCAAGCGCGTCCATCTTGTAGGCTTGCATGAGTTGGTGGGTGCGGAGCTTCTCGAGGGTCTCGGGGGAAGGGGGGGCTTCCTGGATCAACTTCATAAATGGCCTGCGTAGTGGGTCGGTCAACTCCGCCAGGTCCGCTTCGGCGGCACGTTCCTGTGCCACTGCCGATACTGAACGAGCTACAAGTGCCGCAACCGAACGTTCCGCATTCTCCCGATCTGCCTGAGTTGCGTCATCTCGAACCGAGATCTCAAATTCTGCTGTATCGGTCATGATGTCGTGGCCCTCTCCAATAGTGGATCATTTCCAGGAACAACCCAAATTGCCTGGCTATCCCACCAGTTCGGGGCCGTTCCGTCATTAACGTGGAGCTTTGCCGTCATAAGCTGCCCTCCGGATACGATCTGGCGTCTCTCTCCGGAACGCTGTTCAGAGGGCAGTGTGATTAGATCGGTGGCATTGCGATGATTGCTGAAAGCGCAGTAAAACTGCAGTCACTTTGCCAAAAATTCTCCGCAATCGAAGAAACGGCAAGAACTTCAAATGATACATTAAGCAATAACACGCGCACTAATCAAAGTAAATAAATACACCATAGTAAATTCAATTGTTTCGATTGAACACGCGGCGAAAGCCCTTCGATGGCCGGCCGAGAGGCTTCGTGCCGGCAGAGGGCCATGAAGGGTCGCTCCGGATTGTTCTCCCGGCACCCGGGGCCGGAGCTTCGACATCACTGCCCTTCTCGTTCCCCGCACCAAAACGGCATCAATGTCTCGCCGAAGCCGCTGTCTTGAGTGTGTTCTATTACTCGGAGACTTTCAAAAAGAGGGCGACCAGCCGATCGTTTATATAGTAATTGTTTCTGCCGCTTTGATGTTTGCTAACAAAACCTGCGTCCGCCAACGTATCAAGGTAGCGAGCAGCAGTCTGTCGAGTGACATTTAACTCTTGCTGCACATAGTCGATCCGCGTGTAAGGATGCCTGAATAGGTTATTCAAAAGATCCTGCGAATATAGCTTCGGGAACTCTTCCCGAAGTCTTCGCTTGGTTGTCGATATCTGCTCGCGAATGTTTTCGATGAGATCGAGAGTCGTCTTTGCTGTCTCATCAACAGCTTTGAGCATGTAAACCAGCCAACCTTCCCACTCGGCGGTGTCGCGCACATGTTGAAGCAGCCGATAATACTCGCCCTTCGAGTTATTGATTGCCCGGCTAAGATAGAGAATAGGGGTTTCGAGCAGATTGGCGCGTGTCAGATAGAGCACATTCAAAATACGCCCTATGCGGCCGTTTCCATCCGGGAACGGATGTATGCTCTCAAATTGGTGATGCACCAGCGCCATCTTGATGAGCGGGTCAAGCGGTGACAACCGATCGTCATTGATGAACCGCTCTAAGGCATCCATAGCGAAAGCAATCTCTCGCTGATCTTGTGGCGGGATATAGACAATCTCGCCAGTCCGATCGTTCCTCAGCGCAGTGCCTGGAGTTTGCCTGAAACCATCGTCCCGCTGCTTGAGGAGACGGAACATGCCGACGATTGTTGAATTGGGCAGCAGACCCTCAGACTGGGTGAGTTTATCGAAGCCATACTTAAGCGCATCGCGATATAGGGAGACCTCTTTTGCTGCTGGAGACTCTGGACCTTCCGGAAATAGCTCCGCTTGAAAGAGTTCATCCTGCGTCGTGACGATATTTTCGATTTCTGAGCTGGCCTTCGCTTCTTGTAGTGCCAGGGTATCGATCAGGATACCTTGGTTCGGTATCGCAGCCGCTCGCCCTTTCAGCTCAGCGAGCGATCTGTTCGCGGAGGCGAGTGCTTTCAATACCTCAATGGTCTCCAAGTCGTAGAGTTTAGAAAGATCTGGCAAGGAGTAGGTCGGCTTTAACATGTGCGACTCAATGAGTTAAAAAAAACGCATTTTCTTAACACGTCTGAGCCTCATGTTAAACTAGCGAACATTCGCTTACATGCGGCCAGACATCGCCAGCCGGTAGATCCTGAGTATTGGAATGCGGGGCAAATACTTGGTCGTGCCGAGAATGTGGCCCTAGCCAAATTTGGGCGACGAGATCCAAGCTTGACGAAAACCAGAGGCTGCGGGAAAACCGTGGAACGCGCCTTGCCGCGGCTATCTTCAGGCCGGCGGGTAAAGCAGGCTGTAGGCCAGGTCGCCAAGGTGCCGCGTCGGCGCATGGTGTTTCGGCCATCAGAGACCTCCGGCGATTCCACATGTGCGGTGGCGTCACGTATTCAATGTCACTATATTAGATATATTCTAAGAAAATGCGCCTACGGAACCATTGGTTTGTAGGCTCGTTAATTTTGACTCCGTAAAGTAAGTGGCGCCGTTGCAATAGCAATTGCGCGCGCTCGTATGCGGTGTTACACAGAGAAACCCTAGAAAGTGGGTAAGGATCATGTGCGCAGTAAAAGCTATCACCGCAAATCAGCCTCGGAAGACGTTTGAGCCGCGCCCTGCGCAGGCTACCGTCGATCATGCCGCGCTGATCGCTCTGGCGATGAAGCGCTTCCCGAAGGTTCATGCAATCCTTGCCAAGTGAACCCTACTGGCTGCCCACGCAGGTCATCATCGACATCAACATCGCCAATATCACGGAAACAGGTGAGAATCACGCTCTCCTGTTTCCTGAAAAGCTGGACGGCGCGCTGGCGCGCGCCCCAAGAATCTTTGGGAATACGAGCCTGGCGTCGACGCCCTCACGCTTGCGGTCTCCTATATGGAAGCAATCGCAAGGGCGCATCCGTTTGAACAGGGCAATAAACGCACCGGCTTCGACGGTGGCTTCATCTTCCTGAGAACGAATGGCTACGATATCGTTCCGGAAGCCGACACGGAACTAATGGCCGTCGCCTTCCTCGAGGTGATCGACCGGATTCGAACGACGGCGGACTTCGAGGCCTACCTGGCCGACTACGTCGTTCCCCTCTACGAGTAGCTCTCTCCTGATACCCTCCGCCGCCACCTGCTGCTCCAAGCCGCCGGGTGAGACGCTGGACCTTTTCGCTGTCTGAGACACCTGCCGCTCTCCAAGTTCGATTTTGACTTTAATCATAGGAGACGAGCAGCGAAGGACACGAGCGAACAATTACGCTGAGTTAGATTTAAGGGTGGCTACCTCGACCGCAAATAGCCCGGCCAAGATGGAGTTGCTTCAGCGGCTCTAGGATTTACGGAAGCAGCCTAGATCCCGATGAAGATAGGGTGTGCATGGCAAGGCAGCAGCGCTAGCCCGTTCAAAGACCGAAATGCCATCAATCATGGTAGCAAAATAGGCAGGTCGTGCCGACAGTGTGGCCCAAACGGATACCCGCGACAGCAGCCAAACCGAATTAGTATGAGAATGGTCGGGAAGATGCTGGCAACCCAAGCCCAAATGGCGGAGAGGGTGGGATTTGAACCCACGATACCCTTGCAGGTATGCCGCATTTCGAGTGCGGTGCATTCGACCACTCTGCCACCTCTCCGCGGTCTGGTCGGCGCTTGTTCGGCGCGGGCGTTCTCTTAGCGAGAGAATGACGGGCTGGCAAGACGAAATCTCAAAGGTTTTCATCCTTTTGCCTTGACAGTGTTTTTGGCCTCGCGTATCTCGGCTTCGCAATAGGTGTGGATAAGTCCGCGCCTTGCCAGTCTCGCGTTCGCGCGGGGCGGATCACCGGCAGCGAGAGTTCTGGGCGAAAGCCTCTGAAATCCCTGCTTAACCTCGACTGATAAAAAGACGGCCACCTGCTTGTTGCGGGTATGAGCCGGAACGAACATGAAAGGATAAAAAATGTTCGCAGTCATCAAGACCGGCGGTAAGCAGTACCGTGTGGCAGCAAACGACGTGCTGACCATCGAGAAGCTTGAAGCAACCGCTGGCGACGCAATTGAATTCACCGAAGTCCTCGTAATCGGCGAAGGCGCCGACGCTGCGATTGGTGCTCCCTTCGTCAAGGGCGCTTCCGTCAAGGCCGAAGTGGTCGAGCACAACCGCGGCAAGAAGGTCATCGCCTTCAAGAAGCGCCGTCGTCAGAACTCGAAGCGTACGCGCGGCCATCGCCAGCATCACACCGTTGTCCGTATTACGGACATCGTGGCTGCTAAGTAAGATCACGGGACTTTAAGGTTTAAAGGAGAACTCCAATGGCACACAAAAAAGCTGGCGGTTCATCGCGCAACGGTCGTGATTCCGAATCCAAGCGCCTTGGCGTGAAGAAGTTCGGCGGCGAAGCCGTCATCGCAGGCAACATTATCGTGCGTCAGCGCGGTACGCAGTGGCATCCGGGTTCCAACGTCGGCCTCGGCAAGGATCACACGATCTTTGCTCTCACCGCCGGCAATGTGAACTACCGAACGAAGGCCAACGGTCGCGTATACGTGTCTGTAATGCCGAAAGCGGAAGCAGCGGAATAAGCCGGTAGCGCTCTAAAACAGCCGGCGTCTCATCGACCCGGCTGAGCGTATCAGGTTCAGTCCAGAAAACAGGGGAGATGGGGCGCCATCTCCCCTTTTTTCTTGTCCAACGAAGGAGGACTGAACATGCAAGGCGAATTGTTGAGGGAAGGCCAATCGCGGTCTCCCCGGGAAGACCAGCGGTCTCCCAAGGATCGGCTGAGGCCGGAACGGTTAAGGACCGATTGCCCTGTCTTATTGTCGGAACGGCTCGTCATGCGCGCGCCGCACGAAGAAGACATCGACGCCCTTGCCCATCTTGCCAACAACGCCAAAGTCGCCACCATGGTGTCGCGTATGCCGCACCCGTACACGGCCAATGATGCCGCCGACTTCGTGCGTCGCACGAAAAACGGCGAGATCGGCAAGTGCGTCTATGCGATTACCAAGGCGGAGAACGGCGCATTCGTGGGTTGCTGCGGGGTCGAACCGCATCTCGACGGGCGGACTGTCGAGATTGGTTACTGGCTTGGAGAACCGTACTGGAATCAAGGCTTTATGACCGAGGCATGCCATGCTCTGGTCGATATGGTCTTCCGTACAAGGCAGGATGTCGATCAGATCGATGCCCGTTGCCGGGTCATGAACGTCGCTTCGCGGCGGGTCATCCAGAAGTGCGGTTTCCAGTTCCAGGGATCGGGGCTGGCGGCATCACTGGCGCTTGGCAGCAACGTGCCGGTCGAGTGGTACAGGCTCGATCGCAAGACCTGGATGTCGTTGAGAAGCTGGGGGAGCGTCTTATGAACGCGATCAGTCTTCAAAGACCCAGGAGCCAGTCGATGACGCCCGGTTCGCTGTCGGTCATCACAACGGATCGGCTGGTGTTGCGCCCGCACAGGCTGAGTGACGCGGATGCTATCGCAGACACGTTGTCCGATTTCGCCGTCACCCGGATGCTCGCGCGCGTTCCTGCTCCCTACGACAGGCAGGACGCGCTCGACTGGCTGGTGCCGGTGACGGCCGGCGGCATGCCCGATTGGCAGTTTGCCATCACGGCCGGCGACGATGCTCATATCGGCGTCGTCTCGGTCGAGCTCCGCCATGGACTTTGGCACCTTGGCTATTGGCTGAATCGCTACTACTGGCGGCGGGGCTACATGAGCGAGGCGGTATCGGCTGTGTTGGGGCGCTTTTCGCGCCGCATGCCTGAGATAGCGGTCCATTCCGGTGTCTTCGCCGACAACCCGGCGTCGCTGAAGCTGCAGGAAAAGCTTGGCTTCCGGATGACCGGTTGCAGCGAAATCTACAGCTTCGCGCGCAACACTATGGTGACGCATGTCGAGACGATGCTGAAGCCAGGTGCCCTGCAACAGGCCAGGATCGCTTGAGATGAAAAGGAGGCGTCCCGATACATCGGGACGCCTCGACCCCTACGCCTCGATCTCGACCCAGACGGGAAAGTGATCGGAGCCGACCGAATTCGTATCGATCTTTGCCGATTTCAGGCGGCCAGCAACGCCGCAGCTGACAAAGCAGTAATCAAGATGCATACGTTTGCCGTGATCCTTCGGATCCATCCAGCTATAGCTGCCGGGCGTGTAGGGCTTCAGGGCCGCAAGTGCGTCGATGGGCGTGCCAATACGCGGGACGCGGCCGTAATAGCCGTCGCAGGCGCCGGCGAAAATGCAATATTCCGGCGATTCCGGCGTCATGTTGAAGTCTCCCATGACGATATAGTCCTCGGGCAGCGGCGGATCGCTAATATCGAATTCTGCGGAACCCGTGAGCGACCCGCCCTCGGTAACAAAGGCATTGATGCGCTCGTTCAGGTGGGAAAGCTGCCGGCCGCGCTCGTCGATGGAGACATGATCAAGATGCACCGAATAAACACGCAGCGCGCCGGCAGGCGTCCCGATAACGGCCTCAGTCGCCCCACGCTGGAGATTAATCTTGGAGATCGTTCGGCTGCGTGGCAGAAGCAATGTTCGGGTCGACAGGATCGGCCAGCGCGAGAGCACCATGTTTCCGAACTGGAAACGGGTTCCGCGCGGCGGCCAACCGTCGGAAGCCTCCTCGACATGCAGATCACATGCCGGTCCATAGGCCCAGAAATGGTTGGGAAAAAGCGCGGCAAGGTCCGCAACCATGTCGGCATAATCGTTGCGAACGAAGCCTCGGGTCACCTCCTGGAGCGCGATGATGTCGCCGCCCTCGAGGCTCGCAGCGATTCGGTCGAGGTCGTAGATGCCATCAAGACCGAAGCCGTACTGTATGTTATAGCTCGCAAACTTCACGATAACCCTTTGACCTCCGATTGAACCGCCTATATCGAAAGCGGCAAGAGGGGCGATGAGCTGCCACTGGACAATGGAAGTAAAATGAAATTTCTCGACGAAGCAAAGGTCTATATCAAGTCCGGAGACGGCGGCGGGGGCAGTGTCTCCTTCCGGCGCGAGAAGTTCATCGAGTTCGGCGGCCCCGACGGCGGTGACGGCGGACGCGGCGGCGATGTGTGGGTCGAGGCGGTCAATGGTCTCAACACGCTGATCGACTTCCGCTACCAGCAGCACTTCAAGGCTAAAATCGGCACGCACGGTATGGGTAGAAACCGCACCGGCGCCAACGGCGATGACGTTACACTCAAGGTTCCGGTCGGCACGCAGGTTCTCGAAGAGGACCAGGAAACATTGATCTGCGACCTGACGAGAGAGGGGCAACGGTTCCGGATCGCGACGGGCGGCAATGGCGGTTTCGGCAACGCGCATTTCAAGTCGTCGGTCAACCAGGCGCCGGATTGGGCAAATCCGGGTCTGCCCGGCGAAGAAAAGACGGTCTGGCTGCATCTGAAGCTGATTGCCGATGCCGGCCTCGTGGGTTTGCCAAATGCCGGTAAGTCGACCTTTCTTGCAGCTGTAACGCGTGCCCGACCGAAGATCGCCAACTATCCCTTCACGACGCTTCACCCAAACCTCGGCGTGGCCACTATCGACGGGCAGGAGTTTATTCTCGCTGATATTCCCGGGTTGATCGAAGGCGCGCATGAAGGCGTGGGCATTGGCGATCGCTTCCTCGGACACGTCGAGCGCACGCGCGTGCTGCTGCATCTCGTGTCTGCGCAGGAGGAAAAAGTCGGCAAGGCTTATACGACGGTCAAGACGGAGCTCGAAGCCTATGGCAACGACCTGACCGACAAAGCCGAGATCGTTGCGCTTTCGCAGATCGACGTACTGGACGATGCAACACTGAAGAAGAAAACGAAGGAACTTGCCAAGGCTTGCGGCAGGACACCGTTCCAGATTTCGGCTGCGACTGGCAAGGGCATGACCGAAGTGTTGCGTGCCCTGCGTGATATCATCGTCGAGGCGAATGCCGGTGCGGCGGAAAAGCTTGCCAAGGCACCAAAGCTTCGCCACCGCGACATGGTGTCGGATGATGAAGGCGAGGCGAATGACGACGCGTAAGTCGCTGCAGCGCTATCGGCGCGTCGTCATCAAGATTGGCTCGGCACTCCTCGTCGATCGCAAGACGGGTCTGAAGAAGGCATGGCTGGACGCGATGTGCCGCGATATTGCGGCGCTGAAAGCCAAGGGCGTTGACATCCTCGTTGTTTCCTCGGGCGCGATCGCGCTCGGCCGGTCGGTCCTCGACCTGCCTTCGGGCGCGCTGAAGCTGGAGGAAAGCCAGGCGTCGGCGGCCGTCGGCCAGATCGCCCTGGCGCGTGCCTGGTCAGAAAGCCTGTCGAGGGACGAGATCGTTGCCGGCCAAATTCTCCTGACGCTCGGCGACACCGAAGAGCGCCGCCGCTATCTGAACGCGCGCGCCACCATCAATCAGCTTTTAAAGATCGGTGCCGTGCCGATCATCAACGAGAACGACACCGTTGCCACCAGCGAAATTCGCTACGGTGACAATGATCGTCTGGCTGCGCGTGTCGCGACGATGACCGGCGCCGATCTGCTGATTCTGCTATCCGACATCGATGGTCTCTATACGGCGCCGCCGCATCTCGATCCCCAGGCGGAGTTTCTCGCCACGATCGCTGAGATCACGCCTGAGATCGAAGCCATGGCGGGTGGCGCTGCGTCCGAGCTGTCGCGTGGCGGCATGCGCACCAAGATCGATGCCGGAAAAATCGCCACGACGGCTGGCTGCGCAATGATCATTGCCTCCGGTAAATCGGACAGTCCGCTCTCTGCAATCGAGAGTGGGGCGCGTTCCTCGTGGTTTGCGCCGTCAGGCACGCCGGTCACAGCGAGAAAGACCTGGATTGCGGGCCAGCTGCAGCCGGCGGGTGAACTTCACGTTGACGAGGGCGCCGTTGCTGCGCTCGGTGCCGGCAAGAGCTTGCTTCCCGCAGGCGTGCGCAAGGTTGTCGGGCTGTTCAGCCGCGGCGATACGGTGGCGATCGTCGGCCCCCACGGCCGCGAGATCGCGCGAGGGCTTGTCGGCTACGATGCCGAAGAGGCACGCCAGATCACCGGCCGCAAGTCTGCGGAGATCGAGGCGATTCTCGGATACGCGGGACGCGCGGCGATGATCCATCGCGACGACATGGTGATGACCTCGCAGATCAAATCAAAATCAGAAAGGCAGAAGAAGGACGCAAGCTATGCTTGATACCGTTGCGCAGAGCCCTGACATTGACGTGCTGATGAACGACATCGGCCGCAAGGCCAAGGCCGCGGCGCGACCTTTGGGCTTTGCATCCACCGAGGCGAAGAACAGGGCGTTGAATGCCATGGCAGATGCGATCCTCGCCGGCAAGGATCACATCCTCTCGGAGAATGCCAAGGATCTTAAGGATGTCGCCGGCACTGATATGCTCGAGTCCTTCGTCGATCGTTTGACTTTGACCGAAAAGCGTATTGCCGACATGGCCGAAGGTATCCGTGCGATTGCCGCCCTCAAGGATCCGGTCGGCGAGGTGGTCGCAGCCTGGGAGCGGCCGAATGGCTTGAAGATCGAGCGCGTTCGCACACCGCTCGGCGTCATCGGGGTGATTTTCGAGAGCCGTCCGAACGTGACGGCGGATGCGGGTGCGCTTTGCCTGAAGGCCGGCAATGCGGTCATTCTGCGTTGTGGTTCGGACTCTCGGCGTTCTTCGCAGGCAATCCATGCCTGCCTCGTACAGGGCTTGAACGCCGCCGGACTTCCAGAACATGCCATTCAGCTCGTGCCGGTGGCCGATAGGGCCGCCGTCGGCGCGATGTTGCGCGGACTGGATGGTGCAATCGACGTTATCGTTCCGCGTGGCGGCAAGAGTCTTGTGGCGCGCGTTCAGAACGAGGCCCGAGTGCCCGTCTTCGCGCACCTCGAGGGGCTTTGCCACATTTATGTGGACGCGTCCGCCGATCTCCGTATGGCGAAGGAGATCGTCGTCAATGCGAAGATGCGGCGCACGGGTATCTGCGGTGCAGTGGAGACCATTCTCGTCGATAGTGCTGCAGCCGATACACATCTTCGTCCGCTGCTGGAAGCCCTGGCGGGAGCCGGTTGCGAGATCCGCGGTTCAGCTGCCGTTGTTCAGGCAATGCCTGGCGTGAAGCCCGCCACGGAGGAAGACTGGTCGACAGAGTATCTGGATGCCATCGTTTCGGTCGCCGTCGTCGATGGCATTTCCGGTGCGATCCAGCATATCCAGACCTACTCCTCCAATCACACCGAGGCCGTGATTGCCGACGATCCAACCGTGGTGGAGAGGTTCTTCACCGAGGTTGATTCGGCGATCCTGCTGCACAACGCATCGACGCAATTTGCCGATGGCGGCGAGTTCGGAATGGGTGCCGAGATCGGCATTGCGACCGGCAAGATGCACGCTCGCGGCCCTGTGGGCGTCGAGCAGCTGACATCCTTCAAATACCGCGTGCACGGCACCGGACAGACCCGGCCCTGACGTGATCAACGACGAGATCGACCGACGTTGTTTTCGCATGCCGCATAGCGAACGGGGCATGGTGGTCGGTCTTTTCGGCGGTTCGTTCAATCCGCCGCATGAGGGACACGCGCTGGTCGCCGAAATCGCAATCAAGCGCCTCGGCCTCGACCAGTTGTGGTGGATGGTCACTCCCGGCAATCCGCTGAAGGATCGGCGGCATCTACTGCCGCTTGCCGAACGCATCGTTTTGAGCGAGCGGCTTACCCGACATCCCTCGATCAAAATCACGGCGTTCGAGCGTGATTTCGCGACGAGCTTCACGGCGAACACGTTGGCGCGCGTCAAAGCGCGCAACCCGCATGTCCATTTCATCTGGATCATGGGGGCGGACAGCCTGAAGACTTTCCATCTGTGGCAACGCTGGCAGGACATCGTCAACACATTTCCGATTGCCGTTATCGACCGGCCGGGCTCCACGCTGTCGTTTCTGTCGTCGAAGATGGCGAGGACATTTGATTTCGCTCGCATCGATGAGGACGATTCCCGCGCGCTCTGGAAGCGGCGGGCACCAGCCTGGACGTTCATACACGGTCCTCGATCCGGCCTTAGCTCGACCGCCATCCGCGCCACGAACAGTGCGGTGAAATAAGTTCGATTTTCCGGGAGAGCGCAAATGAAAAGCCCGACGGGGGAGGAGATCCGTCGGGCTTTATAAACTTGATCGACAACTGGGAGGAGGAGTGTTGCCGATCCATATCCAACGGCTTTGGGAGGAGGAGATCGCCGTTCGATGAGTGTGTTGTATCATAGTCCTCGGATTTTTGAAGCGAGTCCATTGCATTGCAGCAATGCGTCATGAGCATGGCTCTAACTGGAAACCGTTTCCAGTTTGCTCATTTCTTTTGCATTCTCAACGATTTCTGCCGAAGCCTCACGCTCTCTGCAAGCATTCCCCTAGAATTTAAGCGTCGTTTTCGCGGTTTCAAGGAGTGGCATTGCTCAGCCATGCACTTCACGAATGCGTGAAGTGCGGGGTTGGCGAGCGACCAGATGGTTATGCTTACGAAAATATAACGCTGGCCAAGTCGCTGGCAACGTTATATTTCTCCGGATACTTCGAGGTTCGGGAGAGATCATGCGCAGTCGCCGCCAATGGATCAAATTTGCCGCTGCTGCCATTTCGGCAGTCTTCTTGGGTGTTGCCGCAACGCCTGCAGCAGCTGCGGAAAAGGTCACTGTTTTTGCGGCGGCCAGCCTGAAGAACGCGCTCGATGAAGCGAACGCCGCCTGGGGAAAGGACGGCGGTAAGGAAGCCGTTGCCTCCTATGCTGCGAGCTCGGCGCTTGCAAAGCAGATCGAAGGCGGCGCGCCTGCCGACATCTTCATCTCCGCCGACCTGGACTGGATGGACTATCTTGCGAAGAAGAGCCTGATCAGGGTCGACGGCCGGTCAAATCTGTTGGGTAACCGGATCGTACTTGTCGCAACCAAGGATCACGCCAAGCCGGTCGAGATCAAGAAGGGTTTTGACCTCGCTGCTCTGCTCGGTGACGGTAAACTCGCCATGGGCGAGGTGAAGTCTGTGCCGGCCGGCAAGTATGGCAAGGCTGCACTCGAAGCGCTTGGCGTGTGGCCCTCGGTTGAGGCCAAGGTCGCCGGTGCCGAGAGCGTTCGTGCCGCGCTCGCCCTGGTCTCGCGCGGCGAGGCGCCTTATGGCATCGTGTACCAGACCGACGCCGCCGCGGATACGGGCGTTGCTGTCGTCGGCACGTTCCCAGCGGACTCGCATCCGCCGATCATTTATCCGATTGCCATTCTCTCCGAGAGCAAGAACCCGGATGCTAGGGCTTACCTGGAATTTCTGAAATCGGAAAAGGCGGCTCATTTTTTTACCGAGCAAGGCTTCACCATCTTGAAATGATTGCGAATTTTCGCATGAAGACATAGCGTGAGAAGGCCCGTCCGACCGGGCCTCCCATTTTTGGAGAAAACAGCTTGGATGCGCTCGGCCTGAGCAATGATGAATGGACGGCGATCTTGCTCAGCCTGCGCGTGTCAGTGGTGGCGATGCTGGCGAGTCTCCCGTTCGGCATCGGGGTCGCCCTTCTGCTCGCGCGCGGGCGGTTTTGGGGTAAGTCGGTTCTCAACGGTGTCGTTCACCTGCCGCTGATCCTGCCCCCTGTCGTCACGGGCTTCATTTTATTGATCCTTTTCGGGCGGCGCGGGCCGATCGGCAGTTTTCTCGATCAGTATTTCGGTATCGTACTATCTTTCCGCTGGACAGGTGCAGCACTTGCCTGCGGGGTCATGGCCTTTCCCTTGATGGTGCGCAGCATCCGGCTTTCGATCGAAGCGGTTGATCGAAAATTGGAGGAGGCAGCCGGCACGCTGGGAGCCAGCCCAATTCTGGTCTTTCTGACGATCACGCTACCCCTGACGCTCCCTGGGATCATTGCCGGCATGATCCTTTCCTTTGCCAAAGCGATGGGAGAGTTCGGGGCGACGATTACGTTCGTCTCCAACATTCCGGGCGAGACGCAGACGCTTTCGTCCGCGATCTATTCCTTCACGCAGGTGCCGGGCGGTGATGCCGGCGCTTTGCGATTGACCCTCGTCGCCATCGCCATCTCAATGGTCGCGTTGCTTGCCTCGGAATTCCTCTCCCGCATCGCCGGTCGGAGGATCGATCCGGAATGACGCTCGTCGTGAAAGCAAAGCAGCGGCTTGGTGCCTTCGCGCTTGATGCCGCCTTTACGTCGGAGTGCGGTATCACAGCGCTTTTCGGTCGTTCCGGTTCCGGCAAGACGTCGATGATCCGTATCATTGCCGGTTTGGCGCGGCCCGACGATGGACAGGTGATCCTCGACGGCGAGGTCGTCACGGATACCGACAGGCGAATCTTTGTTGCGAAGCATCGCCGCAAGTTCGGTTATGTCTTCCAGGAGGCGCGGCTGTTTCCGCATCTCAGCGTCCGTCACAACCTGTCCTATGGTCGGTGGTTTGCCAAAGCCGCCGGTCCGGCGGAGAGCCTGGATCGAATTGTTGCATTGCTCGGCATCGAAAACTTGCTCGAGCGCAGGCCCGAAAAGCTCTCCGGTGGCGAGAAGCAACGCGTGGCAATTGGCCGGGCGTTGCTCTCGGCTCCGCGTCTGCTACTGATGGACGAGCCGCTGGCGGCTTTGGATGATGCCCGAAAGGCCGAGGTCATGCCCTATCTCGAGCGGCTGCGCGACGAGATGGATATTCCGATCGTCTATGTCAGCCATTCGATCACCGAGGTAGCGCGCCTCGCCAATCAGGTCGTGGTCATGCAGGATGGCAAGGTGGAGGCGGTCGGTTCAGCCTTGGATGTGCTGAGCCATCCGCCCGCCTCTTTCGAACGGCGTGACGCTGGTGCTCTCCTCGAAGGTAAAGTGGAAAGCGTCGACGCACGGCATTGCATTGCGACGATTGCCTTAAAATCGGCCCAGCTTCGTGTCCCGGGAGCGATGCTCACACTTGGCAAGGCCGTTCGCGTCCGGATCCCCTCTCGTGATGTCATGCTCGCGATGAGAGAGCCCGAAGCACTCAGCGCGTTGAACATTCTGAAGGGCACTGTTCAGAACATGACGCAGGCTGATGACGCGACGGTCGATGTTCTGATCGATTGTGGCGGGGATATCATTCTTTCCCGGATTACAAGCTTCTCGGCGGAGCGGCTCGGCGTGTGCATCGGGGCGCCGGTCTTCGCCGTCATAAAGACTGTCGCCCTGGAACAATGATCAGCGACTACTGTTGTCCTCCAACCATGCCAGATCCTCCGCAAGCGTGGACTTCATCACCCGCTCCATCTTTCGAAAGCGGGCAAGGAGTTCATCGCCAAACGGCGTTAGAGCCGCACCCCCTCCCTTCTGCCCACCGCGCTGCGATTCGACTACGGGGTCCCGGAACATCCTGTTCATGTCGCTGACAAGCAACCAGGCGCGACGATAGGACATGTCCATCGCTCTGCCGGCGGCGGAAATCGATCCCGTGTCCCTGATATGTTCAAGCAGCTCCATCTTGCCGCGCCCGAGCCTGTCTTGATGGGGGAAGCTGATGCGAAGAATCGGAGTGAGTGTGTCTGCGGCGGGGCTTTTCATCGGACGGGTCTTTTGTAGTCGGAAACGGAACTTACTTTACGTGCGGTCATAGGGGCTGTACACAGCCGGCAACATGCAGTCCTCCATTCAACAAAGGTTTGTTACTAAGACGGACATTCACGCTTTGTGATTGTGCGCGTCTTGAAACGTTAATGGTTTGGTGCCTATCTTAACTATGATTTGGTCACCAAATCAGTGATGTGCATGTTTTGTCATTCCGAGAAAGGGAAAGCACTGACGACAGTACACGCCAAGGGAAAAACGCTTGCCGTTGTCCCAAAGAGCCCGGAACGTGGCGCCGATGCTGCCGCCCGCGCCCTGCACGCCGTCCTCACAAGCCTCGAGGACTCTAAGGCTGAAGATATCGTCACCATCGACATCGCTGGAAAATCAGCACTGGGAGACTTCATGGTCGTCGTCTCCGGGCGCTCGAACCGGCATGTCATGGCGATCTCTGACCACCTGCTGACTGATCTCAAAGACGAGGGCCTTGGAAGCGCCCGTGTCGAAGGTCAGGAAGGCGGCGATTGGATCCTGATCGACACCGGCGATGTCATCGTCCATGTCTTCCGTCCTGAGATACGCGAGTTCTACAACATCGAAAAGATGTGGGCCGCGCCTGATATGGACGAGGAAACGGTGCACTAACAGGCTGCCTGGACGCTGCGTCCGGCTCCTGATAGACGGCATTTTATTGGCCGGATGATCGAACCCGGCCAGCGGCACGTGTGTGTCGCCTTATGCCGAACTGCGGGAGCGGATGATGCGTGTTGGTCTTTTTGCAGTGGGGCGGCTGAAGTCCGGCCCGGAGAAAGATCTTGCGGCCCGCTATTTCGATCGCTTTGCCAAGGCCGGCCCTGCGGTTGGCCTCGAATTCTCCCGCGTGGCCGAAGTTGCCGAAAGTCGCGCTTCGAATGCCGATACCCGTAAGCGTGACGAAGCGGCGATGCTGCAAAAGTCGCTGGCCGATGGGAGCGTTCTCGTTCTGTTGGACGAGCGGGGCAAGGCCTTGGATAGCGAAGGATTTGCCAGCCTCCTTCGAAACTATCGCGATCAGGGAAAGCGCGACCTGACGATTGCTATCGGCGGTGCCGACGGTCTCGATCCGTCGCTATACGACCTTGCCGATGCCACCCTTTGTCTCGGCAAGATGACCTGGCCGCATCAGTTGGTTCGCACGCTGATCGCAGAACAGTTGTACCGAGCCGTTACGATCCTTTCGGGCCATCCATATCATCGCGCCTAGCCGGTGCGGTATGCGCGAATCATCAATCGATCTGGCAAAGCATGCCAAATCAGCTTAATCTCCGCGCGATTTTAAAGGATCTCGCAGCTCGTATGCCGACACGTGCGTTCAAGCAAAAATACGTCATTCTGTCGGCCTTGGCCGCAGGCTTGAGCGTCTCTGTGACGGCAATTGCGAACCGACCCTTCACCGTCAGCGCCTTCGCGCAGGACGCGTCGAGAGATATCGGACCGCCGGCCTCGACAGCATCCGGGGCGGCTGCTGCGACGACGACCGCGGTGGCACAACCGCCCGCCGATCCGGCGGCCGATCTGGCGAAGAAACGGGACGAGACAAGGGCTCAGCTTGAAGCCTTGTCGAAGACGATTGGCCTCTCGTCCGATAAGGTTGCCGAGCTTCAAAAGAGCATCGCCGATTTGGACAAGAACACCAGCAGTGTTCGTCAGGCGCTGATCGATTCGGCGACGCGGCGTAAGTCGCTCGAGAAACAGATCCTGGAGAGCGAAAAGAAGCTTGCCAATCTGGGCGTAAAGGAAGACGCGGTTCGGGGGTCGCTGCATGAGCGGCGCGGCTTGCTGGCCGAGGTGCTGGGTGCCTTGCAGCGAATGGGGCGTAATCCGCCGCCGGCGCTACTTGTCACGCCTGATGACGCGCTCGCCTCGGTGCGGAGCGCAATCCTGCTTGGCGCGGTTGTTCCCGGCATCCGAAAGGAGACCGACAAGCTCGCCGCCGATCTCGCCAACCTTTCTTCGTTGCAGGCCGCAAGCGCTGCTGAGAAGTCCAGCCTCACCGCAACGATGACGAACAGCATCGAGGAGGAGCGCCGCATGGACCTGCTTCTCGCCGAGAACGAAAAGCTGAGCCGCAGCAGCGCCGCGGAACTGGATGCGGAGAGGAAACGCTCGGAAGATCTTGCCAGCAAGGCGACAAGCCTGGAGGATCTGGTCGCATCGATGGAAACCGAGATCGCATCGGTTCGTGAAGCCGCCGCTGCAGCCCGCCAGGCCGAGGAGAACCGCAAGCTCTTGACCGACGAGCAGCGCGCCCAAGCCAAGGCGCTCGCAGAGAGCGGTGTGCCTGATAAAAACCGCATTGCGCCCGCATATCCCTTCGGAGAGTTGAAGGCGAAGCTGGAATTGCCTGTGGCAGGCGATATCCTCCGCCAGTTCGGCGATGCCGACGGAACCGGCCATGAGGCGATGGGAATGACGCTTGCCACCAATCCGGAAACGGTGGTTACCGCTCCCGCTGACGGGCTTGTTGTCTATGCGGGCGCATTCCGCAGCTACGGCCAAATGATCATCCTCGACACCGGCGACGGCTACCACCTCGTCCTCTCCGGAATGGAGACGATCAGCACGCGCCAGGGCAAGTTCGTTTTCTCCGGCGAGCCGCTTGCTGCCATGGGCGCAAAAAGAGTGGCGAGCGCAACAGCATTGGCGCTGGAAACCAACCGTCCAACGCTTTACATTGAATTTCGAAAAGATGGAAAACCGGTCGATTCCCGGCCTTGGTGGACCGCTAAAGACACTGGAAAGGCACGCAATGATTCGTAGGGCTTCTCTTGTTCTGGTCGGCGCATTGATGGGTGCGACCGCGATGAGCGTTATCTATTCGGCGGGTGTTCCTGCGGAAGCGGCTGGAGCCTCCACTTACAAGGAGCTTTCCGTTTTTGGTGACGTCTTTGAGCGCGTGCGCGCGCAGTATGTGACACCGCCGGCCGAAGACAAACTCATCGAAAATGCCATCAACGGCATGCTTTCTTCGCTGGATCCGCATTCGAGCTACATGAATGCCAAGGATGCAGCCGACATGCAGACCCAGACGAAGGGCGAATTCGGCGGCCTCGGCATCGAAGTCACTATGGAAGACGAGCTTGTCAAGGTCATCACCCCGATCGACGACACGCCCGCAGCCAAGGCCGGCGTGCTTGCTGGTGATTATATCTCCGAGATCGATGGTCAGTCGGTCCGCGGCCTGAAGCTGGAAGATGCAGTCGAAAAGATGCGTGGCCCGGTCAACACGCCGATCAAGCTCACTCTGATCCGCAAGGGTGCCGATAAACCGATCCAGTTGACGATCGTTCGCGACGTCGTCGCGGTTCAGGCCGTCAAGTCGCGCGTCGAGGATGATGTCGGCTACCTGCGCGTCATCTCGTTTACGGAAAAGACCTACCCCGATCTCGAAAAAGCGATCGAGAAGATCAAGAAGACGGTTCCAGCCGACAAGCTGAAGGGCTACGTCCTCGACCTGCGTCTGAACCCTGGCGGTCTGCTCGATCAGGCAATCCAGGTATCGGATGCGCTGCTGCAGCGTGGCGAAGTGGTTTCCACCCGTGGCCGCAATGCGGATGAGACCCGCCGCTTCAACGCCGGGCCGGGCGACCTGACCGATGGAAAGCCGGTGATCGTGCTTATCAACGGCGGTTCGGCATCTGCTTCGGAAATCGTTGCCGGTGCGTTGCAGGATCTGCGCCGCGCCACCGTTCTCGGTACGCGCTCGTTCGGCAAGGGATCGGTTCAGACGATCATCCCACTCGGCGAAAACGGAGCGCTGCGACTGACGACGGCGCTCTACTACACGCCATCGGGCCGCTCGATCCAAGGCACAGGCATCACGCCTGATATCAAGGTTGAGGAACCCCTTCCGGACGACCTCAAGGGCAAGATGGTCACGGAAGGCGAGTCCAGCCTGCGCGGGCACATCAAGGGCAAGAGCGAGACGGACGAGGGCTCCGGTTCCGTTGCCTATGTTCCACCGGATCCGAAGGACGACGTCCAGCTCAACTACGCACTTGACCTGCTTCGCGGCAAGAAGACCGATCCGTCCTTCCCGCCCAATCCGGACAAGGCCGTCAGCGCCAAGTAATTGCAATTTTAGGCGTCAAGTCGGATGGTGTATCCGGCCTGACGCCTTTTTGCTGTCCTGATTCTGAAGCGGAAAAGAAGTTTGAATACCGATTTGCACGCACCTCTGGGACAGAACCGCAAGGCCAGGCGCCAGCGGCCCGGCATTTTGCGTACGGGTCGTGTTGTCGCCGGGATTTGCCTCGTCCTGATCGGGGCTTCGTCTCTCTATACAGCGTTTCGCGGTGACGGGTTGAAGCGGGAGGCGCCGTCGGCGCAAGACCAGACGGCCGCGCCTCCTTCAGACACCGTTCAGAACCAGGTGCCGCCGCAATCTCCATCCGCTGCTGTTCCCAATGGCATGGTGTCCTCCAATCCAAGATCGGGTGCGAATGTAGAGCAGATGGTCACAGGCGACGGATCTGTCGTTACGAAGTACTCTCCGAGACAACGCGACGCAAATGGCCCGGTGTTGATCGATGCCTCGCAGGTCGGGCAGGATCCACGGATGGCGGCGATACCGAATGACACACTTCTGCAAGAGACGCCGTTGGGACGGCTGCCGATCGTCGGGCCGGACGGGCGTCGCCCGATGGACCAGTATGCGCGACCGTGGTCCGGTGCGCACGGAACACGCATCGCTATCGTCGTCAGTGGCCTCGGACTTAGCCAGACCGGTACACAGCGGGCCATCCAGCAATTGCCGGAGGAGGTCACGTTCGCGTTCGCTGCCAGCGGCAACAGTTTGCAGCGCTGGATGCAGGAAGCGCGCCGCAGTGGCCACGAGATCCTGCTGCAGGTTCCATTTGAGCCTTTTGATTATCCGGCGAACGATCCCGGACCCGACACGCTTTTGACGTCGAAGTCCGTTGCGAAGAATATGGAAAGCCTGCACCGTGCGATGGGCGAGATCACCAATTATACGGGCATCATGAACTATCAGGGTGGCCGCTTCCTTGCCGACCCAAACGCCATGGAGCCGGTCATGCGAGATATCGGAAAGCGCGGGCTGCTGTTTCTTGACGACGGAACCTCGGCCCAGACCAAGACCGCGGTGATCGCAAAGGGGACGGAAATGCCCTATGCCTTTGCCGATGTACAGCTGGACAAGCAGCTTGACGTGAACGCCATCATCGGGAAGCTGGACGAACTTGAACGCGTCGCAAAGCGCAATGGTCAGGCAATCGGCGTTGCCGCCGCCTTTGATGAGAGCATTGATGCCATCGCGCAATGGACGCAGGAAGCCGCCATGCGAGGAATTGAGATTGTCGGTGTTGCCGCGCTGACCAATGATCCCAAAAGACCTTGAATAGAGAGAGCCGATGAGCAAGCCGATCGCTAAAGCCGAGGACCTTCCGTATCGCCCCTGCGTCGGCGTTATGATCCTCAACCCCCAGGGCCTCGTATGGACGGGGCGAAGGATTCCGGAAGAGAATTCCGAGTATGATGGGTCGCCGCAGCGTTGGCAGATGCCGCAGGGCGGCATGGACAAGGGCGAGGATCCGCTCCAGGCCGCCTACCGCGAACTTTACGAGGAAACAGGAATTCGCACTGTGACGCTGCTCGCGGAAGCCAAGAACTGGATCAACTACGATTTGCCGCCGCAATTGGTCGGCATCGGGCTTAAGGGAAAGTTCCGCGGCCAAACGCAGCGCTGGTTCGCGTTCCGTTTCGATGGAGACGAGAGCGAGATCGCGATCAATCCGCCACCTGGCGGCCATGCCGCTGAATTCGATGCCTGGGATTGGAAGCCGATGGAAAGCCTGCCCGGTCTCATCGTGCCCTTCAAACGGGCTGTCTACGAGCAGGTCGTCGATGAGTTCAGGCACCTAGCTGATCTGAGTGCCGCAGAGTGAACGACCGGCGGCCAAGGCTGCCGGTCATTGGCGATCTTATTCGGCCTCGTTGGCGGAGTCGGCGTTGAGCTGGCCGTACTTCGATTCGCCGATCTTGCCGAGCAGATCGAGCTGCGTTTCGAGGAAGTCGATGTGACCTTCCTCGTCGGCCAGAAGCTCCTCGAACAGCTTCATCGAGACATAGTCGCCGGCCTCATGACAGATGTCGCGTGATTTCTTGTAGGCGGTACGCGCATCGTATTCGCCGGCAAGATCGGCTTCCAGAACTTCCTTGACGTTCTGGCCGATGCGAAGCGGTGCAAGGGTCTGGAGATTGGGATGACCTTCGAGGAAGATGATGCGTGCGACCAGGCGGTCGGCGTGATGCATTTCCTCGATGGATTCCACCCGTTCCTTCTTGGCAAGCTTGGTATAGCCCCAATCTTCAAGAAGTCGGTAATGAACCCAGTATTGGTTTACGGCGCCGAGTTCAAGAAAGAGGGCCTCGTTAAGCCGCTCGATGACTTTTTTGTCGCCTTTCAATGTCCACTCTCCTGTTTTCTTCATGGAATTTTCTCAGGCGGGACATGAAATCAAATATTTCGTCTTCCGTCGAGTGGTGACGGGCGTGATATTCCTCGGTTGTCTGGATGATAATATCGACCACATTCGGGAAGCAGCCACAGCAGCGGCCTCGTTTTTCCATGGCGTGGTATACCTTTGCAGGCACGATGAGCTGCCAACAGTCCTGCTCGAGAAGTTCGTTGATGACTTCCCGGATTTCGTGATCAGTTATGTAGTTGCAGCTGCAGACAAGCACGGCGTCATTCCAAACATGACATTCACTATCGTCTTTTCTGCAAAAGAAGACGGCAAGTGTCAAGAAAAAATCGAACGGTGGACTAGGCCATTCGTCGCATCATGTGAAAATGAAGAGGAAGCTCTTCAGGTATAATGCAATCCAGTAGGTCGCAGCTCGATGAGCTGCCCTCAATGAAAATTGCGGCCTTTCGGCATGACTTGAGTTGTTTCTCCAGAATGGCTGCTTGAAATCAGCCTCTTCTCCATGACTGCCTTTTCAAGTGAGTTTGCAAGTTTCCTTTGGCGAGGATCCATTGTCGGATTCAGCGCTTGATCCGAACGATCGCTAACGCCGAACCGATGGGCTTCCTTCTGCAGGATACCAAGCGCATGTGTCATATCCTCGATATGGTCAACGACAGTGTGGATCACGCCGCTCTGGCTCTGAAGCTTGCCATGAATCTTCACGAGCCGTGCCCCCATAACGATCGCGCGGTATCTTTCGAATGCCTTCTTCCAGACAATGGCGTTGGCAACGCCCGTCTCGTCTTCCAATGTCATGAAGATGACGCCCTTGGCCGATCCCGGTCGCTGACGCACCAAGACCAGGCCGGCGATCGTCACCCTTGTGCCGTTCGGGACGGTGAGAAGATCGACATTGCGAACGACCCCGGCTTTGCGGAATTCATCGCGAAGGAATGAGACGGGGTGGCCCTTCAAGGAGAGCGAGAGATAACGGTAGTCCTCAATGACCTGTTCGCCTGGCAGCATTTCCGGCAGCTGTGTTTCAGGCTCGACCTGCAGGTCGATGTGGCTCACCTGGTCGAACAGGGGGAGCTTTTCGGCAGCACTCTTCGCATCGAGCGCCCGCACGGCCCAGAGTGCCTTTCGCCGCGACAGTCCGACGGATTGAAAGGTATCTGCATCGGCAAGTCGCTCAATGTCTGCCTTTTGCAGGCCCGAACGCAGCCAGAGATCGCGGATCGAGGAATAGCCCTTGCCTCTGTTGGCGACCAACTGCTGCATGTTCGCTTCCGACAGCCCTTTTATCTGCCGAAACCCAAGCCGAACCGCTCGCTTTGTCTGGATGACCTCTTGCATCGCGGCATGCCGGAAATCAATTGCGCCTTTGTCGAATTCGGCCTCTTCCAGCAGACAATCCCAGTTCGACTCGTTGATATCGACCGGCCTGATCTCAACGCCATGTTCCCGGGCATCCCTGACGAGCTGGGCGGGAGCATAAAAGCCCATCGGCTGCGAATTCAGCATCGCGGCGCAGAAGACGTCGGGATAGTAGGCCTTTGCCCAGGACGAGGCGTAGACGAGTAGGGCGAAAGAGGCGGCGTGGCTTTCCGGGAAACCGTATTCGCCAAAACCCTTTATCTGATTGAAGCATTGCTGGGCGAAATCGCGCGAGTATTGTTTCTTAGCCATGCCCTCAATGAATCGCTTCTCGAAATTGCCGATGGTGCCCGTCCGTTTGAAGGTCGCCATGGCCCGCCTCAGCTGATCGGCTTCGGCCGGCATGAAATCAGCCGCTGTAATCGCGATTTGCATCGCCTGTTCCTGAAAGAGTGGTACGCCAAGCGTTCGCTCCAGGACACTTTCCAACTCCTTGCTTGGATACGCTATTGGGATACCACGCGCCTTTTCTTCTCTGCGTTTCAGGTATGGGTGGACCATGTCGCCCTGGATGGGGCCGGGCCGAACGATGGCGACCTCGATGACGAGGTCGTAGAATTTTTTGGGCTTCAGGCGCGGTAGCATACTCATCTGCGCCCGGCTCTCGATCTGGAAGACGCCAAGCGTATCGGCCCGGCATATCATCTCGTAGACGGGCTCTTCGTCTTCATGCTTGTCGTTGCCGAGATCGGCAAGCGTCTTCTTGACGTCGTAATGCAGGAGAAGCAGATCGAATGCCCGCTTCAGTGCGGTCAGCATTCCAAGCGCCAGAATGTCGACCTTAAGGATCTTCAGATTGTCGAGGTCGTCCTTGTCCCACTCGACCATGTAGCGCCCCGGCATTGCCGTCTTCATGATTGGAACGACTTCATCCAGCCTGTCCCTGGTAATGACGAAGCCTCCGACATGCTGGGTGAGGTGGCGGGGAAAGCCAAGAAGTTCCGATGCGTATTTCAGCACGTTCTTAGTCATGGGGTCGAAAATGTCGAGCCCGGCGGCCTTTGCCTCCCGCTCGGATAGTTTCTCCTCCGACCAACCCCAGACCAGGCTGCCAATTGCGGACTGGACGTCCTCCGAAAGGCCAAAGGCTTTCGAGACTTCGCGTCCGGCGGACCGGGTGCGGTAGGTCGTCACCCCTGCCGTCAGGCCGGCATGTTCCTTGCCGTATTTCTCGTAGATATGCTGGATGACCTCTTCGCGCCTCTCGTGTTCAAAATCGACATCGATATCCGGCGGCTCGTCACGGTCCATCGACAGAAATCTGTCGAAGAGCAGCGTGCTCTTCTCCGGATTGACCTCCGTAATTTCAAGGCAATAGCAAATGACCGAGTTTGCCGCAGAGCCGCGACCCTGGCAGAGGATCTTTTTCTCGTGGCGCGCGTGTTGGATGATCCGGTGGACCGTCAGGAAGTATGGTTCATATTGCTTCTGGCGAACGAGGCTCAGTTCGTATTCGATGTTCTGCTGGACTTTCTCCGGTATGCCGCCGGGGAAGCGTTTTGCCGCGCCGGTTTTGGTAAGGCGCTCCAGGGTTTCATAAGGCGTCTCCCCCTCGTCATTCTCGGGGGGATAGTTGTGTTCCAGTTCGTCAAGTGAAAACGAAAGGCTGCCAAAGAACCTCGCCGTGTTCGTTACGGCATGCGAATAGTCTCTGAAGAGCCGCAGGATTTCGCCCCCCTCCTTGAGATAGCGCTCGGCATTCGGCGCGAGATGAAAGCCTGCCTGGGGAATCGGAACGTGCTCTCGGATCGATGTTACGATGTCGGCGAGGGGGCGACGGGTGGGGTCGTGGTAGAGCGGCTGGTTGGTGGCGATCAGCGGGATGCGTTTGCGATCGGCCAACATGGAGATGGTCGCGAACATGCGCTTGTCGCGGCCGTCGTAGGCGGGGGCGAGCGCCATGTGGAGTTTTTTTCGGAAACGCTTTCGGAAGCGTTCCAAGCAAGCTTCGAACGCCGCGTGATTGCCATCTTCGGCAATGGACGGATCGGGAAGGAGCGCGAGCATCATGTTGTCGCCCCATTCCATCAGATCCGCTTCCGTCAGGATGCACTTTCCCTTTTCGGCTCTTAGGTTGCCAGCGCTCAGCAATCGGCAGAGATTTGCCCAGCCTTTGCGATCCTGCGGATAGGCAAGGATCTCCGGCGTTCCATCCGCAAAGACCAGGCGGGCGCCCGGCTGAAAACGGATCGGATCGAGAATGACGTCCTTCTTTTCATGCTCCTCCAGAAGCCCGGCTTTCATTCGCTCGAATTTCTTTTGGATCGCCTTTGACTGGGCATGTGCCCTGACAACGCCTGCAACCGAGTTGCGGTCGGCAATTCCAAGTCCTCCAAGCTTCAGAACTGCAGCCTGGACGATCATTTCTTCGGGCTTGGATGCACCTTCCAGAAAAGAAAAATTGCTCTTGGCGCCGATCTCGAAGAACCCGGGCATCAGGCAATAACTCCATGCATGTACCAGCTCTGTGTTGCGTCACGCTCATAGTGACCATGGCGATAGATCCAGAAGCGGCGTCCCTGATCGTCTTCGATACGGAAATAATCCCTATCGCGCGCATCCGACCCATCGAGCCACCATTCCATTGCCAGCCGTTCAGGCCCTTCGCTCTTCAGGACCCGATGCTGCATGCGTCGCCAGCAAAAGCTGGCGGGTGCACCATCGGGGACTTCGACGGCAAAGGCGTCCATTCGTTCCGGCTTGCGCAGCAATCGGATGGGCCGCTCGCTCCTGACCGGTGGAGGATGTCCTTCCCTGATCTCTGGAGCGGATAGGTGATCGATTACGGGTACGGCAATGACAGCTCTTTCCGGCACGTGGCTTTCCCGCAATTGAAAGGTCTGCAGGCAGTCTTCCCCAAGGCGGGCGGAAACCCGATCCACGAAGGCAGCAAGCGATGCATCCTTTTGCTGGCGGGCTTCGAAGTCGCCTTGCGACGTCACGAAATCTTCGTGAAGGAGCACGTTGAGACGAAGGATCTCGAATCCGTAGCCGGCATCGAAATCATCGCGGATTGCCTGCAGGCGCTCAGCAAAGAGAGCGGCGATACGCTTGGGCTCTCTGAGGGGCTGGGCCGTCCCTGCGGAAATACGGAATACCTTTCCATCGACGCGGAACAGGACCAGTTCGAAGATACGACCTCCGACGCCACGGGCTTCCAGCGAGGGCTTCAGGGAGACAGCGACCTGAGCGGTGAGCGCGAGAATATCGTCTTCGGCTCCGATCGGTTCGATCAGGCGACGTTCGACCGAGAGGCTCGCGACTGGCAGCCGCGGAGATACCGGCTCTTCATCTGTCCCAAGCGCCTGATCGAGCCTCAAGAGCAAGGCTCCTCCGAAGCGGCGGGCAAGCGGGGCGCGTGGTGCGTCCAGCAAATCGCCCACATATTTGAGCCCCATTTTATTCAGGGCGCCCACGGTTTCTTCTTGGAGGCGGAGGGCTGCGACCGGCAAAGGGGCTAGAGCCTGCTCGGCTTCCCGGTGTTCGATGATCCCGCCTGGACCGAAACGGCTGATAGCCCAGGACAATCCCGGCGACGAAGAGGCGGCGCCGCGTGCGTCAATCCCCATCTGGAAAAGTCTGGCGAGAATATCCTTGAGAAGTGCCGTCTCGCCGCTGAACAGATGGGCACAGCCGGTGATGTCGAGAAACAGGCCGTCAAACCCGTCGAGAGCGACAAGCGGGGTATAGCGATCACACCAGTCGGCGATCGCTTCCAGAAAGCGTCGGTTGGCGGCCGGGTCGTCCTCAATCACATCGAGCTTGGGGTAGATGGCGCGGGCCTCGGCGACGCCCATACTCTTTCTCAGATTGAGGGCTTCTGCCGCCTCATCGAGCGCCGTCAGCCGCATCGTATTGTTGAGGCGACTGGAACAGACGATTGGTGGCGCCTCAGGACGTCCGCGCGAACGCCAGGAGAGCCCCCATTTCTTTCTTGCGATCCGGTCGGTCGGGAGATGTGGAAAATGGAGCGCCAGAATGCGCTGCGCGTTCGTCTGGAAGGCGAGGGTCGGCTGATTGGGAGACGGCAAAAAAACGGCGGTCATGGGGGTTCCACTCCAGTAGAAAGGAGAGGAGAGCCGGATTGCGGCTCTTCTCCAGGGTGAGGCGAAAAGCCGGATTGCCGATGCTACCGCCCAGCATCGTGCCATCCGGCAAGGGGCGCGCCTGTGCCGGCGCGGGTACGGCAAGGAAGCGGAAACAAGCGCTGCTGGCTTCTTCCTCTCCAGCCTGCCGCAACAGGAAAAGCGGGCGTTTGGATGTCTTTGCCCGCAAACTCAAACGACGGCTCTCCGTCAGGCCGAAGAACTTCGGGTTGCCCCGGACCTCCAGAATCGTCGCGACAAAGACGCCGCTTTCGACTGCCGCTTCCGCAAGCCAGAGGGCGTCCTCAAGCTTGCGCGGACTGGCATAGAAGAACAGATCCGGCTTCAGGCCAAAATCCCGCAGGCCCACGGCGTAGGGCTCTCCCGCTTCCATCGTGGACACCGGGTCGGCGATCCAGAGGATCGGTAGCGAGGCATTTGGGTTCTCTTCGTCCTGACGCTGCAGCGCGGCGGCAAGCGCCAATACAAAGCCGCTGCCGGCACCGGCCTCCCGCAAGAGGTCGGAGCGAACCTCGGTAATTCCATCGAGAGGCAAGCCGCCATCAATCGCCTCGTCGAGTGCGGGGATTCCAAGGGGAAGACGTAAGACACCTTCGTTTTTCGCGACGAGACCGCTTTCAGCCAAGGCCTGGCTTTCTGCTGCAGCCAGAGCTGGCGCAGGCTTTCCTTCAAGCTTTGCAATGGTTTCGCGGAGTGCAAAAAGCCGCTCGCGCGCCACGGCCGGCTGTGCCATGACGTTCTCCAACTCTTTAATGTTCCTGTTATGTTCTTATGGATTCCAGAGGCAGGTGAAAGAGTCAACAGGCATTTGATGTGAATTTATTCCTGCCTTTGATTCCGCTCTCGAAAATCGTGCGCAAAGGTTCTATATGGGCCGCAAAGGAAGGAATATTTATGGCCCGCATAGACCAGAGCGAGGATTGGCGGGATCGCCACGCGCCGACGATCAGCACTTTCGAGTCGTTGGCGATGGAGGCGTATAGCCACCTGCCGGAAGAATTCCGCTCGCTGACCACCAATCTGACGATTGAGATCGAGGATTTCCCAGACGACGACGTGTTCGAGGACATGGCGTTGGAAACGCCGTTCGACCTTCTCGGCCTCTTTGAAGGCCGGGGCATCTCGGAGCGTTTCACAATGGAAACCGGCGAACTGCCGAACCGCATCCGCCTCTACCGGCGGCCGATCCTCGACTATTGGGCCGAGAACGACGAGACGTTAGGTGATATCATCACCCATGTCCTCATCCATGAGATCGGCCACCATTTCGGTCTCAGCGACGACGACATGGAGCGGATTGAGGCGAGCGCCGAAGAGGCGGCAGAGCGCTAAGCTCCTCGCTGGCGTTTATTGTTCGGACAGCTTCATGTCCGGGTGGTAGTCCTTGCCTTCGACTTCCTTGACGATCGCCTGAGCGCACATCACCTGGCCGGTCTGGGTATTGAAGGTCAGCGACGGCGAGCCGTTCAACGACCAACCCTTGTTGAGGGCGTCGGTCACGCGGTGGCAGAAAGCGGCATCATCCTGGCCGGTCAGAAGGCGATAAAGCTTCATTAAGGTCGTCTTTCACTTCGCCGTTTGGCGTTCTGCAATCAGCCGGGCTTTATGAACCAGACCTTCCGCCTGGACAAGATGCAGTCGCTCGATCATCCGGCCATTGACATTGATGACGTTGAGGCCTTCGGCAGCGGGGTCGGCAAAGGCGGCGATGATCGCCTCCGCCTCGGCAATTGCCGACTCGTCCGGGCCAAAATGCCGATTTGCCGCTTCGATCTGGGCCGGATGGATCAGCATCTTGCCATCGAAGCCCATCGCCCGGGCATGCGCGCATTCGGCATCGAAGGCATCGGCGTCCCTGAAATCATTGAAGACACTGTCGATTGCGTCGAGGCCATAGGCACGGACCGCAAGGACGACCTGCATCAGCCAGGGCACGAGATAGGTGCGGCCTGGCTGCGGCAGGACCCCCGTTTCCTTGCGAAGATCGTTGAGGCCGAGGACAAAGCAATCGAGCCTTGAACCCTGAGTGCGCCCCGCCTCGGCGATGGCGGCAGCATTCAGAATGCCGCGCGGCGTTTCGATCATTGCCCAGATGCGCAGGCTCTCCGGCGCATCTGCATCAGCGAGAAGATCGCCGACCGACATCACGTCCTGCGGCTCGTTCACTTTCGGCAAAAGAACGGCATCAGGTTCCAAGGTTCGCACCAGTTCCATGTCGGCATGGCCAAAGGTCGAAGAGAGTGTGTTGATTCGGATGATCCGCTCTTTGTTTGCGAGCGGTTTGCCGGAAAAGAAAGCCCTCAGCTTCTCGCGCGCTTCCGCCTTTTTCTCGGGAGCGACGGAATCCTCCAGGTCGAAGATGATCGCATCGCAATCCAGTCCATGGGTCTTCTCCAAGGCACGGCTATTGATGGTGGGGACACTCAACACCGAACGACGCAGGCTGACGGAGCGGGGCATGGAATTTGAGCTCATCACGCATCTGTGCCAAGCTTTGCGGCAAGTAGCAAGACAACAAAAAGCCATGCTTATCTTGCAGAGAAGAAAGTGAAGGACCACATTCCTTTCCGAAGAAAGGTCTAAAGCTCATGCAAAGCATCCGTTCCATCTTCCTCCTGCTCGCAGGCATCACCGCCTTCGTCGCGCTGGCAGTCCTCACCTTTTCGGTGACGCTTGCCGTCGGCGGCATTCTGACGGTGCTTATGGCCGGCCGCGCGCTTTCACTGAAGATGAAACCTGCCCCGGTCCGCGCTACTCACAAGACCAAGCCTCATTCCGGCGAGAACATGCGCATCTGGAATGACGGCCGCGGCACGATCATCGATCTCTGACCGGCGGATAGTTCTCCAGAAAAATTTTCGGCATCGCTGTCGGCCCGTCTGATCTTCCTGCGTCTTTGAAAGGCCAGGGCTTCTGCCCGAACCAAATCAAGCAATGGAGGACAGCATGGATAGCACAACGGAAACCGGCACAATGAAGATGCCGCCGGACAAGAATGGCTTGCTGCCATATATCACCGTCGATGGTGCGTTGAAGGCCGCGGATTTTTACAAGCGTGCTTTCGGCGCCGAAGAGGCGTTTGTGGTCCCCGTGGACCAAAACGGACGGACGATGCATGTCCATCTTTACATCAACGGAAGCTCGTTGATGTTGTGCGATGCCTATCCCGAACATGGTCATCCCTTCGAGAAGCATCAGGGCTTCACCCTTCAGTTGGTCGTCGACGACATCGATTTCTGGTGGGACCGTGCGGTCGCTGCCGGCGCCGAGGTGATCTTGCCGGTCCAATTGATGTTCTGGGGTGATCGATATGGTCAGCTTCGCGACCCGTTCGGGGTTCTCTGGGCGATGAATGCGCCAGCGAATGCAAATTGATCTCACAATGACCATGGCTGGCTGCGCGTCGAATCCGCGCGCGGCCTCTCCTACGATGCAAATTTTCCTTCATTTCGGTCGAAATCTGGACTAAACGCTGATCAACAAAACTACGTCTGCTGACATTGGAGCCAGGCCATGGACAAATTCGTAAAGCTGACGGGCGTCGCTGCCCCTCTGCCGGTTGTCAACATCGATACCGACATGATCATTCCGAAGGATTACCTGAAGACGATCAAGCGCACCGGTCTTGGCAAGGGCCTTTTCGCCGAAGCCCGCTACAATGAGGACGGTTCCCCGAACCCGGATTTCGTGCTGAACAAGCCGGCCTACCAGAATGCGAAGATCCTCGTTGCCGGCGACAATTTCGGCTGCGGCTCCTCACGCGAGCATGCGCCGTGGGCGCTTCTCGACTTCGGCATCCGTTGCGTCATCTCGACCAGCTTCGCCGACATTTTCTACAACAACTGTTTCAAGAACGGCATTTTGCCGATCATGGTCAGCCAGGAAAACCTCGACAAGCTGATGGACGACGCCTCGCGCGGTTCCAACGCGATCCTGACGATCGACCTGGAAAATCTTGAGATCACCGGCCCGGACGGCGGTTCGATCAAGTTTGATCTCGACGAGTTCAAGCGCCACTGCCTGCTGAACGGCCTCGATGATATCGGCCTGACGCTCGAGAAGGGCAAGGCGATCGACAACTTCGAGGCGCAGAACGCGGCATCCCATCCTTGGGCTGCGTAAGTTTTAAAGACGCAAGCATCAAAGCCGGGCTTTTGCCCGGCTTTTTCTTTGGTTGGCTTACAGCAGCCGTTCTTTCCAGGCTTTCAGCTTCTCCAGCGAGACGCCGATGCCGCCGCAGACTTCGATCAGCGGGTTGTTAAATCCGGCGAGGATGTCGGCGTGCACGTCGGCGACTGCCAGCGCAGCCCCGCAGGCGGGCTCAACCAGAATGCGATAGGCATCGGCGAACTTCAGGCAAGCGGCGAGCGCCTGTGCATCCGTCACCGTGACGCTTTCGATCGCGTGGTGCTTCGGCAGATCGAAGACATGCTGCGCCACCTGGCGCGCACCGAGTGAACTGGCGATTGAGGTGATCGCCGGCAAGATGATGCGTTCGTTGGCCGCGAGGCTCGCATGAAGCGACTCGGCTCCTTCGGTTTCGACGGCTATCACGGGCACATGCGACAAGCCGTTTCGCTTGAGACCGGCAACGATGCCCGCAAGCAAGCCGCCACCACCGACGCTCGTGATGACGCAATCAAAGTCGGCGCCCTTTGCGACAACCTCGTCGATCAATGTGCCGTGCCCTTCCCACAGAAGCGGATGGTCGAACGGGTGCACATAGGCTGCCTTCCTGGCATTCGCGCGTTCGATTGCATAGGCATTGGCTTCGTCGAACACTGATCCATGCACGAGGACAGTCGCGCCGGTCGCCTCGATCGATCGGCGCACTTCTGGCGATGTCGTCTCAGGCACGACGATCGTAACCGGAATGCCGAGTGCACGTCCGGCATAAGCGGCGGCGATCCCGGCATTGCCGCCGGAGGCGCAGAAAATCTCGCGGGCGCCGTTCCCGATCTCATGCTGACAAAGCCGGCCGACACCGCGGAGCTTGAAACTTCCAGATGGCTGCAGCGCATCGAGCTTCAGCCATAGCGGCTTGTTGCTGGCGCTGTAGCCGGCGGACGTGCGCAAAAGCGGAGTGTCGAGATGCAGGGGCGTAGATGGCATGATGGTTTCCAGGTGAGCGTGTCGATACAGGTCCTCCTTGTGTGGACCCTCATGCGCCGATCGGTCAACGCGAGATGTCGGCAGTAATTCCGCAACCGTACCGAATCGGCCTCCCGCTCGCTTGAAATGCCGTTTTTGCGGGTCTAAGAAGCCGCAACTTGTTTTTCCGCGGAGGGTTTCATGACAACGCGCAATCTTTTCCTGTTGCCGGGTGACGGCATCGGCCCAGAAGCCATGGGTGAGGTCCGCAAGATCATTGCCTATATGAACGAGGCGATGAATGCCGGCTTCGTCACGGACGAAGGCCTGGTCGGCGGCAGCGCCTATGACGCGCATGGTGCCGCGATCTCCGAAGCCGACATGCAGAAGGCGCTTGCAGCGGACGCCGTTCTCTTCGGTGCCGTCGGCGGCCCGACGTGGGATAGTGTTCCCTATGAGGTGCGCCCGGAGGCCGGCCTGCTGCGCCTGCGCAAGGATTTGCAGCTGTTTGCGAACCTGCGTCCGGCCATCTGCTACCCGGCACTTGCATCAGCTTCGTCGCTGAAGCCGGAGCTGGTTGAAGGTCTCGACATCCTCATCATCCGCGAGCTGACCGGCGGCGTCTATTTCGGCGAGCCGAAGGAGATCATCGATCTTGGCAATGGCCAGAAGCGCGGCATCGATACACAGGTCTACGACACTTACGAGATCGAGCGGATCGCCGGTGTCGCCTTCGAAATGGCGCGCACCCGCCAGAACCGCGTTTGCTCGATGGAAAAGCGCAACGTCATGAAGTCGGGTGTGCTTTGGAACCAGGTCGTGACGGAAACGCACAAGGCCAAGTATTCGGACGTCCAGCTTGAGCATATGCTGGCCGATGCCGGCGGCATGCAGCTCGTTCGCCAGCCGAAGCAGTTCGATGTCATTGTTACCGATAACCTTTTCGGCGATATGCTGTCCGACGTTGCCGCCATGCTGACCGGTTCGCTCGGCATGTTGCCGTCGGCCTCGCTCGGGGCACCGGACGCCAAGACCGGCAAGCGCAAGGCGCTCTACGAGCCGGTGCATGGGTCGGCACCCGATATCGCCGGCAAGAGCATTGCCAATCCGATCGCGATGATTGCTTCTTTCGCCATGTGCCTGCGCTATTCCTTCAACCTCGTGAATGAAGCCGACAATCTGGAAAAGGCGATCGCCAACGTGCTCGACAAGGGCATCCGCACCGGCGACATCATGGCGGAAGGCTGCAAAAAGGTCGGCACGACGGAGATGGGCGACGCGATCCTCGCTGAGTTCAAGGCGCTTTCTATCTGATATTTCACGTGAAACACGTCTCGAGCCTTCCGCATCAATTGCTGCGGAAGGCCTTTGCTTGAAGGCGCCTGATGGCGTTCCTATTTCCGTTCTGCACTGAGAAACGAGCGGGAGCAGAATGAACGAAGTCATCGATCGCAAGCCGAACTGCCGGAGCTATCTGCGAAAGCGCTACGATGCGCGGCGCTCGATCCATCGTCGGGTTCCCTGGAAGGGCTTCACGCTTTTCGCCGTCAACGCGGTCGCCATCGCTTTCTTTGTCTTCGACCGGCCGCTGGGGCAGGCGGTCACAAGTCTTTCGCCTCCGCTGGTATCGATCGCCGGCGATGTCACCGACATCGGCAGGCTCGTCTGGATCCTGGTGGGACTTTCGACGATCCTGGCTACGGGCTATGTCGTCCGCCGGCGACTATGGAGGGTCCGCCGACGCTTCCGGCTCGTCTATTTTGGACAGATGACCGCTTATGTCGGTCTGTCGGTGTTGTTTGCCAGCATCATTTCCAATCTGCTGAAGTTCGCCCTCGGCCGCGCTCGACCATTGCTTTATGATCAGGAGGGCATCTTCAGCTTCTCGCCCTTCACAATGGACTTCCTGCACCAGAGCTTTCCGTCGGGCCATTCCTCCAATATCGGCGCGTTGTTCATGGCCCTGGCGCTCCTCTTTCCTCGATTCCGGCTCGGTTTCATCGGTATTGGCCTCTGGCTGGGCGCAACGCGCGTCATCATCGGTGTGCATTATCCGAGCGACGTCGCAGCCGGCCTCGCATTGGGGGCTTGGCTGGCTTTCGCAACATCCATCCTGTTCGCGCGCTTCGGACTGGTGTTCTCGATCGGTCGTGACGGTTGGCCGACACCGCGGCTCAGCCGCCTTCTTTAGGTCATTGCCCGGCACGAAAAAACCCGGCGCTATGCGAGCGCCGGGCCATTGTTCAGATCTCGATTGCTCGGATCAATCCATGGCGTGGATATCGCGGTCCTTCGTTTCCGGCAGGAAGATGAGACCGATGACCAGCGTGATCGCTGCGAAGACAATCGGATACCAGAGGCCAAAGTAGATATCGCCAGTTGCGGCACTCATTGCGAAGGCCGTCGCGGGCAACAGACCACCGAACCAGCCGTTGCCGATATGATACGGCAGTGACATGCCGGTGTAGCGAATGCGGGTCGGGAAGAGTTCGACCAGAAGCGCGGCGATCGGACCGTAGACCATCGTCACGTAGAGAACGAGCACGAACAGAATGGCGATCGTGCCGATCCAGTTGACGCGGGCCGGGTCGGCCGTCATGGCGAAGGTGCCGCCCTTGGCAATGTTGTAGACCGCCATGTCGGTGACGCTCTTTGCCTCATCCGCCGTCAGAAGCTTGCCGGCCACGAGCTTGTCGGCAGGCATGGTTTCCTTGGTGCCGGCGCGGATCGCGTCTGCGTTTAGCGCAAGCTCGGGATTGGCGCCAATGAACGCTTCCAGTTTGGCATCCGCAACCTTGACGGCGCCGCGGTTCAGCGGATAGCCGCCGTCATGAAGGGCGATATTGATGCTCTTTTCGAAAGCGGACGTCAGGCCCTTTGCCTTGTCGCCGGCCGCGATGGCGTCGAAGCTGGTGATGGTTTCATCACCGATCTTGACGGTTGCCGGCTGTCCAGCCGGGCCGGGGACGACGTCGTAAGGCACCGAGTTCTTGGTCAGGAAGGCCGTCGCCACGTCGCAGGAACTGGTGAACTTCGACGTTCCTGTCGGATTGAACTGGAATTTGCAGTCAGCCGGGTCAGCCGTCACGGTTGCGCGGACCGATGCTTGGGCTTCGGCAAGCGCCGGGTTGGCCGTCCAGGTCATGGCCTTGAACAGCGGGTTGTAGGTCACCGCTGCAATCAGCAGGCCGGCCATGATGATCGGCTTGCGGCCGATCTTGTCGGAGAGGCCGCCGAAGACGACGAAGAAGGGCGTGCCGAGGATAAGGGCAATGGCCACCATGATGTTTGCCGATTGCAGCTCGACCTTGAGCACGTTCTGCAAGAAGAACAGCGCGTAGAACTGGCCGCCGTACCAGACGACTGCCTGACCCATGGTGGCGCCGAGAAGCGCGATCAGCGCGATCTTGGCGTTCTTCCACTGGCCGAAGGCTTCGGTGAGCGGGGCTTTGGAGCCCTTGCCTTCCGCCTTCATTCTCTGGAACGCAGGTGACTCGTTCATCTTCAGACGGATCCAGACGGAGACGCCGAGAAGCACGACGGAGACCAGGAACGGAATGCGCCAGCCCCATGCGGCAAAAGCTTCCTTGCCCATGAGGAGCTGAACACCGACGATGACGATCAGCGACAGGAACAGGCCGAGCGTTGCAGTGGTTTGGATCCATGACGTGAAGTAGCCGCGCCGCCCATGTGGCGCGTGTTCGGCCACATAGGTTGCCGCACCGCCATATTCACCGCCGAGTGCAAGACCCTGCAGCAGGCGAAGCCCGATCAGGATGATCGGCGCTGCGATGCCAATCGTCGCCGCACCGGGAAGAATGCCGACGAGGAACGTCGAGAGGCCCATGATGAGGATCGTCACCAGGAACGTGTACTTGCGGCCGACGAGGTCGCCGAGGCGGCCGAAGACGAGCGCGCCAAACGGGCGCACCAAGAAGCCGGCGGCAAAGGCCAAAAGCGTAAAGATGTTTCGCGTTGCTTCCGGATACTGGGTGAAGTAGGTCGCGCCGATATAGGTGGCGAGCGAACCGTAAAGATAGAAGTCATACCATTCGAAAACCGTGCCAAGCGATGAGGCGAAGATAACCTTCTTCTCCTCGCCCGTCATCGGACCGGCCTTGGCGCCGTCCACGCTTGCGATATTTGCCATTTTCTGTCCTCCACAGAACGATTTGAAACGCGGCGCGCGCCCATACTCTCCTCAAAGCATACCCCCGGGGTCGCGGTTCGCCTGACCAGAGTGTGACAGAAAAGCTCATCCAGACAGAGAGCGGCTTTGGGATTATGACTTTAGTCTAACGCCCCTGCTCGGATTGTCGCCGGATGGCGGCGGCCTCGCAATATCGCCCGATTGGTCGGGGCGATTCCGGCTTCACGGCCTGTGGGAAAGAATATTTACGATTGTTCCGAAGGGGTCGCGCACATAGAAGCGTCGAACACCCCAAGGCTCGTTGGTCGGCCCGTAGACGATTTCGAAGGCCGATGCACTCATGGCTGCGAAGACCTCATCGACATCATCGACCTCGATCGAAAGGCCCGGAACCGGTGTGCCCGAGCCGCCCTCGCTCGCGAAGCTTACCTGTACCAACATCTGCTGGCTTGAGCTATAGGTCACGATCCAGCCGTGATCCATTAGGAGCTCCAGTCCGAGGATACCCTGATAGAATTCCCTTGCGGCAGCCGGATCGGGAGTTTCGAGATTGACGACAATTCGTCTGACTTGCATGCGACCTCCCGCGTCTTGGCTTCAGATATTTTAGGAGATGGCTCTTGCCGGGCAAGAAAAAAGCCGGATG
The DNA here is from genome assembly GCF_900110205.1 of Rhizobium tibeticum. Lineage (GTDB taxonomy): Bacteria > Pseudomonadota > Alphaproteobacteria > Rhizobiales > Rhizobiaceae > Rhizobium > Rhizobium tibeticum. The sequence goes on along the minus strand of NZ_FOCV01000003.1, from coordinate 283,267 downwards.
GCGGAACCATCCGGCTTGGATCGATTGGGTTGCATGCCTTGGTCAGGCGGCTTCAGTCGTATGTGCCTTGCGGACTTCCTCGTCGGTGAGAATGCCGCTGGCACGGAGCAATGCCGCGAAGCGGCCGTTGCTATGGCTCAGTTCTTCGAAGCTGCCTTCTTCAACGACCCGGCCGCCGTCCAGGAACAAGACCTTGTCCGCTTCACGAACCGTCGAAAGACGGTGGGCGATAATGAAGGTCGTGCGGTTCTGGCGTAGATTGTCGATTGCGGCCTTCACGCGGTTTTCCGTTTCGACGTCGAGCGCGCTTGTGGCTTCGTCGAGTACCAGGATCGGCGCATCCTTGAGGATGGCGCGGGCAATCGCCACACGCTGGCGTTCACCGCCCGAGAGCTTGTTGCCGCGCTCACCGACATGGGTGTCATACTGTTCTTCGCGTGTCTCGATGAAGTCGGCGGCAGCAGCGGCTTCTGCGGCGCGACGCATGTCTTCATCAGAAGCCCCTTCCCGGCCGAGGCGAATGTTGTCGCTGATCGAGCGGTTGAGCAGGCCGGCATCCTGGAACACGGTTGCGATATAGCGGCGAAGCGACTTGCGGGTGATCTTCGTCGTATCGTGGCCATCGACCAAGATCTGGCCACTGTCCGGGTCATACACACGCTGCAGCAGGTTGATCATCGTGGTCTTGCCCGAGCCAGTCGGACCGACGATCGCAACCGTCTGGCCAGCCTTTGCGGTGAAAGACACGTTGTGCAGGCCCTGCGCGGTGTTGCCGAAGCGGAACGACACGTTGCGGAATTCGACTTCACCCTTGACGTCGGCGATATCGGAATTGCCGGCCGGCTCCTCGCGTTCACGCACCGAGTCTTCGAGCGAGTAGAAGTCCACGAGTTTCGAGCGGGCCTCGAAAATCTGCGTTGCGAACTGGCGCATCTGGTCGAGACGCGAGATCAGCAGGTTGGCAAAACCGATGAAGGCAATGACGTCACCGATGCGGAGTTCACCGGACTGAACCATCAGCGTGCCGATCACCAGAATGATCATCATGGCGATGGTCGATGCCATGCGGTTCATTGCGCCAGCCAGAGCCCACCAGTCGAGAACTGGATACTGAGCCTGCAGCAGGCGCTCTGCAAAGGACTTCAGCGCCTTGGTTTCCGCTTCGATGCGGTTGTAGCTATGCAGGACCGATACGTTGCTGATCGAGTCGCTGACATGCGAAAAGACCGAATGGTAGTGGTTTTCGACCGACGCCTGGCCATCCTTGGTACGGCTCATGACAAGACGACCGATCAGCCAGTAGGCCACGCCGAGCACGACGAGCACGCCCGAAAGACGAAGGTCCATCGACATCGCGGTCGGGATGAGGATGACGATCGCAACGGCGGTGGCCAAGTGATTGCGCATGAATTCCAGCCAGAGGCCGAACAACGTTTCACATGCACGAAGAAGTGTGTGCAGCGCATTGGAGGTGCCGCGCTGGTGATGCCAGGAAAGCGGCATCGATATGATACGGCCGAAGGCTTCAGTCAGAAGCGTTGCGCGGCGACCATGCGCCAGCCGGTCAGCCTCACGAGCGACAAGAACAAATGCTATCGTGTTGAATACGGCAAAGCCGGCCCACATGAAAAGGATGGGTTTGACTTCGCCCTTGCCGGAGATCGCATCGATGATGCGGCCGAACAAAATCGGTTCGGCAATTGTGATCGCGGCAAGCACGATGTTCGCGATAACGACCAGGGATACGCGGAGCTTGTAGGCGCCAAGATAGCGCAAAGCTCTTGCATAGACCTTGAATAGCGACACGGCGATACCTCTTGTGCAGGTGCGAAATAAGGGACGTTGCAACGCTACAAAAAGATACCTGAACCAGCGATTAACAGAGCGTTCAGGCAGGCAATGGTGGCCCGATTCTTTTGCGCCTGCGGCGTGCGCAGATCCGTTCCAAGGGACCGCTCTGAAATTTTTTGGGGCGTATCGTGAATTTCGCAATTTTCACTTGCGCTGCAAGGCCGCGTTGGCACACCATAGATTGACATTTTGATTGCGTCGAAGGGCGCCCAAACCAGGCACGTCCATTAGTCGTGACCATTCGGCACGGAGCCCAATTGGGGTAGGGGCATTTCTGTGAATATTCATTCATTAATTCAATTGCTTGTCGTTCTGGACGAGTGTCGGAGGCCCGAGCGAGTGGTCGGCGAGCTGGAGCATATCATCCGCTCCTACGGCTTCCAGTATTACGGCCTTTTGCGACATCTGAAAGCTACCGAAGATCCAATCAGTCTTATGTTGGCCGGCCATTGGCCAGAGAAATGGCCGCAGATCTATATTTCGAAGAAATACGTTCTGACCGATCCGACGATACGCTATCTCGCATATGCGCAAAGACCATTTCGTTGGAAGGACAGTCTGGCGGCTTTTCGCAAGGATCCGCATCACCGCCGTATGGAGCAAATGATGGCGGACGCACATAGCCATGGCCTGAAGGATGGCTACATTTTCCCCATCCATGGCCGAAACGGCATCCTCGGAAACATGAGCGTCGGCGGAACGCCGGTGGACCTCTCTCCTGTCGAGATCTCCCTTTTTGATGCCGTTGCCCGAAAGGCGTTCTGGCGTCTGCTTGATCTGAAGGGGGAGGCGCAGACACTTGAACACGTCTCAGGTATCGACACGCGCTTGACGCGCCGCGAGATGGAAATACTTCAATACCTTGCGGAAGGCATGACCTCGGTGGAGATCGGCAAACGCCTCACGATTTCAAACCACACCGTCGACTGGTACATGAATGGCCTGCAAGACAAGCTGAAAGCCAAAAATAGGCAGCATGCAGTTGCTGTCGCCTTCCGGCATGGGCTCATCACCTAACCTTAGAGAAATTCTATTTGGGGCGGTTCAAGAAATTGAACTTTCCGTGACAGCGCGTTAAGACTTCTCTTCGCGGGTGCAGCATTGCCCGTTTCGATGCCGTGAGGAGACTGCATTGCCCATTTCCAAGATACTTGTTGCCAACCGTTCGGAAATTGCCATCCGCGTGTTTCGCGCGGCCAACGAGCTCGGGATAAAAACGGTCGCGATATGGGCGGAAGAAGACAAACTGGCGCTGCACAGGTTCAAGGCCGACGAGAGCTATCAGGTCGGCCGCGGCCCGCATCTTGCCCGTGATCTCGGGCCGATCGAGAGCTATCTGTCGATTGATGAGGTGATCCGCGTCGCCAAGCTGTCCGGTGCCGATGCAATCCATCCGGGCTACGGCCTTTTGTCGGAAAGCCCGGAATTCGTCGATGCCTGTAACAAGGCCGGCATCATCTTCATCGGCCCGACGGCCGATACCATGCGCCAGCTCGGCAACAAGGTCGCGGCGCGCAATCTGGCGATCTCGGTCGGCGTGCCCGTCGTGCCGGCAACGGAGCCGCTGCCGGATGATATGGCCGAAGTCGCCCGGATGGCGGCCGCGATCGGCTACCCCGTGATGCTGAAGGCCTCCTGGGGCGGTGGCGGGCGCGGCATGCGCGTCATTCGCTCGGAGGCCGATCTTGCGCGCGAGGTGACGGAAGCCAAGCGCGAGGCAATGGCCGCCTTCGGCAAGGACGAGGTCTATCTGGAAAAGCTCGTCGAGCGTGCGCGCCATGTCGAAAGCCAGATCCTTGGCGATACGCATGGCAACGTCGTGCACCTCTTCGAGCGCGACTGCTCGATCCAGCGCCGCAACCAAAAGGTCGTCGAGCGTGCGCCGGCCCCCTATCTGAGCGAGGCGCAGCGCCAGGAACTGGCGGCCTACTCGCTGAAGATCGCGGGCGCCACCAACTACATCGGTGCCGGCACGGTTGAGTATCTGATGGATGTCGATACCGGCAAGTTCTACTTCATCGAAGTCAATCCGCGCATCCAAGTCGAGCATACGGTCACCGAAGTCGTTACCGGCATCGACATCGTCAAGGCGCAGATTCATATTCTCGATGGCTTTGCGATCGGGACGCCGGAATCGGGCGTGCCGCAGCAGAAGGACATTCGCCTCAACGGCCACGCCCTGCAATGCCGCATCACCACCGAAGACCCGGAGCACAACTTCATTCCGGATTACGGCCGTATCACCGCTTATCGTTCGGCGTCCGGCTTCGGCATCCGCCTCGATGGCGGCACCTCCTATTCCGGTGCGATCATCACGCGCTACTACGACCCGCTGCTGGTCAAGGTCACGGCCTGGGCACCGAACCCGCCGGAGGCGATCGCCCGCATGGACCGGGCGCTGCGCGAATTCCGCATCCGCGGCGTGGCCACCAACCTGACCTTCCTGGAAGCCATCATCACGCATCCGAGGTTTAGGGATAACAGCTACACCACGCGCTTCATCGACTCGACGCCGGAGCTCTTCCAGCAGGTCAAGCGACAGGACCGCGCAACCAAGCTTCTGACCTACCTCGCCGATGTGACGGTCAACGGTCATCCGGAAGCCAAGGATCGCCCGAAGCCATCGGCAGGTATCGCCGAGCCGATCGTGCCCTATACCAACGGCAACGGTATTCCCGACGGCACGAAGCAGCGTCTCGACAAGCTCGGCCCGAAGAAGTTCGGCGAATGGATGCGCAACGAAAAGCGCATCCTGATGACCGATACGACGATGCGCGATGGCCATCAGTCGCTGCTTGCCACCCGCATGCGCACCTATGATATCGCCCGTATCGCCGGCACCTACGCGCATGCCCTGCCAAACCTCTTGTCACTCGAATGCTGGGGTGGTGCGACCTTCGATGTGTCGATGCGCTTCCTGACGGAAGATCCGTGGGAACGGCTGTCGCTCGTGCGCGAGGCCGCCCCCAACCTGCTCTTGCAGATGCTGCTGCGCGGGGCGAACGGCGTCGGCTATAAGAACTACCCTGATAACGTCGTCAAATACTTCGTTCGGCAGGCCGCAGCGGGCGGCATCGATCTTTTCCGGGTCTTCGACTGCTTGAACTGGGTCGACAACATGCGCGTCTCGATGGATGCGGTCGCCGAAGAGAACAAGCTCTGCGAAGCCACGATCTGCTACACCGGCGACATCCTGAACTCTGCGCGTCCGAAGTACGATCTCAAGTACTACACCGATCTTGCCGTTGAGCTCGAAAAGGCCGGTGCGCATATCATCGCCCTCAAGGATATGGCCGGTCTCTTGAAGCCGGCTGCCGCCAAGGTCCTGTTCAAGGCGCTGCGCGATGCGACCAGCCTGCCGATCCATTTCCACACGCACGACACCTCGGGCATTGCCGCGGCAACCGTTCTCGCGGCCGTCGACGCCGGCGTCGATGCTGTCGATGCGGCAATGGACGCACTATCCGGCAATACCTCGCAGCCTTGCCTCGGCTCGATCGTTGAGGCACTGCGCGGCTCCGAGCGCGATCCCGGCCTCGATCCGGAATGGATCCGCCGCATCTCCTTCTATTGGGAAGCGGTCCGACATCAGTACGCTGCCTTCGAAAGCGACCTCAAGGGGCCGGCATCGGAAGTCTATCTGCACGAAATGCCAGGCGGCCAGTTCACCAACCTCAAGGAGCAGGCCCGCTCGCTTGGCCTGGAAACCCGCTGGCACGAAGTGGCGCAGGCCTATGCCGATGCCAACCAGATGTTCGGCGATATCGTCAAGGTGACGCCGTCCTCCAAGGTCGTCGGCGACATGGCGTTGATGATGGTGTCGCAGGACCTGACCGTTGCCGACGTCGTCAGCGCCGACAAGGAGGTCTCCTTCCCGGAATCGGTCGTTTCGATGCTCAAGGGCGACCTCGGCCAGCCGCCGTCGGGCTGGCCGGAAGCGCTGCAGAAGAAGGCGCTGAAGGGCGATGCACCCTATACGGTCCGCCCGGGCTCGCTGCTCGAAGATGCCGATCTTGATGTCGAGCGCAAGACGATCGAGACCAAGCTGGAGCGCGCGGTCAGCGACTATGAATTCGCCTCCTATCTGATGTATCCGAAGGTCTTCACCGACTTTGCACTGGCCTCCGACACCTACGGCCCGGTCTCGGTGCTGCCGACGCCTGCCTATTTCTACGGTCTTGCTGATGGCGAGGAACTGTTTGCCGACATCGAGAAGGGCAAGACGCTGGTCATCGTCAACCAGGCGATGAGCGGCACGGACAGCCAGGGTATGGTCACCGTGTTCTTCGAACTGAACGGACAGCCACGCCGTATCAAGGTCCCGGATCGTGCGCATGGCGCCACCGGCGCTGCCGCCCGCCGCAAGGCGGAGCCGGGCAATGCCGCCCATGTCGGTGCCCCGATGCCGGGCGTCATCTCGCGCGTCTTCGTCTCACCAGGCCAGGCGCTCAATGCCGGCGACGTGCTGGTTTCCATCGAGGCCATGAAGATGGAAACGGCAATTCATGCCGAGAAGGACGGCACGATCGCGGAAGTGCTCGTCAAGGCCGGCGATCAGATCGATGCAAAGGATCTGTTGGTCAGCTACGCCGGCTGACCAACATTAGAATGACCGAGGGGCGGCCTTCGGGCTGCCCTTCTTTTTTTATGAAAGGGTTAATATGAGTAAGCTCAAGATTGCCGTTATCGTCGGAAGCACACGAATCGGCCGCTTTGCGGAGCACCCCGCCAATTGGATTGCCGAAATTGCCGTAAGCCGCCCCGAACTCGAGGTTGAAGTTCTCGACCTGTTGGACTACCCGATGTCTTTCCTCGGGCAGGCGAGCGCGAGCTCGGCTGAAAACGAAACGGCGGAGCGCTGGAAGAAGAAGCTGCGCGCGTTCGATGGCTATATCTTCACGGCCGCCGAGTACAACCACGGCCCGACCGCAGTTCTCAAGAATGCGATCGATCTCGGGGAGTTCGTGCATAAGCCAGTCGCTTTCGTCGGCTATGGCGGTGTCGGGGGCGCCCGCGCAGTCGAGCAGCTGCGGCTGATTTTCGTGGAAATGAGCGCCGTTTCCGTGAAGACGGGCGTTCACATATCTTTCCCGGAATATCTCTCAGTCGCCAAGGAGGCAAAGAGCCTGAACGACTACGCGCACCTCGTCGAGGCCGCCAAGAACCAAATCGACCAGCTTATCTGGTGGGGCAAGGCGCTGAAGGCGGCGCGCGCGGTTTAAAAGAATCTGTCGCCGCGCATGCCTATATGTCGTAGGTATGGGCGGCGTTGATCGTCGAGATGAAGCGCTTGGTGCGCTCGCGCTGCGGCGCCGTGAAGATGTTCCTTGCGCTTCCCGTCTCGACCACGCTGCCGGCCTCGAGGAAGACCACGTCGTTGGCGATCTTGGAGGCGAGGCGCAGGTCATGCGTCGCCATCACCATGGTTGTGCCTTCGCGGGCGAGACGACCGAGAACGTCGACGACTTCGGCGGAGAGTTCGGGGTCGAGCGCCGATGTCGGTTCATCACAGAGAAGAACGCGCGGAGACGGGGCAAGCGCGCGGGCGATTGCAACACGCTGTTGCTGACCACCCGAGAGCGTCGAGGGCCAGGCATCGCCCTTGTGCGCCATTCCGACCTTCGTCAGCAATTCCATTGCCCGCTCCCGTGCCTTCTCCTTCGGCCACCTCAGAACCGTGACGAGCCCTTCCATCACATTCTCGATGGCTGTCTGATGCGGAAAGAGCTGGAAGTTCTGGAATACCATGCCGGTCTGCCGGCGGATCTTCTGAATCGCCTGCCAGCCGGTCTTCTGGCCCTGCGCAAAGCTCAGCTTCTCCTCGCCGAGGCGGATCATGCCTGCTGTCGGGATCTCGAGCAGGTTGATGCAGCGCAGCAGCGTGCTCTTGCCACCACCTGACGGGCCGACGAGGGCCGTAACGCTACCTTCCGGAATGCGGATGCTGATATCTTTCAAGATAACGGCGTCGCCGAAGCGCTTTTCGATATGGGAAAGCTCGATCATGCGTTTGCCTCCAGCATACCGCCGTAGCGCGCAAAGCGACGCTCGAGGCGGACCTGCAGCGCTGATAGGACGGAGCTCAAGGCAAGGTATATCAATGCAGCCTCGATGTAGAGGATCAGCGGCTCGTAAGTGGTCGCGACAATTCGCTGCGCAGCCTGGAACAGCTCCGGGACCGTAATGGCGGCTGCAAGCGAGGTGTCCTTCACCAGCGAAATGAACGTATTGGAAAGCGGCGGCACCGCAACGCGCCCAGCCTGCGGCAGGATCGTGCGGCTCATTGCCTGACGCCAGCTCATGCCGATCGAGTAGGCCGCTTCCCACTGCCCCTTCGGTACGGAGGAGATGACGGCGCGGATGATCTCGGAGCTGTAGGCGCCGATGTTGAGGGTGAAGCCGATCAGTGCTGCCGGAAAGGCATCGAGCAGGATGCCGATGCTCGGCAGTCCATAGAAGATCACGAAAAGCTGCACCAGCAGCGGCGTGCCTCTGATAGCCCAGACATAGAAGCGGGCGATCGCGGCAACCGGCGCCGGTCCGAAGAGCCGCCCGATCGCGGTGATCAGCCCGAGGATCAGGCCGAACGCAAAGGAAAGGAGTGTCAGCGGGATCGTGAAGATCAGGCCGGCCCAGAGGAGCGGTCCGAGCGAATCCGCCATCAAATGAAGCCAGTTCGGCAAGGTGCAATCCCCAAAGAAAGATGCGTCCAGCGAGGTTTCGCTGAACGCTTTTCAGGCACATATAAAGGAAGTGGCGGCGGCAGCAAGCCGCCGGCGGTATGACTTACTTCGAAACGTCCTGGCCGAAGTATTTGTCAGAGATCTTTTTGTAGGTGCCGTCAGCCTTGATGTCGGCAAGCGCCTTGTTGATTGCTTCCAGCAGTTCCGGCTCGCCCTTGCGGATGATAATACCGGAATAGTCGGCATTTTCCTGCTGGGCGACGATCTTCACCGGAGCTTCCGGCTTGTGCTTTTTGAAGTCGAGGAAGGAAAGGCTGTCGTTGATCGTCGCGTCTGCGCGCTTGGTTAGCACGAGTTGGATCGATTGGTCGAAGCCATCAGTGCCGACGAGTTCGGCGCCGGACTGCTCGGCGAGCTTGCCGAAGTTGCTGGTCAGCGACTGAGCCGACTTCTTGCCCTTGAGGTCTGCAAAGCCCTTAATGCTGTCGTCGCCATCGCGGACGATGAGGACGGCCTTGGACGCAATGTACGGCTCGGAGAAGTCGTATTTCTGCTTGCGCGCCTCGGTAATACCGACCTGGTTGATGACGGTGTCGTAGCGCTTCGCATCGAGACCGGCGATCAGCCCGTCCCATTTGCCTTCGACGAATTCTGCCTTGACGCCAAGCTTGGCAGCAACCGCTTCGCCGATCTCCACGTCGAAGCCGACGAGCTTGCTGCTGTCGTCATGATAGGTGAACGGAGCGTAAGTTCCTTCGGTGCCGATCTTGAAGATGCCTGATGATTTGATGGCGGCGAGGTTTTCGCCGGCAACGGCAGGAAGTAGCGCGGCGGCCTGAATGAGCGCTGCGGCGGCGATGGTCTTCAGAAGGTTCATTTTTATATCCAATTCACCCGGTGTGTTCGATGTTGCGAAAATCGCAGAAAAGCATCTGAGGGGAAGCGTAGAAAACTGCGAAGAAAATGGGCACGTGCGAATATTTTTCTCATTTATGGCGAGTTTGGCGCGGCTTGTTTCAGGCTGCGAGGAAACGTGTCCGCGACAGGTCTTGCGCGCGTGATCATACTTGTTTATGCGTATTTATGCACGATTGATGGCGAGATTGACAGAACCGGCACGAACATGAACGAACTTCTGATGCAAGAGCGGCAAAGCGCCATTTCCCGCAAGCTGCAAACCCATGGGCGCGTTCTGGCTGCCGCACTGGCGGTAGAGTTCGGCGTGTCCGAGGATACGGTGCGCCGCGACCTTCGCGAGATGGCGGCTGCGGGCCTTTGCGAACGTGTATACGGAGGCGCGTTGCCGGTTTCTTCGGCTGGTGGCAGCATGAAGCATCGCATGGGTGTTGCAAGTGATCGGAAACGCGCGCTGGCGCTGGCTGCAGTCTCACAGATTACGCCTGGTTCGATGGTTTTCTTCGACGCGGGAAGCACTAACCTTGCCATTGCGGCCGCATTACCGCCGGACATGACGTTGACCGCGGCGACAAACGCACCCGCCATCGCCGCGGCGCTGATCGAGAAACCTGCGATCAGTGTCATCCTGATTGGCGGGATGATCGATCGACAGGTCGGCGGCGCGCTGGGCGCCAAGGCGATGCGCGATATGGAATCCCTGTCGCCGGATCTCTGTATTCTTGGAGCTTGCGGCATCGACCTGGCCGCGGGAGTGACCACATTCGGTTTCGAGGACGCCGAATTCAAGCGCTTTGCGACGTCAAGGAGCCGGAAGGTTATGGTTGCCGTCACGTCAGAGAAATTCGGGACGGCGGCGCCTCATGCGGTGCTGCCGGTGGCCCATTGCGAATGCCTGGTTGTCGAGCGCGATGTCGAGCCTGACGTCATTGCGCAATATCGCGACCGTGGGTGCAAAACGATTGTCGCTGGCGAGGCGGCGTAATTCATTCAAAGCGGCAATCGGCCTTAAGCCGGGTGCTCGGGGGATATCGGAAGAAAAGATGGATACTCAGACGAAAATGGCGTCGGCCGTCAGGACCGGTTTTGTAACGAAGAACAGAGCAGCCGTTTCGCTGCTCTTCTTGATGAACGGTTTCCTGGTCGGCTGCTGGGCGCCAAAGATCCCGGAGTTTGCTGAACGCCTGCAGCTGAGCAAGTTCCAGCTTGGACTCATGATTCTGGTCTTCGGTCTGGGCTCACTGACAATGATGCCGATTGCCGGTGCGCAAATTGCACGCCATGGCTCGCGGCTCGTCGTGCAGGTGGCCGCCCTTTGCCTGCTGCCAATCCTTCTGGCGCTCACTCTGGCGCCCAATATTGCTACGGGAGCGGTTTCGCTCTTTCTGTTCGGTGGCTTCATCGGCGCAATGGATGTTGCGATGAATGCCAACGCCGTCGCCGTCGAGAAATCGATGCGGCGCGCGATCATGTCGTCCTGCCATGCCTTCTGGAGCCTGGGCGGCTTGATCGGTTCTGGCCTCGGTGGCCTGGTGATCGCCAAGCTCGGCGTGCTCGGGCATGCCGACTTGGCAACATTGCTTGCGGCAATCTTCCTGGGTGTCGCCTGGCCGATGATCCTTGCCGATCCGCCGCATCCTGACGAGAGGAAAGAGAAGGCGCGGCTGCCGCTTGTACCGCTTCCTTGGCTACTCGGGCTCATGGCGTTGTTTTCAATGGTTCCGGAAGGCGCAGTGCTCGATTGGGGCGCTCTGTATCTTCGGCAGGAGCTGGATGCCTCGATTGCCCTTTCCGGCTTTGGCTTTGCGGCGTTTTCGCTGACGATGGCCATCATGCGATTTGCGGGGGATCTCGTTCGTGATCGCCTGGGTGGAGTCAAAACGTTGCGCATCTGCACGCTTTTTGCCATCGCGGGCATGTTGCTTGCAGCTTTTGCGCCCGATGCCGAAATGGCGATCGTCGGCTTTGCCCTGTGTGGCATCGGCATTTCCAATATGGTGCCGATCGCCTTTTCCGCCGCCGGCAACATTCCAGGTCTGAAAGCCGGGATCGGGCTCTCTGTCGTCACCACCATGGGCTATTCCGGCATGCTGGTCGCGCCGTCGGCAATCGGCTTCGTGGCCGAGCATATCGGCTTCAGCATCGTGTTCATGGCGCTGCCGGTGCTCTTGGTGGTCGTTTTGCTGTTTTCCAATCTGGCGCGCTATGCTGACGGCATATCGGGCGGGCACTGAAGCAGGCTCCAAGCAAAAGTGATGCGCGGGGCGGTTGACAACAAAGCGGGCATGATCCACCTGAAAGACACGAATTTCAGGGGTTCAAGAACTCTATATGTCTTCTGCTGCAGATTTTGATCCGAAACCGCGCCGCGCATCCGTCGCCGTCGATGTTGGCGGCGTCATCGTGGGCGGCGGCGCGCCCGTTGTCGTCCAGTCGATGACGAATACCGATACGGCGGATGTCGACGCGACCGTCGCGCAAGTGGCGGCTCTCTTCAAGGCGGGTTCGGAGCTTGTCCGGATCACCGTGGATCGCGACGAAAGTGCGGCTGCGGTTCCCAAGGTTCGCGAGCGGCTGTTGCGGCTTGGCATGGACGTGCCGCTCGTCGGCGATTTTCACTACATTGGCCACAAGCTTCTTGCCGATCATCCGGCCTGTGCCGAGGCGTTGGCGAAATACCGTATCAACCCGGGCAATGTCGGCTTCAAGGACAAGAAGGACAAGCAGTTCGGCGACATCATTGAGATGGCGATCCGCTACGACAAGCCGGTGCGCATCGGCGTCAACTGGGGTTCGCTCGATCAGGAGCTACTCACGACGCTGATGGATCAGAACGCGGAAGCTGGCTCACCGCTTTCGGCGCGCCAAGTGACTCGCGAAGCGATCGTGCAGTCCGCGTTGATTTCGGCCAATCTTGCCGAAGAGATAGGTCTGCCGCGCAACCGCATCATCCTGTCGGCCAAGGTTAGCCAGGTACAGGATCTAATCGCCGTCTATTCGATGCTCTCCGAACGCTCTGATCATGCGTTGCATCTCGGTCTTACCGAAGCCGGCATGGGCAGCAAGGGGATTGTCGCCTCATCGGCTGCCATGGGTTATGTACTGCAACAGGGGATTGGCGATACCATCCGCGTGTCGCTGACGCCGGAGCCGAATGGCGACAGGACGCGCGAAGTACAGGTCGCCCAAGAGCTGCTGCAGGTAATGGGCTTCCGTCAGTTTATCCCTGTCGTTGCTGCTTGTCCCGGCTGCGGGCGCACGACCTCGACCGTTTTCCAGGAATTGGCGCAGAACATCCAGAACGACATCCGCAAGAACATGCCGGTCTGGCGCGAGAAATATCCGGGCGTCGAAGCGCTAAACGTTGCGGTCATGGGCTGCATCGTCAACGGGCCGGGTGAAAGCAAGCACGCTGACATAGGCATTTCATTGCCTGGCACCGGTGAAACGCCGGCTGCGCCTGTGTTCATCGATGGCAGCAAGGCATTGACGCTGCGCGGACCGAATATCGCTTCCGACTTCGAGGCGCTTGTCGCCGACTACATCGACAAGCGATTTGGGCAGAAGACGGCCGCGGAATAAGGCGCGGTCGAAAGCACTCAGATTCGGCTGGCCAGCAGCTTCAGCCCCGCAACACAGTAAAAGGCGGCCATAGCCCCTTCGATCCAGCGGCGCAGGTTGCGGTAAATCTTCAGTGCGTGCGGTGTCGAGAACAATACTGCGTAGCCCATGAAGATGGTAAAGCCTGTTGCCATGCAGACGCCGATGATCATGCCGGCGACGGACGCCGGAGCGCCCTGCGGCATGCCGAGCGCTATGATCGCCAGCCACGAAAAGATGGCCTTCGGATTGGTAACGTGAATGCCGTAGCCGCGCAGCAGCAGGGCGCGCGCCGTGAGGCTCTTTTGCACGACAGGCTGCGGCAGGCCATCGCTGGCGCGTACGGCCTTGAAGGCCTTGTAGGCGAGATATAGCAGATAGATTCCGCCGAAAATCTTCAGGATCTCGAGCGCGATGGCGTAGGTTTGGAGGATGGTTGCCAGGCCGAGAGCGGCAGCACAGGCCCAAGTGAACGAGCCCGCAAAGATGCCGAGCGAGATGGTCATGCCTGCCTTGCGGCCATGCGTCATCGACGTCGACACGATTGCCATGATTGCCGGGCCGGGGCTGATGACGGCGATCAAATAAGCGACGTAGGCAGGCAGAATCTGCGGGAGGTAGGTCAGGATCTCATGCATCTTACGTTTCTTATTCGGTCGGTTGGATCTTGGCCTCGTTTCTTAGGCGCGGTTCCCGACGATCGACAAGAGACTGTGTCTCGTGTGGTGGCAGAAATATTGTCCCGGTGACGATTTTTTCAGCTCTTGCGTCCGGCAATGAAGCGAGCAGCTTCGGCGAGAATGATGCTGCGCTCGGCGTAGGCAGACAGCAATGCTTCGGCTTCGCGCACATGCTCGGCAAGCTTGGTTTCCGCCCATGCGATACCATGCAGTGCCACCAGCGTGCCTTTTCCGCGACCGGCATCCTTGCCTGTCGCCTTGCCCATTGTGGCGGCATCGGAGGTGAGATCAAGAATGTCGTCGGCGAGCTGGAAGGCGAGGCCGATCCTCTCGCCGAACTGGCGCAATCGCGCGCGATCCTCTGCCGACGCACCGGCGATGATGGCGCCTGCCTCGCAGGCGAAGCGGATGAGCGCGCCTGTCTTCATGGCTTGCAGCGTAACGATGCCTTGTTCGTCCGGGATCTGTTTTTCGGCAGCAAGGTCGAGAGCCTGGCCGCCTGCCATGCCGCCAATGCCGGCGCCGCGCGCCAGGGCCAGCGTCAATGCCACTTTGGCTGTGTCCGGCAAGCTCGTTTCAGGCGCTGCGATGATGTCAAAGGCATAGGTCAGCAGGCTGTCCCCCGCGAGAATGGCAGTCGCTTCGTCGTAAGCGATGTGCACCGTCGGCTTGCCTCGGCGCAGGTCGTCATCGTCCATCGCCGGCAGATCATCGTGAACGAGCGAATAACAGTGCACGCATTCGAGTGCCGCTCCCACCCTCAGCGCCGCGCTCCTGTCGCCGCCGAGCAACGATGCCGTTTCCACGACAAGGAAAGGCCGCAGTCGCTTGCCGCCGTTCAGGACGGCATAGTGCATCGCCGAACACAGGCTCTCCGGCCGGGCAATTTCGTCGTTCAGCGCAGCTGGAGACAGCAGGATGTCGAGCACAGCCTCGACCTCGCGCGCGGTGGCGGCCAGTCTGGCTTCGAATGTTTCAGAGCTTGCGTCCATGGCGCGCTGTTTGACATGAGCCGCCTTCTGCTTGCAACGGAATTGTCGATGGTGGGGCGAAGATTTCCTTTGTCTCTGGCAATGCCAGTTCGCAAACGGTATGGAGGAGAAGGGCAAGAGACTGGGTCGGGGAATTGGACATAACGCCGGAGACAGAGGATCGCATGACCGTGCCGTTTCACAGGCACGCGTTTGTCTGGCTTAAAGGTCGCCCTGTGATCATGCGCATCGTTCTCGCGCTGGCGGCGCTCGTCATCCTCCCGTACGTCTTGATCGTCCTTTACCTGCTGCCCTTCATCCACCCGGTTTCCACGCTCATGCTTCGCGATCTGGTGCTGCTGCGCGGTTACGACCGGCAATGGGTCTCAATCGACAAGATCTCACCGGTTCTTGTTCAGTCGGTAATGATGTCCGAAGACGGACAGTACTGCTTCCATGGGGGCGTCGATTGGGGTGAGATGCGCATGCTCTTGGAGGATACGCTAAGCGGTCACTCCACCCGTGGCGGCAGCACGATCCCGATGCAGACGGTAAAGAACCTGTTTCTGTGGAATAGCCGTTCCTTCGTTCGCAAGGCGCTGGAGCTGCCATTGGCTGTGACCGCAGACTTTATCTGGTCAAAGCGACGGCTGATGGAAATCTACCTCAACATTGCCGAATGGGGCCCCGGGATCTATGGCATCGAGGCTGCCGCGCGCCACCATTTCAAAGTGCCGGCATCGAAGTTGACCAGCCGGCAGGCTGCCCTTCTCGCCGTGGCGCTTCCCAACCCCTTTGATCGCAATGCGGGCAAGCCCGGGCGGGGATTGCGACGGCTCGCCAGCCTCATCGAGCGGCGCGCGCGAGGGTCGGGCGATTACATCAGATGCATTTATGATTGATATCGCAATAAGTCGTTGGTGTTCATGAGTGTCATCTGGCATTCGTGCTTTAAAAGTATGGACGGAAATCCCGCCACCAACGACTGGACTACCAGCGATGATCTCTGCCGCCTTTTCGTCCGCACTGCTGACTTATTCCGCCACCCATAACCCTACTCCGCCAAGTCATTTCGGGACGCGCTACGACGCAACCGGCACGTTTCTGCGTGAGCCGGGCAATACTGTCGTCTGCCATCTGATCGAGGGATCGCCGGCACAGCGCCCGCAGCGTAAAAGGAAGACCCTATGGAAAAGTTGACGCTCTATATCGGCAACAAGAACTATTCGTCGTGGTCGTTTCGACCATGGATCGCCATGACGGCCGCGGGTGTTCCCTTCGAGGAAGTGCTTGTCCCTTTCGATTTCGCGGCCGGCAATCTGCACTTCAAGGAGTTCTCGCCAACAGGTCAGGTGCCGGTGCTCCAGCATAGCGACGTTCGTGTCTGGCAGTCGCTGGCGATCATCGAGTATGTTGCCGAGCTTTTCCCGGAAGCCGGGATCTGGCCAAAGGAGCGCGACAAGAGAGCGGTGGCACGCGCTGTTTCCATGGAGATGCTTTCGGGTTTCACGGCCTTGCGCAACGCTTGCCCGATGAATATCCGGCGGCCGAAGGGAAAGATCGCGCTCGCTGACGGCGTCATGGCCGACGTTTCCCGCATCGAGACGATCTGGCGTGACCTGCGCGCTCACTCTGGCGGACCGTTCCTTTTTGGCGCTTTTTCCGGCGCCGATGCGATGTTCGCACCTGTTGTCAACCGCTTCGACGTCTACGACCTGGTTTCTGCCAGCGATACTCTGAGCTATATCGCCGCCGTCAAGGCGCATCCGGCCTGGAAGAAGTGGGAGGAGGCGGCGCGGGCCGAGGCCTGGATCGTCGAGGAAGACGAGGTCTGACCTCGGAATCGCATGAATCTCAAAAAATAAGCTTGGGGACTGGTCAAGCTCCCCCAAGGCATGTATAAGCGCGCAAAATTTCCGAAATCGCGATCCGTCGTTTCGGCCGCCAGTCTGGCCGTTGGATGTGTTTGCCCGTGAAGTGGAGTAATAAAAATGGCTGTACCGAAGAGAAAAACGAGCCCGTCCAAGCGCGGTATGCGCCGCTCTGCAGACGCACTGAAGGCTCCGACCTACGTTGAAGACAAGAACTCCGGCGAACTGCGCCGCCCCCACCATATCGATCTGAAGACCGGTATGTATCGCGGCCGTCAGGTTCTGACGCCGAAGGAAAGCGCATAATACATTTGCGTTCTGCCTGAGTAGGATTTGCGAGGTCGGCCCTGTGCCGGCCTTTTGCTTTTTCCCGCGACAAATACATTCTTTTGATGCCTTGAAGTGATGCGGCTGTTTACGGCACTATTCCCTCGCTGAGGGGAGATATGCCAGATGTTCAATGCTGTGCCGCTGATGATTATTCCATTCATTCTTTACAATATGTCGATGCTGGGCCTGATGGGCGGCGGCGGGCTTCCCTCGTTGCAAAACGACGTCATCGTTTTGTCGATGATTTCGGGAGCCATGTGGAGCATGTCGCTTGGCGATCTTTTCATCGTCATCGCACTTGCGGTGCTATTCTTCGAAATACTGAGGGCGACGCGCAATGCTGGCGGCAGCCTGGCCAATCACATGCTGTCAATGCTCGTCTTCATAGCCTTCCTGGTCGAGTTTCTCCTCGTCCAAGATGCAGCCACCCAGGTTTTCTTCATCCTGATGACGATTGCGTTGATTGATGTGATTGGCGGCTTTGCCGTGTCTATTCGCACGGCCGGGCGCGATGTTTCGATCGGGCTCTGAAGCTCATAGATTGTCGAGTTTGTTCTGAAGCGCGCGCAGCTGTTCCTTCAGCTCGTCGATGTCTTTTGCCTCCGCCTTGCGGCTCTCCTTAGCCGGCGGTGTCATGAACGGCGAGAACATCTGCATCGCTTGCTGGAACATCTCGGTATTGCGACGGACCTGGTCTTCGACCATCTGCATCGGCAGTTGCAGGTTCTTGCCGATAGGCGTTTCGCCGAAAGCGCGTGTGACCTGCTCGCGCATCTGCGACTGCTGTTCGGTAAAGGCGCGCATGGAATGTTCCAGGAAGCTCGGAACGACCATCTGCATCTGGTCGCCGTAGTAGGTAATCAGCTGGCGGAGGAACGAGATCGGCAGGAGCGTGTTGCCCGTCTTGGATTCCTGTTCGAAAATGATTTGCGTCAGTACCGAGTGGGTAATGTCGTCGCCGCTCTTTGCATCCTGGACTGTAAAATCCTCACCCTTCTTCACCATCTCCGCCAGGTCTTCCAACGTCACGTAAGTGCTGGTGCCTGTGTTATAGAGGCGGCGATTGGCGTATTTCTTGATTACGATCTGCCCGTCATTCTTCGCCATATCAGTCTCCCGAAGCCCGTCTGATTGTTATGGAAATTCCTCCACCGAGGAATGTAGACGCAAACGAAGCCCAGTGACAATCTCTTTGTGCGATGCGGCAACCCCTTTTAAGTCAGAGATAATTTGCCTCAGCGTAAGCAATCCCTAAAATTCAATGGTAGAGTCTTGTCGTTTGACTTGGCGATGAAGCTTTGTCAGTTTCGCTATATCTGGTGGAGTTAACGAGGAGATCGTCATGTCGAGTTCATCCATCGTCATCGCTAGTGCAGGTCGCACTGCCGTTGGCTCATTCAATGGCGCCTTCGCCACCGTTGCCGCCCATGAACTGGGTGCGGCTGCGGTCAAGGGCGCGCTGGAGCGTGCAGGTGTCGAGGCCGGCGAAGTCGATGAAGTCATTCTCGGTCAGGTTCTTCCGGCTGGCGAAGGCCAGAATCCCGCCCGCCAGGCGGCCATGAAGGCCGGCGTTCCCAAGGAAGCGACCGCATGGGGCGTCAACCAGCTCTGTGGCTCGGGTCTTCGCGCCGTCGCGCTCGGCATGCAGCAGATCGCGCTCGGCGATGCAAAGATCATCGTCGCGGGCGGCCAAGAGTCGATGTCGATGGCGCCGCATGCGGCGCATTTGCGAGGCGGCGTGAAAATGGGCGACATGAAGATGGTCGACACCATGATCAAGGACGGCCTGACAGATGCCTTCTATGGCTATCACATGGGCATCACCGCCGAGAACATTGCGCGCCAGTGGCAGCTCTCCCGCGAGGAGCAGGACCGATTTGCCGTCGCGTCGCAGAATAAGGCGGAAGCCGCGCAAAAGGCGGGCCGATTCAGCGATGAAATCATCCCCTTCGTCATCCAGACACGAAAAGGCGACGTGACGGTTGATGCCGACGAGTATATCCGTTACGGCGCGACGTTAGACTCGATGGCCAAACTGCGCCCGGCTTTCGACAAGGACGGCACGGTGACTGCAGCGAATGCCTCCGGCCTGAACGATGGCGCCGCCGCAGCCGTGCTGATGACCGAGGCCGAAGCCTCTCGTCGGGGCATCCAGCCGCTCGTCCGCATTGTCTCCTGGGCGACAGCAGGCGTAGATCCGCAGGTCATGGGAACCGGCCCAATTCCGGCGTCGCGCAAAGCGCTGGAGAAGGCGGGCTGGTCGGTCGGCGATCTCGATCTCGTCGAAGCGAACGAAGCCTTCGCCGCGCAGGCCTGTGCCGTCAACAAGGACCTCGGCTGGGATCCTTCGATTGTCAACGTCAACGGTGGTGCGATCGCGATCGGCCATCCAATCGGCGCTTCCGGCGCGCGGGTGCTCAATACGCTCCTTTTCGAGATGAAGCGCCGTGGCGCGAAGAAGGGATTGGCGACGCTCTGCATCGGTGGCGGCATGGGCGTCGCAATGTGTTTCGAAGCTCTTTGAATAGCAGGCAGTCCAACTAGAACCTGAGCCCCGCAGCATAGCGGGGCCCTCAAATAAGGGAGCGGAACATGAGCAGGGTGGCTGTTGTCACTGGTGGTACCCGCGGCATTGGCGCCGCGATTTCTCTCGCGCTGAAGAATGCCGGCTATACGGTTGCCGCCAACTACGCTGGCAACGACGAAAAGGCGAACGCCTTTCACGGCGCCACAGGCATTCCGGTCTTCAAATGGGATGTTTCCGACTACACGTCATGCGGCGAAGGCATCGCGAAGGTCGAGGCCGAACTCGGTGTGATCGATGTCCTTGTCAACAACGCCGGCATCACCCGGGACGCAATGTTCCACAAGATGACACCGCAGCAGTGGCATGAGGTCGTCAACACCAACCTCACCGGTCTCTTCAACATGACACACCAGGTCTGGGGGGGCATGCGCGACCGAAGCTACGGGCGGATCGTCAACATTTCCTCGATCAACGGCCAAAAGGGTCAGATGGGACAGGTGAACTATTCGGCTGCGAAGGCCGGAGACCTCGGCTTCACCAAGGCGCTTGCGCAGGAAGGGGCTGCCAAGAACATCACCGTGAACGCGATCTGCCCAGGCTATATCGGTACGGAAATGGTTCTTGCAGTGCCGGAGAAAGTGCTGAACGAGCGGATCATTCCGCAGATTCCGGTTGGCCGTCTCGGCGAACCGGAAGAGGTGGCGCGCTGTGTCGTCTTCCTGGTTTCTGACGACGCAGGTTTCATCACCGGATCGACGCTAAGCGCCAATGGCGGTCAGTTGTTCGTTTAGCGGATGGACGCCGTAAGGCCGTTATCGTGGCTCTCGATCTGCTGCGAATAGCGGCCTTGCTGGCTGCGCGTATCGTATGGATTCAAGTATGCCGCATAGGTCGCCATGGCGATTGTCAACACTGCGGCCGCACCAATAATTTTCGTCATTGCCCTGCACTCCAAATGCCCCACGACGCATTGGTCGTTCAACCCGGTGTCGATATTGGGGCCGATTTGAGGAATTACTTGGCTGTCTTTCAGCCCTTTGGATGGCGCGTTGGTTTAACCCTGACCGGCACCTTCTGCATTGCACGGCCTTCGCCGCGAAGAGCGGCGGTGGCTGTGGTTACGAAGGCGGCCGCAATGAGGATGGCAACCGCTGAATTCAAGATGATCTGGGCCATGCGACCATTCCTTTCAAAGTCCGGCGGGGCTTAGCCTCCGCCGCTGTTCTTGAAAGAAATATGCGCCTCGCCCTCACGGCCTGGTAGATTGAACTTTGGCAACCGACTGTCAGCGTGGCGTTGACAATCGATCGCTCTTAGAGATGAGGATTGCGCGGTCGATATTTCGTCACCAGTCGCTGATTCACCGCTGCAGCACCAGGCATATTGGCACTGAGATAAATCGGTGCGTCGCCGCCTTTCGACAGCTCCCAAGCGACGTCAGCGAAGATCGCGTTGAGGACCGTCGCGCCGATAGCGGTCGAAACCGGGCCGACTTTTAGCTCCGTGCCTGGAAGCGCAATCACTGCATCGCCGGGAGGAAGACCGTTGTCCAACACGACATCGGCGATGTCAGCAAGGCGGCGTCGGCCGTTCGCGACCGCACTTGAATAGGAGACCGACGTGATCGCGATCACCTTGGCGCCGATCTCGCGGCCATAATCGGCGGCTTCGATCGGCGCTGCATTCACGCCGGAGTTCGACGCGATGATGATGACATCGCCCGGCTGCATGCCGTAACGTTCCAGCACCGGCCGCACCAATCCTTCTGTCCGCTCATAGACGGAGCTGATCACCGCGCCCTCGTGCAGCATCGCGGAGCCAACGAGAATCGGAACGGTGAAAGCGAGGCCACCCGCCCGATAGTGCACCTCTTCGGCCAGCATGTGCGAGTGTCCGGTGCCGAACACATAGACCCGCTTGTCATTGCGTGCGGCTTCTAGGATCGCATTGGCCGCCAAAGCCATGGGCTCGGCGAGCTCAATCTTCAAAGTCTCGAGTCGGCCAATCAGATTGGAGAAGTAAGCATCGGTGATCGCTGTCATCACGTCCTCGATTTCTAGGCCGCTTCGCCGCTGATGAAGGTCCGAGTGACCTCGAGAGCATCGGTCAGATGCACCAGATCGGCTCGGGCACCCGGCGAAAGGTGGCCGTGGTCTTCCAGCCGCAGGAAGCGCGCCGGGTAGAGCGTCGCCATGCGAAGGGCCTCTGCGAGCGGAAGTTCCAGATAGGTAACGCCATAGCGGATGGTCGACGCCATATCCACGTCGGAGCCGGCAAGCGTGCCGTCGGACAGAACCAGCTTCGAGCAGAAGCCACCTCTCTCGCGTCGGACGGTGCGGCCATTCAGCGTGAAGGAGTCTTGCTCCGATCCAACCAGCGACATCGCGTCGGTGACGAAAAAGAGCCTGCCTTCACCCCGTTTGGCGCGAAGAGCGGTTCGAAGCGCCTTTGGATCAACATGATGGCCATCGGCAATGATGCCGCACCAGACCGAAGGATGATCGATGGCGGCACCGACGAGGCCGGGCGCCCGGTGGCCGAGTTGGCTCATGGCATTGAAAAGATGGGTGACACCTCGCGCACCGGCGTCGAAGCGAGCCTCCGCCGCCTCGCTGGAACAATCGGAATGGCCAATGCTGACGGTGACGCCGGCTTCGCTGAGTTCGCGTACCTGTTGTGAGGTTACTTGCTCGGCCGCCATCGTTACCAGCAGGGTACCGATCGCTTCCTTGGCCGCAATGAAGGCGGTCACGTCCTTGTCTTCAACGGGGCGCATGAGTTCGGCAAGATGTGCCCCCTTGCGCGCCGGCGCCAGATGTGGGCCTTCAAGATGGAGACCCGACACGCCGCGATTCGTCTTGACGGCTTCCTTGGCCGCCTCGATCGCCGCCGCCGTCGCGTCCGCCGTATCGGTGATCAGCGTCGGCAGCAGCGCAGTCGTGCCATAGGGCCGATGACCGTCGGCAATCATGTACATGGAGGCTGCAGAGGGCTCGTCGTTGAGCATTCGCCCGCCACCCCCATTTACCTGCGCATCGATGAAGCCTGCTGAAAGAATCCCGCCTTCGAACCGCGTGTGCTCGCCGTCGGGCAGTTCGCTTGCCGTCGCAATGGCCTCAACGCGCCCGTCCGACACAATGAGCGCCTTATCGTCGTGGAAGCGTTGGCCGTCGAAGATCCTGGCGCCGGAGAAGATCTTGCGAACCATCACATCGTCTCCGTGACCTTGAGCAGATTGGCCGGCTTGTCCGGGTCGAAGCCCTTGCGACGTGTGACTGACTCGATCAGGCGATAGTAGACGAGCAGCGAAACGAGCGGGTCGAGCAGACCGCTGCCCGTCGTCGGCACCTGCAAATTGATGCCGGAGACCGGCTGGCCCGAGAACGGCACGGTGGTTGCGCCGAGCTTCCGCAGCCGCTCAAGCGCTTGGACGTTGTTGCTGAATGCCGGATCATCAGGCGTGAAGGCGACGATCGGGAAGCCCGGCTGAACAAGACGCATCGGCCCATGCATCAATTCAGCAAGCGAGAAGGCTTCCGCGTGCAAGCTGGCGGTCTCCTTGGCTTTCAATGCTGCCTCGAGCGCAATGGCGAAAGCGGGGCCGCGACCGGCCGTATAAAGTGAGCTGGCTTCGAAAAGAACGTCCTCTGCTGCCTTCGTATCGATCCCACTGGTCGCCTGGAGGGCTTCCGGGAGTTTTTCCAAGGAGGCATGCAGATCGCGCTTGCCGCTGATGGCAGCCGTGACACCGGAAAGCGCGGCGACCGAGGCGATGAAGGACTTGGTCGCTGCCACGCTCTTCTCCGGGCCAGCATTCAGGCCGAGAACGATGTCGGCCTGCTTGGCGAGCGGGCTGTCGGTGACGTTGACGACGGCGATCGTCGTTGCGCCGCCATGCTTTGCCGCATCCTGCAAGGCAATGATGTCGGGGCTTGCGCCGGATTGCGACACCGTGAAGTGGATGCCCCCCTTCAGATGCAGAGACGCACCATAGACCGACGCGATCGATGGGCCAACCGATGCGACCGGCACGCCACAGGTGATCTCGAACAGGTATTTGAAGAAGGTCGCGGCATGGTCCGACGACCCGCGCGCTGCCGTCGTCACCACGGTCGGAGCGCCCGATGCAAACAGCTTTGCAATTTCGGCGAAGGCGGACTTTTCTTTCTGAAGCAAGGTTGCGACGACCTCCGGCGATTGGCCGGCTTCCTGCAACATTAGCGACTGGCTTTCACTCATAGGTCATCTCCAATTCTCAATTCCGCAACAAAATCATATGCATCGCCACGATAGTGGGAGCGGGTGTATTCGACGACACGTTGGTCGTCCAGGCGCGAGACGCGTTCGATCAGTAGCGCGGGCGCGCCGGCATTCACGTGCAGCGCCGCGGCCGATGACGGATCGAGCGTGACCGCCGTCAATCTCTGCAGCGCCCGAACGGGCCGGTGGCCGTTTGCCGCGAGTGCTTCGTAAAGAGATCCTTCTCCACCACCATTTTCTCCAAGGAATTTTATCGGCACGACAGCGCGTTCGATCGCAAGCGGCAGCCCGTCGGCAAGACGCAGACGATCGAGGCGAAGGACGGGTTCATCAAGGCCGAGGCCAAGCAGGAACGCCTCCTCAGGAGATGGCGTATTGACCGTCCGAGACAAGATCCTTGCGGCAGGGGCGCGCCCGCGCGAGCGCATGTCGGCAGAGAACGAGGAGAGCCGCCACAGCGATTGTTCCATGCGTTCGACCTTGCTGGAAACGAAGGTGCCGCTCCCGTGCCGAGACTCGAGCGTGCCAGCGTTCATCAGGTCACGATAGGCGGTTCGAACAGTCACGCGTCCGACCTTCAGCGCTTCGGCCATATCGCGCTCGCCGGGGAGTGCCGTTCCAGGCTTCAGTAATCCTTCCTGAATCAGGCCAGTCAAGGCCTGCGCCAGCCGCTTGTAAAGCGGTCCCGTCAACGCCTCGTCGCGCAGACCACGGCTGTTCAGCTCGGCTATCAAACTGGTTCTATCCATGTTCCAATAATAGAACCTATTTAGAACCAATCGCAAGCGGGAAATCACTCCAAAAAGAAAAACCCTCGCAGCCGGCCTGCGAGGGTTTGTTCATTCGAGCACAAGATGGGAGCGTCAGCTCTTCGAGAAAACGTAGTCCGTTTCCTGACGCAGGACTTCGCCCGGGCGCAGAATAGCGTTCGGAAATCCCTCGTGATTGATTGCATCAGGCCAGATCTGCGTTTCCAGGCAGAAGCCGGCGAACGGACCATATTTGCGTCCCCCCAGGCCGGGCACAGGCACGTTGAGCTTGAAGGCGGCATAGAACTGGACGCCGGGCTCCGTCGTGCGTACTTCCAGCGAAACGCCCGAGTTTAGGCTGCGGGCAAGCGCGACGGACCGTTTGGCGGTCCGGTCATCGGAA
Organism: Rhizobium tibeticum; assembly: GCF_900110205.1. Taxonomy (GTDB): domain Bacteria; phylum Pseudomonadota; class Alphaproteobacteria; order Rhizobiales; family Rhizobiaceae; genus Rhizobium; species Rhizobium tibeticum. The sequence continues at coordinate 258,427 of NZ_FOCV01000003.1, read as the reverse complement.
AGGCAGAAATTGTGATCGTAGAGCGCCTGCTCGCTGCCGTCGAACCGCTTCATCGGCGACATCTCGCGGAAGTCGAAGACAGTTCCGGCGACCGGTCGGATCTCACCCGTCGGGACCTGCAGTTCATCGGTGACGAGGTAGCCGTCGGCTGCGATCATGATGTCGTGGCCGAGCGCATCGTCGCGGCCGTCGAGGTTGAAATAGGCATGCTGGCAAACGTTGGCGATCGTCGGCTGATCACTGGTCGATTCGTAGACGACGGAGAGTTCGCCGCTGCCATGCACCCAGTAGGTTGCCTGGATGGTGCAGTTGCCCGGATAGCCGGCGCGACCGTCCGGATCGACGATCTTCAGCACAACGCGGTCGACATCATGCTCGACGATTGTCCAGTTCTGCTTGGCGATGTTGTCCCTGCCGCCATGAAGATGGGTCACGCCCTTCTCGTTGAGATCGAGTTGATAGTTCTTGCCATCCAGCATGAACTTGCCGCCGCCGATGCGGTTTGCGCAGCGTCCGGGCGTTGCGCCAAAGTAGGAGGAGTGAGCAGGGTAGCTGTCGAAATCGTCGAAGCCGAGCAGAAGCGGGGCATCGTGGTCGTCGAGGCGGAGATCCTGAATGACGGCACCCCAGGTGATGATCTTGGCTGTCAGCCCGCCACCTTTGATCTCGATCCGATAGACAGTTTCTCCCGACTTGGTTTGCCCAAAAACTTCCCGTTTCAACAATTCCGCCATAACGACCGTCCAGATTTATTGAGTGAGGCAGGGAACCTGCCCCCATTTGCCGCAAACCGCAACGGGTGTGCCGCAAAAAACAAACGCTGCCAGGCAGGGGACGCGCTCCGCCCAGCCGCTTGGCGTTGCTCCTGTCAGTCGCTTTTGCCGATATCGTTGAGATCGTACGGCGTGGTCTGGTAGATCTCGTTGATCCAGTTGCCGAACAACAGGTGCGCGTGGCTGCGCCAGCGGTTTTGCGGCGTCAGCGACGGATCATTGTGCGGGAAGTAGTTGTGCGGCATCTTGATCGGAACGCCGGCATTCACGTCGCGGAAATATTCGTCGGAAAGCGACGTTGAATCATATTCCACATGATTGAACATATAGAGCCTCTTGCCCTTCCGCTCATGCACGAGGCAGACGCCCATTTCGTTGGATTCCATCAGGATCTCAAGGCTTTCCAACTTTTCGATGTCGCCGCGACGGACTTCGGTCCAGCGCGACACCGGCACTTCGAAATTGTCCGAGAAACCGTTCAGGTAAACGGATGACGGCTTCAGGTTCCGGTGCCGGTAGACGCCGAAGGCCTTCTCCTTGAGCTCGTACTTCGCAACACCGTGGAAATGATAGATCGCGGCCATCGCGCCCCAGCAGACGTTCATCGACGAATGGACGTTGGTTTCCGTCCAGTCGAAAATCTGCTGCATTTCGCGCCAATAGTTCACGTCCTCGTAGGGCAGCGTCTCGATCGGCGCGCCGGTAGTGATGAAGCCATCGAACTTGCGGTGCTTCACTTCCTCCCACGTCTGGTAGAAGGCGAGAAGATGGTCTTCCGAGGTGTTCTTTGCTTTGTGGTTACCCACGCGGATGAGCGAAAGCTCCACCTGCAGTGGAGACGCGCCGACCAGGCGGGCCATCTGCAATTCCGTCTTGATCTTGTTCGGCATGAGGTTGAGAAGCCCGATCTGCAGCGGTCGGATGTCCTGACGGATAGCCACCGTCTCGGTCATCACGCGCACGCCTTCCTGAACCAGGGTTTCAAATGCAGGCAAGGTATCGGGGATCTTGATGGGCATTGCGGTCACTCGATCAAAACAACGAATACATCGCTATCGGTCCGCACGCGGCCCTTTAGCGACTTCTTTAACGTGGCTGCAAGCCGGCCGGCCAAATCACCACGGAGCGTTCTAAATAGCGTTAGTCGGCCTGCGAATCAATTGCCCAAACAAACGGAGGGGTCGATGCGAAGTCACTCCCACGTTAATGACTGCTAGAATCTGTTGGTGGACACAACGAATCACGATGTTTATTGAAGTAGAATGACGGCTAGGGACGCGTAATGGCAGATGACCTCGAAGGCAGGCCAAGCATTCAAGGGCAAGACAGAGTAGGATACGATCTGAGCCTGGGCTATCGCTTGAAGGTCATGTTCTCGGCTTTCTGGCATTCACCCGTGCGCGGAAGGGTCTTGCTGATCGCAACGGCGCTGATTGCCATCATTCTCGCCACCGCCTATGCGACCGTCATCCTCAACCAGTGGAACGCGCCCTTTTACGACAGCATTGCTCGGCGCGATTTGCATGGGTTCTTCCATCAGCTGAAGGTCTTCGCGCTGATCGCGGGCATGCTGCTCTTGCTCAACGTCGTGCAGGCCTGGCTGAACCAGATGACCGCGCTCTACATGCGCGAAGGACTGACGCGCGATCTCGTCAACCAATGGCTCCATCGCAAGCGTGCGCTTCGGCTTTCGGCGAGCGGCCTCATCGGCGTCAATCCCGATCAGCGCCTACACGAAGATGCCCGCAACCTCGCGGAAAGCACGACGACCCTGATGATCGGGCTGGTCCAGGCGACGATCTTGCTGATCAGTTTCATCGGCGTGCTATGGGAATTGTCCAGCGGCTTTATCTTCCGTTTCGGCACCTATGCCTTCTCCATTCCGGGCTATATGGTTTGGGCCGCAATCTTCTATGCGGCGTCCGCATCGATTCTCAGCCAGCTGGTAGGCCGCAAGCTTGTGAAGCTCAATGCGGATCGTTTCTCGAAGGAGGCGGAACTTCGCTTTGCGCTGATGCATGCCAACGAGAACATGCCGGCGATTACGGTGGCGCGCGGCGAGGAGAACGAGCAGCAGCGTATCAATACCGACATCAGCGCGGTGCTCGCCGTCATCAAGCGGGTGGCGATGGCCAACGTCAACCTCACCTGGGTGTCAGCCGGCTACGGCTGGCTTGTCGTGGTCATCCCGATCATTGTAGCCGCACCGGCATACTTCTCCGGCGGCCTGACGTTTGGCGAGCTGATGGTATCGGTCGGTGCTTTCAACCAAGTCAACACGGCGCTTCGCTGGTATGTGGCGAACTTCGGTCCCATTGCCGAATGGCGCGCCACACTGATGCGTGTCACCGATTTTCGTCAAGCGCTCACCACCATGAGCGACGAGATCAATCTCAGGGGCACGATTAGCTACGAGCGCAGCCCGCCCGGAACACTGACGCTGGACCATGTACGGATCGCATCTAAGATTGGCGAAGAGATCGACCAGTGCGGCGGGTTCCGCATCCACGAAGGCGCCGTGACGATCAAGGCCGGCGAAAAGGTCATGATCAACGGCGATCACAACGTGAACCGCAAACTGCTGTTCCTTGCACTCTCCGAGCTTTGGCCATGCGGGGGCGGTAAGATCGGCTTGCCGCCCACGGACGACATGCTTTTCGTCGCGCAATCGGCTTACATCCCCGGGGGTTCGCTCCGCGAAGCGCTGGCGTTTCCCGAGTCTGCGGACACCTATCGGAATGACGACGTTGTGGCAGCACTGGAAAAGGCAGGACTCCACCATCTGGTTTCCCGGCTCGATACCCGGGCCCGGTGGGACAAGCTGCTCGATTCCGACGAGCAGCGTGCGATCGGTTTTGCTCGCCTGCTTCTCGTACGACCGAAATGGATCGTGTTCGACGAAGTGCTGGAAGGCATGGAGCCGGAATTGCAATCGTCGATGATGGACGTCCTGGCTTCGATGCCTGACACCACGATGATCTACATCGGTCGCTCAGACGCCTTCGTCGACACTTTCAAGCCCCGCGTGCTGCATCTGGAAGCTCTGCATGCGAAGCCGGAAGTGAAGGTCGTGGCAAAAGCGCCAAGCGCACCCGCACCCGCGCTCTGACGGCTTACATCGGCGGCACGACGCCGTTTTTACCGACTGTGACGTTTGCTGCGGACACCGTGCCGTCTGCAGCTCTTTCTCCCATCACGATCACGCGCGCTCCTGCGACGAGGTCTGCCTTTCCGGCAGGGGCGAAGGTGACGATCGGTGTATCGTCGGCGATCGATATCGTCTTTTCCTTGCCCTGATATGTCAGCGTGATGGTGTGGCCATCGACTGCCTTGACGGCTTTCGCGACCGTCGCGTTGGTCATCGTGCTGTTTGGCCTCAGGTCCCAAGGGCGACTGCCTTCTCCGGTGCCCTTCATCGCTCCCGGAAAGATCAGCACTTCGAGAGCGCCATCGCCGCCATCAGCTTTTGGCAGTGATGCAACGCCAACGAAATCGCCCGGCTTGATGTCTTCCACGGCGGCCTTCTTGATGCCGCGGACCTTCCAGTCTGGCTTTAACGTCACCGTTTGCTCGGTGCCTTCTCGGGTTTTGACCACCAACGTGTTGCCGCTCAGGCTTTCAATCGCGCCACGCACGCGTTGCGCTTCCTGGGCAAGCGCGCCGTGCGATGTCATAACGAGGAAACCCGCGGCCCAGACGAGCGCGGTAGATGCTTTGAGATTGTGTGGCATAGTCTGCTTTCCTTGCCGTCGTGCAAGCTGCGGATACGGGGCGCAGATTAGTCCTGCCAGTCGAACGCTGACGAATCAATGAAACGTGAAAGCCAGTTCGCGCGGGCAAGACGGGTCGGATTGATCGGGCGCGAGAGGGGGCCTTAGCCCTCCAATTCCTCCCGCAGCATCTCGAGTTCCAGCCATTCCTCTTCCATTTTCGTCAGGCTGTTCCGAAGCTTCTCCATCTCCGCTGCAAGACGGTTGAATGTGGCGGGGTCCTTGGTGAACAGGCCGGAGTCCGTCATCCGCTCCTCCCGTTTTGCGATCTCGGCTTCGGCCTTGGCCATTTCCTTCGGGAGATTTTCGAGCGCGAACTTCTGCTTGAAGGACAGCTTAGCCTTGCCTTTCGCCGTCTCGGCCGGGGCTGTTGCTTCCTGCGGTTTCGATCGTTGCGCCGCCTTCTCGGCCTTCCTTCGCTCGTCGGCGATGCCCTTTCGTTGCGCGAGCATGTCCGAATAGCCGCCCGCATATTCGATCCAACGTCCATCAGGCGCATCCGGGACCGCCGGGGCGATCGTCGACGTTACCGTGCGGTCGAGAAAGTCGCGGTCGTGGCTGACGAGGATGACAGTGCCGGGGAAGCCTGCAACGATTTCCTGCAGCAGATCCAGCGTCTCGATGTCTAGATCGTTGGTCGGCTCGTCGAGGATAAATAGGTTTGCCGGACGCGACATGATCCGCGCCAAGATCAGTCGCGCGCGCTCCCCACCGGATAGATTCCTGATCGGCGTACGCGTCTGTTCAGGCTGGAACAGGAACTCCTTCATGTAGCCGGTCACGTGCCTCTGTTCACCGTTGACGAGCAGGTTCTCGCCGCGGCCATCCGTCAGGTAGTGGGCGAGCGTTTCGTCTGGATTGAGGTCTTCGCGCTTCTGATCCAGGGTCGCGATTTCCAGATTGGTACCGAGTTTTATCATGCCGCTGTCCGGCGCGAGTTGTGCGGTGAGCATCTTCAGGAGCGTCGTCTTGCCGGCGCCGTTCGGGCCGACGAGACCGATGCAATCCCCGCGATGCACGCGGATGGAGAAGGGTGCGACAATGGGCCTATCCCCGAAGGTCTTCGTGATTTTGTCGGCCTCTATAACGAGTTTGCCGGATTCCTGCGCGTCGGAAACCGTGGCCTGCACGGTCCCTTGCGGGCCTTTGTGACCGCGATATTGCGTGCGCATGGTCTGCAGTTCGCCGAGGCGGCGCATGTTGCGCTTGCGCCGTGCGGTGACACCGTAACGCAGCCAGTGCTCTTCGCGCTCGATTGCCTTGCCGAGCTTGTGCTGTTCAAGTTCTTCCGCTTCCAGCACCTGATCACGCCAGGCCTCGAAATGGGCGAAGCCCTTGTCGAGCCGCCGCGAGGTGCCGCGGTCCAGCCAGACGGTCGCCGTCGAAACCTTCTCGAGGAAGCGCCGGTCGTGGGAGATCAGGACGAGCGCACTGCGGCTCTTCTGCAGTTCGCTTTCCAGCCATTCGATGGTCGGCAGGTCGAGATGGTTGGTCGGCTCGTCGAGGAGCAGGATATCGGGCTCGGGCGCAAGGACACGTGCCAGGGCGGCGCGGCGTGCCTCGCCTCCTGAGAGATTGTTGGGATCCTCGTCGCCGGTGAGCCCGAGGTGCGAGAGGAGATAGGTAACACGGTAGTGGTCGTCGCCAGGACCAAGCCCCGCTTCGGCATAGGCCTGCACGGTCTTGTAGCCTGCGAAATCAGGGGCCTGTTCGAGGTAGCGCACCGTTGACGACGGGTGGCGGAAGACCTCGCCCGACTGCGCTTCGATGATGCCGGCGGCGATTTTCAGAAGCGTCGACTTTCCAGAGCCGTTGCGGCCGACGAGACAGATTTTGTCTCCAGGCTCCACCTGCAGGGCGGCGCCGGCAAGCAATGGGGTGCCGCCGAAGCTGAGAAAGACGTCATCGAGTTTCAGAATGGGGGGCGCCAAAGATCAGACTCCGGAAAGGTCATAGGGGCGGGCGAGCACAATGGCTCGGCCGCTCTCGAGCGAAAAGCGCACCTTGCCCTTCGCGACATTGGAAATGGTGCGCGACGAGCCGAAGGGCAAATGGAAATCGGCCAGCGGGTAGCGCGCGTTCTCGATCGTCAGGCCGTGAAGTTCGCTGAAACCGGGAACCGAAAAGAGACTGTCAGGCGGCAGGTCCAGCTCGATTGCGCCGGCAACCAGTGGCACGGCCTCCTCCCAGCCCGACGTCAGAAGCACGTCATAGCCCTGTTCTGCAAGGCTGACGGCATAGAGCAGGTGCTGGATGGCATGGTCGGAACGCTCACCCGCGAGGGCGCCTGCCAAAATAAGACGTTTCGCCCCACGTGCGATCGCTTCGGAGACGGCGATCTCACCATCGGTCGAAGCCTTTGCGGCGGGGTAGGGTTGTCTCGGCACAGCCGGAAAGGCGCCCGCAAGATCAGCCGGCGTCGAGTCGAAATCACCGACCCAGAGCTCCGGAACGACCCCGAGCGCAGCCGCGTGACGCATTCCCCCGTCGGCCGCAATGAAACAGCTGTCCGAGATGGCCTCGCGCAGACGATCGGTTACCTGCAACTCGCCGCCAAGCAGAATGGTGTAGGTGGATTGGCTCATGCGCATTGCCCATAGCGCAAAGCGGGGGGGAAGGGAAAGGGTCGCCGTTCAGGCTTCGTCGACGATATCCTTGATGCGCGCTTGAAAAACGTCCTCGTAGCCGGAAATGAACTTCTCGAACAGCTCCCCGAACGCCTCGATCTCTTCCGGTTTCCAGTCTTTGACCACTTCGGAAACGAAGGTGAGCTTCTGCGCGCGTATCTCCGACAACAGCCTCTGTCCGAGTGGGGTCATCACCACAATGATCCGTCGCGCATCGGTCTGTGATGCCTTTCGCCGCAGAATATTACGTCCGACCATATCCGCGACGATGCGGCTTGCGCGCGACGGATCGATCCGCATCATCTCGGCGATCGTCCCGACTGTTACGTCACCGGTCTCCTGAGCGCGCCGCACAGCGTCCAGTACGTCAAGGTGCGATAGCTCAAGACCGGGAGTCACACTCTGGATGGCGAGCCGCCCGATCAGTCGGCGCCCGGTCATGAGGCGCATGCGCGTCATGCTTTGACCGATGCGCAGAATGCCCGGTTCGTTGGTGGCCGGGTCCGTGTTGGTGAGGTTCATCAAGCTCTCGTTCATTCCGGAAATATAGCATGTCATGTGTCGATTGAGAATATGCCGAGGTCAATCAAGTGACATTGACAAATATATGCTAATAGCACATAAGTTGCCTCAACACCCTCATTCGGAACGACGCTTCATGGACACTCAAATTGCCGCGCCGCCGCTTGTGACAGATCATCGTCGGCGGTTCATCCTCTTCCTTTTCCTGATGGCAGCCATGTTCATGGCGACGCTCGACAACCAGATCGTTGCAACGGCCCTGCCGACGATCGTCGGTGAGTTCGGCGATCTCGAGCGGTTTGGCTGGATCGGCTCGGCCTATCTTCTCGCTGTGAGCGCAGTGATGCCGCTTTACGGCAAGCTTGGTGATCTCTTCGGCCGCAAGTATGTGATGATGGCCGCGATCCTGATCTTCACGGTCGGCTCCGCCGTCTGCGGATTGGCTATATCCATGAACACGCTGATTGCGGCCCGCGTGCTGCAGGGGCTTGGCGGCGGTGGGATCATGGTATCGATCTTTGCGGTCAACGCAGATTTGTTTGAGCCCCGCGAACGCGCGCGTTACCAGAGCTATTCGAGCCTTGTGTTGATGGCGTCCGGCGCTATCGGACCGGTGCTCGGTGGCGCGATGAGCGATCTCTTCGGTTGGCGCTCGATCTTCCTCGTCAACGTTCCGATCGGTTTTGTTGTCCTTGTCGGTCTGGCTCTGATGCTGCCTTACCGAAAGCCGAATCGTCGTCCGAAGATCGATTATGCCGGCGCTCTGCTGCTCGCCTTGACGACGGCAAGCATTGTGCTGGCCGCCGATGGCGCTCAGCTCTTCGGTTCGCTGGTGGCACCGCAGAACCTCGCCATGGTGGTGCTCGGCGTCGCTGCAGTCATCGGATGGATTTTCGTCGAGCGTCGCGCCTCCGAACCGATTGTTCCTTTGTCGCTGTTCCGCAATTCCACGTTCAGCCTGTTGCTTGTGATGTCGATCATGAGCGGCGCGATCGGCATTGGCATGGTCAATTATTTTGCGCTGTTCCTGCAGACGACGACCGGCCTTTCACCGTCGGCGGCCGGAGCGTTCTTTATTCTCTTGACCGGCGGCATCGTTTGCGGGTCGCTCTCGGCCGGGCGCATCATCTCCATCACCGGGCGCTATAAGCCGTTTGCAATAGCAAGCTTGACCTGCAGTGCCCTCGCATTCGTGCTGCTCACTCAGGTTCATGCAGGAACGCCGGTCTTGCTTATCGGGGCGGTGATGGCGCTGCACGGTTTTGGTGTAGGCCTCGCACAACAGGTGCCCATCGTTGGCGTTCAGAATGCGGCGCCCGCCCGCGACGTCGGCGCGGCGACCGGGTCGGTAACGCTCTCGCGCATGGGCGGCGCATCGATCGCCATCTCCATTTATGGCGCGATCGTTGGCTCGCAGCTCGGCAAGACGGGACTTTCCATTCCCGGCGTGACCGATATCGAGCAGCTGACGCCGAAGATGCTGGCAGCTTTGCCGGAGGTTGCGCGTCAGGCTGTGGCGGAAGCCTATGCCAATGCCTTCATTCCGCTTTTCATGGCTTCCTGCGCGATCGCACTCATCGGCCTTTGCGCCGCCTTGATGCTGAAGCCGACGCAGTTGCCTCGCGCGGCCGAGGTGCGGCCGGCAGCCAGTGCCGAAGCAGCGGAGTAAATGCCGGTGGCGGACTGAGGCCGACACTTGCAACAGACCAAGCGTGGCGATACATCTTCAAACGCTCTAACGGGGTGCCTCGTGCCATTCGGTGCGCGGCTGAGAGGCTGAAAGCCAACCCGCGGAACCTGATCCGGCTAACACCGGCGGAGGGATTAGACGCGTGACATCTGGCACCGCCCTTTTCCCCTTCAAGCAAACCAGAGGAGAGGTGCCATGTTCGAACACATATTCACGAGCCGTTCGCTGCTTGCCGCGGCCTTTGTCGCCACTGTTGGCCTTGCCGGCATAAGCGCGCAGGCGGCGGACAAGACACTCACCGTCTACACCTACGAGAGCTTCACATCCGAATGGGGACCGGGGCCGAAGGTCAAGGAAGCATTCGAGAAGACCTGCGGCTGCAGCGTCAATTTCGTCAGTGTGGCCGATGGCGTGGCGCTGTTGTCGCGTCTCAAGCTCGAAGGCGCCGCTACGAAGGCAGACGTCGTGCTCGGCCTGGACACGAACCTGACTACGGAAGCGAAAGCAACCGGCCTGTTCGAGGCAAGTGGTGTCGATGTCGCCGCGCTTGAGGTGCCGGGCGACTACAAGGACGACGTGTTCGTGCCTTATGATTATGGCCACTTCGCCGTCATCTACGACACGCAGACAATCAAGAACCCACCGCAAAGCATGAAGGAGCTGGTCGAAGGCGACCCTTCGCAGAAGATAGTCATAGAGGATCCGCGCACCTCGACGCCCGGGCTCGGTCTCTTGCTGTGGGTAAAGTCTGTTTACGGCGACAAGTCGCCCGAAGCTTGGGCAAAACTCAAGAAGCGCGTGCTGACGGTAACTCCCGGATGGTCCGAGGCCTATGGGCTGTTCACCAAGGGCGAGGCACCGATGGTGCTCTCCTACACGACCTCGCCTGCCTACCATATGGTCGCGGAAAATACGGACCGCTATCAGGCTGCCGCATTTTCAGAGGGCCATTACATACAGATCGAAGTGGCCGGCCTGCTGAAGAATGCGCACGACAAGGAGCTTGCGCGCGATTTCCTGAAATTCATGGTGACGCCGGGCTTTCAGGATACCATCCCGACCAACAACTGGATGATGCCGGTTTCGCCGACATCGCAACCGCTGCCCGACGCATTCGGCAAGCTTGTGAGCCCCTCAAGGACCTTCTTGATGAGCTCGGATGAAGTCGCCGAGAACCGCAAGGCCTGGATCGACGAGTGGCTGGCCGCCATGAGCATGAACTGATGCTTTTGACAAAGGCTGAGATGCGACGGGTGATGCTGGGCGGGGCCGTGAGCCTCGTCGGCATCGCCGGTTTCGTGGGCCTTGCAGCCTTTGCCTTGCTTCTTTCGAGCGGAGCTTCGTCTATTCTGACGGCGGTGTTCGAACCCTACATTCTTCGGGTCCTGCGGTTCACCTTGCTGCAGGCTCTGCTTTCGACACTCCTGTCCGTCGTTCTTGCCATTCCAGTCGCACAGGCCCTAGCACGTCAGCGGCATTTCCCCGGCCGTATTTGGATCATTCGCCTCATGGCTGTGCCGATGGGGCTTCCTGTTTTGATCGGCGCGCTCGGATTGATCGGAATCTGGGGCCGCCAGGGGATACTGAACTCGTTGTTGCTCGAGCTCGGCATGGCGGAACCGATCAGCATCTACGGGTTTTCCGGGATCTTGCTGGCGCATGTGTTCTTTAACATGCCACTTGCGTGCCGCTTGATGCTGGCGGCGCTGGAGCGTGTTCCAGCGGAATATTGGCTGATGGCAAGTGGTCTCGGCATGCGGCCTGGTTCGATTTTCCGCTTCATCGAATGGCCGGTTCTGCGCTCGGTCGTTCCTGGTATCGCGGGCCTGATCTTCATGCTGTGCGCCACGAGCTTCACGCTCGTGCTGACATTGGGTGGCGGGCCTGCGGCAACGACGGTCGAGGTTGCCATCTATCAATCGCTTCGCTTTGATTTCGACCCAGGCAGGGCCGTCGCTCTCTCCCTGCTCCAGATCGTCCTGGCCGCTGTGATTCTTGGCGGCTTGTCGCTTCTTCCTGTTCCGGAGGACGAAGGTATGACGGCAGGTAAGGCCGTCAGGCGTCCGGACGGCCACCTGCTGGCCGTGCGGCTTGCAGATGGCAGCGTCGTGATGCTCGCCGCGCTGTTTCTCGGGCTACCTTTGATGTCCGTCGTCCTGGCGGGTCTCCGGTCCGATCTGATGAAGCTGCTGAGCGAATGCATTTTCTGGCAGTCGGCTGCGACCAGCCTTGCCATTTCGATCTCCGCAGCGGTTCTCGCTTTGCTGATCTCGATGACACTGGTGAGCGCGCGCCGCGCCGTACTTCTCCGGGGTTCAGCGGCCTCCGGCGCGAGAGCATTTTTTGCTGCCACGGGTGGCGTGTCGTCGCTGGTGTTGCTGGTGCCGCCGATCGTCCTTGCGACGGGATGGTTTCTTGCACTGAACAATTTCGGCGACGTCAGCGTATTCGCTCCGCTGCTGATTGTCGCGATCAACGCTTTGATGTCCCTGCCCTTTGTGATGCGCGTCCTCGAGCCGGCTTTCATCGTTCACAAGCGCCGGACGCAGAAGCTCGCGGCGAGCCTTGGTGTCACCGGCTGGGCGCGGCTGCGCCTGGTCGACATGCCGGCGCTGTTCAAGCCGATGCTCACGGCATTTTCGTTCGCGATGGCCTTGTCGCTCGGCGATCTGGGCGCCGTTGCGCTGTTCGGCTCGGATCGTTTCGTCACGCTGCCTTGGCTCGTTTATAGCCGCATGGGGAGCTACCGGACCAACGATGCGGATGGGCTGGCATTGATCCTTGGCCTCGTCTGCCTGCTGCTCACGATCGCCGGGACCATGGGGCCTGCGCGGCGCGAGGGGGCTTTCCATGCATGATCCGCAGTTCTCGATCGAGATGCGCGATGTCAGTCTCCAACTTGGGAGGCAAGACTTTCATTTCGATTGCCGGCTTCCCGCCGGCGCCGTCATTGCCGTGACGGGCGCGTCCGGGGCCGGTAAGTCGACCTTTCTGAATCTGCTCGCCGGCTTCGATGTGCCCGGCCGAGGGCGGATTCTGATCGCGGGAAAGGACGTCACCGACGAGTACCCGGCGAGACGAGCCGTCTCTCTCGTATTTCAGGACAACAACCTGTTTGCACATCTCGATATTTTCACCAACATCGGCCTTGGTATCAATCCGGCGATGAAACTCACGGCCGCCGATCGCCGATCGATCACGTCTGCGCTTGAAAAGGTGGGGCTTGCCGGTTTCGAACGGCGAATGCCGGGTACGCTGTCCGGCGGGGAGCGGCAGCGGGCCGCCTTTGCGCGCGCGCTTGTTCGCAACCGTCCAGTGCTGCTGCTGGACGAGCCCTTCGCGGCGCTCGACCCCGGTTTGCGAAACGGAATGGCGGCGCTGCTGCTCGATATGCATCGCGAGACCGGCAATACGGTCGTCGTCGTGTCGCATGATCCGGACGAGGTCAAACGCATCGCAGATTTCGGCCTCTTCATCGAAGGCGGCAGGATTGTCGTGGCGGCTCCGATTGGCAAGTTTTTGGGTTGCGAGGATCATCCTGGTTTGACGCAATTTCTCCGCAGTTGACGAATTTGACCGTCACAACGGCACTTTCGCCATAATTTGGGGCGACCGAGGAAACTCCAAAAAGCACGTTAGGCTTGCTAAAATACAACGGCGCCACATTTAGTCAGAACCTCGCTATGCAACCGATGCGGAAATCAGTTACAGCAAAGCCTTGTGTCCCCGATTGTGCAGTGCAAGAGCGGGGACGGACGCCTGTTGAATCACCATGAGACCGACCGGGTCGCGCAAGCGGGCCGGCCGACAAGCAAGATGACTTGGAGAGCCAGACTGGACAGCATGACGACGTGGAAATGGCCCGCGCCTTCCAGTGATGTGCTCTCTGCAGCGTGCCGTCTGGTCCGACGGACCTTGTTCATCTGTGCCACAAGCATGGCACTGTACGGCTGCCAGTCTATTCTCGAGCAATCCTATCAGCCAAGCGTCGCACCGTCTTCCAATCCGCAGATCGTCGATGAGGTGCAGAAGAACGATCCGCGCGCTGCCATGGGCGCTCGCGAGCATCCGCGCATCGTTGCAAGCTATGGGGGCGAGTACAGGGATCCAAAGACCGAGCGCCTGGTTGCCCGTATCGCAGGCGCGTTGACGGCCGTCTCCGAGAATCCGAGCCAGTCCTACCGCATCACCATCTTGAATTCGCCAGCTATCAACGCCTTTGCACTGCCGGGCGGCTATCTCTATGTAACGCGCGGCCTGCTGGCACTTGCCAACGACGCATCCGAGGTCGCTGCCGTTCTCTCGCATGAGATGGGCCACGTCACGGCAAACCATGGCATCGAACGGCAGAAGCGTGAGGAAGCGGAAGTGATCGCCAGCCGCGTCGTTGCCGAGGTGCTGTCCAGCGACATTGCCGGAAAGCAGGCTCTGGCTCGCGGCAAGCTCCGATTGGCCGCTTTCTCGCGCCAGCAGGAGCTGCAGGCAGACGTCATTGGCGTTCGTATGCTCGGAGAAGCGGGCTACGATCCCTATGCGGCGGCGCGGTTCCTGGATTCGATGGCCGCTTACAGCCGCTTCATGTCGGTCGATCCCGAGGCCGACCAGAGCCTCGACTTCCTGTCTAGCCACCCGAACTCGGCGCAGCGTATCGAGCTGGCGCGCGACCATGCGCGCGCCTTTGGCCAGGAAGGCAAGGTTGGCGACAAGGGCAGGGACTATTATCTCGACGGGATCGATGGCCTGCTCTACGGCGACAGCCCGGAGGAGGGCTATGTCCGCGGCCAGACTTTCCTGCATGGCGGGCTCGGTATCCGCTTCGACGTACCACCTGATTTCAAGATCGACAACAAGGTCGAGGCGGTCATGGCGACCGGCCCGGGCGATGTCGCGATCCGCTTCGATGGCGTCGCCGATAGTCAAAACCAGAGCCTGACCAACTATATCTCCAGCGGCTGGGTAACCGGTCTCGACCCCTCCACCATCCAGCAGATCACGGTCAATGGGATGGAGGCGGCAACGGCGCGCGCGAGCGCAGATCGATGGGATTTCGACGTCACCGTCATCCGCAACAATTCGCAGATCTTCCGGTTCCTGACGGCGGTGCCGAAGGGGAGCCAGACGCTGCAGCAGACAGCCGATGTATTGCGGGCAAGCTTCCGCCGAATGACACCGGAAGAGACGGCTTCACTGAAGCCTCTGCGTATAAGGGTCGTCAAAGTCCGGCCCGGCGAAAACATCACGACGCTTGCTGCGCGGATGATGGGTACGGATCGAAAGCTCGATCTCTTCAAGCTTATCAACGCTTTGCCGACCGGCGCCTCCGTTTCTCCGGGCGACCGCGTCAAGATCATCGCAGAATAAGAAGAGGCCCGGTTTTCACCGGGCTAGTTGCATCACTGGGGGAGTAAGCTCTGTTAGGCCGATGCGGCCATATAAGGGTCGGCGGTGACGAGTGCGCTGCGGAGTTTTTCCATTGCCCGGCTTTCGATCTGCCGGACGCGCTCCTTGGAAATGCCGAGGTCGGCGCCGAGTTCCTCAAGCGTAGCGCCGTCTTCCGCAAGTCTGCGAGCGCTAATGATCTTCATTTCCCGCTCATTGAGGTGCTTCAAGGCGGACGCGAGCCAGTTGCGTCGGCGTTCGCCATCGATCATGTTCGATACCTGCTCGTCAGGGAGAGGATCATCGCTGACGAGGAAGTCCATCTTCTCGGCGCTGTCGGCATCGCCTGAAACCGAAGGCGCTTGAAGCGAGGCGTCGTTGCTTGAAAGCCTTGCATCCATCGTCTGGACGTCGGAGAGGCTGACACCGAGAGCGGCGGCGATCTCCTGGTGGATGGATTGGAGAGTAAGCTGAGTGTCACCCCTAGCGAGCTTGGCGCGCAAACGACGAAGATTGAAGAACAGGGCCTTCTGAGCAGAGCTCGTACCGCCGCGAACAATCGACCAATTGCGAAGGATGTAATCCTGGATGGAGGCGCGGATCCACCAACTTGCATAGGTGGAGAAGCGGACATCACGCTCGGGCTCGAAGCGTGCTGCGGCCTCCAGCAGACCGACGTAGCCCTCCTGCACGAGGTCGCTCATCGGTAGGCCGAAATTGCGAAATTTTCCCGCCATTGAGATGACGAGGCGCATGTGGGCCATGGCTATCTGATTACGGGCGCCACGGTCATCATTGTTCTTCCAGCGGATTGCGAGATCGTGTTCCTCTTCTCGAGCAAGGTAGGGAGCCGCCATGGCGATTTTAATCATGCGCCGGTCTGCTGACATGTTCTTCATATCGGTCTCCTGAATTCAGGCGTCACGCCAAAAAAGGGCAAAGAATGCTTGCTTCCGGACATTGCTGCCCAGACCAAATTCATGTCTTGAACGTATAAAGGCCCCGAACTCTGGACGTTTCCAGATGGGACCCTAGCTTAGGGTTATGCGCCGGTAATACGGCCGGGTAGGACCAGTTTCTTCAAGTTGCCGGATAGGCAGAACGTGGAAGGCATGATCCGCTCCTCATCGAACGTTTACAGGAATGCGAGCGTTCGAGGGTGATGTCAGTTCCCGACGCGGTCCGCAGCTACACCCTTTAAACGCACCAGGATGGAAAAAGTTCCAAAAAAAAACCCGGCGCGAGGCCGGGTTTTTTGCAAGAAAAACAAGGAGCTTATGCAGCTTCGTCCTGAGATTCGTCTTCCTCGATTGCCTTGCCGCGCTTCGGACCTTTGTTGAGGTTCGTCTCTACGAGACGGACGGCTTCCGTTTCCGACATCTTGTTCACGGCAGCGATCTCGCGTGCCATGCGATCAAGTGCAGCTTCGTAAAGCTGGCGTTCGGAATAGGACTGTTCCGGCTGGTTCTCGGCGCGATACAGATCGCGGACAACTTCAGCGATGGAGATGAGGTCGCCGGAATTGATCTTGGCATCATATTCCTGGGCGCGACGGGACCACATGGTGCGCTTGACGCGCGCCTTGCCCTGCACAACCTTCAATGCACGCTCGACGAAATCGGTTTCGGAGAGCTTACGCATGCCGATGCTCATGGCCTTGCCGACCGGCACTTTCAGGCGCATCTTGTCCTTCTCGAAATCGATAACGAAAAGTTCAAGCTTCATGCCTGCTACTTCTTGCTCTTCGATGGCGCTGATGGTACCGACGCCATGTGCGGGGTACACGATCGATTCACCGGTCTTGAAGCCGTGACGTGCGGAAGAAGGTTTTTTCTGCTGGGTCGTCATTCTATTCAAAAACTCCCTGTTACGCTTCCGGCTGCAGCCGGAGCCGGGTCAGTCAGGCCCGGATGAGACGGTCAGATCCGTCGGGTGACTTACTTCTGGTCCAACCGGACAAAAACGAGCATATCCATGCGCACAAGCTTGGAGCCTCGCGGCTCAAGGCGTTGATATGTCACGGAAACCGCGTTTGTGGATTTGTTTTGCTTTCGTGGTGGTTCGGGCATGCTTCATGCCGCAAATGGATCAGTTTATAAAAGCTATCACAAAAATATGAGGAAATCAATAATTTACTGCGCCTGAGTCATGCGCGCAACACATGCCACCCATATGCCGGCGGCACGCTTCAGGCCTTTTTCAGCCAACTGAACACGGTTTCAGGCTCAGATTCTGAGCCAGATGGGATCAGTCGCCTGATCCGGGCTTTTCCGAGAAATACTTCTCGAACTTGCCGCTTTCGCCGTCCAATTCTTTTGCCTCAGGCATGGCGTCTTTCTTGACCGTGATGTTCGGCCAGATGCTGGCATACTCGGCATTGATCTTGAGCCACTTGTCGAGGCCCGGCTCCGTATCCGGCTTGATCGCCTCGGCGGGACATTCCGGTTCGCAAACGCCACAGTCGATGCACTCGTCGGGGTGAATGACGAGGAAGTTCTCGCCTTCATAGAAGCAGTCGACAGGGCAGACTTCCACGCAGTCGGTATATTTGCAGCGAATGCAATTGTCGGTCACGACATAGGTCATGAAGAACTCCAGGACTTCCATACAGTGGGGCCGGGCAACCTGGAACGTCGCGCCATTCCCCTAACCGGAGAGGAAGCGTTGACAGGCTTGGGAGGCAGTCACGCTATCCGGCAAGTTGACTGTGACGTATCGGCTTTGCCTGCGGATTTCAAGAATAAAGAAATCGCAAAACCCGGCAGTTTGGACAGAGTTTTCTAATCCTCGTCCGAGATCAGCCTGTCGATTGCACGGCGATCCTTCTTCGTGGGCCTGCCCGTGCCGGTGGCACGGATCGCCTGTTCGTAAGGCGTCAAGCGCCTTGCCTCATCGGGTGGCGGCGTAAGGTCCTCATAGAGCAGCCGGGCTTCCTCGTACGGGCCACGTCGCTCACCTCCCGACCTGACGATGAGGACAATGTCGCGCCTGTCCAGTGAGAGCTCGACTTTGTCGCCTGCTTTGATCGTTTGGCTCGGTTGGAGCGCGCGCTCGCCATTGATCCGTACATGCCCGGATTGAATGTGGCTTTGTGCCAGCGAGCGCGATTTCACCATACGAGTGAAGAACAGCCATTTGTCGATGCGCTGTCGCGAACCGCTTCCTGGCTGTGTCGCCCCGCCCATCTGCTTACTTCTTCATCTGCTCCTTCAAGGCAGCGAGCTTGGCGAAAGGAGAATCCGGATCAATCGGCTTTTCCTTGCGCGGTGGCTTTGCCTCGAAGCGCAACGGCTGCGGGCCGCCGCGGTTGTTGCGATCCTTGCGATCACCCCGGTCCTGACGGTCGCCACGCTGTTCGTTGCGGTCGCCGCGTCCCTGCTGTGGCTTGCCGCCATCCTTGCCATGATGCTGGCGGTCGCCGTCGCGGCCCTCTCCGCCTTCACCACCTTGGCGACGATGACCAGGTCCGCGGTCCTGGCCGCGATTGTTGCCGCCACGCCGTTCGCCGGGGCTGCGAGCCTGACGCTGATTGTCCGTACGGCCACCGAGGCGCCAGAGAAGAACCGGCTTCGGCTCCTCGGCCTCTTCGGCGGTGGCGGCGACGGGCTGTTCGGCGGTCACTGCTTCGGCAGCGGGGACTTCCGAGGCGGGCTCCTCCGATGTGCTGTCGGCATCGTCATGATCCGCTTTCTCGGCATTCTCCTCGGTTGCAGTTTCGGTCGTCGGTGCCGCCGAGGCGTCCTGAGCCGACAAATAGGCTGCCGCCTCTTCTACCTTCACGGCATCGGCACGATAGCCAAGTCCCTTCAGGATCTCTTCCATGTCCTCGAGGGTGGCGCCAAGGATCGAAAGCATGGCGGTCGTCGTGGTGAAGCGACGGCCGTCATATGCGCCTTCCGGTCGATTGGCCTGGCCGGGCTTCCATTGAAGCAGCGGGCGAATGATATCCGCCAGGCGCTCCAGGATATCGATGCGAACTGCGCGTTTGCCAAGGAACCGGAAGCCGGCCAGCTTGTAGAACGTGCGCTCGAAACCTGGATCGGTCACGACCGAAGTGCGGCCCGCAGCAAGCACAGGAATGAGATCGCCATACCCGGGCTTGTCGAGACCGTCATTCTTCAGCGCCCAGAGGAGCGTGATGAGCTCCGCCGGCGCGGGCTTCAGAAGAGCGGGAACGAAGATATGGTAGGCGCCGAAGCGAACGCCATAGCGGCGCATCGAGGCGCGCGCATCCTGATCCAGGGACTTTACCTCTTCGGTTACGTCGCGCCGGAACAGAACACCGAGGTTCTCGACGAGCTGAAATGCCAGGCCCTTCGCCAGGCCCTGCAGATCCTCTGCGCGGGACAGATCGTCAAGCGGCTTCAGAACCGTGCTGATATGATGATTCACAAAGCGCTCGACCCGAGCGGCCACGTGGTCGCGCGCATTGCCGGTCAACTGCTCGTCGGCGAGAATAATGACGCGCGGGCGCATCACATGATCGCTGCCCGCCAGACGTGCCACCGGATCACCCAACCAGCGGATCGAACCGTCGGAGCCGATCGCGAGATCGCCATTGCCGGCCGCATGGAGGCGAGCAGCACGTGCCTCGAATTCCAGAGCGAGCGCCTTTTGCGAAGCAGACTGAACAGCCTTAGCGTCCGGTCCATCCGCTCCCGAAATGGGCGTGAACCGGAATCCCGACAGTTGCCCCACATGATGTCCTTCAACGAAGACATCGCCATTTACACTGATTTCAGCTTCCAGCATCGCATTCTCTCTCAGGCGCTTCATGAGCACAGATGTCCTGCGATCAACAAAGCGTTTCGTCAACCTTTCATGTAACGCATCGGACAATCGATCTTCGATTTCCCGCGTCTTTTCCTGCCAGTGTGTCGGATCGGCAAGCCAATTGGGCCGATTCGACACATAGGTCCAAGTCCTTATCTGCGCGATTCGCGCCGAAAGCGTGTCAATTTCACCGTCTGTTCGATCCGCACGATGTACCTGCTCGGAAAGGAAGTCCTCGTTTACCGTGCCATAGCGCACGAGATCGGAAAAGAGGGTAGAGATGAGATCGGCGTGTTGAGCCGGGGCAATACGCCGGTAGTCCGGCAGCGCGCACGCCTCCCACAACTTCTCGACCCGCGCCGGATTGTCAGCAAGGTCAATGATTTCCGGGTAACGCGACAGGTGTTCCAGCGCTTGCTGGTCGACGGCGGGCAGAGCGCGTGTCAGGCCGGAAACGGTAGGGCCGGTTTCAAGGCTCGCCCGCAGCGCATGAATGGAAGCGAAATCGAGGTTCTTTGTGCGCCACTGCAGCACTTTTACATTGTCGAACTCATGACCTTCGATGCGTTCGACCAATTCCTCATCAAAAGGGTCCACTTGGCCGGTGACGCCAAATGTTCCGTCGCGAACATGGCGGCCTGCGCGACCGGCAATCTGCCCGAGTTCAGCAGGGTTGAGGTTGCGGAACTGATAGCCGTCGAATTTGCGATCCTGCGCGAAGGCGACGTGATCGACATCGAGATTGAGACCCATGCCGATCGCATCCGTCGCGACCAGATATTCCACATCCCCGGCCTGATAAAGCGCCACCTGCGCATTGCGGGTGCGCGGACTGAGAGCTCCAAGAACCACGGCCGCCCCGCCCCGCTGTCTGCGGATCAACTCAGCGATCGCATAGACTTCGTCCGCAGAGAAAGCGACAATCGCCGAGCGCTGCGGCAGGCGGGTGGTCTTCTTCTGTCCAGCATAGAACAGGTGAGAAAGCCGGGGTCGCTCGACCACGGTGATTCCGGGGAGAAGTTGTTGCAGAATCGGGCGCATCGTGCCGGCGCCGAGCAACAGTGTTTCGTCGCGGCCGCGCAGATGCAGGATGCGGTCCGTGAAGATGTGCCCGCGCTCCAGATCGCCGGCAAGCTGAACTTCATCGATGGCGACGAAAGCTGCCTTGGTCTCGCGCGGCATTGCCTCGACGGTACAGACCGAAAAGCGGGCGTTGGGAGGCGATATCTTCTCCTCGCCCGTTACCAGCGCAACATTCTGGATTCCGACCTTTTCGGCGACGCGTGTGTAGACCTCGCGTGCCAGCAGCCGCAACGGCAGCCCGATCACGCCGGTGCCGTGGGCAACCATGCGCTCGATGGCATAATGCGTCTTGCCGGTATTGGTTGGCCCGAGCACCGCGGTTACTCCGCGCCCACTCAGTATCATCGGCTGCGATGTCAGTGTCATGGTCCTGCAGATGAGGCGGGGGTGCCCCAGATCAAGTCAGCTCCTCTCCGAAGCAGACAACACATGGACAGCCGTTGTCTCAAACGCAAGGGCTGATTTGAATTTACTGCGCGGTTTTCTGTTGCGCGAATAGCTTGCAGATTGCTCGTTTTCCGATTCGGAACAGCTTGAGAACGAATCGGAGACGAATCGCTGACTCCGGCTGATTCAGTGTTTGTTCACGGCTAAGTATTGATTTTGAATCGCTTTTTCCCACAAGATGCTGAATCGCAAAATTCGCGTCATACGCGTGGGCGGGTTTGCATTTGGCTTGTTAACCGCTTTTACCGGAAATTTCCGGGCGACTTCTGGCTGAACCTTTTCGCGTTGGTGCTGCGTTACGCGGAGCGACCGAAAATCGGGCTTGATCGGGTGGTTTTTACCGTCAAAGCGGAAGATTTGATACGTATGGAACAAAAATCCGTGATGCGTGTTTCTCGTCCATTCCGAGTGCAATGAGGTCGAGGACTTGAACCATGCTTGGCACGATACTTCTCATCATCCTTATTCTGCTTTTGATCGGCGCCTTACCAAATTGGGGTTATAGCCGTGGATGGGGCTATGGACCTTCCGGCGGTTTGGGACTAGTTCTCGTAATTATTATTATCCTTGTGCTAATGGGTCGCATCTAAGCGACGAAAAAACTAGGGGTTATCTCATGATGAAAAAGATTGTTCTTATTGGCGCCCTTGTTGGCGCGCTTGCTTCTTGCACGGCGACTGAACAAGGCACCGCGATCGGTGCAGGCAGCGGCGCCATTATTGGTGGTGCTGTCAGCAACAGCTGGGGCGGCGCAGCAATCGGTGCCGTAGCCGGCGGTCTCGCTGGCGCATTGATCGGCCAGTCCGTTGAGCGTCGTGGCTACTGCGTCTACAGGGACCGATACGGCCGCCGCTACGAAGCACGTTGCCCGCGCTACTAAGGCGGGGCCGACTGAGGTAGCCTGCGACCTAACGTCATTACCTTAAGAAAAAAGCGCCGACGTGATCGGCGCTTTTTTGTTTGAACGGCAGTCGCGATATGACCGTAGCTGCTGACAGGGAAAAGGCCGCGTCGTTTCCGATGCGGCCTTCGTTTTCTCAGCGCATGAGGCGGACGATCAGTCCTTTGCGCGCTCGACGTAGGAATTGTCTTCCGTGGCGATAACCACGCGCGTGCCGGCGTTGATATGCGGGGGCACCATGGTGCGCACGCCGTTCGACAGCATTGCCGGCTTGTAGGAGGAAGAAGCCGTCTGGCCCTTAACGACCGGTTCGGTTTCCGTAATTTCGAGGGTCACATGGCGCGGCAGCTCGAGCGCAAGCGGAACGCCTTCATGGATCGACAGGATGCAGGTCATGCCTTCCTGCAGATAGGCCTTCTGATCGCCCATCGTTTCATCGTTCACGACCACCTGATCGTAGGTCGCCGGGTTCATGAAATGGAATCCTTCACCATCTTCGTAAAGATACTGGAAGTTCACGTCTTCGACGAAGGCGCGCTCGACCTGTTCGGTCGTACGCCAGCGCTCAGCGACCTTAACGCCGTCGACGATACGACGCATGTCGACCTGGGTAACCGGCGTGCCCTTGCCCGGATGGAAGTTCTGGGCAGTCAGAACGACGTAGAGCTTACCATCCACGTCGAGAACGTTGCCCTTGCGGACGGAAGAGGCGATGACCTTGACCATTAAGACTTCCTTGTAACTCGGCTTTTGGCGTCGTAGAGGACTGTCGATACAGCCTCAAAGACGCAATTGACTGTTCTTTGGGGGCGCAACTAACCTAAAATCCGGCAAATAGCCAGCCCCAGCGTTGGCTAGGTCGGTCAGGACAATGCCGATGAAGCCCTCGATCGCCAAAGTATCGCCGTGGTGGACGCCGAGCGTGCATTTGGACCGTCGCCCGTTCCTGATTGGGCGGAATGCGATCCAGTCTGCGCTGCGGGGCTACTTCCTGAGCGAGGATTTTCTGGAAGTCGACACCGCGACGCTGCAGGTGTCGCCAGGCAACGAGGCGCATCTTCATGCGTTTGCCACCGAAGCATTGACGACCGACGGTCAGAAGGCGGCGTCGCTTTATCTGCATACCTCGCCTGAGTTTGCCTGCAAGAAATTGCTTTCGGCCGGAGAGCAGCGCATCGCCTGCTTCGCCCACGTCTACCGCAATCGCGAGCGCGGTCCGTTGCATCATCCGGAATTCACGATGCTTGAATGGTATCGTGTGGACGAAAGCTACGAGAGCCTGATGATGGACTGCGTTCGCATTTTGGCGCTTGCAGCAGAAACCACGAAGACGACACGCCTGACCTATCGAGGAAGCGAGTGCGATCCGTTCGCGGGGCCGGACCGGATAAGCGTTGCCGCAGCTTTCGACCGCCACGCGGGTATAGATCTCCTGGCGTCCGTTGCGACCGACGGTGCGACGGATCGGGCGCATCTCGCCTGCGAGATGAAGCGGATCGGCATGCGCGTTGCCGATGATGACGGTTGGGCGGATTTGTTTAGCCGCGTGCTCGTTGAAAAGGTCGAACCTCAGCTGGGCCTCGGCTGCGTCACCATTCTTGACGAATATCCGGTGTCGGAGGCAGCGCTGGCGCGTCCGTCGGGGCATGATCCTCGCGTTGCCGAACGTTTCGAGGTCTATGCCTGTGGTGTCGAGCTCGCAAACGGATTCGGTGAGCTCACCAATCCGGCGGAACAGCGCCGCCGCTTCGAGATCGAGATGTCCGAGAAGGCCCGCATCTATGGCGAGACCTATCCGATCGACGAGGATTTTCTGGACGCCCTTGCCATCATGCCGGAGGCGAGCGGTATCGCCCTTGGCTTCGACCGGTTGGTGATGCTGGCAACCGGGGCGTCGAGGATCGATCAGGTGATGTGGGCGCCGGTCGCGGAGTATGGCAGATGAATAGTGTCGGACCTATCAAGACCGTCGAGGGTCTGGAACGCGCCGGGCTGCTCGGTCAAAGAGACCGGGAAGCGTTGGCGGAGGTTGCCGCGCATTACGCCATTGCATTGACGCCAACGGTCGCGGGTCTCATCGATCGCACGGACGCTGCAGACCCGATCGCCCGGCAATTCGTGCCGGACCCGGTCGAACTTATCGTTGCTCAGGAAGAGCGTGCGGACCCGATCGGCGACGAAGCCCACAGTCCCGTGCAAGGGATCGTTCATCGCTATCCCGACCGGGTGTTGTTGAAGGCCGTTCACGTATGCCCGGTCTACTGTCGCTTCTGCTTTCGCCGCGAGATGGTCGGTCCGCAGGGCCTCGGCACGCTGGACCCCGGGGCCATGACGGCAGCCTTTGCCTACATCCGCGACCACGAGGAAATCTGGGAGGTGATCCTGACGGGCGGCGATCCGTTGGTGTTGTCTCCGCGGCGGCTGGAAGACATTCTTCGCCAGTTGGCGTCGATCGGTCACGTGAAGATCGTGCGGTTCCATACACGTATCCCTGTCGTTGATCCGTCCAGAGTCGATGCGGCCCTGATTGCGGCGCTGAGAGCGAGTGGCAAAACTGTTTTCCTGGCCCTGCATGCCAATCATCCGCGCGAGCTCACGAACGAAGCGCGTGCGGCCTGCGCCCGCCTCGTCGATGCCGGAATAGTCATGATCAGCCAATCGGTGCTCCTTAAGGGCGTCAATGATGATCCGACCGTGCTTGCAGAGTTGATGAAGGCCTTTGTCGAGACCCGTGTGAAGCCGTACTACCTGCACCATCCGGATCTCGCGCCCGGAACGAGCCATTTTCGGCTGACGATCGAAGAAGGACAGAAAATAGTCGCCGCTTTGCGCGGCCGGATTTCCGGTCTCTGCCAACCCACCTACATACTCGACATACCCGGTGGCCACGGCAAGGCCGTAATCGCTGAACAGTCGATCAGAAAGACGGGCGAGGGCTGCTATTCAGTTTCGGACTATCGCGGCGCCGAGCACCTTTATCCTCCTGTTGCCTAGTGGAAAAATGGACGAGAGAAGTGTTGTTCTTGGACAGTGTGTCGTAAGGCGCTCACACGACGTGTGAATGCAATTCTCGGACAAAATATTGAAATCTAACATAGGTTCTGCTTCCTCCGGTTTCCTTTATAAGAATTTAGCTGAGCCGCTTAGCTCGCTTTAACTACGTCATTTAGGAGAATTTTGTCTTTTCCAGACTACGCCTATTCCGAGAACAAGGCAGTTTCGCCACTCGAGATATGATCATCTTGGAGAAGTCATAATGAATACTACGATCCGTGAGCTCCTGGCCAAATTCGGAAAGCTTCCAGTCTCTGTCGATCAAGTCGCCGATGATGCCGACCTCTATGCGGTCGGCCTAACTTCGTTTGCTTCCGTGCAGCTTATGCTTGGCATCGAAGAGGCTTTTGACATCGAGTTTCCCGACAATCTCTTGAATCGCAGGTCTTTCGCCAGCATCGCGGCGATCGCGAAGACTGTCGACCAGATCAAAGATAGCCGGAAGGTCGCCTAAATGAACTTTCCGGTCAAAATCGCGCAAGAGGATCTTGCCGCCAGGGTCGCCCGCGTGTCCGCGATCGCGGCAAAGCATGCGGATTCCGTCGATTTTGATGGGAGGTTCCCGCACGAAGCCGTGGATGCAATGAAGGCTGGGCGGCTGCTCGGAATTCAGATCCCGCGCCACTTCGGTGGTGAAGGCGCAACGATTGCGCAGATCGCCGAGCTATGCTCGATGCTCGGGCAGGCGTGTTCCGCGGCTGCCATGGTCTTTGCCATGCATCACATCAAGCTCTGCAGCCTTGTCGAGCACGGCGCCGAGAGTGAATGGCATCAGGCTTTCATGCAACGCGTGGCGGTCGAGCAATTGCTGATCGCGTCGGCGACGACGGAAGGCGGTATCGGCGGCAATCTCAGGAATAGCATCTGCGCCGTCGAGGTGGACGGTGACATTTGCCGTCTGGAGAAAGACGCGACGGTCATATCGTACGGCTCCTACGCCGATGCGATCATGATTACGTCGCGCGCCCACGCAAATGCGGCCTCTTCGGATCAGGTTCTGACCGTTTTCGTCAAGGAGCAGTACGCGTTGGAAAAAACGCATGCGTGGAACACGCTTGGCATGCGCGGTACGTGTTCGGACGGCTTCCTGTTCAAAGGCGAGGCGCCAGCCGAACAGGTCCTGCCGAAGCCCTTTGCAGAGATCGCAGCTCAATCGATGCTGGCATCGTCGCATCTTCTCTGGAGCAGTGTTTGGTACGGCATCGCCGTCGACGCAGTGGGCCGCGCACAGGCATTCGTGCGCGCCGCTGCCCGCAAGTCGCCCGGTGCGCCACCGCCCGGAGCCCTGCGACTGGCCGAGGTGTCCAACCTGCTGCAGATGGTTCGCTCGAACGTCGTCGCCGGCCTGAAGGCCTACGAGGATGCCAAGAGCGACGCAGACAAGCTATCCTCCATGGGCTTTGCCGTCACAATGAACAACGTGAAGATCGCCTCATCGGAAACGATTCTCGAAATCGTCAATCATGTGATGCTGATTTGCGGGATCATGGGCTACAAGAACGGCACGCCATTCAGCGTCGGCCGCCATCTGCGCGATGCCCATTCTGCGCAACTCATGATCTCGAACGACCGCATTCTCGGCAACACGTCGAGTATGCTTCTTGTCCACAAGCAGGACACTAGCCTACTGGGGTGACCACATGGACGTGCAGACAACGTTTCTAGACAGGCTTTTTCAATCTGGCCTCTTGATCGATACGGGCGTTGACGGCCTTTACGGACGCAGCGGACAATTCGAAGACGTCATTGCCGCCTTCGAGCGGCTGATCGACAAATTCGGCGGCGCCGACGGCGCTGAAGTGATGCGTTTTCCGCCCGGGATGAACCGCGCCTTCTTCGAGAAGAGCGGTTACATGAAGAGCTTCCCGCAGCTCGCCGGCACTGTTCACAGTTTCTGCGGCAGTGAACTCGACCACATCAACCTCCTTCAGTGCATGGAAGTGGGCGATGACTGGACGAAGGATCAGCAGGCAACCGACATCGTGTTGACTCCTGCAGCGTGCTATCCGCTCTATCCGACGATTGCTCGCCGCGGCAAACTGCCGATGAGCGGCGGCCTCTTCGATCTGCAGTCCTATTGCTTCCGCCATGAGCCGTCGCGGGATCCAGCCCGCCAGCAACTTTTCCGCATGCGCGAATACATTTGCATGGGTACGGAGCAGCACGTCACGGATTTCCGTCAAAGCTGGATGGACCGCGGCATCGAAATGATGAAGGCAGTCGGCCTGGATGTGACCATCGATGTCGCGAACGATCCGTTCTTCGGCCGCGCCGGCAAGATGCTCGCCAACAATCAGCGCGATCAGAACCTGAAGTTCGAGCTGCTCATTCCGATCACTTCGGTCGCGAAGCCGACGGCCTGCATGAGCTTCAACTACCATCAGGACGCGTTCGGCGCGAAATGGGACCTTTATCTCGAAGACGGCAGCGTTGCGCATACCGCCTGCGTTGGCTTCGGGCTTGAACGCATCGCTCTTGCCCTGTTCCATCACCACGGGCTCGAGGTCGAGCATTGGCCTTCCAGCGTGCGTCAAGCGCTGTGGGGCTGAACGGATCAATGAAAGCCGTCTTCCCGCAGGTGCGCCCGGACGGTTATCAGCCGCATGCGCTGCATTCCAGCGAGCGCATGTGGCCGGAAACCAATTGCTACGTCGACCTCTGGATCGAAGTGTTGAACGCCGTCGGTGCCGCGCCGGAGGCGATGCTTGGCTTCACGCTCACACAAGACTTCGAAGGCGATCAATTCACCTTCTTCAAAGTGCCGCTCGAGGATCTTGAGTCACTTTACGACATCCGCGTCACCGAACTTGCCATCTTCGACCGCGTCGAATGGCACGCCGAGGTGCAGATTGCGCGCGGGCGTCTTTGCCTGATCGAGATGGATTCGTTCTATATGCCCGATACGCACGGCACTGCCTATCGGACCGAACATGGCAAGACCACGATAGCAATCAACAGGCTCGACTTTGCTGGAAAGCGCGTCGAGTATTTCCACAATGGCGGCTATTTCGAGCTCGAGGGGGAAGACTTTGACGGGCTGTTCCACCTGCATCTGACGGCAGAAGATCGGCCGTTTCTCCCCTACACGGAATTTGCGAAGTTTCCCGTTCGTATGCCTGACGATGCTCGTACGAGCACTACGGCACGCAAACTTCTCGGACTGCACTTCAGCCGCAGACCCGTCTCGAACCCGATCTGCGCCTTCGCTGAAGTGTTTCCGCAGCAGGTGGAGGCAATGGCAGAGCGGCCTTTTGGTTTCTTTCACAAGTACGCGTTCAACACGTTGCGTCAGTTCGGTGCCAATTTCGAGCTTGCCGGCGATCATCTGGCTTGGCTCTCCGCCAGTGAATTCTCGTCCGCCATCGATGATGCGCGCCGAATTTCCGAAGTCGCAAAGTCGGTGCAGTTCCAGCTCGCCCGGGCCTTGACCCGCAAGAAATACGATCCGCTGCGCACGGCGCTTGATCCGGCAGCCGATGCATGGGATTCCATGATGGCTTCGCTCAAGGAGCGCTTGTGAAGCCGGGGGTCTGAGTATGCGGGGACGGTTGGCGAGTGTCGGTGCAGAGGAAACTCTGCTCGCCGAAGGGTGGAATCTGGTTCTGACGGAACCGGGCGCTTGTGCAACCCCACATGACATCCCCTTATCAGCACAGTTTATCGCCGCCGAAGTGCCAGGGACAGTTGCCGGGGCCTTGGAAAAGGCCGGGCACTTCGACCGTGAAAATCCGGAGCCGCTCGATACCCGCGATGCGTGGTATCTTTGCCGGCTTTTTGATGCGCAGCCCGGTGATGCGATCCTTCGCTTCGAGGGGCTGGCGACGCTGTGTCATGTCTTTCTCAACGGCCAGGAGATCCTGTCGTCGGAAAGCATGTTCACCATGTACGAGATACCGGTGACGCTGTCTGGCGGAGACGAGCTCGCGCTTTGCTTCCGAGCGCTTGCACCGCGGCTGGCCGAACCCGGCCCACGCGCTCGCTGGCGGCCGCAGATGATCACGCCGCAGGGCTTGAAGAACGTCCGCACGTCGCTTCTTGGGCGCATGCCGGGCTGGTGTCCGGAAATTCATGCCGTCGGTCCGTGGCGACCCATCACGCTCGTCCGCCGCGATGTCGTTTCGATCGACAACGTCTCGGTGCGTGCCGTGCTTGAGGCGGACGGCACCGGGCGGCTGAGCGTTTCGCTTCATACGAATGTCGACAATCCGGACCTTGTGCTTGGCTGCGGAGATATTCAGCAGGCTTTCGAAAAGGTCGGAGAGAACCACTACTCGGCAATCCTCAGGCTGAAGGACGTCGATCTCTGGTGGCCGCATACGCACGGCGCGCCTCACCTTTATGATTTCTCGATCGTCGTTGACGGTGTTGAGCATCACGCAGGCCGAACCGGCTTTCGGCGCATCGACGTCGACCGGGGAGCGCACGGCGATGATTTTGCGCTGCTGATCAACGGCGAGCGCGTCTTTTGCCGTGGTGCCGTCTGGACGACGGCGGACATCGTTCGGTTGCCAGGTGGGAAGGCTGACTACGAGCCGTTCCTCCGCCTTGCGGCCCAGGCGGGCATGAACATGATCCGCATTGGCGGGACGATGGCCTACGAGACGCCGGACTTCTTTCAGCTCTGCGACGAACTCGGTCTGCTCGTCTGGCAGGACTTCATGTTTGCCAATTTCGATTATCCGAAGAACGACAAGGCTCTTACTGCGCATGTCCACGCGGAGGTCGAGGAATTCCTGCACGCTGTCCAGGGATGCCCGTCACTGGCGGTACTCTGCGGCGGCAGCGAGATCTATCAGCAGGCGGCCATGCTCGGATTGCCGCGTGAGTATTGGGCCGGCCCCATTACGGAGGAGATCATTCCAGCGATTGCCGGCCGCATGAGGCCTGACATCCCCTATGTGGCGAACTCGCCCTCAGGCGGCGCGATGCCATTTTCTCCGAACGCAGGTATTACCCACTATTACGGGGTGGGCGCCTATATGCGACCGCTCGACGACGCGCGACGCGCGAACGTGCGGTTTGCAGCCGAGAGCTTGGCTTTCGCCCATGTGCCGCAACAGCGAACGCTGCAGCGCCACCTGGATGTACCGCCAGTCCACAGTCCGCTGTGGAAATCGCGGGTTCCCCGCGATCGCGGCGCGTCATGGGATTTCGAGGACGTCAGGGATTTCTATCTGGCAGAACTCTATCGCGAGGATCCGGCGCGGCTTCGTCGCGAAGATCGCGAGCGGTACCTGGATCTTTCCCGCGTCGTCACCGGCGAAGTTGCGGAAGCGAGCTTTGCCGAATGGCGCCGCAACGGGTCGACATGCAACGGTGCACTGGTCTGGACCCTGCAGGACCTGATGCCCGGTGCTGGTTGGGGGGTGATCGATTCGACCGGAGAACCAAAGCCGGTCTGGTATGCGTTGCGCCGCGCTTTCCGACCGGTGCAGGTGGTTGTGACCGACGAGGGTACGAGTGGCCTCGACATTCACGTGCTCAATGAGACCGAACACGCTCTCCAGCTCGATCTCGAGCTGGTTTGCCTGCGGCATGGCAAGCAGCACGTCGTTAGTGGCGGCCGCATTCTGGCCTTGGCGCCGAGAAGCCGCGAGGCCTTTGCCGCCACCGATCTCTTTGGCGCATTCTTTGACACAACCTACGCGTTCCGCTTCGGTCCGCCTTCTCACGACGTCACCGTCGCTCGCCTGCGTCTGCCGAACGGTGGTCCTGTGGTCGCCGACGCCTTCCATTTTCCGTTGGGGCGCTCCAAGGCCTTTCACGACGCCGAAATCCAGGTGTCGGTGACGCGACAGGACGATGCGTGGGGACTCGATATCTCAGCCGACAGGTTCGCTCAGTCCGTCCACGTCAATGTCGATGGCTATCGACCAGATGACGATTGGTTTCATCTTGCGCCCGGCACCGCCAAACGCGTCCGGTTGCTTCCGCTGTCGGGATCGGCGAATGGAGACGCGCCTTCCGGTGCGATAACAAGCCTCGGCGGCTCACGAGCGCTCTCATTTTGAGGCTCAGCCTGCAACTTGTCCATTTGGCACCTGCCGGATCGGCGCGCTTGAAAGCGGCTCAGAAAGCCTTGAAGGTCAGCGTCGTCAGTGAACGCACGATACCAGGGATGTTGGCGATGTTGTCGTTGATGAACTTGCCGATGTCCTGGCCTTCTTCGACATAGACCTTGAGCAGGAGATCGTAGTCGCCGCTCGTCGAGTAGAGCTCGGAAGCGCGCTCTGTTTGGTAAATGGCATCGGCGACCTCGTAGGTCTTGCCGGGTGCGCACTGGAGCTGAACGAAAATGGGCTTCATGGGAGTTTCCTGCATCATATTTCTGGGTCGGCGCATAATGATCGAAAGCGCCATGTCGGCGCAAGCTGTTCCGTTAGGTGGCGGCTTCTCGAACGATCCAGCGGCGAAATGCTTCCAAAGGCGCGTAGTCGGCCCGTTCTGTCGGATAGGCAAGATAGTAGCGCTCGCTGCTTTCCATTTCGCAATCGACGGCTGCAATCAGGTCGCCACGCTTGAGCTCGTCGTGGATGAGAAAGGTCGGCAGCAGCGCAACGCCGAGACCCGCCATCGCCGCTTGGGCGGCGGTCGCGAACTGGTCGAAAAGCATGCCGTGCACGGTCTGAAAATTCACGCCATTTCCGGCGAACCAGCGTTCCCAGGCATCCGGCCGCGTCGTCAGATGCAGCAGTGAAACGTCGAGCAAATCTTGCGCGGTGCTGATCGCGTGCCGGCTGCGGAACCCGGGGCTGCAGGCCGGTATGGTCTTCTCCGACATCAGCAATGTCAGCTCCGCGCCAGGCCAATGCGGGTGGCCGAAGTGAATGGCCGCGTCAATGGAATCGAGCCGGAAGTCAAAGGGCGACAGTCGGGTGACGAGGTTGATCGTCACCCCCGGATTGGCTGCGAGGAAGCCTCCGAGCCGGGGTGCCAGCCATCGTGTCCCGAAGGTCGGGAGAATGGCCAGGTTGAGCGTACCGCCGTGCGGGTTGGCGCGAAGGTTGAGCGATGCGCTCGAAATGCGCCGCAGCGCCTCGCGTATCTCGCGCGCATAGCCGTCGCCGGCGAGCGTCAACCGCACGGTCTGGCGCTCGCGCACGAACAGTTCGACGCCGAGTTGCTCTTCCAGCGCCTTGATCTGGCGGCTGACGGCGCTCTGTGTGAGGTCGAGTTCGCGCGCGGCGGCCGTCACACTACCGGTCCGGGAAACGGACTCGAAGGCGACAAGCAAGGATGTCGACGGAAGAAAGCGTCGTGATGGCAGCATCCATCATTCCATTTCAGAATAAGCTGTTTCCTAAATGTCGATATTTACGGCTTATCCGGCTTTGTAAAGTAATTCATCCGACAGAATCGGAATGAACTGGAAATGCGATCGATCTGCTGGGCTCGCCATCCCGGGCTGCGATCGGAAGCCTGATCAGCGGTTTTACAAGCAATCGCGCGGCGCTAGAATGCCGCCAGTTTAATGGATGGATTTTGATCGATGCTGAACGATCCCCGTTCCCACGGACTTTGGGAAAAGACCGCTCCTCTACCGCCCGTGACATCTTCGCTCGCGGGCGCCGTGAGCGCCGATGTCGTCGTCGTGGGCGCAGGTTATACCGGCCTTTCCTCAAGTCTGCATCTGGCCGAAGCGGGCTCGAAGGTCGTGTTGCTGGAAGCCAAGGAAATCGGCTTTGGCGGTGCGGGCCGCAACGTTGGCCTCATCAACGCCGGCATGTGGGTCATGCCTGACGACCTTCCGGGTGTTCTAGGGCCGGTTTACGGCGAACGTTTGCTCGACCTGTTGGGTAATGCGCCGAGGCTGGTGATGGAATTGATCGACAAGCACGGCATCGCCTGCGAGCTCGAACGAAACGGCACGCTTCATGTTGCCGTCGGTGCGAGTGGCTTGAAGGAGATCGAGGGCCGCGCGCGGCAATGGGCAGCGCTCGGAGCGCCAGTGACGCTGCTGGACGCCGCCGGGACAGCCAAGCGTGTCGGCAGCAATGCCTATACGGGATCATTGCTCGACATGCGCGCAGGTACGCTGCAGCCGCTCGCCTACGCCCGCGGTCTGGCCCATGCAGCGGTTAAGGCCGGCGTTTGCATCCATACATCGAGCCCCGTCATCAAGACCGAGCGAAACGGCAATCGCTGGACCGTAAAGACTGCAAAGGGTGAGGTGACGGCCGACTGGATCATCGTGGCGACTGACGCATATAGCACCGGTCCCTGGGAGGAGGTGCGCAACGAACAAGTGCACCTGCCCTATTTCAATCTTGCGACCAGACAGCTCAGCGACAATCTGCGCGGTTCTATTCTCGCCGGGCGCGAGGGGGTTTGGGATACGAAGGGAATCCTGTCGTCCTACCGTATGGACCAGGCCGGACGCTTGGTTTTCGGCAGTGTCGGTGCTCTGCGCAATACCGGGCTAGGGATCCACACGGCCTGGGCCAAACGGTCGCTGAAGAAGCTGTTTCCGCAGCTTGGCGATGTCGAGTTCGAATGTGAGTGGTATGGCAAGATCGGGATGACCGACAATGCGTTGCCCCGGTTCCACAGGTTCGCGCCCAATGTCGTCGGTTTCTCTGGCTATAACGGTCGCGGTATCGCGCCCGGTACGGTCTTCGGCCATACGCTTGCCCGGCTCATCCTGGGGCAGACGACGGAAGCGGACCTGCCATTGCCGCTTACCACGCCGTCCGAGCCGAGCTTCCGTGCAGTGAAGGAAGTGTGGTACGAAGCCGGCGCCCAAGTCGCCCACTTCGCCGACGCCCGTTTTTGAAAACACCGAGGTTGAACCAATGACCGTGTCTGCACTTGATCTCGCCACCAGGACGAAAGAACTGCTCACTGAACTGGGTGTCGGTGCCGACCGCTATAGCGGCGGCACGCTTCGTGTCAGCTCTCCGGTCACCGGCAAGGAGATCGGTGTGCTGAAGGAGCATTCGGGCTCCGAGGCAAAGGCCGCCATCGAGGCCGCCCACAAGGCATTCCTTGAATGGCGTGCCGTTCCGGCGCCGAAGCGCGGTGAACTCGTGCGCCTGCTCGGCGAAGAGCTCCGTGCTGCCAAAACCGCTCTCGGTCGACTTGTCTCGATCGAGGTTGGCAAGATCACCTCCGAGGGGCTCGGCGAAGTCCAGGAAATGATCGACATCTGCGACTTTGCGGTCGGCTTGTCACGCCAGCTCTACGGTCTGACCATTGCAACGGAACGCTCCGAGCACCGCATGATGGAAAGCTGGCATCCGCTCGGCGTCGTCGGCATCATCTCGGCTTTCAATTTCCCTGTAGCCGTCTGGTCCTGGAATGCCGCCCTGGCGCTTGTCTGCGGCAACTCGACGGTCTGGAAGCCGTCGGAAAAGACGCCGTTGACGGCCCTTGCCGTTCAGGCGCTTTTTGAAAAGGCAGTGAAGCGGTTCGTTGCCGAAGGCGGGGCCGCGCCTGCCAACCTGTCGACGTTGCTCATCGGTGGCCGCGATGTCGGCGAAGTCCTCGTCGACCATCCCAAGGTGCCGCTCGTCTCCGCGACCGGCTCGACGGCCATGGGTCGCGCTGTCGGTCCTCGCCTGTCGCAGCGTTTCGCCCGCGCCATCCTCGAACTCGGCGGCAACAATGCCGCGATCATCTGCCCAACGGCAGATCTTGATCTGACGCTGCGCGGTGTTGCCTTCTCCGCCATGGGTACGGCCGGCCAGCGCTGCACGACGCTGCGCCGTCTGTTCGTTCACGAGAGCGTCTATGACCAACTCGTTCCGCGCCTTCAGAAGGCCTATGGCTCCGTGTCGATCGGCAATCCTCTGGAAGCCGGGACGCTGGTCGGGCCGCTGATCGACAAGCAGGCCTTCAGCAACATGCAGTCCGCTTTGGAGCAGGCGAGGGCGGCCGGTGGCAAAGTTGCCGGTGGCGAGCGCGTCGAAAACGGTGCGGACGACGCTTTCTATGTCCGTCCGGCTCTCGTCGAAATGCCTTCCCAGACTGGTCCCGTCGAGCATGAGACGTTTGCGCCGATCCTCTACGTGATGAAGTACACAGACTTCGATCAGGTACTGGAACTGCACAACGCCGTGCCGCAGGGGCTTTCCTCTTCGATCTTCACGAATGACATGCGCGAAGCCGAGACCTTCGTTTCGGCTCGCGGTTCGGATTGTGGAATTGCCAATATCAACCTCGGTCCGTCCGGAGCCGAAATCGGTGGTGCGTTCGGTGGCGAGAAGGAAACTGGCGGTGGCCGCGAATCCGGCTCGGATGCCTGGAAAGCCTACATGCGCAGGGCGACGAACACGGTCAATTACGGCAAGACACTGCCGCTCGCACAGGGCGTGAAGTTCGACGTTGAATGATTGCTGCTCCATTGCAGCTGCAAGGGCGATGACATAACACGTCATCTGCCCTTTTTCTTCTGTGCAGGTTCCTCATGCATTTGACTTTGGCTGCGGCGGAAACGCTGGTTATCGATGCCCTGACGCGCAATCGCGTGGACGAGGCAAATGCGCGCTCGGTCGCCAGGGCGCTTGCTGCCGCCGAAGCTGCCGGACAGGCAGGCCATGGCCTGCGCCGTGTCGAGGCTTACGCAAAGCAGGCGAAGGCAGGCAAGGTTGATGGATTTGCCAAGCCGCAGCTCGACCGTCTTTTTCCCGCAGTCGTGCGGATCGATGCCTGTCACGGCTACGCCTATCCTGCCTTCGATCTCGCCGCCTCGGTTCTTCCCGAGATTGCCCGGGAGCAGGGCATTGCCTTGGCGGCAGTTCGCCGTTCGCACCACGCCGGCGTCCTTGCCTTGACCGTTGAGCGGTTTGCGGAAATGGGGCTTGTCGCTCTAATGGTCGCCAATGCTACAGCCTCCATGGCAGCCTGGGGCGGGCGCAAACCCGTGTTTGGAACGAACCCCATCGCGTTTGCCGCGCCGATCCCTCAGGCCGACCCTCTCGTCATTGACCTTGCACTCTCTCGGGTCGCCCGCGGCAAGGTGATGGCGGCGCGCCAGAAAGGCGTCGATATCCCCGCGGATTGGGCTTTTGACCGGAACGGTCAGCCGACGACGGATTCTATTGCCGCGCTCGAGGGGACGATGGCCCCATCTGGAGAGGCCAAAGGTGCGGCGTTGGCGATGATGGTCGAAATCCTCGCCGGCGCGTTGACCGGGGCCAACTTCTCCTTCGAGTCCTCGTCGCTCTTCGATGACAAAGGTTCAGCACCCGGTCTTGGACAGATGCTGATCGTCATCAACCCGATCGCCAGCGGTGGAAGTGGTGTTGCTGAGCGATTGGCCATGCTGGTGGGCGAGATCTCATCTGACCCCGGTGTTCGGCTCCCGGGGCGCCGCGGCCAAACGGCTCGTAGACAGGCGCTGGAAAGCGGCATCGAGGTCGAGTGTGACGTTATTGCCACCATCCAATCGCTCTAGCTAGAACGATTCTAAAGTTGATGAACGATTTCAAGTATTCGTGATCCCTGAACCATCTCTAAAACTTGAAATACCAAATCAACAAAAATATAGGGGCTCTCATCACCTCGGGGATCTCGGGTGAAACACCATGGAGGGCTTCATGAAAATTTCCTTTAATCGCGCTTCCGGTGCTGTAGCGCTCGCTGCCTCGGTCTTTGCCGCGGCTTCGCTGGTCGCCAGTGGTGCTATGGCACAGGAATCCGAAGGTATCGTCGTTTACAACGCTCAGCATGAGAGCCTCGGGCGCGAGTGGATCGACGCATTCACCAAGGCAACCGGCATCAAGGTAACGATGCGCCAGGGCGGCGACATGCAGCTCGCCAACCAGATCGTTCAGGAGGGCGATGCATCGCCGGCCGACGTTTTCCTGACCGAGAACTCACCGGCCATGACGCTGGTCGATTCCGCTGGCCTCTTCGCGCCCGTTGACAAGGAGACCCTGGACCAGGTTCCCGAGCAATATCGTCCGTCTGATGGCATGTGGACCGGCATCGCCGCTCGCTCCACCGTTTTTGCCTACGACAAGACGAAGCTGACCGAAGACAAGTTGCCGAAGTCGCTGCTCGACCTCGCGGATCCGGCCTGGAAGGGTCGTTGGGGCGCTTCGCCGGCCGGCGCTGACTTCCAGGCGATCGTCAGCGCTTTGCTCGAACTCAAGGGCGAGGAAGCAACGGCGGCTTGGCTTAAGGCACTCAAGGAAAACTCCACGCCATACAAGGGCAACAGCGTCGCCATGAAGGCGGTCAATGCCGGTGAAGTCGAAGGCGCGGTGATCTATCACTACTACTGGTTCGGCGATCAGGCGAAGACCGGCGAAAACAGCAAGAACGTCGCCTTGCACTACTTCAAGAACCAGGATCCGGGCGCATTCGTCAGCATCTCCGGCGGCGGCGTCCTGAAGTCGAGCCAGCATGCCAAGGAGGCTCAGGCCTTCCTGAAGTTCGTGACCGGCCAGCCCGGCCAGGACGTCCTCAAGAACGGTACATCCTACGAATACGCCATCGGTAAGGATGCCACTTCAAACAACAAGCTCGTTCCGCTGGCTGATCTGAACGCACCGAAGGTCGATGCTGCCAAGCTGAACAGCAAGAAGGTGACGGAACTGATGACTGCCGCCGGCATCATCTAGTCTTTCCGTTAAAGGCCCTGACTGTCAAAACTATTGCTTTTGGCTCAAGAAAAACGTAGGGCATGCCGAAATCGGCAACCGCCTTTCAAGGCGGTTGCCTTCCTTTTTCAGCGTATGAAGGCGGCGGCCTTGCTGCAGGACAACAGATTGCTTGCTCCCGGCCATGAAGGGCCGATCGCTCGGCCGGTGGCGGGAATAGATCGGCTGCGGGCGCGGTTGCCCCACCTTTCCGTTATCCTGTTTGCCTCCGTCGTAGCGTTGTTCAGTCTGGTGCCGCTTGGTTTCATCGGTTGGATAACCTTTGATGTCGGCTGGCAGACCGTCAAGGACTTGGTGTTTCGTGCGCGCGTTGGCGAACTGCTCGTCAACACGGTGCTGCTGGAAGCCTTTACCATTCCCCTGTCGATCGTCCTTGCCGTGACGCTTGCCTGGCTGGTTGAACGGACGAATATACCCTTCGCCCGGCTCTGGTCGTGGTTGGCGGTTGCGCCTCTCGCGGTGCCGGCCTTCGTCCATAGTTACGCCTGGATCAGCCTTGTCCCCGGGATGCGCGGGCTGCAAAGCGGCATCTTCGTTTCCGTACTTGCCTATTTTCCGTTTCTCTACCTCCCGGTCGCCGCTGCCTTGCGCCGGCTTGATCCTGCCATCGAGGATGCAGCCGCGTCCCTCGGGCTCGGGCCTTGGCGTTTGTTCTTCCGCACCATCCTGCCGCAATTGCGCTTCTCCATCTGCGGCGGCTCGCTGCTGATCGGGCTGCACCTGCTGTCGGAATACGGTCTTTACGTGATGATCCGTTTCGACACGTTCGCCACCGCGATCGTCGACCAGTTCCAATCCGCCTACAACAGCCCGGCCGCCAACATGCTGGGGGGTGTTCTTGTCTGCTGCTGCCTGTTTCTGCTTGGTCTCGAAATCCTATTGCGCGGCAATGAACGATATGCCCGGGTCGGATCCGGCTCAGCCCGGCCAGCGGATCGTCGTCGGCTCGGCTGGTTCGTCGTGCCGGCCATCGTGCTGCAGGTGGGACTTGCGGCCTTGACGCTCGGCGTCCCCTTCGCAACGCTGGTGCGGTGGCTCTATCTCGGCGGGCTTGAGGTCTGGCATGTCGACACGGTCGGCAATGCGTTCGCACAAACCATCGTTCTTGCCATTGCCGGTGGCGTGCTCGCCACGATTGCCGCCGCACCGATGGCGTGGCTCTCTGTGCGTGCGCCGGGGCGTCTTCAGCGCCTGCTCGAAGCCTGCCACTACTATGTCGGCTCGTTGCCGGGTGTGGTCGTTGCGCTGGCGCTGGTGACGATTACGGTCCGTCTTGTTCTGCCGCTCTATCAAACCTTCGCGACCCTCATTGTTGCTTACATACTGCTGTTCCTGCCGCGTGCTATGGTGGGTCTTCGCGCCAGCATCGCTCAGGCGCCCGTGGAGCTTGAGCGTGCGGCAATGGGGCTTGGCCGCACGCCTGCCCAGGCCGTGAGGCAGATCACCATGCGGCTTGCCGCGCCGGGTGCAGCCGCCAGCGTCGCACTTGTCGGTCTCGGCATCACGAACGAGCTCACCGCGACATTGATGCTGGCGCCGAACGGCGTCGAGACGCTTGCGACGAAGTTCTGGTCGCTGACCAGCGAAATCGACTACGTGGCGGCGGCGCCTTACGCATTCATGATGGTCGTGCTATCGCTGCCGCTCACCCTTCTTCTCTATGCCCAATCGAAACGGACAGCCGGACAATGACGCTGCTTACGATCGATCGCATCAGCAAGCGCTACGGGCATGTCCAGGCATTGCAGAATATTTCACTCGATGTTGCCGCAGGCAGCCGCACTGCCGTCGTCGGGCCTTCAGGGTCGGGCAAGACCACGCTGCTGCGCATCATCGCCGGTTTTGAGCAGCCCGATGGCGGCCAAGTGACGCTCGACGGCGAGCTTCTGGCCGATGGTCCCGTAGCAGTGCCCGCGCATAAGCGAGGCATCGGCATCGTGTCGCAGGACGGCGCGCTGTTCCCACATCTGAGTGTTGCCGACAATATCGGTTTTGGCTTCGAGCGCGGCGCGCCCGATCGCGAGCGACGCATTATCGACCTGCTTGATATGGTCGAGCTGGACCGCAACATGCTGATCCGCCGGCCGCACCAGCTTTCCGGCGGCCAGCAACAGCGTGTGGCGCTTGCCCGCGCGCTCGGCCGCAAGCCGCGCTTGATGTTGCTCGATGAACCGTTTTCCGCACTCGATACAGGTCTGCGCGAGAATATGCGGAAGGCCGTGGCACGCGTTCTTCAGTCCGCAGGCATCACGGCGATCCTCGTCACGCACGATCAGGCGGAGGCGCTCTCCTTCGCCGATCAGGTTGCCGTCCTGCGGGAAGGGCGGTTGATCCAGGCCGGCTCGCCGCAATCGGTTTACCTGCAGCCCCTCGATCGAGAGACAGCCCTGTTCCTCGGCGACGCGGTGATGCT
This sequence comes from Rhizobium tibeticum, assembly GCF_900110205.1. GTDB lineage: Bacteria > Pseudomonadota > Alphaproteobacteria > Rhizobiales > Rhizobiaceae > Rhizobium > Rhizobium tibeticum. Next base: position 218,390 of record NZ_FOCV01000003.1, on the reverse strand, counting down.
CCCGGCAGTCGCTCGCAACGGCTTTGCCGATTGCGCGCTCGGCCGTGTCGCGGTCGATGTCGGTCATCAGGGCAAGGTTGAGATCATGTTGCGGCCTGAACAGATCAGGGTCGTTCCTGATCAAAGCGAGCAGACCTATCGCGGACGGGTCGTCGAAGTGGAATTCGGTGGAGCGACCTGCACTGTTGCTGTGTCACTCGAAGGCGTCGCCCTGCCGCCGATCATGATCAAGACCTCGAGCGTCGCACTTCCGTCACAGGGCGATCGCGTTCGTCTCGATATCGCCGGCAAGGCGCATGTTTTCGGCAACCGCTGATCAGGCGATTTTCCGTTCGAAGCTTTCGTCTTCCGACAGCCAGCCGCCGGTAAAACCAGCGCGCTCGAGACCGCGCCGGATCACCGGAGAGCGCCGCATGAGACCCCATATGAAATCGGACCGATCATTTTCGATCGTCATTACAAGAAGTCCCTGATCGATACCGACGCAGCGGTCGTCGACCCAGCCTTCAGGTCGCTTGGTCTTCACGGTCGGATTGAATCCATCGGGAAAACGATCCTCATAGAGCAGGTTCGGGTAAGTGGACATAAGGGCACGAAGGCCATCGAGCGAAGCCTGGCGGTCATACGGGAGGGAGGCGAGCGCTGCCCAGGGTGCAATCGTGCCGTCATCGGGTCCGAGCGGCGCGCCGCGGGCGGCATAGCCGAGCACGCGCGGGTGGCGACCGCCACGCATGTTGCGGGTCGGCGGCGGGCCATCCGAGGCAGACAGGCCCCAGATGTCCTTGTTGTAGCCGACAAAGTGCCCGGGATTGCGCTCCGCATAGTCCCGCTGCACGGCGATCGATACCTGCGTGTTGCGGAAATAGTCCCAGTTGCGATCGGCCATCGCCTTGTCCTGGATTCCGCGGAAATCAATCCAGGCATGTGAGAAGAAGTGAATGAAGAGCGGGCCGGCATAGACATATGGTTGGTCGCCGAACAGCATCCACGAATAGCTCGCGGTGAAGGCATCGTAGCTCGAGGCCGGGATTGGATGCGTCGGGGAGGCAAGCGCCAGCGTATAAAGCAGGACCGCCTCGTCGTAGCCTTGCCAGCGCCAACGCAGGAAGCCACTGCCTGGCTTCCAGCCCATACAGACCGTCTCGCCCTTGTTGAGAGCCCAGTGCCAGTCGATCCTCTGATAGACCAAGCTTGCGAGTCTGCGGATTTCAATCTCGGCTTCGGTGTTGCGGTCGAAATAGGCCGCCGCGGTCAACATGCCCGCAACCAGAAGCGTGGTGTCGATTGTCGACAGTTCGCTGTTCCAGGCGCGATGGCCAGTGTCCATGTGCAGGAAGTGATAGAAGAAACCGCGATAGCCGATCGCGTGTCGCTCACGGCCCTGATGCCCGTTGGCAAAGAAGCAAAGTGTCTTCAGCGTGCGCTCTATCGCGTCGGCGCGCTCCATCCAGCCACGCTCGACCGCGACGGTATAGGACGACAAGGCAAAGCCGACCGCAGCGATACTGCAGGGGACGCCCGCGACTGACGTATCCGCAACAAGTCCGTTTTCGGGATTGTAATGCTTCGGGAAATAATTGAATGCGCCCCGCTGAAGCCTGTCGATCAGCGCGACATCCGATTCCTCGGTCCGTTGTAACATACGTGCCAAACCCAACTTGTTGTCTAGCCCCCGTTCAAAATGGCGAAGCATGACGCGCAAATCAATCATTTTTGAAGGCGTGCGACAGCACGTCCCTCGGCCGCCCGGCTACTCACCCAATGGAATTTTCACCGTTCGCCAGGGTGCGGTGGCAGCGAGCCACTGCCGTGTTCGCGCCTCGGGATCGGGGTTCAAGGTGATATCGGTCACGACAGCAGCACTGTCGGCGCCTCGAGAAAGAACGCCCTTTATTCGATCGACGTTCAGCCCACCGATGGCGACGAGCGGCAGATCGCCGACGTGGGCCTTCCAAGTGCGCAGGCGTTCCGGTCCTTGCGGCGACCATTTCATCTGCTTCAGAATGGTCGGATAGATCGGGCCGAGCGCGATATAGTCCGGCTTTGCTGCCTTTGCTGTTTCGAGTTCGGCATCGTCATGGGTCGACAGCCCGAGCTTCAGGCCGGCGGCACGAATGGCGTCCAGGTCGGCCGTTTCCAGGTCCTCCTGGCCGAGGTGAACAAAAGCGCACGCTTCTTCGATGGCGAGCTGCCAGTAGTCGTTTACGATCAGCTGGCAGTCGTTCAAGGCGCAAATCGCTTTCGCGGTGCGGATTTCAGCCCGCAACTGCGCGGGCGCTTTGTTCTTGATCCGCAACTGCACGAGCCTGACGCCGATGGGCACGAGCCGCGCGATCCAATCGGCGCTGTCGACGATGAGATAGAAGGGATCGAGTTTCATGCGAAGACGGCCTTTCCAATGACAGGTGTCGACGGGACTGCGACATCGCGCGGCTCCAGCAAGCCGGCGCTGAACGCTTGCCGGCCCGCCTCGATCGCCTTGGCAAATGCGCCGGCCATGGCAACCGGGTCGCCGGCGCCGGCAACGGCGGTGTTCAAAAGGACCGCATCGAAGCCGAGTTCCATGACGGTTGCCGCGTGCGAAGGCCGGCCGATGCCGGCGTCGACGATTAATGGGATGTCGGGAAAATGCGCGCGCATCGAACGCAGCGCCGAAAGGTTGAGCGGTCCCGCGGCACTGCCGATCGGGGCACACCAGGGCATCAACACCCGGCATCCCGCTTCGAGCAGCCTCTCGGCGACCACAAGGTCATCGGTTGTGTAGGGAAAAACCTGAAAGCCGTCGCTTGAAAGGATACGCGCTGCCTCGACCAGTCCGAAGACATCAGGCTGAAGCGTATCGTGATTGCCGATCACCTCCAGTTTGATCCAGCTGGTGCCAAACAGCTCTCGCGCCATCTGGGCTGTCAACACGGCCTCGGAGACCCCATGGCAGCCGGCTGTGTTCGGCAGCACGCGGACGCTGAGCGCCCGGATCAGTTCGAAGAAGGCGCCGCCGCTACGCCCGCCAGCGCTCTCTCGGCGCAATGAGACGGTGACGATCTCTGTTTCTGATCGCTTGACGGCCTCCGCTAGGATCGCGGGCGAAGGGTATCGCGCGCTGCCAAGAAGCAAGCGGGACGACATTTCAGTGTTATAGAGCTTCAGCATCATTCAGCCGCCCTGCATCGGTGACAAGATTTCGATCCTGTCATTGTCGTTGAGTGCGTGGTCGACACGGTCCTCGCGGTGGACGATTTCGCCGTTGACGGCGGTCGCCAACCATTCGCCCTCGTATTCCATCAGCGTCAGCAGTTGCGACAACGTTGCTGCAATGAGGTCGTGATGCTCGCCGTTGACGATCAGTTTCATCGGCTATTTCCTCCTGGTTCCGTTCTGGAGAAGACAAGGTCAACGGCTTCCTGCGCCATTGCGGGTGCAAGCAGGAAGCCGTGGCGATAGAGGCCGTTGAGCACGACCGCACCGCGTTCGCGGGTCGCGCGGGGAAAATTGTCGGCGAATGCCGGCCGGATGCCCACGCCGGTTTCGACCACGGCAGCGTCCGCGAAGGCGGGATGCACTGCATAGGCGGCGTTCAACAACTCCATCATCGAACGCGCCGAGATCGGACCGTCGAACTCCGTCTCGATCATGGTGGCACCCACCATGAACAGGCCATCTCCGCGCGGAACGATATAGACAGGAAAGCGGGGATGCAGCAGGCGAACGGGTCTGGTGAGGGTAACCTCGGCGGTTTCCAGATAAAGCATTTCGCCGCGAACGCCGCGAAGTCCGCTCGTCTGCCCGATCCGCGCTGCGCCAGTGCAATCCACGATGTCGTCGTAGTCGGTCTCTTCGGCCTCTCGGTCGATGAATGCAATACGTCGATCGACAAGTTTTTCTCGCAGCAGACACAAGACTCGCCTTGGATTGAGGTGTCCTTCGAGTGGGAAGAAAAGGGCGCGCCTGAAGCGCCCTGCCAGAGCTGGCTCCAATGAGGCGATATTTTCTTCATCCAACCATCTATGGCCGCTTGTGCGACCGGCGAAGCGATTGAGCTCGCTCTGGTCGCGGGCGGGAGCAACCACCAGGGTTCCGTTTCGTTGTACCTCCCCCGGCAGTATCATGTCCCACCGGTCGGGAGCATCGCGGCCTCGCAGCAATACGGCTTCCTCGGCACTTTCGCGCTCGCACCAGGGCGCGAGCATGCCGCCCGCGAGCCAGGAGGCTGCCTGACTGGAACCTTTACCGGGATCAATGACCGTCGCATCGGCACCGCGAAGGCTGAGTTCGTGGGCGACGACGAGGCCGGCAACGCCGGCCCCTTTGACAAGCACATGCATATCAGTCGCCCGACTGTTCGACGGCATCAATTGGCATGTAGAGATCGCCGCCCTCGCGGTATTTCGCCGCCATCGCGTCGAGCCCTTCCTTCTGCGCCTCGGCCCGGATGTCGTGCGAGATCCGCATCGAGCAGAACTTCGGGCCGCACATGGAGCAGAAGTGCGCCACCTTATGCGCCTCCTTCGGCAGCGTCTCGTCGTGGAAGCTGCGGGCGGTTTCGGGGTCCAGCGCGAGGTTGAACTGGTCCTCCCAGCGGAATTCGAAGCGAGCGCGCGACAGGGCGTCGTCGCGCAATTGAGCGGCCGGGTGCCCCTTGGCGAGATCGGCGGCGTGGGCAGCGATCTTGTAGGTGATGACGCCGGTCTTCACGTCGTTGCGGTCGGGTAGACCAAGATGCTCCTTCGGGGTGACGTAGCAGAGCATCGCCGTGCCGAACCAGCCGATCATCGCAGCACCGATGCCCGAGGTGATGTGGTCGTAGCCGGGTGCGATGTCGGTGGTCAGCGGCCCCAGCGTATAGAAGGGCGCCTCGCCGCAGACGGCGAGCTGCTTGTCCATGTTCTCCTTGATCTTGTGCATCGGCACGTGGCCGGGCCCTTCGATCATGACCTGGCAGTCCTTGGCCCGAGCGATCTTCGTCAGTTCGCCGAGCGTTTCCAGCTCGGCGAACTGTGCCGCGTCGTTGGCGTCGGCAATCGAGCCCGGACGCAGGCCGTCGCCGAGCGAGAAGGAGACGTCATAGGCGCGGCAGATGTCGCAGATCTCCTCGAAATGTTCGTAGAGGAAGCTCTCGCGGTGGTGATGAAGACACCACTTGGCCATGATCGAGCCACCGCGCGAGACGATGCCGGTGACGCGGTTGACGGTGAGCGGAATGTAGTGCAGCCGCACGCCGGCGTGGATGGTGAAATAGTCGACCCCCTGTTCGGCCTGCTCGATCAGGGTGTCGCGATAGACTTCCCAGGTCAGGTTCTCGGCAATGCCCTCGACCTTCTCAAGCGCCTGATAGAGTGGAACGGTACCGATCGGCAGTGGCGAGTTGCGGATGATCCATTCGCGGATGTTGTGGATGTTACGGCCGGTGGAGAGATCCATGACTGTGTCGGCGCCCCAGCGGGCAGCCCAGACCATCTTCTCGACCTCTTCGGCCATGGAGGACGTGACGGCGGAGTTGCCGATATTGGCGTTGATCTTCACCAGGAAGTTCCGGCCGATGATCATCGGTTCGGATTCGGGATGGTTGATGTTGGCGGGGATGATCGCGCGGCCGGCGGCAATCTCCTGCCGGACGAATTCCGGGGTTACGTGATCCGGAATCCGGGCGCCGAAGCTTTCGCCGTCGCGCGTGATAGCCTCCGCCTGCGCCTTGCGGCCAAGGTTCTCGCGGATCGCGATGAATTCCATCTCCGGCGTGACAATGCCGGCGCGCGCATAGGCGAGCTGGGTCACGGCCTTGCCGTCCCTTGCGCGGAGCGGCTGGCGCTTGCCGGGAAATTCCGGTGTCAGCCGTCCGCCGCTGGCAAAGCCGTTGTCTTCGGGGCGGACCTGGCGGCCCTGATAGGCTTCGACGTCACCGCGGGCGACCACCCAGCCGCGGCGCAGTTCTGGAAGTCCCTGCTCGATGCGGATGTCGGCACCTTCGACGGTATAGATGCCCGAGGAATCATAGACCGTGACCGGCGGTTCGCCCGATGTCGGGTGAAGGCTGATCTCGCGCATCGGGACGCGGACATCAGGGTGGATTTCTCCGGGAATGTAGATTTTTCGAGAGGCCGGCAATGGGCCTGTCGTAACGGTCGGGGTGATATTCTTTGCGGCAATATTCATGGTTTGAGGCTCCAAGTTTGCGTTTGGAGACCCAGTCCTCAGCCGGAATGATGAAAAGACGCCGACACGGTTTCCTCGCGAGAATCCAATGCCTTCGAGCGCTTGCACCGTCCCTACGCCAGTATGAACTGGATCAGGTTCAACGGGTCACTGCGCGCGATAGCAGTATCTCAGCCCCTTGCCGGGACCCCCCTGGTGAATGCGAAAAGGTTAGAACCAGAGTAGCAAAGCTGTCAAGCCGACCGCGTAGGCTACATCGAAAGGTCCAGCGCGCGGCCTTCGAAGAGGCGGCTCTGCGAGCCCTCGAGATGCGCCTTCATCAGCGCCCGCGCGTCTTCCGCGCGACCTTCGACGATGGCGAGGTAGATCTTGTTGTGTTCTTCGTAGACCTGCTCAAGACCTTGGCGCGGGCCAAGCAGAGACAGACCGTGAAGATGCATGCCGACCGCGATATGCGCTTTCAGGGCATCAATCGAGGCCGTGTAGTAATGGTTGTTGGCGGCTTCCGTGACCGCACGATGGAACGTGAAGTCGGCGTCAGTGCGATGAAGCTGGTGGCTGGTCGCCTCACGGAGATCGGCGAGAGCAGCTGCAATCTTTTGAATCGCCGCCTCGTCGCGGCGCTTGGCAGCAAAATAGGCGGCAGCAGGCTCGATCGTCAGGCGAAACTCATAGCAGCGCTGAATATCGGCGATCGTCTTGACCGGCGAATAGGAAAGCTGCGTCGTCGGCGAGCCATGAGCGCCGACGAAGGTGCCGGCACCTTGCCTGGCGTAGACGATGCCCTGATCGCGCAAGCGTGCCAACGCGTCGCGCACGATGGGGCGCGAGACGCCAAGCATCGATGCAAGCTCGTGCTCACCGGGAAGTCGTGAATCCGGCGGATAATTTCCCGAGCGAATGCGCTCTTGCAACTGATCGAATACCCGATCGACCAGCTTGACGGCCTTACCGCGCTCCGGCTTTGTCGCAGGCGCCGCTTGCGCATTCGCCGATACACCGTTTGCTTCGTCCACCTTCATTCTCCCCGTCGGCATTGTCCTATGCCGCCTGATTCTGTGCAATCAGTCTTACCAAACTATCAGAATTACCGAAGCCCCCGGACTTCACCGCGCAGCGGAAACGCAGGCCATCGGCGGTTGCGACGTCAAACCACGGAATGCCCGCCTCGATTTCGCCCTGCGGCCTCAGGATCCGAATTCCGAGTTCGCGAAAAACTGCCAGCGCCGTATCGCCACCGCCAACCATCAGCATCTCCGGGCGCGTCGCATCTATGATCGACTTTACGCCCTTCGCGAACCGGTCGGCAACTGCCGCGGTCTCGCCGGTGACTTTGCCTGTACAGCGCAGAAGCACCGGCAGGCCTGACGACTGTTCGTCCGGTAGCACTCCCACGGGAGCATCAATGGCCGCGGTCAGGATACCGGAAGCCTCCAGCTTGGTCATTTGTACCGCCGTGATCGGGTCGCGGGAGCCGACGGCGAAAACTGTCCGATTTGATGCCGCAAAGGGTCGGCCTGCTTTGTGGGCCCTGCCGATCTTGCGAGCAAGCGCAGCTCCGATGCCGCGCGCGCCAACGGCAAGTGTGATCTTCCAGTCGTGCTTGCCGACCAGCCGGTCGAGATCGCTATCAGTCTCGGCGTCACGAACGAGGACCTGGCTGTCGGTTGTCTTGAAGAGATCGGCAATCGGTAGCGGCTCGTTGACGCCACGGCCGACGACATGGCCATTGCGGGTCAAGCGCTCTTGATCGGGAATGGCTGGTGCCACGACGATTGCCTCGTGGCCGAAGATGGCGGCAATAGCTGCGCTTTCTGCTGCAACATTCCCCTTGAGACGGGAGTCTATCTTTTTCAGAACCATCTGAGGCGAGGCGGCAAGAAGGGCCTTCGCCGCAACGCTGACCCTTCCTGCCGCTTCCTCCTCCGGGAGAGCTCTTGAGGCCGTGTTGACCACGACGACCTCACAACCGGTCACAAGCGCATCCGAGATGGCTTCGACCTCGATCGCGACAGCAACGGAAAGCCCGGCATCGACAAAGGGGGTTCCCGTGTCGAGTGCGCCGGTCAGATCGTCAGCGATGATCGCGACCTTCAACGTCATGTGGTTTGTCCTGTGTTGACCGCGTGGCAGGCGACGAGATGGCCGGGCTTGGCTGCCTTCCATTCCGGAACCGTCCTGCTGCAAACCGCCATGGCGATTGGGCATCGCGTATGGAAGCGGCAGCCGGTCGGCGGATTGAGCGGACTTGGCACGTCACCCTGCAGGATCTGGCGCTTGCGGTTGCGTTCCAGCTCCGGATCGGTGTCCGGAACGGCCGATAGCAGCGCCTTGGTGTAGGGATGCAGCGGGTTGTCGAACAGCTCCTGGCGGGTTGCAAGCTCCGCCAGACGGCCGAGATACATCACGCCGACACGGGTGCTGATATGGCGAACGACGGCCAGATCGTGGGCGATGAACAGGTAGGTCAGGCCGTATTTTTCCTGCAGGTCGAGCAAAAGGTTGATGATCTGCGCCTGAATGGAAACGTCGAGTGCGGAGATCGCTTCGTCGCAGACGATGAACTTGGGCTGGCAGGCGAGCGCGCGGGCGATGACGACACGCTGCCGTTGGCCGCCGGAAAGCTCGTGCGGATAGCGCTGGGCAAAGCGGGTCGACAGGCCGACGTCGGTCAGCAGCGTCGCAACCCTGTCCTTCAGTTCCGCTTTGGTGCAGAGCTTGTGGAACAGGATCGGCTCTCCAATCGCCTCGCCGATCGTCATGCGCGGGTTGAGTGTAGAATAAGGATCCTGGAAGACGATCTGCAGGTCGCGGCGGAAGGGCCGCATCTGCTTCTCGTCCAGCGTTGCCAGATCCTGGCCCTTGTAGACGACCTTGCCACTGGTTGCCTTGTAGAGGTTGAGGATGGTGAAGCCGGTCGTCGACTTGCCGCAACCGGATTCGCCGACGAGGCTCAGTGTCTCGCCTTCCATGATATCGAGATTGACGTTGTCGAGCGCATAGACCGTCGCCGTGCGTTCGCCGAAGGCGCCGAGCTTGACGTGGAAATGCTTGACGAGGTTCTCGACCCTGAGCAGCGGTTGGGCACCCATCACGCAGCCTCCTGCATTTTCTGGACGACAAAACAGGCGGTCCGGTGATTTCCAGCGCCGGCCAGCGGCTCGAGCTTCGGTACGCGCTCGTGGCAAATCGCTTCCGCCAGCGGACAACGCGGCGCAAAGGGGCAGCCCTTCGGCCGGCGACCCGGTTCGGGCGGTGTCCCGCCGATCGAGCTCAGCCGGCTTGCCGGTGCATCCGACAGCTTCGGGATCGAGGCCAAGAGACCGCGCGTGTAGGGATGGCTCGGGCGAGCGTAGAGTTCATCGACCGGCGCATCCTCGACGACGGTGCCGGCGTAAAGCACGGCGACGCGATCGACCAGACCGGCGATCAGCGCCAGGTCATGAGTGATCCACACCACCGACATGCCGAGCTTGGCGCGCAGATCCTTCACGAGATCGACGATCTGGGCCTGGATGGTGACGTCGAGCGCCGTCGTCGGTTCGTCGGCGATCAGCAGCTTCGGATTGCAAGCAAGGCCAATGGCGATCATTACGCGCTGGCGCATGCCGCCAGACAATTCGTGCGGATAGGCCTGCAGCCGCTCTTCCGGACCGGGAATGCCGACGAGACGCAGCAGTTCGACGGCACGTGCGCGGGCCTGCGCCTTGCTCATCTTGCGATGATAGATCAGTGGCTCGCAGATCTGGTCGCCGACCCGCATGACCGGGTTTAGCGAGGTCATCGGATCCTGGAAGACGAACCCGATATCGCCGCCGCGCACCTTGCGGAGTTCCTTGTTCGACATCTTCTGCAAGTCATTGCCGTCGAAGTTGGCCGAGCCTTTGCTGACCTTGATCTTGTTGGGCAGGAGCCGCATCAGGCTCAGCATCGTCAGACTCTTGCCACAGCCGGACTCGCCGACGACGCCGAGCGTCTCGCCCTTGTTGACATGGAGGTCGATCCCGTCGACGACAACGGCAGGGCCGTTGCGTCCGTCGATTTCGACGGTGAGGCCGCGGACATCGAGCAGTCGTTCACTGGATTTGGTCGTGTTCATCACTTGCTGCCCCGCGGATTGAGTGCGTCGTTGAGGCCATCGCCGAGGAAGCTGAAGGCAACCGAGGCAAGGCCGAGAACGGCTGCCGGTGCGGCGAGGAGATGGGGATAATGCTGCCAGACGCGTAGACCGTCCGAAATCATGTTGCCCCAGCTCGGAGTCGGCGGATTGACGCCAACGCCGAGGAAGCTGAAGGCGCTTTCTAGAACCATCGCGGTGCCGAGACCAGCACTGACGGAAACGATCAGCGGTCCAAGCGCGTTCGGTACCACGTAACGCTTCATGATGAGCCAGTTGGACAGACCGAGAGCCTGGGCCGCGGTGATATAGGGGCGGCTGCGGATCGACAGCACCTGGGCGCGCACCAAGCGCGCATACGGCGGCCAGGAGATAAGCGCCATCGAGCCGAAGACCAGGAAGAAATCCACCCATATCGTCTGGCGATAGAATGGATTGAGGGTTGCCATGTACTGGGCCTCCATCCATTTCGCGATCGGTGTCTTCAGGGACGCATTGATAACGACAACGAGCAGCAGGTTCGGCACCGACATGGTCACATCCGTCAGCCACATGATGGCGCTGTCAAATGGATTGCCGAAGAAACCGGCAATGGCTCCAAGCACGAGACCGATCGCAACGGCAATCAAGGTCACGACGATCGCAACCAGGAAAGCCGTGCGCGTGCCAAAGACGACGCGGCTGAAGACGTCGCGGCCGAGATCGTCCGTGCCGAAAAGATGGTGCAGCGAGGGAACGGCGTTTCGCGCCTGCAGATCCTGGCCCAGATAATCGTAAGGCGCCAGGTAGGGACCAAAGATCGCGGTGAAGCCGAGGATCAGGACGACAATCAGGCCGAACAGGGCAAGCTTGTTGCGCTTCAGGCGATGCCAGGCGTCGCGCCACAGGTTGACCGGGGGTTCTTCCTGCGTGTCTTCGATCGTGGAGAGAGGGATGGCGGACATGGTCAGCGGCTCCTTCTTGCATCATTGGCGCGCGGATCAAGCAGCGGATAGAGCACGTCGACCAAGAGGTTCGAGGCCATGACCAGGAAGGATCCGATCAGCGTAATTGCCAGAATGACGGGGTAGTCGGAGTTGGTCAGCGCCTGAACGGTGAGGCGTCCGAGGCCCGGCAGACCAAAAACGAGTTCGACGAAGATCGCGCCGTTGACGATGGTAATCATGATCAGGCCGAGCTGGGTCACGACAGGCGTCAATACCGGGCGTAGAATGTGGCGCAGAGCCACCACGATTTCCGGAACGCCCTTGGCGCGGGCAGTGCGTACAAAGTCCTCCGAGAGAACCTCGATGACCGCCGCACGCGTCTGGCGCACGATGAGCGCGATCGGCTGGAACGACAGCACGATCAGCGGCAAGATGATACGTGCGTCAAGGACGCCGCCCCAGCCGTAGGGCACCTTGATCATCGGCAACAGCACGATCAGGGCGACCATGAGCAGCGGACCAGCGACGTAGGCCGGGATCGCCCACAGGAAGAGCGCACTGCCAAGGATCGTGTAATCGAGCCTCGTGTTCTGGTTCAGCGCTGCGATCATGCCGAGCGGAATGGCGACGACGGCGGTCAAGATGATGGAACAGAGCGCCAGTTGGAAGGAAACCGGCGCAGCAGCCGAAACCATGGCCCAGACCGACCGGCCCGAGGTCAGCGAGTTGCCGAACTGGCCATGCAGCAGGTTCCAGATATAAAGGCCGAACTGCACGATGAACGGCTTGTTCAGGCCGGCGCTTTCGCGGATCGCTTCGATGCGCTCGGGATTATAGGCAACGTCGCCGGGTGCGCGCAGAAAGATCAGCTTGATCGGATCGCCGGCGCCGTAGAAGGCCAGCGCATACACGGCCAGCATGACTATCAGGACGGACGGAATCCAGATGGCAAACCGGGTTAGCACGTAGCGTAACAAGGTTACCTCCCACCTGTTGTCGGCATGGCTCGCTATTCGGGTCGTCCCCGCAGAGATGCCGTCTGTTCTTGAAACTTGCGCGAAGGCCTTGCGGTCTTCGCGCGGTTGCCAAATGCCCGGAGGCGATTTTCGGACGCCGGCTCAGCCGACCGAGATGTCCCAGGGCGCCACGACCTGCCAGTCGAGGTTCTTTTCCATGCCCTTGACCTCCTTGGTGGCCCAGCGCGACATCGCCTGAGAATACCACGGAATGAAGGCCCAATCGTCGCGGAATGCCTTCTGGGCATCCTGCGCGAGCTTGATGCGCTGCGGGTCGTCAGCCGGCTTCGTGGCCGCTTCGGCAAGGGCTGTATCAACCTTATCGTTCTTGTACCCGCCAAGCTTGTTCTGTGCGTTCGACGAGGTCGAGGCGATGCAGCCGGCGAGATAGGAGGCGGCGTCAGGTACGCGTGTCCCAACGTCATCGCGGAAGATCTGGACCGCGTTCTGGTCAGGACCGGCATAGGAGTCCTGTTGCGGCTTCATGTCGACAGCGGTGATGCCGAGGTTCTGGCGCCACTGTTCGGCGATGAACTGGGCAGCGGCTTCGATGGCCGGGGCCGAGATGCCGACAAAGAGGATCTTCGGCAGGCGCTCGGGACCACCGTAGCTGGATTCGGCAAGCAACTTCTTGGCCGCTGCCGGATCGTAGGGGTAGGGCTCGAAGCCGGAATTGTCGGCGCCGGGGACGGAATTGAGAATCTGATCAGCCTTCCTGTGCGGTCCATCCGGATAGGATGCCTTGAACAGGCCGTCGCGATCGATCGCCATGATCAGCGCCTGGCGAACCTTCGGATCGTCCATCGGAGCGCGGCTGATGTTGAACCAGAAGTGCTGGCTGGTAGGGATCAGCGGGCCCGAGGAGAATTCGGGACCGAGATCCTGGATGATGGTGGAGGTCACAAGCTCGGTGTGGGCGTTGAACTCGCCCGAGTTGATCAGCGAGGTCGCAGTGACGTTGTCTTCCACCGATGTGATCTCGATACGGGCAAGCTTCGGCTTCGGCCCGAAAAAGTTCTCGTTCGGCTCGAATACCAGCTTGCCGGCATCGATATCGAGGCTGGTCAGCTTGAACGGGCCGGAGAACACCGGGCTGCTGTCGGGCTTGTACCAATCGGCGACTTCCTCGCCATCGCTGCCGCGCGACTGCGCTGCCTTGGTGATCGGAGCGATATGGTTGGCAAGGCGCATGAAGAAGATTGGATCGACATCCGTCAGGGTCACGACAACAGTGCCTTCATCAGGCGTAGCAACGCCCGTCAGTTCGGTGGCCGAGCCGCCGCTGATTTCCTTGTAACCCTGAACCTTGCTCAGCACCTGATCGGCGCGCTGGCTCTTGGTGTTCGGCATGGACGCGACTTCCCATGAGCCCTTGACGTCGGCCGAGGTGATCTTGCTGCCATCGGAGAAGACGGCCTTCGGATCGATCTTGAAGGTCCAGACCTTGTTGTCGGAGGATTCCCAGCTGGTGAAGACGTATGGCTTGATCTTGCCTTCGCTGTCGAAATACATCGGCGAAGCCCACCAGATCGAGTTCCAGCGGAAAGGACGTCCGCCGCCACGCAGCGGCGACCAGTCCTGGTCGAACGCCGGATGCGCGGCCTTGAGAACCTGTCCTTCATCGGCGAACACGATACGGGCCTTCATCCCGAATACGGTGAGGCCGACACCGGCGGCGAGGCCGAGCTTCAATGCCTCGCGGCGTGACATCTGCGTTCCCTGCGCAGATTTTTCTTCATTGCGATCAGTCATGTTGTCCTCCCATGGCAAAATTGATGGCGTCTCCACTTTCCACTCTATCCCGAAAGTGCGTCACGACATGGCGCAGACACTCGCTCGATAATGTAAATATGTCAACATAAATTAATCTATGTGTCGGTTCTGGAAAAACTGTAAAAATTTTTATCAACATTTTCCGTAGCTTAAAAAATGAAGTGGCTACCGTCTTGTATTGTCATATTGACAACACATCTTGTGGAGACGAAGAAAACCGCATCCGCGGGCCTGGATTCCCGCCTTTGCCGCCCAGCGATGCGGCGTTCATCCGAGGAGGACGATATGAGCGATCACAAGATTACAGGCGTATTCAGCGCGGCCGCAACGCCGCTCAATGCGGATAGCAGCCCGGACCTTGGCCTGTTCACCGAGCACTGCCGGCGTCTGCTGCAGGAAGGTTGCCACGGTGTCGCCTTGCTTGGCACGACGGGCGAAGCAAATTCCTTTTCCTCCGGCGAGCGCCGGGCGATTCTAGAGGCGGCGCTCAAGGCAGGTGTGCCGGCTGACAAACTGCTACCGGGAACCGGCGTTGTCGCCATTCCGGAAACGGTGGAGCTGACCAAGCATGCTCTTTCCCTCGGCGTGACGAAGGTCGTGATGCTGCCGCCCTTCTACTACAAAGGCGTATCCGACGACGGGCTATTTGCCGCCTACTCGCAAGTTCTCGAAAAGGTCGCCGACAACCGGCTGCAGGTCGTTCTCTATCACATCCCGCAGGTCTCGGGCGTTCCGCTTTCCATTCCGTTGATCGGCAGGTTGATCGAAGCCTTCCCCGACACGGTGGTAGGAATCAAGGAATCTGCTGGAGATTTCAACAACATGCAGGCAATCATCGCGGCTTACCCGGGCTTCTCCGTGTTGGCGGGCGCCGATCCGCTGCTGCTACCACTGTTGAAGGCGGGAGGCGCGGGCTGCATCACGGCAACCTCTAATCTCGTCGCGGATTCTCTGCGCACTGTTTTCGATAAGGTGCACGACGAGGCGCACGCTGGCGAGGTCGAGGCCGCTCAGGCTCGCATCAATGCCTACCGAACGCTCTCTAATTCCTATGTGCAAATCCCGACGATCAAGGCCATGGTCGGCCTCAAGACCGGCAATGCTGCTTGGAAGCGCACGCGCGCGCCGCTGATGCCGATCAGCGATGCCGACCATGGCGCACTTGCCGAAGCCTACGCCAAGCTGCCGTAAGGAGCGCGACCATGAGCTTTACAGGTTTGCCACCCGAGGCTGTGCCGGCGCTGATGACCGGCGAGGTCGTTGAGAATGCAAGCGAGAATGGGCGCGCCGATGCCTACCTTCCCTCTCCGTGCATCCAGAACCACGCAGCCAATCTCGCCTTTTTGCCCGATGGCACGCTGACCTGCGTCTGGTTCGGCGGCACGATGGAGGGGATGGGCGACATTTCGATTTACATGTCGCGGCTCGCTCCTGGAGCAACGCATTGGTCGCAGCCGGAGAAGATGTCCGACGACCCGGCGAAATCAGAGCAAAATCCTTTGATTTTCAATGCGCCAGACGGAAAGGTTTGGCTGCTTTACACCTCGCAGACCTCGGGCAATCAGGATGGTTCTGTTGTCAAATGCCGGATCTCGGGTGACAGCGGTAAAACATTCGGAGGGGTGCGCGTTCTCTGCGATATCCCGGGCACGTTTGTTCGCCAGCCGATCCTCGTCAATAAAAGCGGCATCTGGCTCCTGCCGATCTTTCGCTGCATCGGTTTGCCCGGCGAGCGCTGGACAGGCGACGTGGATACGGCAGGCGTGCTGATCTCGCGCGATCAGGGCAAGAGTTGGGCTCTGACTGAGGTCCCAGACAGCGTTGGCGCGGTTCACATGAACATCGTGCCGCTCGACGGCGACAACCTTGTCGCCTTCTACCGCAACCGGTTCTCTGAATCGGTTCTGTCCAGCCGCTCGAGCGATGGCGGTGAGCATTGGAGCGCGCCTCAACCCATCGATCTGCCGAACAACAACTCGTCGATCCAGGCGACCAAGCTGAAAAACGGCATGATCGCAATGGTTTACAACCATTCGAACGCGTTGACGTCGGATGCCCGGCGCCAATCGCTCTACGACGAGATCGAAGGCGACGAGGATATCAAGGTGGCGCCGGCGCCGACGATCGAGCGCCGTAAGGCAGTCTGGGGCGTGCCCCGCGCACCACTCAGCCTAGCCTTCTCCGGTGATGGCGGCGCCAGTTTCCCCCGCCACATCGACCTCGATACCGGCGATGGATATTGCCTCAGCAACAACTCGAAGGACTTGGTCAATCGCGAGTTTTCCTACCCTTCGATCGTCCAGGGGCCCGATGGTGCCATGCACATCGCCTACACCTACTACCGCCGAACCATAAAATACGTCCGGCTTTCGACTAACGCGATTGCGTGACGCCTTCATCGGTCGTCAGTTGTGAACATTCTAGAGCCGGCGCGGCGCTCAGAACAGGCGGTTGCGTCGGGTTTAAACACCTGTTTTGACAACTTCATATCGCCTTGCTGACAATGCGGCGCCAGCCTGATGTCGCTACTGTCAGACGATCATGTCTGCTAGTTTGGCGTTTAATATCAAATATATGATTGAATATATGGCCTTGCTATATGCGCGGCACGATCAGCCGAAACGCAATTTTTTCCCATGTGGGTGATGTCGCGCTTGCCAAAGGTGGCGGTATTGTATAACAAATTTACATCTTAGTGCAGCATTTGCAGGGAGGAGTCGTCCAGTGGTCAGCTTGGATTCGCCTATAACAATCGTCCGACCGCACCTGATCGAGTTCGGCATCGGCACGGCGGAGCGGCTCGGCAAGTGGGCGAGCGAGAAAGGCTATGTCAGAATCCTCGTCATTTCCGACGCCTTCAACGCAACGCGCGTCGATGCGCTGGCGCTCAAGGGTGAAATCACGGTGTTTGCCGATGTAACGCCCGAGCCGGATACGGCCAATCTCGACAAGGTATTGGCGGTGGCAAACGCGGCGGATGCCCAGCTTGTCGTCGGCTTCGGCGGCGGCAGTGCCATGGATCTTGCGAAACTTGCCGCCGTTCTTTCCGGTTCGTCGCAGACGCTGCATGACGTTGTCGGGCCGAACAAGGTCAAGAGGCCGCGCCGCGTTGCGCTGGCGCAGGTGCCCACGACGTCCGGCACCGGCAGCGAGGCGGGCATCCGAGCCCTCGTCACCGATCCGAAGACGATGGCCAAGCTTGCCGTCGAGAGCGTGCATATGTTGGCCGATATCGCCGTCGTCGATCCGGCGCTGACCTTCAGCGTGCCTGCACGCACGACCGCAGCGACGGGCGTCGATGCCATGGCGCATTGTGTTGAGGCGTTCACCAATCGCAAGGCGCATCCCATGGTCGACCTCTACGCAATCGAGGGTACGCGGTTGGTTGGAAAATATCTGGCCCGCGCCGTCAAGGATGGGTCCGACGCTGAAGCGCGCGCTGGCCTGTCACTCGCCTCCCTCTATGGCGGTTTCTGTCTCGGCCCGGTCAATACCGCTGGCGGCCACGCGCTCGCCTATCCGCTTGGGACTCGCTGGCATGTGGCGCATGGTGCGGCAAACGCGCTGATCTTCCCGCACGTCCTCGCATTCAACACGCCAGCGGTGCCTGAAAAGACCAGTGCCGTTATGGCAGCGCTTGGCCGCAAGACTTCGGACAACATCGAATCTGTATTCGATGCGGCCTATTCCTTCTGCGCCGAACTCGGGATTGAAATGAAGCTCTCCGGTCTCGGCGTGCCAAAAGGCGATCTGGATGCAATGGCTGATGATGCCTTTGCCATCCGTCGTCTGCTCGACAATAATCCGCGCGACCTGTCACGCGCCGATATCCGCTCGATCTATGAAGCCGCCTTTTAAAGTGCGCTTTACCAAAGAGGACCGTGAGTGATGGACAGGAATGCGAAAGTCGCCGTAACGCTCGGCGATCCGGCAGGCGTCGGCCCCGAAGTGATCGTCAAGGCGCTGGCCACGATGCCGGAGCAGGAGCGGCGCGATTTCGTCATCGTCGGCAATACCGAGGCGCTGGAGCGCGCCAATCGCGCTGCGGCAACCGGACTTTCCTTTGCGCCGGCAGATACGGCCGGCGTCAGCAAGATCGCGGTCGACGAAGTGGAGCTTGGCGCACCGCTGCCTGAGATCGGCAAGGTCAGCCCGGTCGCGGGCGATGCCTCGGTGCGCTACATCAGTCGCGCCGTCGATCTTGCGATGTCAGGCGATGCCGATGTGATCGTCACGGCTCCGATCAACAAGGAAGCGATGAACCTTGCTGGCCATCACTATGATGGTCATACCGGCCTGCTGGCGCACCTGACGGGTTCGAAGAGTTCCTTTATGCTGCTCGCCTCAGAGCGGCTCAATACCATCCACGTTTCCACTCATATCTCGCTCAAAGGGGCGATCGAGCGCGCCAAGACCGAGCGTGTCCTGGCGACGATTGAGGCAGGCCACAATCACTTCATGCGCCTTGGCAAGAAGGCGCGCATCGCTGTTGCCGGCCTCAATCCGCATTGCGGCGAAAACGGTCTGTTTGGTACCGAGGATACCGAATTCCTGGCGCCGGCAGTCGAATTGGCGCAGGCGAAGGGTATCGATGTCGTGGGGCCGATCTCGGCCGATACCGTGTTTGCGCGTGCCTATAACGGCGCCTTCGATCTTGTCATTGCGCAGTATCACGACCAGGGCCACATCCCGATCAAGCTCATCGCCTTCGACACGGCGGTCAACGTCTCGCTCGGCCTGCCGATCGATCGCGTGTCGGTTGACCACGGTACGGCCTTCGATATCGCCGGCACGGGCAAGGCCAACCACGTGAATATGCTTTCGGCTATCGCCTATGCGCGGATGATGGCGCGGTCTCCGCGCCGGCAGGCGGCCTAACGTCCCGAAAGCTATCCGCATCGTCGAGGACGCAGCGTTGCGCCGCTAGATCCGCTTTGCTCTTTGAAGGAGATGTGGCGATGGAAAAGACAGTTGTCATTCTCGGCGGCGAGCTGGCGCCGGAAGGCCGTGCCCTTCTGGAAGAAGCCGGAGCAAGCGTCATCGCCACCCCTCCCTATATCGACCGGCAGGCCGTTGTCGAGATAATGAAGGCCTACACGCCGGATGCGGTTATTGTGCGCCTGCTCGCCGATCTTCTCGGGTCGGAGGAAATGCAAGCGAGCGGAAAGCTGCGGCATATCGCCAAGCATGGCGTCGGAACGAACGACATCGATGTGAAAGCGGCCACGGCGCTCGGCATTCCCGTGTCGATGACCCCAGGCAGCAACGGGCATTCGGTTGCCGAACATGCGCTTGCGCTGATCATGGCGCTGGTCAAGGATCTGCCGCGCCAAGATGGGCTGATCCGGGACGGTATCTGGGACAAGAACCAGTACAGGGGACGCGAACTGCGCGGCCAGCGGCTCGGTCTTGTAGGCTTCGGCTTCATCGGTCAGACGCTTGCCAGAATGGCGGGTGCCATCGGCCTGATCGTATCGGCCTTCGATCCACATGCGCCAGACTGCGCCTTTCACGATGGCGTCTGCCGCGAGACCGATCTCGATACCCTTCTTGCGAACTCCGACATCGTCAGCCTGCACTGTCCGTTGACGTCGGAGACACAGAACCTTATCGACGCCCGCCGTATCCGGCTGACGAAGCAGGGCGCGTTCCTGATCAACACGGCGCGCGGCGAAGTCGTCGACGAGAACGCGTTGATCGCCGCCCTTGAAGAAGGGATGGACAGTTTCGCCGTCGAGCCGCCCGGCATCGACAATCCCCTGTTCCAGCTGTCGAACACACTGGTGACGCCGCACGTCGCCGGCGTCACGCTCGATGCGAAACGCGCCGTTTCGATCATGGCGGCCGAGAACGTGCTTGCGGCGCTTGACGGCCGAACACTTGGACCCAGCTTTCTGGCGCGCTGACCCGCCTGATGCCGGCAACCGATGGAGAGAATTATGGGCGAGACGTCCGATATCCGCTACGCACCGGATACGCTGCGCCAATTCGCGCGGGCATTGTTTACTGTTGCCGGGCTTGAGGGGGAAAAGGCCACCGCCGTCGCTCACTATCTCGTCGAAGCCGATCTGATGGGGCACACGACGCATGGTCTGGCGTTGGCCGGCTGGTATCTGCAAAGTATCGCCGATGGCGTGATGAAGCGCGAAGGCATGCCTGAGGTCATATCCGACCGCGGGCCGGCCATTGCATGGCAGGGACGCCGCCTTCCCGGTGCCTGGCTGACAGCGGAGGCAGTGAAGCTTGCCAGCGAGCGTGCGCTGACCTACGGCACGGCGACGATCGCGATCGCCGACAGCCATCATATCGGTTGCCTTGCCGCCTATCTAACCATTGCTACCGATCGCGGCTATATGGTTAGCATCGCAAGCTCCAGCCCATCCGGCGCGCAGGTCGCGCCATTCGGGGGCCGAAAGGGCGTCTACACGCCGAACCCGGTCGCACATGGCATCCCGACCCCCGGCGATCCGATTCTGATCGACATCAGTGCTTCGATCACGACAGTCAACATGGCGCAGCGCCTGATTCGCGAAGGCCGGCAATATGAGCACGAATGGCTGATGGACGAGAATGGCGAGCCTAGCCGCGATCCGCGGGTAATCGAACGGGGCGGCACGCTCCTACCGGTCGGAGGGCTTGATCATGGCCAGAAGGGCTACGGCATGGCCCTTCACGCCGAAGCTTTCACGCAAGGTCTTGCCGGACTTGGCCGCGTTGACGGACCGAAGGGCACGAACGCTGCTGTCACTGTCCAGGTCTTCGATCCTGACGCCTTTGGTGGTCGCGATGCCTTTCTGCGGCAGACCGGCTGGCTCGCCGATGCGTGCCGCAGCAATCCGCCCCGACCGGGCGTTGCCCATGTTCGGCTGCCGGGAGAGAACGGCCTGGCGCGCAAGCGCAACGCCCTGACGGAAGGGGTCGCGCTACACCCCAACATCATGGCCTCGCTCGTGTCCCATGCCGAGCGACTCGGTGTCGCCGTACCCTAGCTAGGGGGTCGCTCGTCTTATCCGAACAAAAGCCGTGGAGAGTTCGATCGAATTGTTTCGATCGGCGCCACGAGCCGATAAATGTTTACAAAGCGTAAACAGTGTGAGGGATGTGATGAGAAGCTTTGCAGCAGGCCTGACCGCTGCTCATTTGGAGCAGATGCTGGCGCCTTACATTGCCGACCGGCAGGTGGAAGCGTCTCGCGACGGTACCGAGCGCGGCGGTCAGTGCGACAATAGTCCTTCTAAGAATGCAGCGGAAAATGCCTGGACCTCGTCCCGCGATTCTTCCCGCTAATCCTGTTTCCGAAATCCGAGAATCGACAATTGGCGCCGCCGATCGTCGTTTTTTGTTCCCCAGCGATCTCATCGAGTCGCGGCGGCCACGGCATTTGGCCCGTGAGCTTCATCCAGAAAACAATGCGTGTAGGGAGAGGGCGAGCGCGGGCGGAAGGTTTTCGTCCACCAAAACCTTCACGCAGCTCTCTTCAATCCGTGTTCAAACTGCACCGCGTCGCGAACCACGCTGACTGACACTTCGAATATTCGTGCGACATCCTCGACCGATCCCTCTGCCTCGACGGCATCGGCAAGCGCAACAGTCGGAACGCCAGACTGTGAGGCAACCGGCTGACCGAATGCGCGACCGGGATCAATCACGATCGACTGCTTGCCGTTGAAAGGACGCCACCGGGCAACAGCATCGTCCTCGATATCGAGTTCTTTGAACGTGCGCTCAACGACCTGCTGGAACACGTACTGTCGGCGCTTTAGATCGAGGAGCTTCGGCTCTACGGATCGCTCGATGCTTTGTAGGAAGATAGTGCGGCCGTCCGTCTGAAAGCGACGCGTGGAGAACGGTCGCTCGTCGTTCGCGAATGTGCGCGCAAAGTCGAGGCAATTGCGTATCGCCAATAGGCCGACGCCAGCATCTAGGAATTCCTTGACGAACCGAAGCTCGATGAGATCGCGGAAGCCGGTTTCCAGATGCTCCTCGATCTCCGCATGCTGGGTTGTCCAGAGCGGCGGCATGTGGTGCTCTTTGCCCGAGCGCCGGAACGTGTAGCCGCGAAGCCAGCGGTTCACATTGAGAGCGGACGTTTTCAAAAGCCTAGCGGCTTCCGGCGCGGTGTATGAACCTACGCCGATCGCATCGACAGTCGATGAGTGTCCTTGCGTCGAAACCATGTACGGCAACCTACTGATATCCACACCGCCCGCAAGATGGAAATAGTCCAAGTACGAAAGGACTATTTTGAAACCTTGTGGGAGACACGGCCGGTGAGCCGTCGACGCATTCCCAAGCGGAGACCCGTGAGCATAATTCCGCCCTTTCGGGGTCTTGAGGTGTCGTGAAGTGATATCGGGCCGCGATCTTCGCGGTTTCCAAGCCAGATTTTTTTTCGCGGTGGCGACAAGGTGGCGACACGAAATTCGAACAACGAAACCGCCTACGGCGGCTCTTGTTATGATGTTGATTTCCTTGAGGAAATTGGAGCGGGCGAAGGGATTTGAACCCTCGACCCCAACCTTGGCAAGGTTGTGCTCTACCCCTGAGCTACACCCGCTCAATCCGCAGCGGTCCGGGGTAGTTGTGAGGACCGTGGGCGCCACCTTGCGGCGACGGGCGCTATATCGCCCAAACGATTTTCAAATGCAACAGGGAAATGACGGAAAGTCGAAGAAAAATTCTCGAACCTCGCTTGAAGTCATCGGAAGTGCCGCAAATGCAGGGCAAAGCGTCGACTCCGAGCGTTGCAAAAGACGGTGGCGGGACGTAATCAGGCACCCTATCGCTCTCCTGACCGCATGGATTTTATGATGACCGACGCGACGCCGAAGACCAGAGATGATCTTTTTGCCTTTCTTGACGGCCTGGATATCAAGCACAGCACCAAGGATCACGCGCCCGTCTTCACGGTCGCCGAATCGGTCGCGCTGCGTGACGAGATCCCCGGCGGCCACACAAAGAACCTCTTCGTCAAAGACAAGAAGGATCAATTCTTCCTGCTGACGGTGGAAGAGAACGCGACGGTGGATCTGAAGACGGTGCATACGCTAATCGGCGCCGCCAGCAAGGTCTCGTTCGGAAAGCCGGAAAAGCTGATGGAGTATCTTGGCGTCGTTCCCGGTTCGGTCACGGCGTTTGGAGCGATCAACGACACGGGCGGAAACGTAACGTTCGTTCTCGATGTCGATCTGATGGAAGACGAGACCATCAATTGTCATCCGTTGTCCAATGATGCCACGACATCGATCGCAAGCAGCGACCTCATTCGCTTTATGGAAGCGACAGGGCACAAGCCGCTTGTCTTGAAAGTGACGTCCTGACATACGATTTTAGCGCTAGAAAAGCCGGTTGACCGGCGCGGCGGGAGATATCCATGAGCGGCAACGACAATCCTTACAACAATTCCTTTGGCCAGATGACGGCTACGGCAAACTACGGGGCAGCACCGGCCCCGGGCGCGGGCGGCTATATCAAGGATACGACGACGGCGGGTTTTGCGAAGGATGTCATCGAGGAATCACGCAACCAGCCGGTTCTCGTGGATTTCTGGGCGCCTTGGTGCGGTCCTTGCAAGCAGCTGACTCCGGTGCTCGAAAAGGTCGTCAACGAAGCGCAAGGGCGCGTCAAATTGGTCAAGATGAACATCGATGACCATCCCTCGATCGCAGGCCAGCTCGGCATCCAGTCGATTCCGGCCGTGATCGCCTTTGTCGGCGGTCGTCCTGCCGATGGCTTCATGGGTGCTGTGCCGGAAAGCCAGATTCATCAGTTCATCGACCGCATCGCTGGTCCGGCCGGCGCCGATCAGGCGGCCGAAATCGAGGCCGTGCTGAAGGAGGCTGACGAGCTGCTGGCATCCGGCGATATCAACGGTGCCGCACAGCTTTACGGCGCCGTCATGCAGGCCGAACCCGAAAATGCCAAGGCGCTGGCGGGAATGGCGGAGTGCATGATTGCGGCAAACCAGCATGAGCGCGCGCGCGAGGCGCTGACCGAACTGCCAGAGGAAACGGCGAAGGACCCGGCGATCCAGGCCGTATCGAAGAAGCTCGACCAGATCGAGGAGGCGCGCAAGCTCGGTGACCCCGTTGCCCTGGAGCAGGAGTTGGTGCGAAATCCCGATGATCACGAAGCCCGGCTGAAACTTGCTAAGATCCGCAACGTTGAGGGTCGGCGCGAGGAATCGGCAGAGCATCTGCTCTATATCATGCGCAAGGACCGGGCTTTCGACGACGATGGTGCTCGCCGCCAGCTGCTGCAGTTCTTCGACGTCTGGGGTTTCAAGGATTCTGCCACGGTTTCGGCGCGGCGCAAGCTTTCCGCCATGCTGTTTTCCTAATCCGCCCCCTAAGTTTCGATCAGCGCCCTTGCGTTTTCGGAGCCGGGCCCCACATTTCCGTTTGTGCGGGCGCATCGTGTCGCGCTTGCCGGTGACGCAGGACCAGTCTCTATGCAAGTGGGGAATGCACGATATCTGAAACCCGGTGATCTGCCCGATACGATCGCGGTCTTTCCGCTTGGCGGCGCGCTGCTGCTGCCCACCGGTCAGTTGCCCCTCAATATATTCGAGCCGCGTTATCTTGCGATGTTCGATGCCGCCTTGGCAGGCAATCGGCTAATCGGCATCGTTCAGCCGGCCCTGGGCGACCAGGAAGGGCCGGGCGAGGCTCATCTGGCCCCGGTTGGCTGCCTTGGGCGCATTACCTCGTTCGCCGAGACAGGTGATGGTCGCTACATCGTTTCCCTCACGGGTATCTGCCGTTTTCGCCTGCTGGAGGAACGGGAAACACATCATCCGTTCCGGACTTTTCGCATCGCGCCCTTCATTGCCGATCTTTCCGCGCGCGACGAGGAGGATGCCGTTGATCGTGCAGCGCTTCTAGCCGCCTTCAAGGCCTATCTCGACGCAAACAAGCTCGAGGCCGATTGGGAAAGCGTCGAGCGCGCCAGCAATCTGACCTTGGTCAATTCGCTCGCGATGATGTCGCCCTTCGGACCGGCCGAGAAGCAAGCCCTTCTGGAGGCGCCCGATCTAAAGACGCGAGCCGAAACGCTGATCGCGATCACGGAGATCGTGCTGGCGCGTGTCTTCGGTGACTCGGACACGGTTCTGCAGTAGGTTCGTCTTATGGATGAAAAGCTAAGCCGCGTTGACCCGAAGCTTCTGGAATTGCTGGTATGCCCCCTGACCAAGGGGCGGCTTAGCTACGACCGGGAGCACAATGAACTCGTGTCGGAGAAGGCGCGCCTAGCCTATCCGATCCGTGATGGCATTCCGATCATGCTGGTCTCAGAGGCGCGCGGGCTAGACGACTGACTAAATTGTCTGCCCTGCCAGCAGGCGGGGATTGTCCCTGGCGGTGGTGCCGGCAGCCTGTCCGATGAAGAACGATTTGAGGCCGGGGAGGCGATCGACGATACCCAGACCGAAATCGCGGGCGACGCGCAGTGGTGCCATATCGTTCGAAAAGAGCCGGTTCAGCACGTCCGTGGTGACGCCCATGCGGAAGGTGTCGAAGCGACGCCATGCCTGATAGCGCTCGAGGATATTGATTGAACCGATATCCAGGCCGAGCCGGTCGGCTTCGACGATGGTCTCGGCAAGCGCGGCAACATCCTTGAAGCCGAGATTCAGGCCCTGGCCCGAAATCGGGTGAATGCCGTGCGCAGCGTCGCCGGCCAGTGCTACACGCGGCGCAACGAAAGCCCTTGCAAGCGTCAACCCGAGCGGGAAGGCCCGCTTCTCGCCGACAACCTTCAAGATACCGAGCTTGTGACCGAAGCGGCGCTCCAGCTCTTCCTCAAAGATGAGATCGTCGGATGTGACGAGACGGTTGGCCTCCGATGTCGGCTCCGTCCAGACAAGCGAGGAGCGGTTCCCTTTCAGCGGCAGGATGGCAAAAGGTCCAGACGGAAGGAAATGCTCCTCCGCACAACCATGATGCGGACGTTCATGCTCGACCGTCGTGACGATCCCCGACTGGCCGTAGTCCCAAGAGACTGTCTTGATGCCGGCCAGATCCCGTACGTGTGAGCGGACGCCGTCGCAGGCGACGACGAGCCGGGCTTCCAGCACGCTGCCATCCGAGGCCGTGACCGTTGCATGCGTATCGGCAATGGAAAGCCCGGTCGCGCTGAAGCCGTGACGAATTTCGATGCCAAGCCGGTCACATGCTCCGCGGAGTGCCCCGACCAATGCGACATTTGAAATCATGTGCGCGAAAGGCCGTCCATCCTCCACTTCGCCGTCGAAAGTCAGGAAGACCGGGCGCACGGGATCGGATGCCTTCGAATCGGTAACGATCATCTTTGTGATCGGCTGCGCTTCGGGCTCGATCTCGTCCCAGATGCCGAAAACCTCAAGCATCCTGGTCGCAGCGGCGATAATGGCCGAGGCGCGCATGTCCTTCTGCCACACACCAGCAGGCGCTGCTTCGACGACCGCGATATCGAGGTGAGGCGCCGCCTGCTTGACTGCCACGGCAGCGGAAAGCCCTACATAACCCGCGCCTACAACTAGCATGTCCCGCATGGAGTTCCGCTCCGTTTCTTGTGAATATCGTATTGATCTATATAGATCATCGCTGCCGCACTTCCTACCGCCCGGAGCTATACAAAATGACGCGCGACACCGAAAAACCGACTGCGATGGAGACCCTGCTTTCGACGCTGGATCTTGAGCCGATCGAGGTTGACATCTTTCGTGGACGAAGCCCGCAGGTCGGCTGGCAGCGCGTTTTCGGCGGTCAGGTTATTGCGCAGGCGTTGATGGCGGCACAGCGCACGGTGGAGCGCGAACGAACCGTGCATTCGTTGCACGCTTATTTCATGCGCCCCGGCGATCCCTCGGTGCCGATCGTCTATCAGGTGGAGCGGATTCGTGACGGATCGAGTTTCAATACGCGCCGGGTCGTGGCCATCCAGCATGGAAAGGCAATTTTCGCTCTATCGTCTTCGTTCCAGATCGAGGAACCCGGTTTCGATCACCAGATTGCCATGCCTGATGTGCCCGTTCCCGAGAGGCTGCTCGATGAACAGCAGATCGCAGCTCAGTTTCTCGCCAACGCGCCGGCCCCGATTCGCAAATACTGGGAGCGCGAACGGCCGATCGAAATCCGGCCGATATCGCTCACGCACTATTTCTCGGATAAGAAGCTTGATCCGGTGCAGCATGTCTGGGTTCGGGCAACGGGGCCGGTTCCCGACGATCGGTACTATCAGGCTGCCATTCTTGCCTATCTCTCCGATATGACCCTGCTCGATACCTCGCTTCATCCGCATGGAACGTCGATCTTCGACCAGGCGATCCAGGTCGCCAGCCTCGATCATTCCATGTGGTTCCATCGGCCGACAAAACTCAACGACTGGCTTCTTTATACGCAGGACAGCCCCTCCGCCTCGGGCGCGAGGGGGCTGACCCGCGGTAGTCTGTTTACGAGAGACGGTCTCCTGATTGCGTCGGTGGCGCAGGAGGGACTGATTCGTAAAAGGGCAAATGAATAAATTATAGGCATATTTGTTCATTTGGATTTTTTATGCGCGATTATTGGGCAATCATTTGCCTGTTTATTGGCGCCAATTTATATATGTTTTAGTTTTCAATGAGTTAGTTTAACCCTTCGAATCTGGCACGCCCTTTGAATGTATATCCGCGGTCGCTGTTGGGAAAACGTCAGCGGCAAGGAGAGTCGGCTCCGCGCCGAGGGTAACGAAGGATGGAAAACCAGATGAAAATTGTGATGGCCATTATCAAGCCGTTCAAGCTGGATGAGGTGCGTGAAGCCCTCACGGCGATCGGCATTCAGGGCCTGACCGTGACCGAAGTGAAGGGCTACGGGCGCCAGAAGGGGCATACTGAGATTTATCGCGGCACCGAATATGCGGTCAGCTTCCTGCCGAAGCTCAAGATCGAGATCGCGGTTGCCTCCGAACTCGTCGACAAGGCCGTCGAGGCTATCGCGTCATCTGCCAAGACCGGCCAGATCGGCGATGGCAAGATCTTCGTCTATTCGATCGACCATGCCGTGCGCATCCGTACCGGCGAAACCGACACAGAAGCGCTGTAAGAGCCGCAGAGCAAGGGAGCCTCTTTCAATGTCAATTTCGAAGTTTTCTTCCACATATGCGCGGCTTGCTGCTGCGTCGGCTGCGCTGCTCGCGCCGATCGCTGCCTTCGCGCAGGATGCCGCCACGACGGCTGCGCCTGCTGCCGCCGCTGCTGCTCCTGCGATGACGGTCGACAAGGGTGACAACACCTGGATGCTGATCTCGACGGTTCTCGTCCTTTTGATGACGATCCCGGGCCTTGCCCTGTTCTATGGCGGTCTCGTTCGCGCCAAGAACATGCTCTCGGTTCTCATGCAGGTCTTCATGATCACGGCCGTGGTGATGATCATCTGGGTAACTTACGGCTATTCGCTCGCCTTTACCGATGGCGGTTCGCTCAACAGCTTCGTCGGCGGCTTCTCGAAGGCTTTCCTCGCGGGTGTCGACACGACGACCCTGTCCGAGACCTTCACGAAGGGCGTTGCCATTCCGGAATTGACCTTCGTCTGCTTCCAGATGACCTTCGCTTGCATCACGCCGGCGCTGATCGTCGGCGCCTTTGCCGAGCGCATCAAGTTCTCCGCTGTCATGCTCTTCGTTATCTTGTGGGTCACGTTCGTCTACTTCCCGATGGCACACATGGTCTGGTTCTGGGGCGGTCCGAGCTCCTACACCTCGCCATCGGGTCTGATCTTCTCCTACGGCGCGCTTGACTTCGCCGGCGGCACGGTCGTCCACATCAATGCCGGTATTGCCGGTCTCATCGGCGCCATCATGCTCGGCAAGCGTACGGGCTATAAGAAGGAAATCATGGCTCCGCATTCCATGACCCTGACCATGGTCGGTGCTTCGCTTCTCTGGGTGGGTTGGTTCGGCTTCAACGCCGGCTCCAACCTCGAAGCCAACGCCTATGCTTCGCTCGCTATGATCAACACCTTCGTTGCAACGGCTGCTGCCGCTGTGTCCTGGTGCCTCGTCGAAAACTTTGCACGCGGCAAGGCTTCGATGCTCGGTGCAGCCTCGGGTGCCGTCGCTGGTCTCGTTGCCGTCACCCCGGCAGCCGGCTTCGCCGGCCCGATGGGTTCGATCGTTCTCGGCCTCATCGTTTCGCCGGTCTGCTACTTCTTCGTCGACGTCGTGAAGAACAAGTTCAACTACGACGACAGCCTTGACGTCTTCGGCGTTCACTGCATCGGCGGTATCCTCGGGGCTATTGGCACCGGTATCCTGGTCAACCCGGCACTTGGTGGTGCAGGCATCGTCGATTACTCGACGGCTGATTTCGCAGCCAGCTATCCGGGTACGGCGACGCAGGTTCTCGCTCAGCTGAAGGCCGTCCTGACGACACTCGTATGGTCGGGCGTCGGTTCCGCGATCCTCTACAAGATCGTTGATGTCGTCATTGGTCTGCGCGTCTCTGTCGAAGCCGAGCGCGAAGGTCTCGACCTCGCAACCCACGGCGAAGCAGCCTACCACTCGTAATCAAGGCATTGCGGCGCTTGCGGAAGCAGGCGCCGCTGAACAGCCCGTCGCGGCCTGTTCATCCGAATAGACCGCTCTTGGCCCGGACCTCCATAGGTTCGGGCTTTTTTATTTTCCGGTGCAAGATGTGGGGACGGCATGGTTAATACCGCTTTAACCGTCCTCTGATTAGGTGGGGCGAAGGCACTGAGCGCAGCCGCTTGGCGATTCGTACGCTCTCACGCATTGGACGGGTACACATATGGCAAGAAGCACATCGCCAGCAATGGATGGCCGGCCGGACCGTTTTTCCCTTTCGGGTTTCATGTTCCGGCAGGCGCAGACGCTTTTTGGCTTCGCGATCTTCCTGCTGCTCGCATTGGCAGTCGCAGCGCTCGCGACCTGGAACGTCGCGGACCCGAGCTATTCCTATGCGACCGGGAACGAACCGAGCAACATTCTGGGCTACAGCGGCGCCGCTTTCGCCGACATCGCCATGCAATTCTTCGGCCTTGCCAGTGTCGTCGCGCTTTTGCCGGTCGTGGCTTGGGCGCTCGCATTGATCTCAGGCCGCCGTTTCAGCCGTATTCCGGCGCGAGCCGCCGCCTGGGGCCTCGGTTCCGTGCTCTCCTCGGCCGTCATCGGTTGCTTCCCGCCGCCGCTCACCTGGCCGATCCCGAATGGCATCGGCGGCGTCATCGGCGATATGATCCTGCGGTTTCCTGCGCTGTTTGTTGGCGCCTATCCGACGGGTGCCTTCGCGACGGCGGTCGGCTGCGTGTTTGCTGTCCCGACAGTGTGGATGATGCTGTTTGCCGCCGGTATCGTCGGTCGCAGCGAGGATGAAGAGGACGAGGCAGAGGCGCAATACGCAAACACTCGCTCGAAGCTGCGTTCGGTGGGCGATGAAGACGAGGATGACGATGATGGTGGCTGGCTTGCCTTCGGTGCGCTGACACACGCCTGGTACATGAGCCAGGCTCGGATGCGGCGCCTGCTCGGCATGGGTCCCCGCAAGCGGCGGCAGAGCGATTTCGAGTCGCCTTACGATTTCAATGATGATGAGTTTGGCAAGCTGAACGAGCCGGTCCGCGCAAAGGCGCCGCTCGCGCGCGCAGAGCGCATGGAACCTTCAATGGAAACGCGCGCTGCCTCGCAGCGCCGTGTTGTTTCTGCGCCATCCATTTCGCTTAATGATGACGAGGATGACGACGATCTGCCGTTCGACGATATGCCGCCGCGTCCGGCCGATATCCTGCCCGATGACGACGACTGGATGATGCGTGCCCCAGCCAAGCCCACCGGGCGTGCGGAGCCGCGCGTCGTGCAGCCTGCGGCGCGGCCCAAACCCGGTGCCCGCGTCGAACGCGAACAGCAGGGATCGTTCATTCGTCCCGAAGGCTTCCAGCTTCCGTCGATGCACCTGCTGGCCGAACCGAAGAATGTCGTGCGTGATTCGACGCTGTCTGCTGATGCGCTGGAACAGAATGCGCGCATGCTCGAAGGCGTGCTCGAGGATTTCGGCGTCAAGGGCGAGATTATCCATGTTCGCCCGGGTCCCGTCGTGACGCTTTACGAACTGGAACCTGCGCCGGGCATCAAATCGTCCCGCGTCATCGGCCTTGCCGACGATATCGCCCGTTCGATGAGCGCGATCGCTGCCCGCGTCGCAGTCGTGCCAGGCCGCAACGCGATCGGTATTGAACTCCCGAACTCGACGCGCGAGACCGTCTATCTGCGCGAGCTCATCGCCTCCCGCGACTTCGAAGGCTCGAAGGCGAAACTCGCCATGGCGCTCGGCAAGACCATCGGCGGCGAGGCTGTCATCGCCGACCTTGCGAAGATGCCGCACCTGCTGGTCGC
Organism: Rhizobium tibeticum; assembly: GCF_900110205.1. Taxonomy (GTDB): domain Bacteria; phylum Pseudomonadota; class Alphaproteobacteria; order Rhizobiales; family Rhizobiaceae; genus Rhizobium; species Rhizobium tibeticum. The sequence continues at coordinate 187,038 of NZ_FOCV01000003.1, read as the reverse complement.
CGGTACGACCGGTTCCGGCAAATCGGTCGCCATCAACACGATGATCCTGTCCCTGCTCTATCGTATGACGCCCGAGCAGTGCCGCCTGATCATGATCGATCCGAAGATGCTCGAATTGTCGGTCTATGACGGCATTCCGCACCTTCTCTCGCCCGTCGTCACGGATCCCAAGAAGGCTGTCGTTGCGCTCAAGTGGACCGTCCGCGAGATGGAAGAGCGCTACAAGAAGATGTCCAAGATCGGCGTCCGCAACATCGACGGCTTCAACAGCCGCGTCGAACAGGCGCTCGCCAAGGGTGACGTGATCTCGCGAACCGTCCAGACAGGCTTCGACCGCCATACGGGCGAGGCAATGTACGAGACGGAGGAATTCGACCTGCAGCCGATGCCTTATATCGTCGTTATTATTGACGAGATGGCTGACCTGATGATGGTCGCTGGCAAGGACATTGAAGGCGCGGTGCAGCGCCTGGCGCAGATGGCGCGCGCTGCCGGCATCCATGTTATCATGGCGACGCAGCGTCCGTCCGTCGACGTCATCACGGGTACGATCAAGGCGAACTTCCCGACGCGCATCTCCTTCCAGGTGACGTCGAAGATCGACAGCCGCACCATCCTCGGTGAACAGGGCGCAGAGCAGCTGCTCGGTATGGGCGATATGCTTTACATGGCCGGGGGCGGACGCATTCAGCGTGTCCACGGCCCGTTCGTTGCCGACATGGAAGTGGAAGAGATCGTCTCTTATCTGAAGACGCAAGGCGCGCCGCAGTACCTTGACGCCATCACGGCCGATGAGGACGACGATGGCGATTACGGTGGTGGTCCGGCCGGGACGTCCAATCTCTCCGATTCCGACGATCCGTATGATCAGGCCGTCGCCATCGTTCTGCGTGACGGAAAGGCGTCAACGTCGTATATTCAGCGCAGACTTGGCATTGGGTACAACCGCGCCGCATCACTGATCGAGCGGATGGAGCAGGAAGGCATCATCGGCCCCGCCAACCATGCTGGTAAACGCGAGATCCTGGTTCCGACCGAAGGCGATATTCTCGACCGCTGAAGTCGGCAGCAATTGAATGACGCCGTCTTCACGGAAACCTGATTGCCTTGAAACCGTTAGTTTATGCAGGTCTGCGAACTACGCCATGAAGGCGCCGCGTTTCCGCAGCATTCAAATTGCATAAAGGAGACATAGATGAACAACTCCGATTCCATCCTGGACCGCATCTCGCTGACCCGGCGCCATCTTTTGGGTACGCTGGCGGTCGCTGCGGCGTCCGCGATTCCGATCGCTGCCTATGCCCAGGCGGCATCCGCTGCTTCCAACAACGCTACAGCACAGGCGATCGCGGACCACTTCTCGAGTGTCGCCACGATGCAGGGCGAATTCGTTCAATTCGGCCCGCGCGGCGAGCAGACGGGCGGAAAGTTCTACATCCAGCGCCCCGGTAAGCTGCGTTTCAACTATGATAACCCGTCGCCGATCCGCGTCATTGCTGACGGAAAGAACGTGGCTGTCGGGAATATGAAGCTCAAGACGTGGGATCTGTATCCGCTGTCCAAGACGCCTCTCAGTCTGCTGCTGGCGCAGCGTATCGATTTGTCGGCCGGGTCGGTGAAGAGCGTCAAGCAGGAATCTGACCTGACGACAATCGCTCTCGGCAACAACACGGTTTTTGGTAACTCGACAATTACCATGATGTTCGATCCGAAGACCTACGATCTCCGCCAGTGGACGATCACCGACAACCAGGGCAAGGACACCTCGGTCATGGTCTTCAACGTCAAGACCGGCGTCCAGTTCGACGACAAGGTGTTCAGGGTGCCGTACGAGGTGATCCCGGGAACGGCCGCTTACCGAGATTGATTTCTGCTGTTTTGCGAGACGAACGTCCCGCGATCCCGCGGGGCGTTTTTCTTTTCGCGCATCCGTTCCATCGGCACAGCCTTTGCTCTAAAGCCAGTTTGTCCGGTTTTGAAAGGCAATCGAATGGGCTTCTCGGTTACTACTTGGAATATCAATTCTCTGCGGCTGCGCATGCCGATCGTCGAGCAATTCGTCCTCAAGCATAAGCCAGACATCCTTTGCCTTCAGGAAACGAAGGTTCCGAACGACCTGTTTCCTGCCTCGCCATTGCGCGCAATGGGCTACGAACATATCATTATCCATGGCCAGAAGGGCTACCACGGCGTTGCTATCGCATCGCGTTTCCCGCTGGTCGAGGACCACCGCCAGGACTACTGCAACGTCGGTGACGCGCGACACATCTCGGCCGTCTTCGAGCGCGGTAGCCGGCGTATTCGCCTGCATAACTTCTACGTGCCAGCCGGCGGTGACGAACCGGATCGGACGATCAATCCGAAATTCGGCCACAAGCTCGATTTCGTCGAGGAAATGAAACAACTCAAGGCAAATAGCGAGGCGAACACCTCGGCAATCCTTGTCGGCGACCTTAACATTGCTCCCCTCGAGCACGACGTTTGGTCACACAAGCAACTGCTCAAGATCATCAGCCACACGCCCGTGGAGACCGAAGGTCTTCTCGAGGTGATGCAGCGTGGCGCCTGGCTCGACCTGATGCGGCAGCACGTCCCGGAAAACGAAAAGCTCTATACATGGTGGAGCTATCGCGCCAAGGACTGGGAAGCAGCTGACCGCGGTCGCCGCCTTGACCATATATGGTCCTCAAAAGACCTTGGGCCGCACCTGCAGCGCATCGATATCCTGAAGGAAGCGCGCGGCTGGGAACGGCCGTCCGACCATGTGCCGGTCACGGCGCACTTCAATCTCTGATCTGTCAGACAAAGCGGTGAAGTTGGGCAGCGGCCTTGGCCGCAAGCTCCGCGATGTTGTCGCGGATGCGATGCTCGATCAGTCGTGCGGCATCCGGATACTCCTCGATCAGCCGATGGAAGAGCGAGCGGGTGATGCGGATAATGCTGGTGTCTTCCGTTGCAATGGCCGTAAACTTGCGCTCGACCAACGTAATCAACGCAAGTTCGGACAGAAGTGTGCCGGGTCCGACGGTGTTCTGAATTTCGGGCTGACCATCGCGACCCATCCGGCTGAGTTCGACGCCGCCACCGAGGATGACATAGGCGCTTTCCGCCGGCGAGCCCTCCCGAAAGAGCATCTGGCCGGCTGAAATGACGCGTCTATCCGCGCCGAAGGCGATCAGCCGCAACTGATCCTCGGACATGCCGTGGAACAGCGAAAGCTGCGACAGCAGCCGGATGTCATCGTTCAGTGCCATCTTACGGTATGATCTTGTAGCCGCCGTTTTCCGTTACCAGAATTTCGGCATTGGAGGGATCGCGTTCGATCTTCTGGCGCAGCCGATAGACATGGGTTTCCAACGTGTGCGTCGTCACGCCGGAATTGTAACCCCATACCTCTTCAAGCAGCACGTCACGGGTGACGACCTTTTGTTCCGCGCGATAGAGGTAGCGAATGATCGCCGCTTCCTTCTCGGTCAGGCGAATCTTTTGGCCGCTGTCCATCGTAAGGAGCTTCTGGCTCGGCTTGAAGACGTAGGGGCCGACATTGAAGGTAGCATCCTCGCTTTGCTCATGCTGTCGCAGCTGTACGCGGATGCGGGCAAGCAGGACCGCAAAGCGGAATGGCTTGGTGATGTAGTCGTTGGCGCCGGCCTCCAAGCCAAGGATCGTATCTGAGTCTGTGTCATGGCCGGTCAGCATGATGATCGGGGCTTTTAGTCCGCCCTTGCGCAGCAGCTTCACGGCCTCGCGGCCGTCCATGTCAGGCAGGCCCACATCCATGATGAGCAGGTCGATCGGCGTTGATCGCGCGCGCTCGACACCCTTGGCCGCCGTCATTTCCTGAAGGACCGTGAACTCGTCATAGAGAGAAAGCTGCTCCGTGAGTGTCTCGCGGAGGTCGTCATCATCATCCACCAAGAGAATGGTGCGTGCGGTCATGCGGCTCTATCCCTCGCCTGCGGTCCCTCATTCCTACGCCAATTTTCTACCATTGGCAAAGATCGGGCGACCGAGCTGTTGTCGTATACGATGCTATATGATTTCAATCGTTGTCCTGGCAATCGCAACCACATGTGAGAAAAATGGAGAAAACAAGGCGTCCGAGACCGATAAAGTCGACGACCCTCCTCGTTCGTCCTGCTCCGGGCAAAAAAAGCAGGGCTTTGATCCAGTTCGGCACGATTACCGTGCCCGCCGCAATCGGTCGTTCAGGCCGAACGGTTGGCAAGCGCGAGGGAGATGGTGCCACCCCCATAGCCTCGATGACGCTGCTTTCCGGCTTCCGCCGCGGCGACCGACCCATCCGTCTTGAGACGCCACTTGCGGTTCGCCGCATTCGTGGCGATATGCTTTGGTGCGACCAGCCCGAGAATGCGAATTACAACAGGCTCGTCAGAGCGCCGTTTCGGCCGAGCCACGAGGAAATGAAGCGCAAGGACGGGCTCTATGACGTCTGCCTCGTCATGGACTGGAATATCACGTCGCGGACACGAAATCGCGGCTCGGCAATCTTCTTGCATCTGATCAAGCCCGGCTACGAGCCAACCGCGGGATGTGTGGCGGTTCATCCGCGCGATATGCGGCGCCTTCTGCCCTTCATGCGCAAGGGCACAGTCATTCGCGTTCTTTGATCCGTGGGGGTGATAAACCAGCCCTGCTGACCTATATGCCTTTCGACCGGCGCACGGGCTGAAATGCGCGCAGGGAAATCCGCAACGGACGCGGGTTCAATCACGCCCCGTCCAATTCCTTAAACTTCCGGAGACATATTGTGGCACAGCAACCCATCATCACTTTCCATGACGGACATTCCATTCCCCAGGTCGGCCTCGGTGTTTGGCAGACACCCCAGGACATCGCAGCACCGACGGTGCGTACGGCCATTGCCGCCGGCTATCGTCACATCGACACGGCTTCCGGCTATGACAACGAGGAAGGTGTCGGTGAAGGCCTCCGCTCGTCCGGTCTCGATCGCAAGGACATTTTCGTTACCACCAAGCTTCGCAATACCGACCAAGGCCACGACGCGACAATGCGCGCGTTCGAGGGCAGTCTGAAGAAGCTCGGCACGGAGTATGTCGATCTCTACCTCATCCACTGGCCATCTCCGCACCGTGGGCTGTATCGCGAAACCTGGAAGGCTTTCGTGAAGATCAGGGAAGAAGGCCGCGCCCGTTCCATCGGCGTTTCGAACTTCTATCCCGATCATCTCGAACAGATCATCGGCGACACGGGCGTCGTTCCCGTCATCAACCAGATCGAGCTGCATCCCGATTTCCAGCAGAAGGCAGCGCAGGAAGCACACAGGAAGCTGAACATCGTCACCGAATCCTGGAGCCCGCTCGGTCAGGGCAAGTTGATCGCCGATCCGACGATTGCCGATATCGCCAAGAAGCACGGAAAGACGCCCGCGCAGGTCATCATCCGCTGGCATATCGACAGCGGCCTCGTCGTCATTCCGAAGTCGGTGACGCCGTCGCGCATCGAGGAGAATTTCAAGGTCTTCGATTTCAAGCTCGATGCGACCGACATGGCGGCGATTGCCAAGCTCGACGACAAGGGCGCCCGTATGGGGCCGGATCCGTACACGGCCAACTTCTGATCGAAACTTCGCTCTCCCTTCTCCGCTTCGAGAGAGGGGAGATACCGTCTTTGGCAGTCAGCCAAGTGAGCGCGGCGTGATGAACCGTTCCAGCATGCCGCTTCTCGGCTTCAGATCCTTCCAGTGATCGGCATCGAAATCGATGACGGCGAGTGCGGCCGTCGGGAATTTCTCTCTGATGCGAGCGCATGCCTCCGGATCGCCTTCGCCGATCAGACCGTCTGCGAGATCCTGAAATCCCGGATTGTGCCCTATCAGCATGAGCGTTCGAACCTGCGGGCCGATGGTCTGCATGACGGCAGCGATTTTCGCCGCGGACGCTTCGTACAATTCTTCCGCATCCTCTTTTGTGATCGAGGATGGAAGCTTCTTGGCGAGGAGTTCCCAAGTCTCCTGCGTGCGGCGAGCGGACGACACGAGCACCAGATCGGGAATAAGTCTTTCGTGAGCGAGATAGCGGCCCATCAGCGGTGCCGCCTTCTCGCCTCGACCGGCAAGCGGGCGGTCGTGGTCCGCGGTGTCGGAAGGCCACGCGGACTTGGCGTGGCGAAGAAGCAGGAGGCGTCGTTTCGCGGTCGACTTTGCGGCGTTCATGTTGCTCATCCAAAAGGAGCCCAGGATCGAACGCAGCTATTGTCTCACCAAATACGTCCGGCGTCTGCTGGGATAACCTCCCCCTCGTCTGCGAGAGGGAGGCTATCCATTGTTAGTTCCACTCGCGAATATCGACGAAGTGGCCGGCGATCGCGGCAGCGGCGGCCATTGCCGGCGAGACGAGGTGCGTCCGACCCTTGAAGCCCTGACGGCCTTCGAAGTTGCGGTTCGAGGTCGAGGCGCAGCGTTCGCCGGGCTTCAGGCGGTCGTCGTTCATGGCCAGGCACATGGAGCAGCCCGGCTCGCGCCAGTCGAAGCCGGCGGCCTTGAAGATCTTGTCGAGGCCTTCCTGCTCTGCCTGTTCCTTCACGAGGCCGGAGCCTGGAACGATCATGGCATTGACGGTCGAGGCAACGGTCTTGCCTTCGACGACCTTGGCAACGGCGCGCAGATCCTCGATACGGCCGTTGGTGCAGGAACCGATGAAGACACGGTCGATGTTGATTTCGGTGATCGGGGTGCCGGGCTTCAGGCCCATGTAGTCAAGCGCACGCCATTTGGAAGCGCGCTTCGTCTCTTCCGGGATTTCGTCCGGGTTCGGAACGACGCCCTGAACGGAAATGACATCCTCCGGCGAGGAGCCCCAGGAAACGATCGGGGGCAGCTCGGCGGCGTTGAGCTTCACAACCCGGTCGAAATGCGCGCCCTCGTCTGACTTCAGGGTCTTCCAGTAAGCGATAGCCTGCTCCAGCGTCTCGCCCTTCGGCGCACGCGGCTTGCCTTTGATGTACTCAAAAGTGATGTCGTCAGGCGCGATCAGGCCGGCGCGCGCGCCGCCTTCGATCGACATGTTGCAGATCGTCATGCGGCCTTCCATCGACAGCGCGCGAATAGCTTCGCCGGCATATTCGATGACGTAGCCGGTGCCGCCGGCCGTGCCGATTTCGCCGATGATGGCGAGAACGATGTCCTTGGCAGTGACGCCAGCCGGCAGCTGGCCGTCGACCTGCACCAGCATGTTCTTCGCCTTCTTCTGGATGAGCGTCTGGGTTGCGAGCACGTGCTCGACCTCAGAGGTGCCGATGCCATGTGCAAGCGAGCCGAAGGCGCCGTGCGTCGAGGTGTGGCTGTCGCCGCAGACGATCGTCATGCCCGGCAGGGTGAAGCCCTGTTCCGGTCCGATGATGTGGACGATGCCCTGGCGCTTGTCGTTCTCCGAGTAGTATTCGACGTTGAATTCAGCGGCGTTGATGGCCAGCTGTTCGACCTGGATGCGGCTTTCCTCGTTCTTGATGCCGAGATGACGATCCGGCGAGGTCGGAACGTTGTGGTCGACGACAGCCAGTGTCTTTTCAGGCGCACGAACCTTGCGGCCGGTCATCCGCAGGCCTTCGAAAGCCTGCGGCGAGGTAACTTCGTGGACCAGGTGGCGGTCGATGTAGAGAAGACAGGTGCCGTCGCCCTGTTGATCGACCAGATGGTCGTCCCAGATCTTGTCGTAAAGGGTACGCGGTGCGCTCATGGCGGTAAGTCCGTTTTTTGGATGCATATGGAGAAATGGAGCTGGGGGCGGACGGGTCCGCCGCGCCGTCATTCGATCAACGAAGTCGGCTGTTGAGTGCACCGGAAACGGCCGCAAAGAAACGTGCCGGCAGGCGGTAATGATCCTGCAGCACGAAAATATGCGCCCCAATGCAACTAAACTTGGATTCCATGGGCTGTCACATACCAATTTTTCGCGACGGCGGCAATTCGAATCATTCAGCCGCTATCGCTGATCCCTACCGCGCATCCGTTTCTCCACTTGCCTCAGGGCAAGCGACAAACCGATTGTCAGGATGAGGTAGATATAGGTGACGATCGAATAGGTTTCAAAGAAGCGGAACGAGCCGGAGGCGTAGATCTTGCCCATCTGCGTGATGTCGGAAACGCCGAGTACCGAGACCAGCGAACTGTCCTTCACCATCGCCACGAAATCGTTCGACAGCGGCGGGAAGATCACCTTGATCGCCTGCGGGAAGACGACGAAGCGGAAGCGGTGATAGCGCGACAGGCCGAGCGCTTTGGCCGCTTCGATCTGCCCATGATCGACGGACTGAATGCCGGCGCGGAATACCTCGGCGATGAAGGAGGAATAGCCGATCATCAGGGCGATGATCGCCCGCCACATCAGCGAGAAATCCCGTACCATCACCGGCTCGCTCACGCCGGCCTGGACCAGCGGCGTGGTCACAAAATTGTAGGCGGCGACGATGCCAGGGGCGCCGACGAAGGCGACATAGAACAGCAGCACCAGCATCGGCACGCCGCGGATAACCTCGATATAGAAGCGCGAGATCTGGCGCAGCGCGACGCTGTCGGACAGCCCAAGCAGCGCTATGCCGAGGCCGAGGATGGTCGCCAGTGCGAATCCCACCAACGTCACGAAGGTGGTGACGCCGACGCCGTTGAAGATGGTGCGGAAGACCTGCGCATAGATGTCGTTGGTAATGATGACGACGGCAAGGACGATGCCGATCACGATAAGGGCGACCAGCCACCAGGGGTAGTCGCCCTTACTATGCCCGCCAGGGGCTTGCTGAGGAGCCATCACGTGTTAGCCGAAGACAGGATCATTCGCCCATCTTGTAGTCGAGGAACCACTTCTTGTTTAGGGCATCAAAGGTGCCGTCGGCCTTCAGGCTTGCGATCGCGGCATTCACCGGCGCAACCAGATCGGAGCCTTTCGGGAAGATGAAGCCGAAATCCTCGGTGCCGAGCGGGCCGCCGATAACCTTCAGGCCGCCGTTGGAGGCATCGACGTAACCCTTGGCGGCGACGCTGTCGGTCAGCACCACGTCGACGTCGCCGGCCTTGAGGGCCTGCACGGTGGCGCCGAACGTCTCGAAGAGCTTTACGCGGGGGTTCTGCTCGTTGCCGTCAAGAATCTCGTAAACGGCTGTATAGAAAGGCGAGGTACCCGGCTGTGCGCCGACGAGGCCGTCGCTGAAGGCACCGAACGTCTTGGCGTCGGTGAAGCGTTTCTCGTCGCCGCGCACCAGCATGAACTGCTGCGAGCGCATGTAGGGATCGGAGAAATCCACCTTGGCCTTGCGATCATCCTTGATGGTGATGCCGGTCATGCCGATGTTGTACTGGTTGTCCGAGACGGCTTGGATCATCGCGTCCCAGCTGGCGTTCTGGTACTCGACCTTGAAATTCAACCGCTTGGCGATCTCGTCCATCGCATCATATTCCCAGCCGATCGCCTTGCCCGACTTCGGATCGACGAACTGCAGCGGCGGGTAGGCGTTCTCGGTAACGATGACGACCGACTTGCCTTGAAGGTTCGGAAGATCGGCGCCGAAGGCTGCCAGTGGCGACAGAATGAGAGCGGTCAGTCCAGCAAGGACGGTGCGGTAAAACGGCATTGAATATCTCCCCGAAACATAGCTCGCGAAACCTGTCATAGGTGCGAAGCCGATGGCAAGAGCATTGCCGTATGCGGGCATCCAAAAACAGAAAAGGCGGCCCAAAGACCGCCTTTCCATGCGAAGATTTTTGCGTTGCCGCAGAACTTATTCTGCTGCCGGTTCCGCAGCGGCTGCAGCTTCTGCTGCTGCCTTGGCTTCTGCGGCTTCCTGTGCTGCCTTCTCGGCTGCGAGCGCCTGAGCTGCTGCAACCTTTTCGGCTTCCAGACGTGCCTTTTCCTCGGCAACGGCCTGACGCTCGGCGTCGTTGAGCTTGCGGGCGCGGGTGCCGGTGTTCTCGACAATACGAGCCGACTTGCCGCGACGGTCGCGCAGGTAGTAGAGCTTGGCGCGACGGACCTTACCGCGGCGAACGACTTCTACGCTTTCGATAGCCGGGGAGTAGACCGGGAATACGCGCTCGACGCCTTCGCCGTAGGAGATCTTGCGAACCGTGAAGTTTTCCTGCAGACCGCCGCCGGAGCGAGCGATGCAAACGCCTTCGTAGGCCTGTACGCGGGTACGGGTGCCTTCCTTGACGCGGACGTTGACGCGAACGGTGTCGCCCGGGGAGAATTCCGGAAGCGTGCGCTGGGCTTCGATCTTGGCGACCTGTTCGGCCTCAAGCTGCTGAATGATATTCATGACTCAACCTCTTTGTTGGTTCAACAGCCAGAGCGCTCTGACGATCTATCCTTGGTCAAGCCGCAGATATTTGCCGGTGAGGGCAGGAGCGAATTCGTCTGTTTTTCTTTACGTGGTTGATGGGAAATTTCCCATTCCGGGCGTGCGGATACCCTATTACGCAGGCTTTGTCACCCCTTCGGGCTGGAAATTTCGCCGCGCCGAACGCCAAACGCGACTTTTGCCGGCTTTGCTCGCTGTCAAGCCTGTGACTCATTTGATTAAATATTTGTCAAATGCACAAGAGGGGAGCAGATTCTCGTTTGGGTCAAATTGTGATCCGTTTCGGTTTCGGAGGGGAATGAATGACAATAAGCAATCCGTCGCCCTCGTTATATAACGAGGACTTGGCGCCTGCGCAGGAGAGGAAGTGGGGCGCCTTCAGTATCTTCAATGTGTGGACTTCGGACGTTCACAGCCTCTGGGGTTATTATCTTGCCGCGAGCCTTTTCCTGCTATGCGGCAGCTTCATCAACTTCGTGATCGCAATTGGTATCGGATCGCTGGTCATCTTCTTCCTCATGAGCCTCGTCGGCAATGCCGGCGTCAAGACGGGGGTGCCGTTCCCGGTTCTTGCCCGCGCCTCGTTCGGTACGTTCGGGGCCAATGCCCCGGCCCTCGTGCGCGCGGTCGTCGCCTGCTTCTGGTACGGCGCGCAAACGGCGGCGGCATCCGGCGCGATTGTTGCCCTTTTGATCCGCAACGAGGGCATGCTCGCCTTCCATCAAAGTAGCCACATGCTCAGCCATTCGACGCTGGAGGTCATATGCTTCGTCGTCGTCTGGGCCCTGCAGCTCCTGATCATCCAGCGTGGCATGGAGACGGTGCGCAAGTTCCAAGATATGGCTGGTCCGGCCGTCTGGGTGATGATGCTTGTCCTGGCGGTCTATCTTGTCATCAAGGCAGGCAGCTTCTCCTTCGGAGCCGAGATCCCGCGCGACGTCCTGCTTGAGAAGACGAAGGATGCGGGCATTCCGGGCGAACCGGGCTCGTTCCCGGCTCTTGCCGCGGTTGCCGCGACATGGATCACCTACTTCGCGGCTCTCTACCTGAACTTCTGCGATTTCTCCCGCTATGCCAAGGACACCAAAACCCTTCGCAAGGGCAATCTCTGGGGTCTGCCGATCAACCTTATCGCCTTCTGCCTCGTCGCGGGCGTTACGACCACGGCTGCGTTCACCGTCTACGGTGAAGTGCTGCTGCATCCGGAGGCGATCTCGGCGAAATTCGACAGCTGGTTCCTGGCGCTGCTTGCGGCTCTGACCTTCGCCGTCGCAACGCTTGGCATCAACGTGGTTGCAAACTTCGTCTCGCCGGCTTTCGATTTCTCCAATGTCTTTCCCCGGCAGATCAGCTTCAAGCGGGGTGGTTACATCGCTGCTCTGATTGCGCTGGCGCTTTATCCGTTCGCACCGTGGGAAACGGGTGCCGCGCACTTCGTCAACTTCATCGGTTCGACGATGGGGCCGATCTTCGGGATCATGATGGTGGACTACTATCTCATCCGGAAGGGTGAGTTGAACGTTGCGGCCCTCTATCAGGAGAATGGTGAGTTCCGCTTCCAGAACGGCTGGCACACGAATGCCTTCATCGCCTTCGTGATCGGTGCGCTGTTCTCATCGATCCTGCCGACCTTCACGTCAATCCTGCCGGATTGGTGGGCGACCTATGGCTGGTTCTTCGGCGTCGGCATTGGCGGCCTCGTCTACTACGTGTTGCGTATGAGCGCGCGCGGCTCGGCGGTCGGAGCCACCAGCTGACCACCCCGACGATCGAGTGCCCGGCTTCGCCCGGGCATTTCTTATTCTTCCAGCAGGTCCGGGCGCCGTTCCCGGGTCAGCTGAAGTGCCTGCTCGCGGCGCCATTTGTCGATCGCACCGTGGTTCCCCGATGTAAGGATCGCCGGAATTTCCCGGCCTTCCCATTCTTGCGGCCGGGTATAGTGCGGATGCTCCAGCAGGCCGCCTTCGAAGCTCTCATGCAATCCGGAAAGATCGTTGCCCATGACGCCGGGTAGAATGCGGACGATCGCATCGAGCACGGTCAGCGCGGCCGGTTCGCCTCCCGATAGCACGTAGTCGCCGATCGAGACTTCTTCGAGCTCGCGTGCATCGATGACACGCTGATCCACCCCCTCGAAGCGGCCACAAACGATGATAACGCCGTCGCCGGATGCGAGTTCGCGCACGCGCTCCTGGGTCAACGGCTTGCCGCGCGGGCTCATCAACAGGCGCGGGCGGGTGTCATTTTCGCAGGCGCTATCGATGGCGCGGGCGAGAACGTCGGGCTTCAGCACCATACCGGCGCCGCCACCGGCGGGCGTGTCATCGACGGTGCGGTGCTTGTCTGTGGCGAAATCGCGGATCTGCACGGTATCGAGCGACCACTGGCCACGTTCGATTGCCTTGCCGGCAAGGGAGTAGCCGAGATGGCCCGGAAACATTTCCGGGTAGAGGGTCAGCACGGTCGCGCGGAACGCCATCGACGGCCTCACTTCTTCTTTTTCGGCTTGTCGGGCGTGAATTTCGGGCCGCCATCCTCACCGTCGACGAGGCCGGCGGCCAGCGGATCGATGGTGATCTTGCCGCCTTCGAGGTCGATGTCGAGCACCGAGACTTCCGAGAAGGGGATCAGTACCGGGCGCTTGCCAGGCCCTTTCAGTTCCAGGAGATCGCCGGCGCCGAAGTCGAAAACGCCGGTCACGGTGCCGTAGCTGACGCCCTGGTCGTCGAGCGCTTCCAGCCCCTCGAGATCGGCGTAGAAGAATTCGTCCTCCTCCAGCTCCTCGTCGGGAAGGTTGTCGCGCTCGATGTAGAGCTCCAATCCGTTCAGCGCCTCGGCCGCATTGCGGTCGTTGATGCCGCGGAAGCGGACGACGACAACGTTCTTCATTTCCCGGATATCGAGGATCTCGAAGGTGCGCCCATCCATGCTGTGCAGATTGCCGTAGTCGCCGAGCGCGGTCGGGTCGGCGGTATAGGCCTTGGCCCGCACTTCGCCGCGCAGCCCCTGGGCACCACCGATCGTTGCCATCAGAACCGGATTTTCAAGCTTTGCCATGACGTCCTTCACATGAAGCCGCAAATCTGGGGCTTCTCTTAACCGAAGTGCGGCGGAATGGAAACGAAAACGGGCGGCATGTCGCCATGCCGCCCGCGTCATAAGGGAAGGATCCCGATTATTCTGCGGAAGCAGCAGCTTCGGCAGCGTCAGCGGCCTTCTGAGCTTTTTCAGCAGCGCGCTCCTGAGCCTTCTTGCCAGGCTTTGCCTTGACCGGGTTGTTCTTGGTTTCGCGCTTTGCAACGCCAGCTTCGTCGAGGAAGCGCAGAACGCGGTCGGTCGGCTGTGCGCCGTTGTCGAGCCAATGCTTGATGCGCTCGGCGTTCAGTTCAATGCGCTTTGCATCGTCCTTGGCGAGCATTGGATTCCACGAACCGAGCTTTTCGAGGAAGCGGCCATCGCGTGGCGAACGGGCGTCGGCGACGACAACATGGTAGTACGGGCGCTTCTTGGAGCCACCGCGGGCGAGACGAATTTTCAGTGCCATTTTCTTTACTCCTTGGATTTTTTGGACCGCCTGGTTTGGCGGTATGGTTCATTTTGCTGCGGCGCCGTTTTCGGCGTGATCCGCGGCGATCTGCTCATGATGCCGGATGACTTCCTTGATGACGAAGTTCAGGAACTTCTCGGCGAAATCCGGATCCAGATTGGCATCCTTCGCCAGGTGGCGAAGGCGTTCGATCTGGTATTCTTCGCGCGCCGGATCGGCCGGCGGCAACTTATACTTGGCCTTGAGAACGCCGACCTCTTTGGTGCAGCGGAAACGTTCGGCCAGGATATGGACCAATGCCGCGTCGATGTTGTCGATCGACTGGCGATAGCTCGAAAGCTGGGCCTTGATTTCAGGATCAATCATCTTCTACGCGACCCTTCACTTCTTTTTGGGCAAGCCGGGCAGACCCGGGAAACCACCGCCAAGGCCGGGGAGCTTGGCGCCGCCCAGACCCGGCAAACCACCGCCGAGGCCAGGCATGCCGCCGCCCGGCTTGCCGAGGCCGGCCGCTTCCGCCTGCTTCTGCAATGCTTCGAGCTGCTTCGGATCGATGTTGGAGAGGTCAGGCATGCCGCCCATGCCGCCGCCAAGGCCACCGAGGCCCATCTTGCCGGCAAGGCCGCCCATCATCTGCTTCATCATCCCGCCTTTGCCCTTGCCGCCCATCATCTTCATCATGTCGGCCATCTGACGGTGCATCTTCAGAAGCTTGTTGATGTCGGAGGCATCGGTACCGGAACCGGCGGCGATGCGCTTCTTTCGCGAATGCTTGAGCATGTCAGGGTTGGCGCGTTCGGCCTTGGTCATCGAACCGATGATGGCAAGCTGACGGCCGAACAGGCTGTCGTTGAGGCCGGCGGAGGCCATCTTGTCCTTCATGCCGGCCATGCCGGGCATCATGCTCATGATGCCGCCCATGCCGCCCATCTTCTGCATCTGGCGCAGCTGGTCGGCGAGGTCGTTCAGGTCGAACTTGCCCTTGGCCATCTTGGCGGCCATGGCGGCCGCCTTTTCGGCGTCGATATTTTCGGCAGCGCGCTCGACCAGCGAAACGATGTCGCCCATTCCGAGAATACGGTCGGCGATACGGCGGGGATGGAATTCCTCCAACTCGCCCATGCGCTCGCCGACACCGATCAGCTTGATCGGCTTGCCTGTCACGGCGCGCATCGACAGCGCGGCGCCGCCACGGCCGTCGCCGTCCATGCGGGTCAGAACGAGGCCGGTGATGCCGACGCGCTCGTCGAAATTGCGGGCGAGGTTGACGGCGTCCTGACCGGTCAGCGAGTCTGCGACCAGCAGGATTTCGTGCGGATTCGACTTCTTCTTGATATCGGCCATTTCGACCATCAAGGGTTCGTCGATATGAGTGCGGCCGGCGGTGTCGAGGATGACGACGTCATGGCCGCCGAGCTTGGCTGCCTGCACGGCTCGGGCGGCGATGTCGGTGGGCGACTGGCCCGCGATGACGGGCAACGTGTCGATGCTCGCCTGGACGCCGAGTTGGCGCAACTGCTCCTGCGCTGCCGGACGGCGCGTGTCGAGCGATGCCATCAGCACCTTCTTCTTCTCGCGCGTCGTCAGGCGGTGGGCAATCTTGGCGGACGTGGTAGTCTTGCCCGAGCCCTGCAGACCGACCATCATGATGACGACGGGGGCGGCTGCGTGTAGGTCGACACCGACGCCTTCTCCACCGAGCATCTCGATCAGCTCGTCATGGACGATCTTGACGACCATCTGGCCAGGCTTGATCGACTTCAGGATCTCGGCGCCGACGGCTTTTTCGCGGATGCGGTCGGTGAAGGCACGCACCACGTCGAGCGCGACGTCGGCTTCCAGCAACGCACGGCGAACCTCGCGCAGCGCTGCGGAAACATCACTTTCCGAAAGCGCGCCACGGCCTGTCAGTCCATTCAGAATGGAACCAAGACGGTCCTGGAGGTTTTCAAACATCGGCTCTTCCTTGTGTTTCCGGGATAGCGGAAACCTCGTGCTTTTCCTTGACGAAAACAAGACGCATAACCAAAAAGCACCCGAGGGCGCATCGCGCTGTCGGGTGTGGACCTCCGGGATCTCTTTATACCTCTTAACGGGTCCCGGTCGGTGGCTCGAGTCTTGAAGCTCGTCGCAGATTGAGCGGCGATAAATAGGAAAACGGGCCAGGAGTCAAGGGAACGCCGAGAAAAGACCACGCGCGGGTCTTTCAAAAGCACGCGCCCAAACCCAGATCCTATTCTGCTCTCAAACGGAACCGCTTTCGAATGCCGACAGCCAAGCGACGCAATCCATACTATCAGGGGCCCGTTTCCGATCACTTCGACGGCACGCATTTCTTCAATCCGGATGGTATCGAGCCTCTCGGCTTCCGAGATTTGATGAGATGGCAGTTCGGCGGCGGTCGCGATCGCTGGCCGAGGTCGGTTCCAAGCCCGTTCGCACCAGCAAAACCCGATCTGCGCGTGGATGGAAATGATTTGCGGGTGACCATGGTCGGTCATGCGACACTGTTGGTGCAGGTCGCGGGACTTAACATCCTCACGGATCCGGTTTGGTCCGAGCGCGCCAGCCCCTTCACCTTTGCCGGCCCGAAGCGCGCCGTTGCGCCGGGCATCGCAATCGACGATCTGCCGCCGATCGATCTCGTGTTTGTGTCCCACAATCACTACGACCATCTTGATGTTGTGACGCTCAAGCTCTTGCACGCAAAGCATCGGCCGCATGTTGTGACGCCCCTCGGCAACGACACGATCATTCGCAGTGCGGTGCCCGACATGCAGGTGACGGCTATGGATTGGGGCACGCGCCTATCCCTGGCGGGAATCAGCATCGATGCTGAACCGGTGCATCATTGGTCGGCACGCGGCACCGGGGATCGCCGCATGGCGCTGTGGGCTGCTTTCGTCCTGGCGACGCCGGCCGGGAAGATCTACCACGTCGGGGATACGGGATTCCACGGCGGCGTCAACTATGAGGCTGCACGGCAAAAGCATGGCGCCTTTCGCCTCGCCATCCTGCCCTTCGGGGCATACGAGCCGCGTTGGTTCATGAAGGGCCAGCATCAGAATCCTGCGGAAGCGGTGATGGGCATGCAGCTGGCGAATGCGGCCTATGTGGCAGGGCATCACTTTGCGACGTTCCAGCTGACCGACGAGGCGATCGATGCGCCGGTCAAGGCGCTGAAAGCCGCCATGGCTGAGCATGGCATACCGCCCGAACGGTTCCGTCCGCTCAGGGCAGGCGAGGTATTCGACGTGCCGTCTGCATGATCGTCAGTGCGCTTGTGCCCCCGCGCCGTGCGCATTGATGATGGTGTCGGCCTCCTTGCCATAGAGCTCCTCGAAGTGATCGAAAGTCTTTGAAAAATGGCCAATGCCCTGCGTTGCGGACCTGAGCGACCGCCCCAGTTCGTCAAGCACCCCGCCGGGGACGAGTGCCCGAAATATGTCCCAGCCCTTCGCGTTCTCGTCCCGATCGAAGCCGAGCACTTGGCCTCTCATTGAGGAGACGAGCGTTACAATGCCGCCCGAAAAGATCGAGGGGATGTGGATTTCCACCCGTACGACCGGCTGCATGAGAACGGCGGACGCCTGTGAAAGTGCCTGCTTGACGCCCATTTTGCCGGCCGCACGGAAGGCGAAATCAGAGCTGTCGACCGAATGATACTGGCCATCGGTCAAAGTCACGTCGACGTCTATGACCTGGAAGCCGAGCGGCCCTTTCTCCATCGCTTCGCGGGCACCGGCCTCGACTGCCGGTATGTAGTTTCGCGGCACAGTGCCGCCTTTGACGCTTTCGCCGAACGTGAAGCCCTGGCCGCGCTCGTTCGGCCGGACGCTGAGCTGCACATCGGCGAATTGTCCGGCGCCGCCCGTCTGTTTGCGGTGCCGGTAGCGGACGTCCGAGGGCTTCGAGATGGTCTCCCGGTAGATTGGGTTTGGCGCGCGGTCCGAAACTTCGACCCGGAAGACCTCCGACAGCGTCTTGCGAAGTTCGCGCAGATGGACCGGTCCCTGAGCGCAGATCAGCGCTGCGCCGGTGCCTTCCTCCTGCATCACCTTCAGGCCGCGATCGGTTTCCGCCAATTTCGCCAGCGTTGCCGAGAGCTTGGTTTCATCACGCTCGCTGCCGGGAACAAGTATTCTCTCCAGCATCGGTGTCGGCGGTGTAGTCCAGTCGGGCGGTTCGACGCTTGCCGACTGTGTCAGCAGGGCGGGCGCGGGCAGATGGTCTGATTTCAGAGCGGCAAAGACGCCGCCTGGCTGCACGCTGCCACTGATCGGCTTTCCGCTGCCGGCCTCCTGCAGCGGGCCCAGAGTTGCGCCGCCCAAGGAGGCACCTTGCTTCAAGCCGTCGGCCAGCGCGCGAACCAGCACCGTCTTGCCGACATTGGCCTTGTGATAAGCATGGAAACTGGCGGCGGAAAGTGCCGCTTCTTCCGCACCGGAACTTGTTGCGAGACGGGTCCGTAGTGCCGTTGCCGGTGGGGCTTCGTGGCGCAGGGCCTTCATCAGGCGCATGATGCCATTGCCGTGGGAGGCGGCACCGAACAGCACGGGGATAACCCGGTTCTCTTTGAGGATGCGCGAGGAGATGGCAAACAGCGTGTCACTTGCCGGCTCCCGGTCTTCGATGAGCTCCTCGAGAAGCCAGTCATCGAACTCCGACAATTGCTCGAGCATCTCTGCCCGCGCCTCGTGCTCGCGCTCGGCGGCATCCTGCGGCAGTTCGATCAGCGCGGAGGGCTGCCCCTCCCGGTAGCGCCAGGCGCGCTCGGAAATCAGGTCGCAGCTGCCGACAATCGTGTCGCCTTCACGGATCGGGACCTGTCGTAAGACGAGGGGATGGTTGGAATAGGTCTGAAGTGCGGCAATGACATCACGCAGTCGACCGCGCGGCTCGTCCATCCGATTGATGAAGACCACGCAGGGCGTGCTGGAGGCCTCGATGGCGCGCAGATAAGGTGCGGCCAGAACGGCATCATCCGGCGTCGGCGATATGCAGAGAATACAGGCGTCGCTGACGAGCAGGGCATCCTGCGCCAAGGCCAGGGCCTCGTTTGCCCCAGGCGTGTCGACCGCACACCACGCTTCGTCCTTGAAATCGAATTCCGTCAGGCTTGATCCGTATGGAGAGGCTGACTTTCTGGGCGTTCCCTCGAGCGAGGCCAGCTTTGCGACGAGCGTCGTTTTTCCCGTCTGCGAGGGCCCAAGTACCGTGAAGCAGCGCATCGGCGATCCTCCCTGCCAAAAGCACGCATCCGAAACCAAAGAATGCCTCGAAGCGAAGAAAAGCGCCAGATAGTTGCGATCATTCTTAAATATGAGGCTTCGGTATAGCGCTCCCATCAATGTGTCGCTGCGTTCGGGTCCGTCAACCCACTGGTAATTCCCCCGCATTTCCGCCATATACAGCCCAAACAGTGACGGACATGACACCCATGAGCGCAACGGTCGAATTCGCGAAGATGAACGGGCTTGGCAACAAGATCCTGGTCGTTGACATGCGCGGCCGCGCCGACAGGGTGACGCCTGCCGCGGCAATCGCGCTGAATGCCGAGCCGGACACGCAGTTCGACCAGATCATGGCGATCCACGATCCGAAGGCATCGGGCACGGATGCCTGGATCGATATCCTGAACTCCGACGGATCGAAGGCGCAGGCCTGTGGCAACGGCACGCGCTGCGTCGTACAGGCACTCGCCGCGGAAACCGGCAAGAAGGTTTTCACCTTCCAGACGGTCGCAGGCATTCTGAATGCCGTCGAACACGAGGATGGGACGATCTCCGTCGATATGGGTAAGCCGGTCTTCGACTGGGACAAGATTCCGCTTGCGGAGGAATTCCACGACACGAGCCGCATCGAGCTGCAAATCGGGCCGATCGACAATCCGGTGCTGCATTCACCTTCCGTCGCTTCGATGGGTAATCCCCACGCGATCTTCTGGGTAGATAGGGATGTAATGTCCTTCGATCTCGGGCGCTTCGGCCCGTTGCTCGAAAACCATCCGATGTTTCCCGAGCGCGCCAACATAACGCTGGCGCAGGTGACCTCTCCAAGCTCGATCACGACGCGCACCTGGGAGCGGGGCGCGGGACTGACGCTTGCCTGCGGGTCTGCCGCCTGCGCCACGGCCGTTTCTGCCGCCCGTACCGGTCGGACGGGGCGTGAAGTCGCGGTGACGGTCGCAAGCAGCCCCAACCAGGGTGTGTTGACGATCGAATGGCGCGAGCATGATGGTCACGTCATCATGACGGGCCCTGCCGAGTGGGAGTGGTCCGGCGCGCTCGATCCGTCGACGGGTGCGTGGTCGCGAGATGCGACCCAGGGAGCGCAAGCGCGGTGAGCGGCGTCGAGGTCATTACCTTCGGCTGTCGTCTGAACACCTACGAATCCGAAGTGATGCGGGCGGAGGCCGAGAAGGCCGGGCTCAACAATGCCATCCTGGTGAATACTTGTGCGGTTACCGGCGAGGCTGTGCGCCAGGCTCGCCAGGCGATCCGACGCGCACGGCGCGACAACCCGCATGCCCGCATTATCGTTACCGGATGTGCGGCGCAGACGGAAAAAGAGACCTTCGCTGGCATGGCCGAGGTCGATGCCGTTCTCGGGAACGAAGAGAAACTGAAAAGCGCCTCCTATCGCACGCTTCCGGATTTCGGCGTTTCAGCGGAAGAGAAGCTGCGCGTCAACGATATCATGAGCGTGCGCCAGACGGCGCCGCAGATGGTCAAGCACATCGATGGTCATGTGCGGGCTTTCATCCAGGTCCAGAACGGCTGCGACCACCGCTGTACGTTCTGCATCATTCCCTATGGCCGCGGCAATTCGCGTTCCGTGCCGATGGGGGCAGTCGTCGACCAGGCGCGCAAGCTCGTCGAAACCGGCTACCGAGAGATCGTGCTGACCGGGGTCGACGCAACCAGTTACGGCGTCGATCTGCCTGGGGAGCCGACGCTCGGACTGCTTGCCAAGACGCTTCTGAAACAGGTGCCGGATGTTCGCCGCCTGCGGCTTTCATCGATCGACAGCATTGAGGCGGACAGGCATCTGCTGGATCTTATCGCCAACGAAGCGCGCTTCATGCCGCATCTCCACCTTTCGCTGCAACATGGCGACGACATGATCCTGAAGCGGATGAAGCGCCGCCATTCGAGCGCGGATGCCTTGGCCTTTATCAACGACGTGCGCAACGTGCGACCGGACATGAGCTTCGGCGCCGATATGATAGCCGGCTTTCCGACTGAGAGCGAAGAGATGTTCGCCAATGCCGTGCGGCTGGCGGAAGACGCCAATATCGCCCATCTCCATGTCTTTCCCTATAGCCCGCGGCCAGGCACGCCTGCCGCGCGAATGCCACAGCTCGATCGCGCGCTGGTCAAGGAGCGGGCTGCACGGCTTCGCGCCACTGGACATCGCTTGCATCAGTCCCATCTCGACGGAATGGTCGGAACGCGGCAATGGCTGCTCGTGGAAAACAACGGTTTGGCGCACACCGAAAACTTCACGCTTGTCGCCGCAGCCGGGCTTGCGCCTCGAAGCTTCGTGCAGGCTGCAATTACTGGCCACAACGGCAAGCACCTCGACATGCAATTGACGGCCGCCGACGCGGCCTGAGTTTACGGAATCCTCATGGCGTTCAGTTTTATCAAAAAGGTCTTCACCTTCGGCCCCAAGCCGGAGGAAGAACAGGCACCGGAGGCGGTCGAGGCGAGAGTACTCAAATCCGAACTGGAGCCGCATTCGCGTGAGGAGAACCTTCCCGTTGCCGCCGATCCGGTCCTGGCGGAAGAGATGGAGACGGCCGGCGGGCCTGCCGATGACGTAGGCAAGGATGCCTCCGTGGAGGAGCTTGCCGATCAGGCCGAAGCGCTCGCGCCGGAAGACGACGATGTTTCCGATGTTCTTCCGGCTGAGGTGCAGGCTGAGGATATGGGCCTTGTGCCGCTCTCGCTGCTTGAGGCGGAAGCGGAAGCCGAGACCGGGGCTCCTGCCGAAAGCACTATCGAAGACACGCTTCCTGCTGCTTTGCCTCTCCAGCTGGGGAGTGGCGATCGTCCAGAGGATGAGGGTGTCGCGGAGGTAGCATCTGTCGGCGAGACTGAAGAGACGCCTGCGTCCGGGCTTGCCGCAGAAGCTGACGCGGAGCAGGAGCCCATCGCCGATCCTATGTCTCCGGCCGCGGAAGAGATATCCGCCCGAACAGAGGAAGACGACAGCACTTCAAGTGATCCTTTTGCCGCTCCTGTCCTTCCCAAGGGATTTGCCACGGGTCCTGCGGCTTCCGAGCCTGTGCCCCTGGTCCCTCCGCCAAAGCTTTCCTGGTTCCAGCGGCTGCGCGCCGGCCTTGCCCGCACCTCCTCGCATCTCACCGGCCGGATCGCGGCACTGTTCACCAAGCGCAAGCTCGACGACGAGACGCTGCAGGATCTGGAGGATCTGCTGATCCAGGCCGATCTCGGCGTCGAGACGGCGATGCGGGTCACCGATACGCTGGCATCCGAGCGCTACGGCAAGGACGTCACCGGCGAGGATGTGAGCCGCATCATGGCAAGCGAGATCGCCAAGGTGCTGAAGCCTGTCGCAAAGCCGCTACAGCTCGATCTGAGCCATAAGCCGCACGTCATCCTGGTCGTTGGGGTCAACGGCACCGGCAAGACGACGACGATCGGAAAGCTGGCCGCGAAGCTTTCGGGTGCCGGCCTCAAGGTCATGGTCGCCGCCGGCGATACATTCCGCGCCGCTGCCATCGAGCAGCTGAAGATCTGGGCTGACCGCACCAAATCAGAATTCATCGGCACCAAGCTCGGCGCCGATGCTGCGGGTCTTGCCTATGACGCCTTCGAGCAGGCGAAGGCGAAGAAGTGCGATGTGTTGATCATCGATACAGCCGGCCGCCTGCAGAACAAGGCGGAGCTGATGGCGGAGCTCGAGAAGATCGTTCGCGTTCTCGGCAAGCTCGATCCGGATGCGCCGCATACCGTGTTGCAGACGCTCGACGCCACGACGGGGCAGAACGCGCTGTCGCAGGTTGAGATCTTCCGCAATGTCGCCGGCGTCAACGGCCTGATCATGACAAAGCTCGATGGGACGGCGCGGGGTGGCATTCTCGTGGCGATCTCGGCCAAGCACAAGCTGCCGGTCTATTTCATCGGTGTCGGAGAAAGCGTCGAGGATCTGGAGCCGTTCGAGGCCGAGGATTTCGCGCATGCCATTGCCGGTCTCGGCCAATAATGCCACAGATATGCCGACAAGCACGGGCAAGCGTTTCGTGTTCACAAACGGATTTGAGATAGAATGACGACAGAGAGCGATATCACCCCAAGCGCGGCCGACCGGCATCACCCGATGCTGAAGCTGGCGCTGGAACTTGGCCCGCTGTTGATCTTCTTCTTCGCCAACCTGCGCGGCCCCTGGCTGGTCGAGCGGTTCCCGGCTCTTTCGGAGCTTGGCGGACCACTATTCGTGGCGACGGCCCTCTTCATGGCTGCAACGGTGATCTCACTAATCGTTTCTAAGGTCGTGCTCAGGCATCTGCCGATCATGCCCTTCGTGTCGGGCATCGTGGTCGTCATCTTCGGGTCGCTGTCGATCTATTTGCAGAATGAGACCTTCATCAAGATGAAGCCGACCATCGTCAACGCGCTCTTCGGCGTTGCTCTGCTTGGCGGCCTCGCCTTCGGCAAATCGTTGCTCGGCTACGTCTTCAACGCGGCCTTCCAGCTCGATGTGGAGGGATGGCGCAAGCTGACAATCCGTTGGGGTATCTTCTTCCTCTTCCTCGCGGTGCTGAACGAGGTCGTCTGGCGCAATTTCTCCGATGATTTCTGGGTCGCCTTCAAGGTCTGGGGCACAATGCCGATCACCATCATCTTCACGCTTGCACAGATGCCACTGATCATGAAGCATACGGTCACGCCGGCGGGAGAGATCGAGAATTGACAACACTGGATACGGCCGATAGAGCGAAGCATCAGACCTTCTGGTTTGCTGCGTGCATTGCCGTTCTGCTGGTCCAGATCATCGCCGAATACATGATGGGTCGCACACCCATCTGCACCTGCGGATATGTCAAGCTATGGGAGGGCACCGTCAATTCCAGCGGTAACTCTCAGCATATTTCCGACTGGTACACGCCCTCTCACATCATCCACGGCTTCATTTTCTACGGCATCGCGCACCTCTTTATGCGCGGAAAGCCGATCGCCGTGCGGCTGCTTTTGGCGCTCGTGATCGAATCCGGTTGGGAATTGCTGGAAAATTCACCCTTGATCATCGACCGCTATCGGACGGCAACGATCTCGCTCGATTATTACGGCGACAGCATTCTGAATTCCGCGATGGACACGGTCTTCATGGTGGTCGGGTTCTTCTTCGCCTCGCGAGCGCCCGTCGGATTAACGGTCGCGATCGCGATTTTCTTCGAGCTCTTGACCGGCTACCTCATTCGCGACAACCTGACGCTCAACGTGCTGATGCTGATTTGGCCCGTTGAGGCGATCAAGACCTGGCAAGGCGGGATCTAGTCAGGACGCCGGCTTTGCCAGCGCCTTCTCCATGGCGGGGAAAAGCCCTTCCTTCAGACTGACCTCGTCGAACGGGCCGACCCGCTTGTAGAGGATCGTGCCGTCGGGAGCGACGAGATAGCTTTCCGGGATGCCGTACACACCCCAATCGATGGCTGCCTGCCCCTTGGGATCGACACCGATGGCGGCAAAGGGATTGCCGAGTTCGCCGAAGAAGCGAAGTGCGTTGTCGTTCTTGTCCTTGTAGTTGATCGCAACCAGGTTGAGGCGGCCGTCCTTTGCCAGTTCCTTCAAGATCGGATGTTCTTCGCGGCAGGGAATGCACCAGGAGGCGAAGACGTTGACGAGGGTCAGCTTGCCCTTGATGACACTGTCAGTCAGCGCCGGCAGGTTGGCACCCTCAAGCGGCGCAAGGTTCAGTGCCGGCGCCCTCGTGCCGATCAGTGCAGAGGGGATTTCGGAGATATCCTTGCCGTGGACGTCCTGGTCGTAAAGCATCTTTGCCGCGGTGGCTGCAATGCCGGCAAAGACGATCAACGGGATCAAGGCGACGGCATAGCGCCCAAATCCGCGCTTGGCACGGCTCGTTTCCGGTGTGGTGCTCATTCGCCATCCTTTGTCCGCACGGAGCGGCGGCGGATTCCGGCGGCTTCGAGGGTTGCCATCTCGCTGCGCCGCGCACGGCCGTCCGCCCACGTCCAAAGCGTGGCTGCGATGGTGACGAGGGCTGCAAAGCCATAGGCGCCATAGACATAGAAAGCATGCGTCATGGCTGTCCCTCGCGGCTCGCCAAGCGTGCTGCCATGCGGCGCTGGGCGGTGACGCGGCGTCGCCAGATTTCGTTGCGCATGGCCATGATATGCAGCGTGAAGAAGAGCGCGGTGAACGCAACGGCCATTACCAGCAGTGGCCGCAGGAACTCCGGATCGATGGCTGGGCCGTCGAGGCGCAGTACGCTCGCGGATTGATGCAGTGTGTTCCACCATTCGACGGAGAACTTGATGATCGGGATGTTGACGAAGCCAACGAGGATCAGGACGGCGCTGACGCGGGCGGCCTTTGACGGGTCGTCGATCGCGCGATTGAGGGCGATGAGCCCGAGATACATCAGGAACAGGATGAAGACGGAGGTGAGCCGGGCGTCCCATACCCACCAGGTGCCCCACATCGGCTTGCCCCAGAGCGAACCTGTCACCAGGGCAATCAGAGTGAAGGCGGCGCCGAGCGGGGCGGCGGCCTTTGCCGATACATCCGCCAGCGGATGGCGCCAGACCAGCGTACCGATCGCCGAGAGGCTCATGATCGTATAGCCCATCATCGCCAGCCAGGCGGCTGGCACGTGGACATACATGATACGAACGGTTTCGCCTTGCTGATAGTCGCCTTCGGTCGTGAAGCTGAGATACAGACCCACGATAAAACAGAGGGCCGTGAAACCAGCCATCCAGGGAATGATGCGTGCCGCCAGCGCCAGAAACCGCGTCGGGTTGGCGAGATCGCTGAATTTCGTGATGGCTAGGCTCGTTTCGCTCATGCCGTTTCCTTACCGCGATATGCCCGATGCCGCAATCGAGCGCCCCATCAATCCGTCGTGTTGCGTAGTGCCAGTGTGGCCGCTGCCGGGCCGATGACGGCGAAGAACAGCGTGAGCGCGATCAGGATGAGGAAAGGCGGCAAAAAGGGCGATGGGCCTTCGACCGCCGCATAAGTGGCGCTGACGCCGAAAATAAGCACCGGAATGGTCAGCGGCAGCACCAGGATCGAGACCAGCAGTCCGCCACGCGGCAAGGCGACAGCAACGGCGGCGCCAACGGCGCCGATGAAGGTAATCGCGGGCGAACCGACGAGGAGCGTCAGCATCGTCGCGCCGATCGCCGTCTCACTCATATTCATGAAGAGGCCAAGCAGCGGCGAGGCGATGACCAGCGGCAGGCTGGTGGCGATCCAGTGTGCCAGGCACTTAACTAGCAACGTCAAAACAAGCGGATGTTCGTGCATCAGCATGAGATCGAGCGAGCCATCGTCGCGTTCGGCCTGAAACAGGCGGTCGAGGCCGAGAAGCGCCGCAAGCAGCGCACCGATCCACACGATCGCCGGACCGATGCGAGACAGAAGTGCAAGGTCAGGCCCGACGCCGAAGGGGATGACCGCGACGACGGTCAGAAAGAAGAGAACGCCGATCAGCGCGCCGCCGCCGGCGCGAATGGAAAGTTTGAGGTCACGCAGCAGAAGGGCCATCATGCCCACACTCCCGGACCAGTGTGAGAAAATCCCGCCATCCGCAGCTCCTGCGCGCCCTCCAGGCCCAACGGCTGGTGGGTTGCGGCAAGCACGATCCCGCCCTTGCGCCGATGCGCCTCGATAAGCTCTGCAAAAAGGCGGTCGCCGCTTGCGTCCAGCGCAGCGGTCGGCTCATCGAGAATCCAGACCGGCCGGTAGGCGATAAGCAGCTTGGCGAAGGCAAAGCGGCGTTGCTGGCCAGCCGAAAGGTAGCCGAAGGGAAGCTGCGTTATTCCCGCGAGCCCGACCGCCTCGGCTGCCTCGTCGATGGAAACGGTCGAACCGCCCTGCGTATCTCCCAGAAAGCAGCGCCAGAAGTCGAGGTTTTCGGCGACCGTCAACTCGCTTTTCATCGCATTGCGGTGGCCGAGATAGTGGCTGATTTCGCCGACGCGCCGGAGAGTGTTGCCATGCGAATCGGTGAAGCTAACCGAGCCTCTTTCCCGATGCAGCAAACCGGCGACGACGCGCAACAAAGTTGACTTTCCCGATCCATTTTTGCCTGTCAAAACCAGCGCTTCGCCCGATTCCAGGCGAAAGGATACGCCCTCGAAAATGAGTTCTTCTCCCCGGCGCGCGGCCAGATTGGCGGCCTCGAGATACATGACTTTTCCGTGGTTTAATTTTTCAGTCATCGCAATGCAAAAAAATCCGAAATGGGCCACGCACTCTCTGGCACCTTTCTTAGAAATTATCTATAAGACCCGCAACCACGCCAGCGGTCGGCGTGAATTTCATCCTTGCGCCGAACATGGGCTTTGCTCCACGTGCGGACAGCGGAAATGGCCGTACCCGCATCCTGATGTGCATTACGTGCATAGGCGTCCGCACGATTGTGTTCGCTATCAGAAACGGGGTCTCTCGTGTCTAAATCTCTTGACAGCTTCAATTGTCGTTCCACGCTCACCGTGAACGGTAAGGACTACGTCTATTTCAGCCTGCCCAAGGCTGAGGCGAATGGCCTGCCGGGTGTTTCGAAGCTTCCTTACTCGATGAAGGTTCTGCTCGAGAACCTGCTGCGCTTCGAAGACGGTCAGTCGGTGACCAAGGAACACATTCTGGCCGTTGCCGAATGGCTTGATAACAAGGGTGCTGTCGAAAACGAAATCGCCTATCGTCCGGCGCGCGTCCTGATGCAGGACTTCACCGGCGTTCCCGCCGTCGTCGATCTGGCCGCGATGCGTGACGCGATGGTGTCGCTCGGTGGCGACCCGGAGAAGATCAATCCGCTGGTTCCGGTCGACCTCGTCATCGACCACTCTGTTATCGTCGACGAATTCGGCACGCCGCAGGCCTTTGCCAAGAACGTCGAGCTGGAATACCAGCGTAACGGCGAGCGCTACCGCTTCCTGAAGTGGGGCCAGCAGGCATTCAAGAACTTCCGCGTCGTTCCTCCCGGCACCGGCATCTGTCATCAGGTGAATCTCGAATACCTCGGCCAGACCGTCTGGACGAAGGAAGAGGACGGCGAGACGATCGCTTATCCCGACACCTGCGTCGGCACCGACAGCCATACGACGATGATCAACGGCCTTGGCGTTCTCGGCTGGGGTGTTGGCGGTATCGAAGCTGAAGCGGCCATGCTCGGCCAGCCGGTCTCGATGCTCCTGCCTGAAGTCATCGGCTTCAAGCTCACCGGCAAGCTCAAGGAAGGCGTCACGGCGACTGACCTGGTGCTGATGGTCGTGCAGATGCTGCGCAAGAAGGGCGTCGTTTCCAAGTTCGTCGAATTCTTCGGCCCGGGCATGGACAACATGCCGCTGGCAGACCGCGCGACGATCGGCAACATGGGTCCGGAATACGGCGCGACCTGCGGTTTCTTCCCGGTCGACGGCGAAACCATCAACTACCTCAACATGTCGGGCCGCACCAAGGACCGCATCGCGCTCGTCGAAGCCTATTCGAAGGCTCAAGGGATGTGGCGCGACGGCGACGGTTCGGACCTCGTCTTTACCGATACGCTCGAACTCGACCTCGGCGACGTCGTGCCTGCGATGGCTGGCCCGAAGCGTCCCGAAGGCCGCATCCCGCTCGAAAGCATCGCGGCCGGCTTCGCTGGTTCGATGGACGCCGACTACAAGAAGCCGGGCCAGCTCTCCAACCGCTACGCGGTCGAAGGCACCGACTTCGATCTCGGCCATGGCGACGTTGCGATTGCCGCCATCACGTCGTGCACCAACACCTCCAACCCGTCGGTTCTGATCGCTGCCGGCCTTCTCGCCCGTAATGCCGTTGCCAGGGGCCTGAAGTCCAAGCCGTGGGTCAAGACCTCGCTCGCTCCAGGATCGCAGGTGGTCGGCGAATACCTCGCCAAGTCCGGCCTGCAGGCTGACCTCGACAAGCTCGGCTTTAACCTCGTCGGCTTCGGCTGCACGACCTGCATCGGCAACTCCGGCCCGCTGCCGGCGCCGATCTCGAAGACAATCAACGACAAGGGGCTTATCGTTTCGGGCGTTTTGTCGGGCAACCGTAACTTCGAAGGCCGTATCTCTCCTGATGTTCAGGCGAACTACCTGGCGTCCCCGCCGCTGGTCGTTGCCTATGCGCTTGCCGGTTCGGTCCAGAAGGACCTGACCAAAGAGCCGATCGGCGAAGACCAGAACGGCAATCCGGTGTTCCTCAAGGATATCTGGCCGACTTCGCACGAAGTTCAGGAATTCATCCAGAAGTACGTTACGCGCGAGCTCTACGAGACGAAGTATGCTGACGTCTTCAAGGGCGACGAGAACTGGCAGGCCGTTCAGGTTCCTCCTGGCCAGACCTATGCCTGGGACGACGATTCGACCTACGTTCAGAACCCGCCGTACTTCGTGGGCATGGGCAAGTCCGGCTCCGGTATCTCCGACATCAAGGGTGCCCGCGTTCTCGGCCTGTTCGGCGACAAGATCACCACCGACCACATTTCCCCTGCCGGTTCGATCAAGGCGGCGTCTCCGGCCGGTGCCTACCTGCTCGAGCACAATGTCGGCGTCGCGGACTTCAACCAGTACGGCACACGCCGCGGCAACCATGAAGTGATGATGCGCGGCACATTTGCCAACATTCGCATCCGCAACCACATGCTCGGCCCGAACGGCAAGGAAGGCGGCTATACGATCCACTATCCCTCCAAGGAAGAGGAATCGATCTACGACGCGGCCATGCAATACAAGGCCGAGGGCGTTCCGCTCGTCATCTTCGCAGGTGTCGAATACGGCAACGGCTCGTCCCGCGACTGGGCGGCGAAGGGCACCAACCTGCTTGGCGTCAAGGCTGTAATCGCGCAGTCCTTCGAGCGTATCCACCGCTCGAACCTGGTCGGCATGGGCGTCGTCCCGTTCGTATTCGAAGAAGGCACGACCTGGGCAAGCCTCGGTCTGAAGGGCGACGAAATCGTCACCATCGAAGGCCTTGAAAACATCAAGCCGCGCGAAAAGAAGATCGCCAAGATCACCTATGGCGACGGCACCGTGAAGGACGTTCCACTGCTGTCGCGTGTCGATACGCTCGATGAAGTGATCTACCTTAACAACGGCGGCATCTTGCAGACGGTTCTGCGCGATCTCGCTGCCTGATTGTTAACAGGCTTCCGTGACAATGACCGCCGGAAAGAGATTTCCGGCGGTTTTCGTTTGAGCGCACGGTATTGGATGCCCGGTCACGACGATGTGTTTCGGCTTGGCTTCCACGAAGCTTGGTCTCACCCGTTCGTGACTTTCCGTTTGGAGCGAGAACCACTATCTCTACGTTCATACATCGGAACCTGCGGCGAAGCGTGGCGGTAGGTACTGAATAAAAAGGTGCAGTGAATGTCCCCGCGGTTTCTGATTTCCATGGTTGCAGGTGTGGCGCTTGCCGGCCCACTTTTTGCCCAGGACGCGCCGAAAGGTGTGGTTGAACTCTTCACCTCGCAGGGATGTTCTTCTTGTCCTCCAGCCGATGCGGCTTTCCGCAAGATCGTCGAGGCCGGCGGCGTTATCGCTCTCGCCTATCACGTCGACTACTGGAACTATATGGGATGGGCCGATACGCTGAGTTCCAAGGAGAATACGGAGCGCCAGTATGGCTACGCGCAGACCATGGGACGCGCCAACGTCTATACGCCGCAGGTCATCGTCAACGGCCGCGACCACGTAGCGGGAGCCGATCTTGGCGCGATCAATAAGAAGATCGATGGCTATGCAGCCGAAGGCATGGGGTTGTCAGTGCCGGTGACTGCGCAGATGCGCGACGACCAACTCGAGATCAAGATCGGCGCAGGACAGGGCAAAGCCAATGTCGTCATGGTCTATTTCAACCGCGAGAAGACCATCGACGTGGAGAAGGGCGAAAACAGCGGACAGAAGATTGCATACCTCAACAGCGTTGCCGATGTTGAGACCGTCGGCATGTGGGAGGGCAAGGAAACGAGCTTGACGCTGCCGGCCAGCGTGATGCAGAAGCCGGACCTTGAGGGCTGCGCGATTCTACTTCAATCCTCCACCGCCGACGGCAATCCATCTGCGATCCTCGGAGCGACGGTTGTCATGGCCGGGAAGAACATCTGACCGTTTCATCTGCTTCTGCGGATCGAAAACGGGGTGGCCCGGCTGATCGTATTCGGGGCTGGGGTTAAGGTCGATACGGTCAGCCGGGCCCTTTGGCGCGCTGGCGCCAAACTCACACACAACCGTTTCAGCAGACCAAATCTGGCAAAAGATCATGCGCAATTCGGGTGCGACGACGGGTCCGAACGGGGCCCGCGGCGCAATCGTGAGGGAATTTCCCTTGCAAATGAGGCGCTGTTTTGACTGAATTGCGGCGCTCGGGAGATTGCACAGACTATGATTAATGTGACTGATCGCCTGCTTGCAATTTATAAACGCTAAGGCAAACTGTCATTCTCCTGTCACGAGCGGAGGCACAGGGAGACTGATGTCAGATCAGCCGGATTTGCGGCGCGGCGAAAGCCGGTCGGCCGAGAACAGTTCCTCAGTCGTCGTAGATCTCAAGGAGTACAAGCAGAGCAAGGACCCACCGCCGGTCACCTTTCACCGTCGCGAGCTCGACGCGATCCTGTGGATTTACGGCCGCATGGTCGGCGAGGGCGAGTGGCGGGATTACGCGATCGATCATCTGAAAGACTGCGCCATCTTCTCGGTTTTCAAGCGATCGGGCGAAATGCCGCTTTTTCGCATCGAGAAGAATCCGAAGCTTGCCACCAAGCAGGGTGCCTATTCCGTTTTCAACACTCACGGTGTCATCCTGAAGCGCGGGCACGAGCTGCAGCAGGTTTTGAAGGTCTTCAATAAGGCCTTGAAGCTGGTCGAGAAGTAGCTCGGCTCAAGCTTTGAACAGGGTACCTGGATAAGTCGAGGCATCGGGGTCCGTGGCCGCGCCTTCACCAAGGGCCCGCTGCATGATCATCGTATCGAGCCAGCGACCGTGCTTGTAACCTGTTGCTCTCAGGCGGCCGGTTTCCTCAAAGCCCAATGCGCGATGCACGGCAATCGATGCCGGATGTGCGCCGCCGATCACGGCCACCATCTGGCGAAAGCCGAGATCCGTGCAGCGTCGGATCAGTTCGGCGAGCAGCAGCCTTCCAACGCCCCTGCCGCGTGCTTCAGGCCCCAGGTAGATCGAATCTTCGACCATCCAGCGATAGGCCGGCCGCGTCCGGAAGGCTGAGGCATAGGCGTAACCGAGCAGGCTGCCATCCTCATCGATGGCGGCGATGTAGGGATAGTTCTGGCCCGTGATCGCGGAAAATCGTGCCGCCATCTCGCTTTGCTCCGGCGGGACGATCTCGTAGCTTGCGACACCATTCAGGACGGATTCGCGATAGATGGCCGTGATGGTGGGGAGGTCGAATGAGGAAGCGTCGCGGAGGAAGATGGGCATTCGGTCGGCCGGGAGGATTTGAACAATGGACCCATCCAGAAATCATTCTCCGTATGACCAGGCAACAAAAAAGGCGGCCGAAGCCGCCTTTTTCGACAACATCCCTGTTCCTTACTTGCGGTCACCCATGAACTGCAGGAGGAACATGAAGAGGTTGATGAAGTCGAGATACAAGGTCAGTGCACCCATGATCGCCTTGCGGCCGGCAACCTCTGCGCCGTCGGCTTCGTAATACAGCTCCTTGATGCGCTGCGTATCGTAGGCGGTCAGGCCTGCGAAGATCAACACGCCGATCACAGAGACCGCGAACTGCAGGGCAGACGACGCCAGGAAGATGTTCACGATCGACGCGATGATCAGACCGAAGAGGCCCATGATCAGGAACGAGCCCATCGCGGAGAGATCACGCTTGGTCGTGTAGCCATACAGCGAAAGCGCGCCAAATGAGGCCGCCGTCACGAAGAACGTCTGCGTGATGCTCGATTGCGTGTAGACCAGGAAGATCGACGAAAGCGACAGACCCACCAGCGCGGCATAGACCCAGAAGGTCGTCTGCGCGGCGGCAACGCTCATGCGGTTAATCCTGAAGCTCAGGAAGAACACGGCGGCCAGCGGGGCAAGGATGACCACCCAACGGAGCGGCGACTGGAAGAGCAGCACGCCAAACTGCGTCAGTTGATTGTCCTGGACGGCGAAATTGAAGCCGAGATAGGCGGCCACACCGGTGATCGCCAGACCCAGCGCCATCAGGTTGTAGACCCTGAGCATATAGCTACGTAGGCCCTGGTCGATCATCTCGCCAGTTTGTACGCGGCCTTGGTAATTACGAAGGTCAGCCATAGTTTCCTCTTATAAGCTCCGGTGTGGACACGGTGGCGGGTGCGTAACCCGGGCGCCGCTGCGGAGCCCAGCATGCCTGCACACAATATGAGCCTTTCGCCTTTCGCAAACAAGGCCCTTGCAACCCGCGATCGGGTTAAATCGCCGTAAGGTGAAGGGAATTTCTCCGTTTGGTCAATCAGAGCTCGCGCAAAACGGGTGCCGCTTTCTGGCCGAGGATGCGCCAGGTACCGATGAGTCCAATGCCGACGGTGAGCACCAGCGCCGTTATGAGTGTCAGGCCGGCGACGTCGGGCAGGAAGTGCGAGGGGATGCGCATGATCCGGGCGGTGATGAACCAGGCCGCGACGCCGCCGGCAAACAGGGCGAAGACTGCGGTTGCTGCCCCGAGAATGAGGTATTCGTAGCAGAAGGCGCGGATCAGCATTCGTCGCGTCGCGCCCAGTGTCTTGAGGACGACTGCATCATGGGTACGGGCGCGGTTGCCGGCAGCCAGAGCGCCCGCAAGAACGAGCACCGAGGCGATAAGTGCAACGGAGGCGGCGGCGCGGATCGCCGTCGCAAGCTGCGCCACCAGTGTGTTGACGATATCGATCGCATCCTTGACCCGCACGCTGGTGATCGTCGGATAGGTATTTGTCACGGATTTGAGAATCACGGCCTCCTGAGTAGAGGTCGCGGCCGGGTCGGTGAGCGTCGCCAGCCAGGCGTGCGGGGCGCCGCGGAACGTATTCGGCGAGAACACCATCACGAAGTTGATGGAGAGCGTTTCCCACTCGACCTTGCGCAGATTGGCGATCTTGGCTGTGATGTTACGCCCAAGCACGTTAACGGTGACGGTGTCGCCGATCTTCAGACCGAGTTCCTTCGCTTCCTCGGCAGAAAAGGAGACAAGCGGCTCACCGCTATAATCCTTCGGCCACCATGAACCCTCGGTCAACAATGCATTTTCCGGCAGTGTTTGCGAATACGTGATGCCGCGGTCGCCGCGCAGGACCCACTGGCCGCCCGGCGGAACGTTCCGCTTCGTCACGTCCTCGCCGTTGAAGGCGAGGATGCGGCCGCGCAGCATCGGCACCTCGACCAAGTGGCCATCCGGGGAACTGGCTTTGATGACGCTACGGAATTTCTCGCGTTCCGATCCCTGAATGTCGACGAAGAAGAAGTTCGGCGCGCCGGCGGCCATGCGCCCGGTCAATTGCTGCCGCATGTTGCCGTCGATCAGGGTGAGGGTGACGAGCAGTGCAAGGCCAAGACCGAGAGACAGGACGACGGAGGGCGTCAGCGCGCCGGGCCTATGGATGTTGCCGATTGCGAGCCGCAGGGCGGGTGAATTCACCCGCGGGCTGCGACGCGCGAGCCAAGCGATCCCGGCAGCGACAAGCCGCAAGATCACGAAGGAGAAGGCGATCGCGCCGACAAAGACGATCGCGATGAAGCGATCGTGAGCGGTGACGATGGCAAGACCGGCAAGGGCAAGGAGAAAGGCCGCGGCAAGGAGGATGTAGGGCCACGATGGTAGACCCCGCGCCTCGAAACCTTGTTCGCGGAAGAGAGCTGTCGCCGGAACCTCGCGGGAATGTCCGAGCGGCATGATGGCAAAGGCCAGCGTTGTCAGAATGCCGAAAAGGACGGCGAGCGACAAGGCCCCGGGGTAGAACGTCAGATCGGTGGAAACAGGCAGGAATTGCGCCAGAAATTGCGACGCCACGATTGGCGCCAGCGCTCCGATGACGAGGCCGATGACCATGCCGCCCAAGGCAATCATCGCGATCTGGAACAGGTAGATCAGGACCACAGTCGCTGCCGGCGCGCCAAGGCACTTGAACGTAGCAATCGTCGTGCGCTTGGAATCCAGGAAAGCACGCACAGCGTTTGCGACGCCGACACCACCGACGATCAGGGCCGTCAGTCCGACCAGCGTTAGAAATTGCGAGAAGCGCTCAATGTTTTCGGTTAGCGAAGGCGCTGCCCGATCGCTCGTGCGGATCGACCAGCCGGCGGACGGAAAGTCCTTCGCAGCCCGATCGCGGATCGTGGATCTCTCGGCCGGATCGTCCATGCGGATCTTGTAAACGTGTTCGACCAAGCTGCCGGTCTGGATGAGGCCGGATGCCTTGAGCCCGTCCCTGCTCACGAGGAGGCGGGGTGCGAAGCCGAAACCTTCCGAGACCGCGTCCGGCTCAGTCTTGATCGTGCCGGTGATGTTCAAGATGACATTGCCGAGCAGGATCTCGTCGCCAATGGAGAGGCCGAGCCGCTCGAGCAGAAGCGGCGCGGCCACTGCGCCATAGGTGCCGCTCTGCCCGGATAGAAGCGCGTGCAGCGGATAGTTCGGTTCGGCTTCGAAAGTACCGTAGAGTGGGTAAGCGCCGTCGACCGCCTTGACTTCGACCAGGGCCTGATCCGAGCCGTCGGGCTTGCGCGCCATCGAGCGCAGGCCGGTCGACACCGACACCTTTCCGAAACCCCGCAGGAAGCCCATTTCGGCTTCCGTCGCCTCGCGGTTGTTGAGCTCGAAGCGCACGTCGCCTGCAAGGATCTCCTGACCCTGCGTGGCGATCGTGTCGGTGATTGACTGCGAAACCGAATTGACCGCCGCAATGGCGCCGGTGCCGAGGGCGATGCAGGCCAGAAAGATGTAGAAGCCGCCGAGCCCGCCGCGAAGCTCGCGGAGCGCGAGACGAAAGGCAAGGGAGACGCGCGGGGTCAGCAATGTCATGCAATCGCCGCCTCGGGCTGCACTGGCGCACTATCGCCCTCAATTTGGCCGGAACGAACCCGAATCTGCCGAGAGCAGCGTTTGGCAAGGGCGGTGTCATGGGTGACAAGCAGCAGCGTCATGCCGCGCTCAGCCTGCTTCGAAAACAGGAGATCTGCAATCTGGCGGCCGGTGTCGGTGTCGAGGTTGCCGGTCGGTTCGTCGGCAATCAGCAATGCCGGCGAGGGTGCGAGGGCGCGGGCAATTGCCACGCGTTGCTGTTCGCCGCCCGAAAGCTGGCCGGGATAGTGGTTCAATCGATCGCCAAGACCGACGGATTTCAATTCGCGGCGTGCGATTTCGAAGGGATTGGGAAGGTTGGCAAGCTCCAGCGGCACAGCAACGTTTTCCAGCGCCGTCATGTTGGCAATCAGGTGGAAAGATTGGAAGACGATGCCGATGTTGCGGCCACGGAAGTCGGCCACATGGTCTTCACTCAGAGCATGCAATGGTGTGCCGCTGACATTGATCTCGCCACTATCGAGTTTCTCAAGCCCTGCAAGCACCATCAGCAATGTCGATTTGCCAGAGCCCGACGGTCCTACGATGCCGACCGACTCACCG
The DNA here is from genome assembly GCF_900110205.1 of Rhizobium tibeticum. Lineage (GTDB taxonomy): Bacteria > Pseudomonadota > Alphaproteobacteria > Rhizobiales > Rhizobiaceae > Rhizobium > Rhizobium tibeticum. The sequence goes on along the minus strand of NZ_FOCV01000003.1, from coordinate 150,329 downwards.
GCGGCAATCGTCAGGTCGATGCCCTTCAGCACATGGACAGAGGCGGCGGCGCTGCCAAGCGTCAAATCGGCGCGCTTCAACTCGATGATGGTTTTTGCCAACAGTATTCGCCCTATATAGATGCCGATCGTCTTGCCAATCTAGGGAAAGCGGAATGAGATTTAAAGTTGCCGGCCTTCACATCGCCGTCATTGTTGCTTCGCTGATCTTTGCTGTCGCGGCGAGCGCAAGGCCAATCAGCCTGGTCGGCTTTGGAGACAGCCTTATGGCGGGCTACCAACTCCCTCCCGGTGATGGCTTTCCGGAAAAACTGCAAGCAGCACTGAAAGCCAAAGGGGTCGACATATCGATCGCCAACGCGGGAGTGTCCGGCGACACGACGACCGGCGGTCTTGCGCGGATAGACTGGTCGATCCCTGACGGCACCAATGGCGTGATTCTCGAATTGGGTGCCAATGATGCCCTGCGCGGCATCCCTCCCGAAGAAAGTGAAAAAAACCTCGATCAGATGATTGCCCGGCTAAAGGAGCGTGGGATTGCCGTCCTTCTCGTCGGAATGCTGGCGCCGCCGAACATGGGCGGGGACTATGCGGCGCGCTTCAACCCGATCTACCAGAAACTCGCGCAAAAACATGGCGTTGCGCTCTATCCCTTCTTTCTCGAAGGCGTAGTCCTTCATGCCGGTCTGCAGCTTGAGGATGGGATGCACCCCAACAGCAAGGGGGTTGATGTGATGGTCGAAAAGATGGAGCCGGCTATCACGCAATTCTTGGCAACGATTTCTACTGTGAAGAATTAGGGGCTTGCACAGGTGCCCAATGCGTGATTCCGTGTGAGCACGTGCAAAAGATTCGGGGAGTGCTCGTTATGCCGAGACTGTTTACCGCCCTCGAAATTCCGCGCAATGCCGCGATGAGCCTCTCATTGCTGCGCGGTGGTCTCCCTGGTGCAAGATGGATCGATGTGGAAAATTACCACATCACCTTGCGGTTTATCGGCGATGTCGATGGACGAACGGCAGACGAAATTGTCGATCGGCTCGACCGCATCGACCGGCCCGAATTCCAGATCCGTCTCGATGGAATCGGCGCATTCGGGTCCAAGAAGCCACATTCGGTCTGGGCCGGCGTCTCGCCTTCGCCCGAGATGTATGCGCTGCAGGCCGAAATCGAGCGGATCTGCCAGCGTATCGGATTGCCGCCGGATCCCCGTAAGTTCACGCCGCATGTCACGCTCGCGCGGCTGAAATCGTCGCGGGTCGACGATGTGGTGCATTATCTGGCCGGTCGCGGAAACTTCCAGACCTCGGCCTTCACTGTTCCCCGCTTCGTCCTGCTGTCGTCAAGGGAATCGGTCGGCGGCGGCCCCTATCTGACGGAAGAGATCTTCCCGCTCCACGAGGCATTGTCCGTTCCCAGCGTCTCGAGCAGCTTCCTGCAGCCGGTGAAGAGCCTGGCGTAGACAAGTTCGAACTCGTCCGCGTCGCCGTAATAGGGGTCGGGTATATCCTCGCCGCTCGCCAACGCGAAATCGCCGAATAGGTGGATGTTTGTGGCTTGCGGGCGGATCCGATGCAGTTCGGCGATATTTGTGCGATCCATCGCGAGTATCAGGCCGAAGTCGCTGAAATCCTCCGTCGTTATCCGACGAGCGCTTTGCCGGGAGATGTCTATCCCGTGACCTCTGGCCGTCGCGATCGAACGCTGATCGGGATGCTCGCCTTGGTGCCAACCGCCGGTGCCGGCAGAATCGATCTCGAAACGATCGGCAAAGCCGGCCGCGTCGACAAGATGCGAGAAGATACCCTCGGCAAGGGGAGAACGGCAGATATTGCCCATGCAAACAAACAGGATGCTGATGCGTTTCATCTGTGGTCCATGATGGAAAGAGGAGGGACAATCGCATGAAACGGGAAAAACTGGAACGGCAAGCCATCGCTGCCGAGCTCGCCAAGCTGGATGGCTGGTCGCTCGATGACGCCGGCACGTCGATCTCGCGAAGCTTCAAGTTTCGCAATTTCGTCGAGGCTTTCGGCTTCATGACCGAAGCAGCGCTCGCGGCGGAAAGGCTCAATCATCATCCCGAGTGGCTCAATGTCTATTCGCGCGTCGAGGTGAAGCTCAACACCCACGATGCTGGCGGCCTGACCGAGCTTGACTTCCGGCTAGCGACGGCGATGGAGAAGGCGGCAGCACGCCGGCTTGATTGAATCCGGTGCAGCCATCACCATATGTGCGCGTGAACGAAAGGACCAATCGGGATGGACGACGTCAAATTCGGTGAGATCCTTCTGCCGGGTGACGATGATACGCAGAGCCGGCGCGAGCAGACTGTACGCAAGAAATTCTGGCCGACTTTCAAGAAGGCCGTGCGGCAGATTCCATTCGCGCGCGACGTCGTTGCCGCATTCTACTGCGCGATGGATCCGCAGACGCCGACGAGGGTGCGCGGCGTCCTTCTGGCGGCGCTTGCCTATTTCGTCATGCCCATCGACATGATCCCTGATGTTTTTGCCGTGATCGGTTTTTCGGACGACGTAGCAGTCCTCTCCGCAGCCTTCGCGATGGTCAGCAGGCACCTGCAGCCGAGGCACTATGAAGCAGCAGACCGTGCGCTCGCCGACAAGGCTGAAGGCATGAAGACGATCTAGCCGCGTCGGTACGTCAGGCGCTCTCGGCCTCAAGAACCTTCCTGAGTTTTCCGAAGGCAAGCCGGATGCGGGACTTTACGGTCCCAAGCGGCAAGCCCGTCGCCTCCGCGATCTGCGAATGGGATTGGCCGAGAAAGAAGGCGGCGCGGAGCATTTCCCGTTGTTCTTGCGGGAGTTGGCTGACAGCGGCGCGCACGTGGGCGTCGCGATCGTCGTTTGCGAGGATCTCGTCGGCGCCGCTTTCAGCGACCGGCTGCAATGCCGGGTCTGCTCGATCCAGGACATGCGCTCTGGCCCGACGCTGAAGATCGATCCGCCGGTTGCGGGCAATGCGAAAAAGCCAGGTCGACAGAGACGAACGGCTTGCATCATAGAGTCCGGCCTTGTGCCAAAGCACGATCATCACCTCCTGAACGAGTTCTTCTGCCTCGCTGCTTGCCATCCTTTGACGTAGTAACCAAGATTTGAGGCGCGGTGCGAAGTAGTCGAATAACACGGTGAATGCCTCTTGGTCGCGGCGTTCCGCAACGGCCCTGGCGAGGGCGGCGAAGCGCTGTTTCTCCTCGGCATTCATGTTCCGTGCAAAGTCCCCTGGCTCAGCGAATTCTCCAACGGATTTCCAACGCTTATTGACGTACAACGGTTTCTGAAAAGGTCAAACTCTTGCCTGAATCTTTATGTCTTAAATCATTCATGACGATGGTGTGCGTGCGCACGCGGCATCACGCCATCACCGGCGAGGCGCCAGCGCCCGACGTTGGCACTTGGGCGAAAATGACACAGGCAGGGACTTCTCGCAGTCCCTGTTGACGCTTTGGTAACCTGAATTAAGTCAAAATAAAGCAGATCGTGATTATGCGTCGCCCGTTCGCTTCGGGCTCGAATCGCAAGAACCGGCAGGATATCCATGTTTGTAAGAAGTACCGCAATCGCCCTTTCCCTCGTTCTCACCGGCGCCGGCATTGCATCCGCTCAGTCCAAGAAGTCGCAGCCTGCAGCGCCGGCAGCGCAGCAGCAGGCAACGCCGGCTTCGACGGCGCCGACACGTATCCAGCAGTTTCAGGCTTGGGGCGCCTATTCGTACAAGTCCGGCGCGAGCACCGTCTGCTACGTGCTGTCTGTGCCGACGGAAAAGAAGCCGGCGGGCATCGACCACGGTGACAACTTCTTCATCGTCTCGCAGCGTCCCGGCCAGAACATTTCCTACGAGCCGCAAGCAATGATGGGCTACACGGTCAAGGAGAACTCGAAGATCGATGTCGTTATCGACAACAAGACCTTCGTGATGTTCACCAAGGACAAGGCCGGCTGGGTTGAGAACGCGGCTCAGGAGCCGGCACTCGTCGCGGCCATGAAGAACGGTCACGCGATGACCGTCAACGCTACGTCTCGCAAAGGCACGTCGACCTCCTACAGCTATTCGCTCTCCGGCATTTCGGCCGCGCTGAAACAGGTTGAAGGCTGCAAATAAGCGCTTCGTGACCGTTCATTGAATTCGAAGGCCGGCCTTGCGTCGGCCTTCGTCGTTTTCCATCTCTAGTGACGCGCGGCAAAAATGATGCTAAAGGCCCGCACAACAGCGGATAGATCGCGGCTTTGCCGCCGTGCTCCGCATTCAACTCTGCCATCATGCCCTCCGTGCCCGCAAGTCATCCGGCTTACTGGGAGGATCGCATGTTGAATTCGGGATTAGAGATTATGTCCGTCATGGATGCGATGACCGTTACCAAGCCTGCCGGCGCCCCGATGCGCAGTGCCGATGCCGCGCTAAAGCCTTCGCTGATCGGCTTGAGCCGCGAAGAAATGGGCGCTGCGCTGCGCGAAAGGGGCGTGGCCGAAAAACAGATCAAGATGCGCGTGGCCCAGCTCTGGAACTGGATCTACGTGCGCGGCGTCTCCGATTTCGATCACATGACGAATGTCGCCAAGGACATGCGCGAGATGCTGAAGCAGCATTTCACCATTGCGCGCCCGGAGATCGTCGAGGAGCAGGTGTCAAACGACGGCACTCGCAAGTGGCTGCTGCGCTTCCCGGCGCGCGGCGCCGGCCGTCCGGTCGAGATCGAGGCTGTCTATATCCCGGAAGAGGGCCGTGGAACGCTTTGCATCTCAAGCCAGGTGGGCTGCACGCTGACCTGTTCCTTCTGTCATACCGGAACGCAACGTCTGGTGCGCAACCTGACGGCCGAAGAAATTCTCTCCCAGCTTCTACTGGCCCGCGATCGGCTGGGCGATTTCCCGGACCGTGAAGCCCCACAGGGCACCATCATGCCAGCCGAAGGCCGCAAGGTCAGCAACATCGTGATGATGGGCATGGGCGAGCCGCTCTACAATTTCGATGCCGTGAAGCAGGCGTTGCTGATCGCCACCGATGGCGACGGCCTGTCGCTGTCGAAGCGTCGCGTGACGCTGTCGACGTCAGGCGTTGTGCCTGAAATCTTCCGCACCGGCGATGAAATCGGCGTGATGCTGGCAATCTCGCTGCATGCCGTGCGCGACGACCTGCGCGACATCCTCGTACCGATCAACAAGAAGTACCCGCTCAAGGAACTGATCGACGCCTGTCGGACGTACCCGGGCTTGTCGAACGCCCGCCGCATCACCTTCGAATATGTGATGCTGAAGGACGTCAACGACAGCCTCGAGGATGCCAAGGGTCTCGTCCGGCTGCTGAAGGGCGTGCCGGCGAAGATCAACCTCATTCCGTTCAACCCGTGGCCCGGCACCAACTATCAGTGTTCCGACTGGGCGCAGATCGAGAAATTTGCCGATTTCATCAACTCGGCCGGCTATGCCTCGCCGATCCGCACGCCGCGCGGCCGCGACATTCTTGCAGCCTGCGGCCAGCTGAAGTCGGAATCGGAGCGCATGCGCAAGACCGAACGGCTGGCTTTCGAGGCGATGATGATCGCCAACCACGGCGCGGATGATTGATCAGCAAGTTTGATCCTTCAAACACCTCCGGATGATTGATTTCATGGCCTGCTTTTCCTAGAAGCAGGCCAAAATCATGTCTGGAGGATACCCAATGCGTTCCATTCTGCTTGCTGTCGCGGCCACGCTGGCTCTCACCCTGCCTGCCAAGGCGGAAGATGTGACCGTCGCGGTCACGGCTATCGTCGAGCATCCGGCTCTCGACGCCGCACGCAAGGGTGTCCTCGATGTGCTGACGGCCGCAGGCTACAAGGACGGCGAGAACCTGAAGTTCATGTTCGAGTCCGCCCAAGGTAATCCAGCAACGGCAGCGCAGATCGCCCGCCAGTTCGCCGGCGAAGGCCCCAATGTCATCGTGCCGATTTCCACCCCTTCCGCGCAGGCCGTCGTTTCCGCAACGCGCGACATTCCGGTTGTCTTCACCGCCGTTTCCGATCCTCTCGGCGCGCAGCTCGTGAAGAACATGGACAAGCCCGGCGGTAACGTCACCGGTCTGTCCGACATGTCGCCGGTTGCGGAGCATGTTGCACTCATCAAGGAAATCCTGCCGAACGCCAAGACGATCGGCTACCTCTACAACTCCGGCGAAGCCAATTCCGTATCGTTGCTTGCCGTCCTGAAGACGGAGGCCGAGAAGGCCGGCCTGACGGTCGTTGAGTCGGCCGCCACCAAGTCCGCCGAAGTGCAGGGTGCTGCGCGCGCGCTCGTCGGCCGTGCCGATGCCATCTACATCCCGACTGACAACACCATCATCTCTGCGCTCGAAGGTGCCGTTGCCGTTGCCGAAGAAAGCAAGCTGCCGCTGTTCACGGCAGACACGGACTCCGTCTCGCGCGGCGCGATTGCTGCGCTCGGCTTCAACTACTACGACGTCGGCAAGCAGACCGGCGAGATCGTCGTTCGCATCCTCAAGGGCGAAAACCCAGGGGACATTCCGGTGAAGGTTGCTGCCGGCAGCGATCTCGTCATCAACAAGGGTGCGGCAGCAAAGATGGGCGTCACGCTGCCGGAAAGCGTTTTGAAGCGCGCGACGAAGACCATCGACTGATCGAAGTCGATTTCAGAACCAACCATCCAGCCGCTCCCGTTTTATGCGGGGGCGGCTGATGGTATTAGAAGCTTGGGTCCGCTGAGAGGCGCGACAGGTCAGAAGAAAGGGCAGGAGCCTTGAGTCAGATCGCATTCTGGGGAGCCGTGGAGCTGGGGTTGGTCTATGCCTTCGTAGCGCTCGGCGTATACCTCGCATTTCGGGTGCTAGATTTTCCGGATCTGACCGTCGACGGCTCCTTCCCGTTGGGTGCTGCCGTGACAGCGGTGCTGATTGTCGCCGGCGTCAACGCCTGGCTTGCTGCTCTCGTTGCCATGGTCGCTGGTGCTGCGGCGGGTCTCGTCACGGCGATGCTCAACGTACGGTTCAAGATCCTCAATCTGCTGGCCTCGATCCTGACGATGATCGCGCTCTTCTCCGTCAATCTGCGCGTCATGGGCAAGCCGAACGTCGCGCTGATCAACGCGGATACGATGATCAGCCCGTTCTTCGGTCATGGGCTGCGTGATTTCTACGCTCGACCGCTGTTCGTCGGCGTCCTCGTCGTTGTCGCCGTCGTCCTCGTCTGGCGCTTCCTCGAGAGCGACTCGGGTCTGGCGATGCGCGCGACGGGTGCGAATGCCCGCATGGCCCGCGCGCAGGGCGTCGATACCAGCCGCCAGATCTATCTCGGCATGGCGATCTCGAATGCGTTGGTCGCCCTCGGCGGTGCGTTGTTTGCGCAGACGAATGGCTTTGCCGACGTCACCTCGGGTGTCGGAACGATCGTCGTCGGTCTTGCGGCGGTCATCATCGGCGAAACGCTGCTCGGCCGGCGGGGTCTGCTGATCGCGCTGATCGGCTGCGTCCTAGGCTCGATCCTCTACCGCATCGCGATCCAGCTGGCGCTCTCGACCGATGTCATCGGGCTGCAGGCATCCGACCTCAATTTCGTGACGGCCGTCCTGGTTACTGTTGCGCTCATTCTTCCCCGCCTTCGCCGCGGAGGCGCCGCGTCATGATAACCCTCAAGGAAATCAAGGTCATCTTCGGCAAGGGGACGCCGCTGCAGAAGCAGGCACTGAACGGCGTTAGCCTTACCATCGAAGAAGGTTCGTTCGTCACTGTCATCGGTTCGAACGGAGCCGGCAAGTCGACGCTGCTTGGCGTTCTGGCCGGCGATGTGCTTGCCAGCGAAGGCCAGGTTCTGATTGGCCACGCCGATGTCACGCGCAAATCCACGGCGGCCCGCGCCGGCCTCGTCGCCCGCGTCTTCCAGGATCCGCTAACGGGAAGCTACGGCTCGCTTTCGATTGAGGAGAACCTTGCGCTGGCGGCCCGTCGCGGTGAGCGGCGCGGCCCTGTCTCGGCGCTCGGACCGCAGCGCCGCGAGCATTTCCGTGATCGCATTGCCGAGCTCAACCTCGGCCTCGAAAACCGGATGAAGGACCGCATGGACTTGCTTTCCGGCGGTCAGCGGCAGGCGGTGTCGCTGGTCATGGCGACACTTGCCGGCTCCGAAGTGCTGCTGCTCGACGAGCATACGGCGGCGCTTGATCCTGGCATGGCCGAATTCGTCATGGGCCTCACGCAGAAGATTGTCTCGGAACGCAAACTAACGACGCTGATGGTCACACACTCCATGCGCCAGGCGCTCGATTATGGGCACCGCACGATCATGTTGCATGGTGGGGAGATCGTTCTCGACGTCAGCGGTGACAGCCGCAAGACGCTGCAGGTCGAAGACCTGATCGCCATGTTCCGCAAAATGCGCGGCCAGACCTTGGATGACGACGCGCTGCTGATCGGTTGAGCCGTAGGGCGCTTAGCGCGCCTGCGTCAGCAGGATCTTTGCCGCGAAAACCGAGAACACGCCGGCGAAGGTAAAATCCATGCCGCGCAGAACCTTCTTGTTGTTCTGCAGCCAGCCGGCAAGCCAGTCGGCCGCGAAGACGACGGCAGCATTCACCGGCATGCCGATGACGATGAAGCAGAACCCGAGAAACAAAAGCTTCTGCGTCACTGTCGGGTCGCCGGCGCTGACGAACTGCGGCAAGAACGTCATGAAGAAGATGATAACCTTCGGGTTCAACAGGTTGACCCAGAAGCCCGAGGAGATGTTGGCAAGCGGCGTGCCCTTTGATGCTTCCACCTTGTTGACCGAAAACTTCGAGCCGTACCGGATCGCCTGGACGGCAAGCCAGAGCAGATAGGCTGCACCGCCTGTCTTCAGGATCAGGAAGGCCGTGGGCGATGCGGTGATCAAGGCCGAAACGCCGAAGGCGACCAGCATGGTGTGAACGACGATGCCAAGGCTCGTGCCGAGAACGACGAACAACGCCGCCTTCTTGCCCTGCGCCAGCGCCCGGCTGATGGACAGGGTCATATCGGGGCCGGGTGTCGCCGCAAGCAGAAGGGTCGCAGCGGCAAAGGCGAGAAGCGTCGGAAAGCTGGGCAGGAAGTCCATGGTACACTCCGAAAGCCGGATGAAAGCTTTGCCGTCATATCCGGCTTTCAGAAAATGTCTAATCAAACCTTCTAATGCGACCTATTCCTTGCGTTCGAGGTAGGCCTTGAACTTGTCGGCATAGTCCTTGTGCCAGCGCGACAGCGGCGGACGGTTCTCGATGATGTCGCCCATCGCCCAGGCCATGCGGCGTTCGTCCACCGAGCGGGCGACGTCGTTGTCGGGGCAGAGGATGTAGAAGTCGCCGCGTTCCAGGCTTTCGATCATGAAGTCGACGGTCTGTTCCGGCGTCCAGGCGGAGGCCGGCTTTTCGGCACGATCGCCCTTTGTCAGGCCGGTGAAGACGAAGCCGGGGATTAACAGGTGGGCAGAGATCCTCGAGCCCTCTGTGTTTCGCAATTCGTGCTCCAGTGCTTCGGTGAACACCTTCACGCCGGCCTTCGAAACATTGTAGGCCGGATTGCCGGGCGGGGTGGTGATGCCCTGCTTCGAACCGGTGTTGATGATAAGGCCCGGTTCGCCGTGCGAGAGCATGTGCTGGCCGAAGGTGCGCGTTCCGTTGACGACGCCAAGCAGGTTGACGCCAAGGATGCTGTCCCAATCGGCCTGGGCGCTGAACATCGACGTCTCGGGGCCGATGCCGGCATTGTTCATAAGAATATGCACGCGGCCGAAGCGCTGGATCACGGTCCGTTCGAGCGCGTCCAGCGAGTCCTTCTGCGCAACGTCGGTTTCAACAGCCAGCACGTGCTCCTCTCCAGAGATCGATTTCAGCTGCTTGGCGGCCTCTGCCAGCCGTTCGCCGCCGAGATCGGCAATGGCGACGCTCATGCCGGCTCGGGCAAAGTGCTTTGCCGCGGCAAGCCCGATTCCGGAGGCTCCGCCGGTGATGACGGCAACATTGGATTTCTTGATGATGTCTTGGATTCTTGTCACGGCCAGCCTCTCCTCAGCATTGTCAGGACGCTGGCAGATATGGGTTGCGCTTTCGGCCTGTCAAACATTATCCGCGCCGTCTATGGTCGCCGTTGCCCTTGCGTCGTGCGTCAATCTCGCTAAAAGTGCCCAGCCATACCGGGCTTGGCGGGTTTGCCGCTGCCCCTTTGCAACGGACCTCATCATCATGGCATCTAAGAAAGACGTGAAGAAAGTCGTGCTCGCCTATTCCGGCGGCCTCGATACCTCGATCATCCTGAAGTGGCTGCAGACGGAGCTCGGCGCCGAAGTCGTGACCTTCACGGCCGATCTCGGCCAGGGCGAAGAGCTGGAGCCGGCGCGCAAGAAGGCCGAGATGCTCGGCATCAAGGAAATCTACATCGAGGACGTGCGCGAAGAGTTCGTGAAAGACTTCGTCTTCCCGATGTTCCGTGCCAATGCCGTCTATGAGGGCGTCTATCTGCTCGGTACGTCGATTGCGCGTCCGCTGATCTCCAAGCACCTGATCGACATTGCCCGCAAGACCGGCGCCGATGCGATCGCGCACGGCGCAACCGGCAAGGGCAACGACCAGGTTCGTTTCGAGCTCTCCGCCTATGCGCTGAACCCGGATATCAAGATCATCGCGCCGTGGCGTGACTGGGCCTTCAAGAGCCGTACCGATCTCCTGGCATTCGCTGAGCAGCATCAGATCCCGGTCGCCAAGGACAAGAAGGGAGAGGCGCCGTTCTCCGTCGACGCCAACCTGCTGCACTCCTCGTCCGAAGGCAAGGTTCTGGAAGATCCGGCGCAGGAAGCTCCTGAATACGTGCATATGCGCACGATTTCGCCGGAAGCCGCTCCTGATAAGGCAACGATCATCAAGGTGGGTTTCGAGAAGGGCGATGCTGTTTCGATCAACGGCGTTCGCATGAGCCCGGCGACGCTGCTTGCAACCCTTAACAGTTACGGCCGCGACAACGGCATCGGACGTCTCGACCTCGTGGAAAACCGCTTCGTCGGCATGAAGTCGCGCGGCGTTTACGAAACGCCCGGGGGCACGATCCTGCTTGCCGCGCATCGCGCAATCGAATCCATCACGCTCGACCGCGGTGCCGCGCACCTCAAGGATGAGCTGATGCCGCGTTACGCCGAGCTGATCTATTACGGCTTCTGGTTCTCGCCGGAGCGCGAGATGCTGCAGGCGTTGATCGACAAGAGCCAGGAGCATGTCGAAGGCGAAGTGACGCTGAAGCTCTACAAGGGCAATGTCATGGTCATCGGCCGCGAGAGCCCGAAGTCGCTCTACTCCGACAAGCTCGTCACCTTCGAAGACGACCAGGGCGCCTACGACCAGAAGGATGCCGCCGGCTTCATCAAGCTCAACGCACTGCGTCTGCGCACGCTCGCAAAGCGCAATATCTCGAAGTAAGCGAGAACAGCCCGATAGAGATCAAAGGCCCGCCTCGTGCGGGCCTTTTCATGCGCCAATCGTGGCGTGGGAAACCTTTGCAGCGCGCCGTGAGGCGCGGACGAACCAGACGTACCTCGCGATTGAGATCAGTGCCATGGTCGGGATCACGGTTCCGAACGCCAGAAGCGACATGCCGATCAACGAACCCGCGACGCCGCCTGCAAAGCCGCCACCCATCTGGATGAAGCCCATCATTGCGGACGCCGAGCCGGCAATATGCGGGAAGGGGTAGAGGCCCGAGGTTGTCATGTGCGGCGTCAGCAAGGCAAGTCCGAAGGCCAGGAACGCGATCGGCCCCATGATCGAGAGATAGGTGGGCGTCACGAAGTGGACGGAGAGCGCAATCATGATGCCCGCGAACCCGAGCAGCCCGAGCCCGACGCGCACGGAACCGTCGCCGCCCAAGCGCGGCGCCGCATAACGCAGGCAGACGGAGCCCAGGAAGTAGGAGCCGGACTGTAGCAGCATTCCGAGGCCGAAGGCTGCAGGCGAGAGACCGACGACCTTGATGAGGATGAACGGGAGCAGCGTCGCCTGTGCATAGAGGGCACCGATCGAGCCGCCGAGCACAAGCGAGGCGGAGACGAAACGGCTTTCACGTGCAAGCTCGGCATAAGCGGCCAGAAGCGGTCCGGGTAGGGCACGGCGGCGATCGGGCACGCTGGTTTCGCGCATGAAGACGATCACCGAAAGGCAGATCAGCAGACCGAAACCGATCAGAAGGAAGAAGACGGACTGCCAGCCGAAGGCGGCAAGCGCCAAACCGCCGACTGTCGGTGCCGCGGCCGGCCCAATGGCGATCATGATCCCGATCAGGTTCATGATACGGGAGGCTTCGGTTCCGGTGAACTGGTCGCGCACGATGGCGCGGGCGACCGTGATCCCGACGGAGGCGCCGATGCCCTGGATGAGACGGCCGGCGAGCAACCATTCGATGCCAGGCGCAAAGGCGGCAAGCAGGCTACCGGCGACATAGATGCCGATGAAGAGGAGCGTCGCCGCGCGCCGCCCGAAAGCGTCCGAGAGCGGGCCTGCAAGCAATTGCGCAAACGAGAAACCGGCGAAATAGACGGAGAGCGTCATCTTGATTGCCGAGTCGGACGTCCGGAACGCCTGCACGAGCTCGGGCATCGCAGGCGTATAGATCGACATCGAGATCGGGCCGATTGTTGCGAGAAGCGCGCCGAGCATGCTGGTTCGCCGTTCGCTCATCCGGAATGGGGGCATAGGGGTACTCGGTCTTGATGGCATGTGAGAAGCCGCCAAAGGGCGACCCCTTCCTTCTGTCGCAAGCTGCGTGATCCGGCAATTCAAAAATCTTATGGGTCGCCATCATCGCTTGACGGGTTTGGATTGGCGCATAAGCTGCAGTGGTTCCTTCCGGAGTTCTTTCGATGACCCAATCGTTGCTTGCAGGAGCCTTTCTGGCTGCCCTTCTTTATGTGCTCATTCCCGGTCCGGCGTTCCTCGCCCTGCTTGGCATCGGTGCGGGGCAGGGACGTCGCGCCGGCGCGCTGTTCGTCGGCGGCCATCTGGTCGGTGATCTGCTGTGGGCGTCACTGGCGCTGATTGCAATCATCGGCGCAAAGACGATCGGGACCTTTGTCTTCGACGCGCTCGGTCTTCTCTGTGGCTTCTATCTTGCCTGGATCGGCTGGAATGCTGTGAGGGCAAAGCCGAAAGGAGACGGACAGGCTTTGATGGTCGTCGAACGGCCGTTCCGCCGTGGCCTGATCTTCGGCGTCACCAACCCGAAAGGGTATCCCGTGGCGCTCGCAACGTTCACGGCTCTCGTTGCCGGCTCGGCGAGCGCGTTGCAGTTTCACACGTTGCCGGTCCTGCTTGCGGTTTCGTTTCTGGGCTTCATTGTCGCCGATATGATCCTGATCACGATCATTGGCGCCGGCACGGTGCGGCGGTTCTATCGCTCGCACGAGCGGCTGATCGTCCGCTGCTCCGGTGTCTTGTTCATGGGTTTCGCAGCGCAGGCGCTCTGGCACGCGACACCGGGCCTGCTCGGGTGGCGGAAAGCCTGAGATCAGACGTCGAGGAAATTGACGACCGAATTTAGCGTCGCCACCGTTTCCGGGTCGCCGATCGACGTCGCGATCTGCAGCTGGTCTTTGTAGTAGTCCCGGAAATTGAAGGTCGTCGCATCGGTGATATCGGAGAGGTCGAGGATGTTGCCGGCTGGGTCGATCGCTCGCATCGGCAGCGGTTCGGAGATGGCGGCGAATGTATCCTGATTGATCGCGCCCGCATCGAAGCTCTGCCTTGCATAGTGGCGCAGTTCGCTGGCGCTGATCGCTGAGAAATCCGGCGTATCGCCGCCAGTTTCATCAATGTGGAATGCCGTCGAAGGCTTCGCAGTTGTGCCGATTTTGGCTTCTAATTCATTGTAACTATTAGAATTATCGGAATTTCTTCTGAAAAGGAAATTCGGCGAAGACCGCACAGAAAGGATTTCCATGGCCCATATCCAATTGCAAGAAGATGACGAGCAAAGCTATCGCGCGCGCCGAAGCCGCGTCAATCGTTAACGATTAGTCAATTCTCATGCATCATTTCTTGCCGTGAACTTTTCACAGTCGGGCGGCGGAAAGAGCGTCCGATCGGCAATACCAATTGCGTACGGGCATCCCTATATTGCCTCTTCAGTTGCCTGCCACAAAGGATGTCCGCATGCCTTCCACACCAGAATTCAATCCGGCACTCTTCGAATGGGACGGCCTTCACGGCCTGCCTCGGTTCGATGCGCTCAACGACGGTGACTTCGCTTCCGCTTTCGATACCGCACTCGCCGCACACGAGAAGGAGATCGATGAGATCGCCGGAAATCCGGAAGCGCCGACATTCGAGAACACGGTCGTTGCTCTGGAGATTGCAGGCGATCAGCTGTCGCGCGTATCCGCGCTGTTCTGGAACCGGGCAGGCGCTCACACCAACGACACAATCCAAACACTGGAGCGGGACATTTCGCCGAAGATGTCGCGTCACTACTCCAAGATCGGCATGAATGCAGCGCTCTTTACCCGCATCGATACCCTGTGGGAAGCGCGCGAAAGCCTTGGTCTGTCGCTGGAGCAGACGCGGGTGCTGGAGCGGCACTGGAAGGGTTTCGTCAAGTCTGGCGCGAAGCTGCCGAAACCCGAGCAGGAGAAGCTTGCGGGCATCAACGAAAAGCTCGCCGGCCTCGGCACCCAGTTCGGGCAGAACGTGCTTGCCGATGAAAAGAACTGGGCGCTGATCCTGTCCGATGGCGCCGCTCTCGACGGCATTCCCGAATTCTTGAAGGATGCGATGGCGGCTGCGGCACGCGAGCGAGGCGAAGAGGGCAAATTTGCCGTGACGCTGTCGCGCTCGATCATCGAACCGTTTCTCACCTTCTCCGAGCGGCGCGATCTGCGTGAGCAGGCCTTCGAGGCTTGGGTAGCGCGCGGCGAGAACGATGGTGTGACGGACAATCGCGGCATCATCCGCGATACGCTTGCGCTTCGCGACGAGGTGGCGAAGCTCCTCGGCTATGGTAACTTCGCGGAGCTGAAGCTCGACAACACGATGGCGAAGACGCCCGATGCGGTGAACCACCTACTTCGAGAGGTGTGGGCGAAAGCTGTCAAGCGGGCGGGCGAAGAAGAGGCCGACATCGCCAAGCTGATCGCCGCAGAGGGCAAGAACCATGCGGTCATGCCCTGGGACTGGCGGCACTATGCTGAAAAGATCCGCGCACAGCGGTTCAAATTCTCCGAAGCCGAGTTGAAGCCTTATCTCCAGCTCGAGAAGATCATCGATGCCTGCTTCGACGTCGCCGGCCGGCTGTTTGGCATTCGCGCCCTCGAGAAGAAAGGCATTCCCGCCTATCATCCCGATGTTCGCGTTTTCGAGATCCGCGACCGAGAGGACACGCTGGTGGCGCTCTTCCTTGGCGATTATTTCGCTCGCAGCTCGAAGCGCTCCGGCGCTTGGATGAGCTCGTTCCAGTCGCAGCACAAGCTGCCGCTGAAGGACGGGCGACAGGGCGAGCTGCCGATCATCTACAATGTCTGTAATTTCGCCAAGCCTGCCGAAGGCAAGCCTGCGCTTCTGTCGCTCGACGATGCGCGCACGCTGTTCCACGAATTCGGCCATGCGCTCCATGGAATGCTCTCGAACGTCACCTATCCCTCGGTCTCCGGCACGGGCGTCTCGCGCGATTTCGTTGAATTGCCGTCGCAGCTTTACGAGCACTGGCTGACGGTGCCAGCGATCCTTAAGCAGTATGCGGTGCATTTCGAAACCGGCGAGCCGATGCCACAGGCGCTTTTGGACAAGGTTCTGGCGGCCCGCACTTTCAATTCCGGCTTCAATACGGTCGAGTTTACCTCCTCCGCGCTTGTCGACATGGCGTTCCACACGCGCGACAAGGTCGAGGACCCGATGGCGGTGCAGGCCGGGGTGCTCTCGGAGCTCGGCATGCCGAAATCGATCGTCATGCGTCACGCCTCGCCGCACTTCCAGCACATCTTCTCCGGCGGTTATTCGGCCGGTTACTATTCCTATATGTGGTCCGAGGTGCTTGATGCGGACGCCTTCGCCGCCTTCGAGGAGACGGGCGACGCGTTCAACCGGGAAATGGCAGCCAGGCTGAAGGACAACATCTATTCCGTCGGTGGCGCCGTCGATCCCGAGGATGCCTACAAGGCCTTCCGCGGCAAGCTGCCGAGCCCGGATGCAATGCTGGTGAAGAAGGGACTTGCGACCTTCGAAGAACTGTCCGGCAGCGACGCCTGACAAGTCATGTTTTGCGCATCTTCGATGCGCAAAAGCTAAAGTATTGGCGGGTGACAACATCTGACCGCTTCGTCACATGACTGTTCACTGAAGGTTAATAAGCAACCGGCATCGACTTTATCGATGCCGGTTTTTTCATGACCTCTCAGCCTTCAGAGACGAGTGCTGCCGTTTCGACCGCCGGCGTCGACACTATGGTGCAACGCCTGTTTTGAAGGGCATCGGCATTCCCCAGTCTCGCCTCGGCGATGCTGCTGGTTTTTGCGCTCGCTTCGCGCGAGGTGGTCGCCTCGGTTGTCGTGGCACCCGACGGCATGCACACGATCGCTACTTTCATGGCGCCAGTTCGAGCAGGGATCGATCGGTCTCGGCATGCCATGGCCTTTCCTGCCATCTTGATCACCACGTTGTTGCCGCTTCTCCTGCTCGGCATGCTGCGTCGCAGCGGGCTGGTGGCGGAATGAATTACTTTCGTACAATGGCGCGCAGTTCAGGCTCTCCGCCTGCGGTCATGCGTAACAAAACTGTCGCTGAAGTTTCGAAAAACCGTCATGCCGTCTTCAAGATGATGACATGACGGCCGCCATAGGTTCGGCGCGGGAGGCTCTCTCCCGCTCCAGCCGGATAGACCTTGGCATGAAATTGACCGAAACGACCCGCCGACGCTTTCTCTCATCCATGGGAGCGGTAGGTGGATTAGCAGTGGCGGGGCTGGCGACGCCCTATTATGCGCGTGGTTCCGCCAGGCGTCCGGTTTTTGCGTCCGGCGTCCAGTCGGGCGATGTCGATGCCAAATCCGCAATGATATGGACACAGGTGGACCGGCCAGCTCGGCTCCATATCGAGTACTCGACAAGCGACAAGTTCGCCAATGCCGTGCGCGTGGCGCCCATAGACGTCACACCACAAACCGGTCTTGCCGGAAAGCTGCTGCTTGAAAACCTTCCGCCCGACCAGGAGATTTTCTATCGCTTCCGAGCGGCGGATTTGCAGGATATCAACGATCTTTCGGAGCCTATCCTGGGGCGGTTTCGCACCGCGCCGTTGCGCAAGCGCAGCGTCCGCTTCGCGTGGTCGGGCGATACGGCGGGGCAGGGATGGGGTATCGACGACGAAGGCATGCGCACCTATCAGACCATCGCCTATCACCGCCCTGATTTCATGATCCACTCCGGCGATACGATCTATGCCGACAACCCGATACCCGACGAGATCAAGCTGGGCGACGGCGGTGTCTGGAAAAACAGGATCGTCACCGAGGCAAAGCAGGACATTGCCCAGACGCTCGACCAGTTTCGCGGGCAATGGGCTTACAATCTGCTCGATACTCACGTGAAGGAGTTCAACGCGGTCTGTCCCGTCTTCTATCAATGGGACGATCATGAGGTATTGAACAATTGGTCGCCTTCGACCGACCTTCGCGACGACAACCGCTACACGGAAAAGTCGGTTTCGATGCTCGCCAGCCGTGCCGGCCGTGCCTTTCATGAGATGACACCGATCCGATATATTGCAGACGAGCCCGGCCGCATTTACCGCAAGGTCGCCTATGGCCCGCTACTCGACGTCTTCTTCGTGGATCTGCGCTCCTATCGCGGCCCGAACAGCCAAGCCGTTGATACCAACCTCTCCGATGGCTCTCACCTGCTGGGCGAGCGTCAGGTGGCATGGCTGAAGCGAGAACTGGTTCGCTCGACGGCGACGTGGAAGGTGATTGCCTGCGATCTGCCGATCGGGCTTGTGATTTGGGACGACTACGGACATCGGCGGGGAAGCGAGTCGATCTCGAACGGCGACAATGGCGCGCCACTCAGTCGCGAGCTGGAATTTGCCGACCTGCTGCGGTTCATCCGCGATGCCGGCATATTCAACATGGTCTGGCTGACGGCCGACGTGCACTATACGGCAGCGCACTACTACGATCCCAGCAAGGCGAAGTTCCGCGAGTTCTTCCCGTTCTGGGAATTTGTGGCTGGACCTCTGCATTCCGGAACCTACGGACCGCAACAACTCGACATGACCTTCGGGCCGCAGGTGAAGTTCATGAAGGCAGCACCCGGCGGCCCGGAGCAGAACCTGCCGCCATCGGCCGGCATGCAATTTTTCGGGCTGATCGATATCGATGGGCAGACCGAGCAACTGAGGGTGCGGCTGATGGACCGGAACGACACGGAACTGTGGCGGACGACCATCGACCCGCAGATATCGAGTTGACGCCATGGGTGGCAGGCAATCGGCTTTCCCCCCTTTCGCAGAAGCGAAAAACACTGTATGAGCCGCCCAAATGAAATTGGCGCCTTCTCCCAGCGCGGCGCCCAGCCTCAGAGATATAGACATATGGCACTTCGCAACATCGCGATTATCGCGCACGTTGACCATGGCAAGACGACACTGGTTGACGAGCTTCTGAAACAGTCCGGCTCGTTCCGCGAGAACCAGCGCGTTGCAGAACGCGTCATGGATAGCAACGACCTGGAAAAAGAGCGCGGCATCACGATTCTTGCCAAGGCAACGTCCGTCGAGTGGAAGGGTGTTCGCATCAACATCGTCGACACCCCCGGCCACGCAGACTTCGGTGGCGAAGTCGAGCGTATCCTGTCGATGGTGGACGGCGCGATCGTTCTGGTCGACTCCTCCGAAGGCCCGATGCCGCAGACGAAGTTCGTCGTCTCCAAGGCGTTGAAGGTCGGCCTTCGCCCGATCGTCGCGATCAACAAGATCGACCGTCCTGATGGTCGCCATGAAGAAGTCATCAACGAAGTCTTCGACCTCTTCGCGAACCTCGACGCGACCGACGAGCAGCTCGACTTTCCGATCCTCTATGGTTCGGGACGCGATGGCTGGATGAACGTCAACCCGGAAGGTCCGAAGGACCAGGGTCTGGCGCCGCTTCTCGACCTGGTGCTCGAGCACGTTCCGGAGCCGACAGTCCACGAGGGCCCGTTTACGATGATCGGCACGATCCTCGAAGCCAACCCCTTCCTCGGCCGCATCATCACCGGCCGCATCAATTCCGGTTCGATCAAGCCGAACCAGGCCGTCAAGGTTCTGAGCCAAGACGGCAAGCTGATCGAAAACGGCCGTATCTCGAAGATCCTCGCTTTCCGCGGCATCGAGCGCACCTCGATCGAGGAAGCACACGCAGGCGACATCGTGGCCATCGCCGGTCTCTCAAAGGGCACGGTTGCCGACACTTTCTGTGATCCGGCTGTTACCGAGGCGCTGACCGCACAGCCGATCGATCCGCCGACCGTCACCATGTCCTTCATCGTTAACGACAGCCCGCTGGCCGGCACCGAAGGCGACAAGGTGACCTCACGCGTCATCCGCGATCGTCTCTACAAGGAAGCCGAAGGCAACGTCGCGCTGAAGATCGAGGAAGCAGAAGGCAAGGATTCCTTCTACGTGTCGGGTCGTGGCGAATTGCAGCTTGCCGTTCTGATCGAAACCATGCGCCGCGAAGGTTTCGAGCTCGCCGTATCGCGTCCGCGCGTCGTGATGCACCGCGACGAGAACGACCAGCTGATGGAGCCAATCGAAGAAGTTGTCATCGACGTCGACGAAGAGCATTCCGGCGTCGTCGTCCAGAAGATGTCCGAGCGCAAGGCCGAAATGACCGAGCTGCGTCCTTCGGGCGGCAACCGTGTTCGGCTGGTGTTCAATGCGCCGACGCGCGGCCTGATCGGCTATCAGTCGGAGCTCCTGACCGACACGCGCGGCACCGCCGTGATGAACCGTCTGTTCAAGGACTACCAGCCTTACAAGGGCGAAATCGGTGGCCGTACCAACGGCGTTCTGCTCGCAAACGCCGCCGGCGAAGCTGTGGCCTACGCCATGTTCAACCTGGAAGATCGTGGCCCGATGATGATCGAGCCGGGCGAAAAGGTCTACATGGGCATGATCATCGGCATCCACTCCCGCGACAACGATCTTGAAGTCAACGTTCTCAAGGGCAAGCAGCTCACCAACATCCGCGCTGCCGGCAAGGACGAAGCCGTAAAGCTGACGCCGCCGATCCGCATGACGCTCGACCGCGCCCTGTCCTGGATCCAGGACGACGAGCTGATGGAAGTGACGCCGAAGTCGATCCGCCTGCGCAAGATGTATCTCGACGCAAACGATCGCAAGCGCTTCAGCAAGGCAAAGATCGCCTGAGCCATCCAGACGCCTTGAAGTCTTTAAACCCCGGCCATCGTGCCGGGGTTTTTTATTGTGTGCCGCGTCGAATCCGGCTTGTCGCAATAGTTAAAAAAGCGTTAAATTTCAGCCATCGTCCACACGTTAAGTCTGTGGGCAAGCGACCTGAATGCGTTGGGCGCATATGGTTAATTGCCGACAATGGGACCAGAGTAAGCGTTATGAAGACGTTGTCGATCGATGTTCGGCGGGCCGAACCGCAGGATTCCCGAGCTATATCGGAAGTGCATCGGCTTGCGTGGCAGCACACCTATGCGGGGATTATTCCGCATCGTGCATTGCGGCAAATGATCGAGCGTCGCGGGGAGAACTGGTGGCGCAAGGCGACCCGCGGACCCGCAACACTACTCGTTCTCGACGTGGCCGGCACGGTCGCAGGCTACGCGACACTTGGCCTCAATCGTGCCCGTGCTCTGCCGCAGGAAGGCGAGATCTATGAACTCTATCTCCGGCCGGAGTACCAGGGGATTGGCCTCGGACACATGCTCTTTGGCGAAGCAAGACGGCTTCTGAAGTCGCTCGGCTGCAATGGACTGGTCGTCTGGTGCCTCGAGGAAAACGAGACCGGCGCGCAGTTCTATCGCAGCCATGGTGGCGTCGACTATTGCGAGGGTATGGAAACTTTCGACCAGAAGCAGCTAAAGAAAATCGGCTTCATCTGGGGTTGAGGCTGGTCTCTCCGTTTTTCCTCTTACCGTCGGAGCCGGTGGCCTCACGGCGATAACGGCAATCCCGCGACCTCTATGACAGCGACGTTGCCGGTCATGATCTCGATAGGCTCGGGGCTGGTAACGGGCATCGTCGCCGACCCGCTGCAGCGTCGGGTCATGCTTGGTCTCCACCTCTGGAGAAGGCTGAGGCAGCTGGGCCATTACCTGCGCCGGGTCTCATCAGACCGACGAGGGACGTTACTCGGATCCGGTGCGGCGCTTGCGCAACGACGCGCAAGCCGCGTATTGCCTTGACGTTGGTTCAAGACAGCCTCAAATCCGCACGGGCGTGTTGCGTTGCGGGATGATTCCCAGTATCTGGCAACCATCGACTTAACCTTTAGAGGGAAGCTCTATGCGCATTGACGCGATCTCCATCGGCAAGAACCCGCCGGAAGATGTCAACGTAATTGTTGAAGTGCCCGTTGGCGGCCACCCGATCAAGTACGAGATGGATAAGGAGGCCGGGACGCTGGTCGTTGATCGCTTCCTCTATACGCCGATGACCTATCCGGGCAATTACGGGTTCGTGCCGCACACGCTTTCTGAAGACGGCGATCCGATCGACGTCCTTATCGCCAGCACGCGTCCGCTCGTTCCGGGCTGCGTCATCAATGTGCGCCCGATTGGCGTTCTCAAGATGGAAGACAATTCCGGCAAGGACGAGAAGATTATCGCCGTACCGTCGCCGAAGCTGACGCTGCGCTACGAGAAGGTAAAGGACTATACCGACCTTCCGGAGATCACGCTGAAGCAGATCGAGCACTTCTTCGAGCACTACAAGGATCTCGAGCCCGGCAAGTGGGTGAAGATCTTCGGCTGGGGTGATTCCAACGAAGCCGGCGCCCTGATCCTTGAGGCGATCGAACGCGCCAAGAAGGAAAAGGCCTGATCAGCTCTCGACGAGAGCACCCAATTTCCTGATCAAATCCTCCGGGTCGCCTTCGATCCGGAGGGTTTTTTTACGCGACGTATCGCCTGAGGCGAGGCTGATCGATGATTTCGCGACGCCAAGCGACTTGGCGACGAGCGCGATCAGCGCCTTGTTCGCCTTTCCCTTTTCAGGAACGGCAGTCACTCTGGCTTTGAGGTGGGATTTGCCCGCGGCGTCGGTGTCCACGCCGTCGATTGCGTCGCGCCCGCCATTGGGCGTCAGGCGAACTGCAAGAAAGATGTGGTCGGTGAATGCAGCCCAGGGCTGGCTCATGCCACCAGCGGGAAGATTGAATTCCACATCAGCGAGCGCACGAAAAAGATGATCAGCAACAGGATGATCGGCGAGATGTCGATGCCGCCGAGGTTCGGCAGCACGCGGCGGATCGGTCGCAGCAGCGGTTCGGTCACGTTGTAGAGGAACATGCCGACCGAATTGACGAATTGGTTGCTGGAGTTGATCACGTTGAAAGCATACAGCCAGGAAAAGATAGCGCTGGCGATCAGCACCCAAGTGTAGAGATTCAAAGCCAAATCAATGGTTTGAAAAAGCGCAAGCATTGCAATCTCCAGTTCGTTGTTGACAGACATGTAGACATTGACGACTAAACGAGCAAGTGCTGTCTCGAAACGCATTGTAAATCATGTTTAACAGCGGCGTCGTGCGTTGGCGTCTGGCTTGTTGCCTTGGAAAGCCTTCATGTCCTTTTCGCCAACCGGAGATCGTTTTGCTGCGTTCCGGCATTCCTCCTACACCCGGTTCTTCTTTGCACGGTTTCTGCTGTCTTTCTCGCAGCAGATCGTCAGTGTTGCCGTCGGCTGGCAGATGTATGACCAGACCGGCAGCGCGATCTATCTCGGACTGATTGGCCTCGTGCAATTTCTGCCATCGCTGGTCCTGATCCTTGTCACAGGATCCGTCGCCGACCGGCACAACCGACGTGCGATCGCCGCCATCTGCTCGCTCGTCAGCGCCTTGTGTACGCTGGCGCTGCTATTGATGACGATAACCGGGACGTTCTCGCCTTTGCCTGTATTTGCCGTTCTGCTGGTTTTCGGCATCGAGCGCGCCTTCATGTCGCCGGCAGTGCAGTCGCTGGCGCCGAACCTTGTGCCGACAGCGGATCTGTCGAACGCCATTGCCTGGAATTCGTCTTCATGGCAGCTCGCGGCGATCACAGGCCCCGTTCTTGGCGGTCTGTTATACGGCGTCAGCCCTCATACGGCCTACACGGTCGCTGTTATCTTCGCGGCCCTTGGTGCAGCACTGCTCTATATGATCCCCAAGCCGCCGCAAAAGACGACTGGTGAAGCCAAAAGCTGGGACATGATCCTCGGCGGATTCCGCTTCATTCGGGCGGAGAAAGTAGTGCTTGGCGCGATTTCGCTCGATCTCTTCGCGGTGCTTTTGGGCGGCGCAACGGCACTGATGCCGATCTTCGCCCGCGATATCCTGACCCTCGGTCCTTGGGGGCTCGGCCTCCTACGCTCGGCGCCCGGGGTCGGTGCCATCGCCATGGCAATTTTTCTCGCCGCCTATCCACTCAGGCATAGTGCCGGCGTCGCCATGTTCGTCGGCGTCGCCCTATTCGGCGTCGGCACCGTCGTTTTCGGGTTCTCGACCAGCACGGAACTATCGATCGCGGCGCTGGCCATCATGGGTGCGGCCGATATGATTTCCGTCTACGTGCGGGAGAGCCTGATCGCACTCTGGACGCCGGACGAACTGCGCGGTCGGGTCAATGCCGTCAACATGGTCTTCGTGGGCGCCTCGAACGAACTCGGCGAATTTCGAGCAGGCACGATGGCTTCCATTTTTGGCGCCGTCCCTGCGGTTATCATCGGCGGTGTTGGCACGCTTGCCGTGGCGGCGATTTGGGCAACGACCTTTCCGAAGCTCCGCAAGATCGACACGCTTGATGCGCCGGAGCGGCTAGGAAAAGTGTGACGGCCTCAAGCCGAGATAATGACCTCTGCTTCGATTTCGACCGGAAAGTTCAGCGGCAGGCCGGCAACGCCAATCGCGGATCGGGAGTGCCTGCCCACCTCGGGCCCGAACACCTCGATGATGAGTTCGGTAAAACCATTGATTACGGCTGGCGGATTGGCAAAGCGCGGCGCGCAATTCACCATACCGAGCACGCGGCACCAGCCGGTAATGCGATCAAGGCTGCCCAACTCCCGTTTCAGGCTTCCTAACATGGAAAGAGCTACTTTCCGCGCGGATGCCTTGGCCTCCTCAATGGAGATGTTCTCGCCAACGGCTCCGAATGGGCCGGCGGGCGTGCCATCGGTATTCTGCGGACCATGGCCTGAGACGAATGCGCGATTGCCGCGCACATTCACCCACGGAAACGGAAGGACCATGTTGGAAGGCAGTTTCAGGGGTTGTGGTAGAACCAATCCCATCGCGGCAAGTCTCTGCTCGTAGTTAACCATGGAATTCCTCCGGAGATAGCTTTGGTCGTCATTGCTCGGGCACGGCAATTCCAAGATCTAATCTTGGCTCGGAACGCAATTTTGCTCGTGAATATTACGAGAGTGGGGTGCGCGATTCTAGCACGACGCTGTGCCGGGCGCACGCTGCTAGGCGGGAAGGACGGCCCTGGATGTTGCGACGGATTTGGACATCTTGCCTTCGAAAACAATATCAAGGAACTCGTTCAGCCACGCTTTCAGCGGCGCGTCGAAAAGCATGCGTCCTTCCAGATGCTCACGACCCTGCTGTGCGTTCGGAAGAATGAAGCGATGGGCGCCGTGAACCACCCAGCGGTGCATCATCGCGCGTGTCAGCTCGGC
The DNA here is from genome assembly GCF_900110205.1 of Rhizobium tibeticum. Lineage (GTDB taxonomy): Bacteria > Pseudomonadota > Alphaproteobacteria > Rhizobiales > Rhizobiaceae > Rhizobium > Rhizobium tibeticum. Next base: position 125,453 of record NZ_FOCV01000003.1, on the reverse strand, counting down.
ATGGAACTGCAGACCCCACGCATGGCCGCCATAGCGGAAGGCCTGATTGGCATAGGTATCGCCTTCCGCGAGCAGCTCGGCACCGTGCGGCAGGTCGAAACCTTCGCGATGGAAGTGATAGACCATCTTGGGCCAGTGCATCAGCAGGCGGCCCTTCTCGGTGGGACGTAGCGGATACCAACCGATCTCGGTGGAACCGTCGGCATTCGCCTGAACCTTGCCGCCGAGCTGCCTCACCAGCATCTGTGCGCCAAGGCAGATGCCGAGCAACGGGCGTTTCTCTCTCAGCGGCACATCGAGCCAGTTGATCTCCGTCTTGACGAAATCATCTGTATCGTTGGCGCTCATAGGACCACCGAAGACAACGGCGCCCGCATGTTCGGCGAGCGTGGAGGGCAGTCTATCGCCGAGAACCGGGCGCCGGATATCAAGCCGATATCCCTTCTCGACCAGAAGCTGACCGACCCGGCCAGGGCTGGAACGCTCCTGATGCAGAACAATCAGGACGGGATGCTCGCCCTTCTCCGGTAAGCGGTCAGTCGGCATCGTCCTGCACCACCTCGGTATCCGTGACCCGTCGCGCTGCCTCCTGGCGCTTCTGGATGCGCTCACGAGCCGAAACGCCAAGAAGTTCGGCGATACGCCAGATCGCGTCATCCTCCATCTCGCTGCGCTCGCCATCGGCATAGACGATGTCCCAGAGGACTCCGATCAGTTCGAGCCGCTGTTCCGTGTTGAGGTGGCGCTTGAGATCCGAGGTGAAGCGGTAATAGTCGACCGCATCGCTTTCCGCCTCTTGGCCCGCGGCCATCAGCGCATCGAGCTGCTTGCGGTCGAGCCCATACTGATCCTTCAGCAGCTTGCGAAGCCGCTTCGTCTCACTGTCCTTGACCTGACCGTCCGCCTCCATGACCTGCATGCAGAGCGCGGCCACCGCGATGCGCGGATCATCGGGGGCGAAGCCTTTCTTTGCATTGTCGGAAGTCAGATTCTGAAAGAATTCCTGGAAGCGTTCGAACATTTAGGTCCTGTTTGTCTAGAAAAGGCGAAGCCGTGTCTTGGGTTCTGGCTCTGCCGCTGGATTGCGAACGCCGGGATCGTCCGGCAGGCCGCCAAAAAAGGGGCGCGGTTCGGGTGAAATTACAGCTTCTGCCGCCTGCTTGGTTGGTGCAGGCGGTTTTGGAGATGGACGCGCCGCCTCAGCTATTGTCGCGGCCCGCTCGAGTTCGATGATGCGGTGGTCGTTGGCCGGGCTTTCTGAGCGGGCTTCGCGCACCGGCGGCAACGTTCTCAGCGCGCTGTCGATCGAGATCGTCGTGCTTTCATCGGCCGCCTTCTCCACATGGTCGAACGGAGCCTTCCAGACAAAAGCATCCAGTCGGCCGCTGACGGGCGAGAGCGGCAGCCATTTGTCGGAAACGAAGCCATCCGCCACCCATGCTGGATCGCGCGGCGCCTTGAGGGCCTGGGCAAGCCAATGGCGAATGCGGCCCTGATCGCCGGTTTCGGCCTCCTCGATGTCGGCGAGCAGCAGAAAGGCGGATTCGCGTGGCTCGATACGGGCAGCGGCCTCCGCCTTGGCGCGGGCCTTCGCGAAATCCTGCGTGTCGAGAGCGGCCTGCGCCACGAGAAGCAGGGATTCGACGTTGTTTGGCCGCATCCCCTCCAGGCGCTCGGCACGCTTCAGGCGGTCAGCAGCAGAATCGCCGCTGCGGGCTCGCACATAGGTCCGGCCGATATCCGGGTGCGGGGCCGACTTCCACGCCTGCTCGAGGATCGACGCCGCCTTCCTCAGCTTGTCTTCGCGGAACAGCGCCTTCGCCGCGATGATGGCGGCAGGCTCGAAGTCGGCGGCGAGCTTGAGCGCATGTGTGGCGTCGTCGCGCGCTCCCGCTGGATCGTTCTCTAGCTTCTCGGTTGCACGAGCGGTCAGCAGTACGGCGCGAAGCCGCTCGGCCTCTGCCTTTTCGACGACGCGGCCGGCCTTTTGCTGTTCCAGCAGCCGTATGGCGTCGTCCCAGCGACCTGCCTGGCTCCGATATTCGAGCGTCGCCTGGGCAGCCCAAGGCAGATAAGGCGCGTTGTCGGCAGCCTTTTCCGCATATTGACGCGCGGCCTCATTGGCGCCGAGCCGCTTGGCTTCGAGATACAGTCCGCGTAACCCGAGTTCGCGGGTCTCTGGATCGTTGGTCATCGCCTCGAACTTGGCGCGGGCTTCGTCGTGGCGACCCTCGATCAAAGCAGCCTGCGCCTCCAGTAGGGCAATCAGCGGCTCCTGATCGGCGCGGATCAGACCGCGGGAGCGGGCGGCCATCTTGCGCGCCATCAGCGCATTGCCGGCGCCCGCTGCGATCAGGCCTGTTGACAGTGCCTGATAGCCGCGATCGCGCTTGCGGGCACGAAAATAGCGCGTGATGGAATAGGGCGACATCCAGATCATCCGCAGCAGCCACCACAGGATCATCACGACTGCAATGAGTGCAATCAGGGCGCTCGCCGCAACGATGAGCCGGGTCTGGTAGAGCTGCCCTTCCCAGATCAGCGAAAGATCGCCGGGGCGATCGGCCAGCCAGGAAAATCCGTAGCCGAGAACCAGCACGAGGAAGGCAAATATGACGAGCCTGACCATGCTCAGCCCTCCTTGCCGGCGTTGGAAACGGCCTTGGACAAGGCGCTGCCCACGAGATCCTCGACGCGGATGCGGGCTTCCAGCGATTGTTTGAAGGCGGCCGATGCCTGTTTGGCCTGAGCCGGCAGATCGATCCATTCGGATGCGGCCCCCTGTAGGTCGCCGTTCTTCACCTTGTCTTCCATACGGGCGGCGATCGCCTCAACGCTCTCGCCTTCGATATTGCCGACGGGGCGAACCTTCACCAACGATTTGGCGCTTGCCATCAATCGGTCCGACCAGCTCTGGTTGGGGTCGGCCTGATTGACGGAATCGACGATCGCCGTTGCGACATCCGGTACCTGACGGATCAGCTCGGCGCGTGAGGGAACGCCGGTCTGGGCGAAATTGCGCAGATCTGCGGCAGCCGGGTCATCAGGGGAGACGCTGGCAAAAGTGTCAAGCTCGGCAACGAACGGCCCGCCGCGATCGATTGCCGCTTTCAGCGCGGCGGCGGCGATCGCCTTGGCAACAGCAACGTCCTGCCGCGGTTCGTTCAGCTTCTTCTCCGCCTCAGTCAGACGTTGCTCGATATCGGCGCCGTCGGCGGTTTTCTGTCCCGCGGCTTGAGAGATGGCGCCGCGCAGCTGATCGATCTGGCCGTTCAGGTCGGCGATCTTCTGATTGAGGGCATCCACCGCTGTCGTGTCGGTGGCAGCAGGCGACGGTGCTTTTGCCGTCGTTTCCAACGCAGCGATACGCTGCTCTAGCGCATTGTTATCGGACGTGGAGGGGGCAGCCGCGAGATTGGCGAGCGATTGCTTCAGCCCGTCAATTTCGGCGGAGAGATTGGTGACATCGGCAGATGCTGTAACAGGAGCGGATGAGCCGGGCAGGTAACCTGCATATTGAATGGCGCCGGCGCCGACGAGTGCTATCAGACCACCAACAATACCGGCGGCGACCAGAGCCGACGTGCTGCCGCGCTGCGGGGCAGGCGGCGCCGGTGGAACCGGCTCATCGGCCGCGGGGTCCGCAGCAGCTGTCGGCGCTTCGTGAGGCGGCGGTCCGTTGGGCGATTCGGACTGCGCTTGGGGCTCATCCGAGGGGCTCGCGTCCGGTTCATCGGCTTTCGTTTCGGCATCCCTGGCAGAAGCAAATTCCTGCGCGTCCAGATCGATAGTGACCGGCTCTTCGGTGCTCTTCGAGTGGCGAGGCGGATTTCCTGGTGCCATGAGATCCTCATATTTATGCAATGCAACGAAAGTAGCCAGTGATGCCAGTCAAGGAAAGAGGTTAGATCAAATTTGGGCGGGCAAGCGTTCAAAGGAGCGACAAAAGGCTGCGCTCGTCCGGCATGCTGGCGATGCTTACTGCGCCCTGCAGCGGTATGGGGACTGCTTCTGCAACGGATTTGCTAAGGCAGAGAAAGCGCATTCCAGCTAGCCCGTCGGGACTCATGTGCGCCTCGATCATGCGAAAGAAGTTTTCCGCTGTCTGGCGCGAGAAAAAGAGGATCGCGTCCGGCCGCTGATGAGCGACGATCGTTTGCAGTGTTTGCGGCGCAATCCGTGTCGGCTTCATCCGGTAGCATTCCACGACAGTGATCCTTAGGCCGATTTCGCGCGCGCGCTTCTCGAAGGTCTCGGCTCTTGGTCGACCGGCAAGGTAGAGAACAAAGCCGCCTGCCCTTTCCGCGATTGTCTCGGCGAGCTCGTTGCCGCTGCCGCCGGATGCCGTGACTGCGGTGAAACCGATCGTCCGCGCTTCCTCGGCTGTCGCATCCCCGACTGCAAAAACAGGCCGCGTGAGATGAACCGCGAGCTCGGCGCTATGCGTTGCAAGCGCCCGGATCGTTTCAGCACTGGTGATCACAATACCGCCTTCTGTCGTCTCGAGGCCGCGCACCGCCGCATCGCCATCGTGAACCGGCTGCGACAGCGGCAGCAATATCGGTTCGTGCCCCAGTTCGCGAAGACGCTCGGCGGTGCGCTCGCCCGAATGCTGAGGACGGGTCACGAGGACACGCATCAGGACATCAGCTCCAGTCGTCGAAGAAGCTGCTGCCGGCGCGCGCCCGAATCTCCTGCCCGGCACGCGTGCCCAACGCAGCCGCATCGCGCCTGTGACCGTCAATGCTGACGGCGTGCTGGTTGCGGCCGTCCGGCGTGATGATCAAGCCGGAGAAGCGTACCTGGTCGCCTTCACAGATGGCATAGCCGCCGATCGGTGTGCGGCAGGAACCGTCCAGGGCTGCGAGAAAGGCGCGCTCACAGGAGACCGTGTCGAACGTCGCCGTATCGTTGATGGGGGCAAGGAGTGCATCGATGCGTGCGTCACCAATGCGGCTTTCGATGCAGATCGCACCCTGGGCCGGTGCGGGCGGAAAAGTTTCCGCGGCGAGGATATCGGTTATCACGTCGACCTTGCCGAGCCGCTTCAATCCGGCGAGCGCAAGCAGCGTGGCATCGACCTGGCCTTCTTGCAGCTTTCTCAGCCGTGTATCGACGAGGCCGCGGAAGGTGATGACCTTGATATCGGGACGCATGCGGCGGATCAGCGCCTGGCGGCGAAGCGACGAGGAGCCGACGGTCGCGCCGTGGGGCAGGTCGATCAGCTTTGGCGCGGTGCGTCCGATCACGGCGTCCCGGATATCCTCGCGCGGCAGGTAGGCAGAAAGACAGAGCCCTTCGGGAAGCCGTGTCGGCATGTCCTTGGCCGAATGCACCGCGATGTCGAGGTCGCCGCTCGCAAGCTGCTGCTCCAGTTCTTCGGTGAACAGGCCCTTGCCGCCGATCTCGGCCAGCGAGCGATCGGTGATGCGATCGCCCTTGGTGCTCAGCACGACGATTTCGAACATCTCTTCCGGCAGTCCGTGCGCCGCCATCAGCCTGTCGCGTGCTTCGTGAGCCTGGGCGAGTGCCAGCGGGCTGCCTCGGGTGCCGATCCGGAAAGGTTTTGTTTGCATCCGCATTGATCCGTTGTTACCGGAGTTCCTCGTAAACAGGTTTAAGACCCATCGCAATCAACGATCAGGTTTCATGGCGCCCTTTCTACGCACCCTCGGCATCGAAACAAGCTGCGACGAAACTGCGGCGGCAGTGGTCGAGCGAGCCGTCGACGGGCAGCCGACGGTGCGTTCGGACGTCGTCCTGAGCCAGCTCGAGGAACACAGCGCCTATGGCGGCGTTGTGCCCGAGATCGCCGCTCGCGCCCATGTCGAGGCACTCGATACGCTGATCGACGAAGCCTTGAAACGTGCCAATGTGTCGCTCTCGGATATCGATGCCATCGCGGCAACGTCCGGGCCTGGCCTCATCGGCGGGCTGCTCGTCGGCCTCATGACCGGAAAGGCGATCGCCAAGGCCTCCGGAAAGCCGCTCTATGCCGTCAATCACCTCGAAGGGCATGCATTGACAGCGCGGCTGACGGATGGGCTCGCATTTCCATACTTGATGCTGCTCGTTTCTGGCGGCCATACGCAGCTTATTCTTGTCCGCGGTGTCGGGCAATACGAGCGCTGGGGCACGACCATTGACGACGCGCTCGGCGAAGCCTTCGACAAGACGGCGAAACTGCTGAGCCTGCCTTATCCTGGCGGGCCGGCGGTCGAGCGCGCGGCCAAGAGTGGTAACCCGGATCGCTTCAATTTTCCGCGGCCACTGGTGGGAGAGGCCAAGCTCAACTTCTCGTTTTCCGGCCTGAAGACGGCCGTGCGCCAGGCCGCAACCGAAATCGCGCCGTTGACGGAGCAGGATGTGGCGGACATCTGCGCCTCATTCCAGAAGGCGATCTCACGCACGCTGAAGGACCGCATCGGCCGCGGGCTGGAGCGTTTCAAGTCCGAGTCCCTTCATGTCGACGGCAGACCGGCCCTCGTGGTGGCTGGCGGCGTGGCTGCCAACCTGGAGGTTCGCAGCACGCTGCAGTCGCTCTGCGGCAGGCACGGTTTTCGTTTCGTCGCGCCGCCGCTGCGGCTGTGCACCGACAACGCCGTGATGATTGCCTGGGCTGGTCTGGAGCGGATGGCGACAGGCGTGGCGCCCGATGACCTCGATGTGCAGCCGCGCTCGCGCTGGCCGCTGGATTCCAACGCCGAAACCTTGCTTGGCTTCGGCAAACGGGGAGCGAAAGCATGAGCGAAAAGATTGCCGTCGTCGGAGCTGGGGCTTTTGGAACCGCGCTGGCCGCGGTGATCGCCCTGACGGAGCGCAACGCGGTGACGCTGGTCGGTCGGGATCCTGAACTGATCGCGGACTTGAACGCTGAGCGTTTGCACGATGCGGTCTTGCCGGGCATCGCGTTGCCGGAGTCTCTTTCCTTTTCGGCCGAACCCGATGCGATCGGCGACGCCGATATCGTGCTCTTCGCGATGCCCTCGCAGGCGCAGGCGGATGCCGCGAGACAATACCGACCCTATTTGAGGAGCAGTGCCATCGTCGTGACCTGCGCCAAGGGCATTGAGAGGGCGACGGGCAATCTGCTGACCGACATGCTGGAACGCGAAATACCCGGTCATGCGGTTGCTGCCCTGTCGGGACCCGGCTTTGCCGCCGATATCGCCAAGGGGTTGCCGACGGCGATGGCGATTGCTGCGGCTGATATGGATGTTGCCGAAAGGCTGGCACATGCGATCTCCGGTCGAACTTTCCGGCTCTATGCCTCGTCTGACCGGGTCGGGGTGCAGCTCGGCGGCGCACTGAAGAATGTTCTGGCGATTGCATGCGGCATTGTCGAGGGGGCCGGCATTGGAGACTCCGCGCGTGCGGCGCTGATTGCACGCGGGCTTGCCGAGATGTCGCGTTTCGTCGTCGCCAAAGGTGGACAGGCCGATACCGTGCGCGGGCTGTCCGGCCTCGGCGACCTGGTGCTGACCGCTACCAGCCATCAATCGCGCAACCTGCGCTTCGGGATTGCGCTCGGCCGCGGCGAGACAGTCGATCCCGCCCACGGCGAGCTCGTCGAAGGCGCCTTTGCGGCCGCTGTTGCATCGCGTCTGGCGCAGTCGCTCGCTGTTAGCATGCCGATCACCGATGCCGTTTCCGCTATCATCGACGGTAAGCTCGGCATTTCCGAGGCGATCGATCAGCTCATGACGCGCCCGATTACCACAGAATAGGAGTTTCGATATGCTCTTTGCTCTTCTCTGCAAGGACAAGCCCGATCATCTCAGCGTCCGCATGGAGGCCCGGCCCGCTCACGTGGAACATCTCAACAAGCTCAATGCTGAGGGCGTGTTGAAGATGGCCGGCCCGTTTCTCGACGGTGAGGGCAAGCCATGCGGCAGCCTCGTCATCATTCATGCCGATACGATCGAAGCAGCCAAGGCGCTGGCGGACAGCGACCCCTACACGAGGGCCGGGCTTTTCGAGAGCGTCGAGATCAAGCCCTTCAATTGGGTCTTCAACAATCCGGAGGCATGAGCGTGGCGCACTGGCTTTACAAATCAGAACCGGCTTCCTGGTCCTGGGAGCAGCAAAAGGCGGCCGGCGAGAAGGGCACCGAGTGGACGGGTGTCCGCAACTATCTCGCGCGCAACAACATGCGGGCGATGCAGCTTGGCGACAAGGGCTTCTTCTATCATTCCAACGAAGGTCTCGAGATCGTGGGCATCGTCGAGGTGTGTGCCTTGTCGCATCCGGACTCGACAGCCAAAGGCGATGGCCGCTGGGATTGCGTTGACATTCGCGCTGTCTGCGACATTCCCAAACCGGTTTCGTTGAAGGACCTCAAGGCCAACGAGAGGTTTGCCAAAATGTCGCTCGTCACCTCCATGCGGCTTTCGGTCCAGCCGGTGACTGACGACGAGTATCTGGAGATTTGCCGGCTAGGTGGCCTCGATAATCCGCCGCGTTGAGACGCCGTTGAAAACCGATCCCGAGCTCTTCATCCGCGCCAACACCAGCCCGATGGCGCCGCCGCATGTGCCGGAAATTCGATTGCATCTGGCGCACGAAGCGCATGAGTTGTGGCTGAAGACGGAAGAGGAGCTTGCGGAGATCGGTCTACCGCCACCCTTCTGGGCCTTTGCCTGGGCGGGTGGTCAGGGGCTGGCGCGCTACATACTTGATCATCCGCACATCGTTGCCGGCAAGCGCGTTCTCGACTTCGCCACAGGTTCTGGCTTGGTGGCGATTGCGGCAAAGATGGCGGGAGCCGCCAAGGTCGTTGCCGCCGACATCGACCCGTGGGCCGAGACCGCGGTACGGCTGAACGCCGGCCTGAACCAGCTCGAGGTCGATTTTACCGGTGCTGATCTGATCGGCGACAAGGTCGAGGCGGATATGTTGCTCGCGGGCGACGTCTTCTACGACAGCGACTTTGCGGCAGCGATCGTTCCATGGTTCGAGACCCTCAGCGGTCAGGGTATCGAAGTCCTGGTTGGGGATCCGGGACGCGCCTATCTTCCCAAGAAGCGCTTGGAATTCTGCGCAATCTATCAGGTTCCCGTTACCCGGGCGTTGGAAGACAGCGAGGTGAAGAAAACGACCGTTTGGCGCCTCATGGCCTGATAACGCAGACGCCACCCTCGTATGAACAGCTGCTGCTCTTGGCGGTGACGTTGATCACCTTGGCCATTGGCGCGAGGTTGGTGGTTCGCTGCGGGGCAGGGAAGCCATAGCCGCTGCTGGCGACATAGGTCCCGCCGTCGGCATCATAGACGTATGGCGATCCTGAATAGGTGCCGCTGACCCCTCCACCCGGCTGCGGCTGAACCAAGATGACGACGTTGCGTCCGCCATAGCCGCTATAACCATTGTAGCCGCGATACGGCCATGAGGCGCGCTTGATCAGAGGCGCGCGACCGGGACGATGGCCGAACCGGCCGTATCCATCCGAGAAGCGGACGCGTCCATCGTTCCATCCCCGAAAGGGTCGGCCGACGATCGTCGGCGCGTGATGCCTCATGAACCCCTTGCCACCGTGGCGAGAGAACGAATTCTGGCCGAAATCGCCTGCTGAGGTCGGCAGCGCGATCAGAGCCGTAGCCGCGAGAGAAACGAGCATGGATATGGCCTTCAGCATCGCGCGGATCTCCGGAAACGAGATGGTTAACAAAGCGTTAACCGCAAAATGCGCCAAAAGCCGCCGCTTGTCCAGAAGACGTCTGGCCATGCCGCTTGCGCAGCGGAGCCGCCGCGCCGTCAAGCGCAGTTCACGCCACCCAGAGACGCAAATCGATTAAATTAAATTGGGGGTGCAATTATACTTGTCGTTAGGGGCTTCCGTGATTAAACGTCGCCATTGATGCGACGCACACAAACAAATTTGTCATTCGTGTGGTTGCCTTGAATGCTCCGAAATCCGGGAGCGCAGAGAAGACGCCGCGAGGTTCTGATGGCGAATGTCACAAATAACCGGCCACTGTCGCCGCATTTGCAAATTTACAAACCAATCCCCACCATGGTCATGTCGATCGTCCACCGTATTACTGGCGGCGCACTTTATGTCGGCACGCTGCTGGTCGCCTGGTGGCTGATCGGAGCTGCAACCGGCCAGGCCTATTATGATTGGGTCAACTGGATACTCGGCAGCATCATCGGCAAGCTCGTGTTGCTCGGCTATACCTGGGCACTGCTGCACCACATGGTCGGCGGCTTCCGTCACTTCGTCTGGGATCTCGGCTACGGCCTCGATAAGGACGTCTCGACCAAGATGGCCCAGGCTTCGATCGTCATATCGCTCTGTCTGACCGTGCTGGTCTGGGTGATCGGCTTCCTCATTCGCTTCTGAAGGTTGTTCTCATGGATATGCGCACCCCTCTGGGTAAGGTTCGCGGCCTTGGCTCGGCCAAGGAAGGCACCGATCATTTCTGGCGTCAGCGCGTCACTGCGGTTGCCAATGTGCCGCTCTTTTTCTTCTTTATCATTTTCATGATCGTTCACGCGGGCGAGCCTTACGCGGACGTGGTTCACGCGCTGTCGAGCCCGTTTGTTGCAGTCGTCATGGGCCTGATGGTCATTTCCGGTACCATTCATATGCGTCTCGGCATGCAGGTGATCATCGAGGACTACGTGCATGGCGAATTCGCCAAGCTCGCCCTGCTGATGCTGAACACCTTCTTTTCGGTCCTGATGGCGGGGTTCTGTCTCTTCGCCATTTTGAAAATTGCATTCGTAGGATAACCGTATCATGGCACCGACTTCACCCGCTCAGAATGGGAAGGCCTACAAATATGTCGATCACTCATACGATGTGATCGTCGTCGGCGCCGGCGGCGCCGGCCTTCGCGCCACGCTCGGCATGGCCGAACAGGGGTTCCGCACGGCCTGTATCACCAAGGTGTTCCCGACCCGCTCGCACACGGTCGCGGCCCAGGGCGGGATCGCCGCCTCGCTGCAGAACATGACGCCCGACAGCTGGCAATGGCATCTCTACGACACCGTCAAGGGCTCCGACTGGCTCGGCGACGTCGACGCCATGCAGTATCTCACCATGGAAGCGCCGAAGGCGGTCTATGAGCTGGAGCATTACGGCGTTCCCTTCTCGCGCAATGAGGAAGGCAAGATCTATCAGCGGCCTTTCGGCGGCCACATGCAGAACTTCGGCGAAGGCCCGCCGGTACAGCGCACCTGTGCCGTTGCCGACCGTACCGGCCACGCCATCCTGCACACGCTCTACGGCCAGTCGCTGCGCAACAACGCGGAATTCTTCATCGAGTATTTCGCGCTCGACCTGATCATGTCGGAAGACGGCAGCCGCTGCACCGGCGTTGTCGCCTGGTGCCTCGATGACGGGACGATCCATCGCTTCGCCGCCAAGATGGTAGTGCTGGCGACCGGCGGTTACGGCCGCGCCTATTTCTCGGCAACGTCTGCCCATACCTGCACCGGCGACGGCGGCGGCATGGTGGCCCGCGCCGGCCTGCCCCTGCAGGACATGGAGTTCGTGCAGTTCCACCCGACCGGCATCTATGGTTCGGGCTGTCTCATCACCGAAGGCGCGCGCGGCGAAGGCGGTTACCTCGTCAATTCCGAAGGTGAACGCTTCATGGAACGCTATGCGCCTTCGGCCAAGGACCTTGCCTCACGCGACGTCGTCTCGCGCTGCATGACCTTGGAGATCCGTGAAGGCCGCGGCGTCGGCAAGGCCAAGGACCATATCTTCCTGCATCTCGACCATCTCGATCCGGCCGTTCTGCACGAGCGCCTGCCGGGGATTTCCGAGAGCGCCAAGATCTTCGCCGGTGTCGACGTCACCCGCGAGCCGATCCCGGTCCTGCCGACGGTCCATTACAATATGGGCGGTATTCCGACCAATTATTGGGGCGAAGTGCTGAACGCCGACAGCTCCAATCCGGAACGCATCATCCCCGGCCTGATGGCTGTCGGCGAAGCCGGCTGCGCCTCGGTGCATGGCGCCAACCGTCTCGGCTCGAACTCGCTGATCGACCTCGTGGTCTTCGGCCGCGCCGCGGCAATCCGCGCCGGCGAGGTGATAGACCGTGCGGCACCGGTACCGCATCTGAATGTGGCCGCCTGCGACAAGATCATGGATCGCTTTGACGGTCTTCGCCATGCCAGCGGCTCGACATCGACTGCCGTGCTGCGCGAGAAGATGCAACGCGCCATGCAGGAAGACGCTGCCGTGTTCCGCACCCAGGAATCGCTGGAATCGGGTTGCAAGCGCATCTCGGCCATCTGGCAGGAAATGCGTGATATCAAGGTCACCGACCGCTCGATGATCTGGAATTCCGACCTCGTGGAAACGCTCGAGCTACAGAACCTGATGGCCAACGCCATCACCACGATCTATGGCGCCGAGGCCCGCAAGGAAAGCCGCGGCTCCCACGCGCGTGAAGACTACACGGAAGGCGCATTCGCCGGCCGCGACGACGTCAACTGGCGCAAGCATACGCTCGCCTGGGTCAACGACGCCGGCGACGTCAAGCTCGACTACCGCCCGGTTCACACCGAGCTCATCGCAGAGGGCATCGATCCCAAGAAGATCGCGCCCAAGGCTCGCGTGTACTAAGAGGAACTGGACATGGTTGAACTCGCTCTTCCCAAGAATTCCCAGATGCGCGAAGGCAAGGTGTGGCCGAAGCCGGCAAGCGCGAAGAACACCCGCGAATTCCGCGTCTACCGCTGGAGCCCGGATGACGGCCAGAACCCGTCGATCGACACCTTCTACATCGATGTCGACGATTGCGGCCCAATGGTGCTCGACGGCCTGCTCTACATCAAGAACAAGATCGACCCGACGCTGACGCTACGCCGTTCCTGTCGCGAGGGCATCTGCGGTTCCTGCGCGATGAACATCGACGGCACGAACACGCTGGCCTGCACCAAGGGCCTCGACGACATCAAGGGCGCGGTAAAGATCTATCCGCTGCCGCATCTGCCTGTCGTCAAGGACCTGGTTCCCGATCTTACCAACTTCTACGCCCAGCACCGCTCGATCGAGCCGTGGCTGAAGACAGTCTCGCCGACACCTGCAAAGGAGTGGAAGCAGAGCCACGAGGATCGCCAGAAGCTCGACGGCCTCTATGAGTGCATTCTCTGCGCCTGCTGCTCGACCTCCTGTCCGAGCTACTGGTGGAACGGCGACCGTTACCTCGGCCCAGCCGTTCTCTTGCAGGCTTACCGCTGGCTGATCGACTCCCGAGACGAGGCGACCGGCGAGCGCCTCGACAATCTCGAGGATCCGTTCCGCCTTTATCGTTGCCACACGATCATGAACTGCGCGCAGACCTGCCCGAAGGGTCTGAACCCGGCCAAGGCAATCGCCGAAATCAAGAAGATGATGGTCGAGCGTCGCGTCTGATCGATCCAGCAAGGGGCCGCAGATGCGGCCCTTTTCTTTATGCGATCACGAAACCTTGATTTGCCCGGGATTGCGCCAAATTTGTCTCGGTTTTACGGCGTTGCTCCCACATCGACACAATTTCTCCTCGCGCTGGCTTGATTCAATACAGCCTTTCAAGATAATTCCGCCGTGATTGAGCGGCAACTTCAGGACAATACTGGAAAAATCAGGAGTATCATGATGCAGTTCAGACATATGGCGACAGGTCTCGTGGTTATTCTGTCGTTAGCTGGCTGCCAGCGCACCGCATATAATGATGCAAGCTATTCTGCCCCGGCGCCGCTGACAGCGCAGCCGGTTCCCTCGGTTCAGGGCGGGCAGCTTCCGCCGCCTTCCGGCTCTTCGCAGTTCCCCGCTGCCCCGACGACCGCGGCGCCCGTCGCCGGTGGCCAGCCCGGCGCCATGGCTGCAAATGCGATGGATGTCACCAAGGAATCGATGGTCGGCAGCTGGCGCGTCAACGGGTCCTGCGACATGTTCCTGACGCTTACCAATCTCGGCAGCGGCTCGCGCGGCGGTACGCGCGGCTGCGTCGGCGAACTGACGGCGATGGGCTCCTGGGAAGTGACGGGCAAGCAGGTCATCCTGAAAGACCGCAGCGGCAACCAGATCGGCAGCGTCTACAAGACTGCCGACAACGCCTTTAGCGGCCAGACCAATACCGGGCAGGCGATCAGCCTCAGCCGTTAAAAGATTGGGCGGCGAAGGCCGCCGATCCTGCACAGGCGGACCTCCTTTATGCAACCCATGCCAGACTACACGCTTAGCGTCAGCGAGCAGTTGAAGTCGCTGACGGCTTCCGGCGCGCTTCAAATCGATTCAGCCCAGATGCATGTTGCCAGCTGCCTGGATCGGGTGCTGTCGGGGTTGAAGCAGCGTCGGCCGGCGGCAAAGGCGAGCGCTCTCGGCTGGTTGTTCGCCAATAGGAAGAAGGCGTCGGAATCGGTCAAGGGGCTCTACATTCACGGCAGCGTCGGCCGCGGCAAGACGATGCTGATGGACATGTTCTTCGCAATGGCACCCTGCGCGAAGAAGCGGCGCGCGCATTTCCATGAATTCATGACCGACGTGCACAACCGCATCGCGGCGCACCGACTGAAGCTCAAGCAGGGCGAGACCAAACAAGCAGATCCTATTCCTGTCGTCGCTGCTGCGCTCTATGATGAAGCCGAAATGCTTTGCTTCGATGAGTTCACCGTGACTGACATCGCCGACGCGATGATCCTGTCGCGGCTTTTCTCCGAACTTTTCCGGCGTGGATGCCTGCTGGTCGCGACCTCGAATGTCGAGCCGGACAATCTCTACAAGGATGGCCTCAATCGAAGCCTGTTCCTGCCGTTTGTCGATCTTCTGAAGCAGCACGTCGAGATCGTGACCCTCGATTCTCCGACCGACTACCGGATGGAGAAGCTCGACAGTCAGCCGGTCTATCTGACGCCGCTCGATGACCGGACCGACATGGCCATGGATGCATCCTGGATGCAGGCACTGCATGGCCGCAGGGCACAGCCGCTGGAAATTCCGATGAGGGGACGGTCGATCCATGTGCCGCTCGCGGTCGATCGCCTGGCGCGCTTCTCATTTGCCGATCTCTGCGAAAGGCCGTTGGGCGCGGCCGACTTTCTCGCCATTGCCGAGCGCTTTGACGCCATCTTCGTCGACCGCGTACCATTGCTGGGGCCTGATAAGCGAAACCAGATCAAGCGCTTCATCATTCTGATCGATACGCTTTACGATCACGCGGTGCGGCTCTATGTGTCCGCTGCGGCGATGCCTGAAAATTTGTTGACACAAGCGCGTGGTACCGAAGGCTTCGAATTCGACCGCACTGTCTCGCGCCTTTTCGAAATGCGCAGTGCCGAGTATCTCGCATTGCACCACGAGCGACGGGCTGCCGAGTAACGATTTGTGCCAAATTGTCTTACGTTTACGTAAGAATTTTATGATCTAAACGATTGAAATTCCTCGCTCAAAAATAATCGTTTGCCATTTTTTGGCTTTGGGGCTATGCGATGGCGGCATTGGGCGATGCCCCTCCGCGCGTCGCCTGACGAATTTTGATCGCAAAGGAAACAGCGAAATGGCGCGTAACAAGATCGCACTCATTGGTTCTGGCATGATTGGTGGCACGCTGGCGCATCTCGCCGGCCTGAAGGAACTGGGTGACATCGTTCTCTTCGATATCGCCGACGGTATTCCTCAGGGTAAGGGCCTCGACATTGCTCAGTCCTCTCCGGTCGAGGGCTTCGACGCCAACCTGACAGGCGCCAGCGACTATTCCGCGATCGAAGGCGCGGATGTCTGCATCGTCACCGCAGGCGTCGCCCGCAAGCCGGGCATGAGCCGCGACGATCTTCTCGGCATCAACCTCAAGGTCATGGAACAGGTCGGCGCCGGCATCAAGAAGTACGCCCCGAACGCTTTCGTCATATGCATCACCAATCCGCTCGACGCGATGGTCTGGGCGCTGCAGAAGTTCTCCGGTCTCCCGGCCAATAAGGTCGTCGGCATGGCCGGCGTGCTTGACAGCTCGCGGTTCCGTCTGTTCCTTTCCAAGGAATTCAACGTTTCCGTACAGGACGTCACCGCCTTCGTTCTCGGCGGCCACGGCGACACGATGGTGCCGCTGGCTCGCTACTCGACGGTAGCGGGCATCCCGCTTACTGACCTTGTGACCATGGGCTGGGTCACCAAGGAGCGCCTCGAAGAAATCATCCAGCGCACCCGTGACGGCGGCGCCGAAATCGTCGGCCTGCTGAAGACCGGCTCAGCCTACTACGCACCCGCTGCCTCGGCGATCGAAATGGCTGAATCCTACCTCAAGGACAAGAAGCGCGTTCTGCCCTGCGCAGCACAGCTGACCGGCCAGTATGGCGTCAAGGACATGTATGTCGGCGTTCCCACTGTCATTGGTGCCGGCGGCGTCGAGCGCATCATCGAGATCGACCTCAACAAGGCCGAGAAGGAAGCCTTCGACAAGTCTGTCGGCGCTGTCGCCGGCCTGTGCGAAGCCTGCATCAACATTGCGCCTGCGCTCAAGTAATCAGACCGCGCGCTGACGTCATCCAAACAGGAATAGACCCATGAATATTCATGAATATCAGGCCAAGGCTCTGCTGAAGGGCTATGGCGCGCCGGTCGCGCAAGGTGTGGCGATCCTCAAGGTCGAGGAGGCCGAAGCTGCCGCCAAGTCGCTCCCTGGCCCGCTCTACGTAGTCAAGAGCCAGATCCACGCCGGCGGCCGCGGCAAGGGCAAGTTCAAGGAACTCGGCCCTGACGCGAAGGGTGGCGTTCGCCTCGCCAAGTCGATCGACGAAGTCGTTTCCCATGCCAGGGAAATGCTCGGTAACACGCTGGTAACGGCGCAGACGGGTGAAGCCGGCAAGCAGGTCAACCGCCTCTACATCGAAGACGGCGCCGACATCGCTCGCGAGCTCTATTGCTCGCTGCTGGTCGATCGCTCCGTCGGCCGCGTTGCCTTCGTCGTCTCGACGGAAGGCGGCATGGACATCGAGGCCGTCGCGCATGACACGCCCGAAAAGATCCACACGATTGCGATCGATCCTGAGGCCGGTGTCACGGCCGCCGATGTTGCCGCGATCTCCAAGGCGCTGCAGCTCGATGGCGCTGCCGCAGAAGACGCCAAGTCGCTGTTCCCGGCGCTCTACAAGGCCTTCGGCGAGAAAGATATGGCTCTCCTCGAGGTCAATCCACTGATCGTGATGAAGGACGGCCACCTGCGCGTTCTCGACGCCAAGATGTCGTTCGACGGCAACGCGATTTTCCGTCACGACGACGTCAAGGCGCTGCGCGACGAGACGGAAGAAGACGCCAAGGAAATTGAGGCCTCGAAGTGGGACCTCGCCTATGTGGCGCTCGACGGCAACATTGGCTGCATGGTCAATGGTGCGGGCCTCGCCATGGCGACGATGGACATCATCAAGCTCTACGGCAAGGCGCCGGCGAACTTCTGTGACGTCGGCGGCGGCGCCGGCAAGGACAAGGTCGCTGCGGCCTTCAAGATCATCACGGCGGACCCGAAGGTCGAAGGCATCCTCGTCAACATCTTCGGCGGCATCATGAAGTGCGATGTCATCGCTGAAGGCGTTGTCGCGGCTGTGCAGGAAGTCGGCCTGAAGGTTCCGCTCGTCGTGCGTCTCGAAGGCACCAATGTCGAGCTTGGCAAGAAGATCCTGAACGAGTCGGGTCTCGCGATCACGGCAGCTGACGACTTGGACGATGCGGCCAAGAAGATCGTCGCGGCGATCAACGCCTAATTTTGAAGGACCGGAAATAAATGTCCATTCTCGTCAATAAAGACACAAAGGTCCTCGTTCAGGGCCTGACCGGTAAGACCGGCACCTTCCATACCGAACAGGCGCTTGCCTACTACGGCACGCAGATGGTCGGCGGTATCCACCCGAAGAAGGGTGGCGAAACCTGGACGGGCTCGAAGGGCGAAAGCCTGCCGATCTTCGCAACCGTTGCCGAAGGCAAGGAAAAGACCGGCGCCGACGCAACCGTGATCTACGTTCCCCCGGCAGGCGCCGCCGATGCGATCATCGAAGCGATCGACGCCGAGATCCCGTTCATCACCTGCATCACCGAAGGCATCCCTGTTATGGACATGGTGCGCGTCAAGGCTCGCCTCGACGGCTCCAAGTCACGCCTGCTCGGGCCGAACTGCCCGGGCATCTTGACGCCGGAAGAGTGCAAGATCGGCATCATGCCGGGCTCGATCTTCCGCAAGGGTTCAGTCGGTATCGTTTCCCGCTCGGGCACGCTTACCTACGAAGCCGTGTTCCAGACCTCGAACGAAGGCCTCGGCCAGACGACGGCTGTCGGCATCGGCGGCGATCCGGTCAAGGGCACCGAGTTCATCGACGTCTTGGAAATGTTCCTCGCTGACGAAGCCACCCAGTCGATCATCATGATCGGCGAAATCGGCGGCTCGGCAGAAGAAGACGCGGCACAATTCCTCAAGGACGAAGCCAAGAAGGGCCGCAAGAAACCGATGGCCGGCTTCATCGCCGGTCGTACGGCCCCGAAGGGCCGCACGATGGGTCATGCCGGTGCCGTCGTTTCCGGTGGCAAGGGTGACGCAGAATCGAAGATCGCGGCAATGGAATCGGCTGGCATCCGCGTCTCGCCGTCGCCCGCCCGCCTTGGCAAGACGCTGGTTGAAGTCCTCAAGGGCTGATCCAATCTATACCCCGGGCACCGGTTCTCACCGTCTGCCCGGGTCTCGACTTCGAAATGGAATGAGCCGCGGACAGGCGGCTAACGACAGATGCGGCAAGCCGGTCGAGTATCCGGTGGAATCACAAGTCAGGAGGCGGACGAAAGCGTCCGCGTAAAACCATGGCACGGCAAGAAGCCAACGAGCAGTTTCAGATTACCTCGTTCCTAGATGGCGCCAACGCTGCGTATATCGAGCAGCTCTATGCGCGCTATGAGGAAGACCCGAACTCGGTCGGCGAGGAATGGCGGTCTTTCTTCAAGGCGCTGGAAGACAATCCGGAAGATGTGAAGAAGGCGGCCAAGGGTGCATCCTGGCGCAAGAAGGATTGGCCGCTGCAGCCCAAGAGCGACCTCGTTTCGGCGCTCGATGGCGATTGGGGTACCGTTGAGAAGATCATCGAGACCAAGGTCAAGGGCAAGGCGGAAGCCGCCGGCAAGCCGACCGATGGCGCCGACATCCTGCAGGCGACGCGCGACTCCGTTCGCGCCATCATGATGATCCGCGCCTACCGCATGCGCGGTCACCTGCACGCCAAGCTCGACCCGCTCGGTATCGCGGCACCCGTCGAAGACTACAAGGAACTGTCGCCCGAAGCTTACGGTTTCACCGAGGCCGACTATTCCCGCAGGATCTTCATCGACAACGTTCTCGGCCTCGAATACGCCACCCTGCCAAAGATGATCGAGATCCTCGAGCGCACCTACTGCTCGACCCTCGGCGTCGAATTCATGCACATCTCCAACCCGGAAGAAAAAGCCTGGATCCAGGAACGCATCGAAGGTCCGGACAAGGGTGTCGCCTTCACCCCGGAAGGCAAGAAGGCCATTCTTGCCAAGCTGGTCGAAGCCGAAGGCTATGAGCAGTTCCTAGATGTGAAGTTCAAGGGTACCAAGCGTTTCGGTCTCGATGGCGGTGAATCGCTCATCCCGGCGCTGGAGCAGATCTTGAAGCGCGGCGGTCATCTCGGCCTTCGCGAAGCCGTGTTCGGCATGGCCCACCGCGGCCGCCTGAACGTCCTTTCCCAGGTCATGGGCAAGCCGCATCGCGCGATCTTCCACGAGTTCAAGGGCGGCTCTTACGCGCCTGACGAGGTCGAGGGTTCGGGCGACGTCAAGTACCATCTCGGCGCCTCTTCCGACCGCGAGTTCGACGGCAACAAGGTCCACGTGTCGCTGACGGCCAACCCGTCGCACCTTGAGATCGTCGACCCTGTCGTCATGGGCAAGGCGCGCGCCAAGCAGGACATGGGCGCCACTGTCTGGGACGGCGACACCATTCCGCTCTCCGAGCGCGCGAAGGTTCTGCCGCTGCTCATCCATGGTGACGCGGCGTTTGCCGGCCAGGGTGTGATTGCCGAAATCCTCGGCCTGTCGGGCCTGCGCGGTCACCGCGTTGCCGGCACGATGCACGTCATCATCAACAACCAGATCGGCTTCACCACCAATCCGGCCTTCTCGCGCTCGTCGCCTTATCCGTCCGACGTCGCCAAGATGATCGAAGCGCCGATCCTGCATGTGAACGGTGACGACCCGGAAGCCGTTGTCTACGCAGCCAAGATCGCAATGGAATTTCGCATGAAGTTCCATAAGCCTGTCGTCCTCGACATGTTCTGCTACCGTCGCTACGGCCACAACGAAGGCGACGAACCATCCTTCACGCAGCCGAAGATGTACAAGGTCATTCGCGCCCACAAGACCGTCCTGCAGATCTATGCGGATCGTCTCGTTGCCGAGGGCCTGCTGACCGACGGCGACGTCGAGAAGATGAAGGCGGACTGGCGCGTGCATCTCGAGCAGGAATTCGACGCCGGCCAGAGCTACAAGCCAAACAAGGCTGACTGGCTGGATGGCGAGTGGTCGGGCCTGCGCACGGCTGACAACGCCGACGAACAGCGCCGCGGCAAGACCGCCGTACCGATGAAGACGCTCAAGGATATCGGCCGCAAGCTTTCGGAAATTCCGGAAGGCTTCCGTGCCCATCGCACCATCCAGCGCTTCATGGAAAACCGCGCCAACATGATCCAGACGGGTGAGAACCTCGACTGGGCGATGGCAGAAGCGCTTGCCTTCGGTTCGCTGGTGGTCGAAGGCCACAAGATCCGTCTCTCCGGTCAGGATTGCGAACGCGGCACGTTTTCGCAACGTCATTCGGTTCTCTACGATCAGGAGACGGAAGAGCGCTTTATCCCGCTTGCGAACCTGTCGTCCAACCAGGCCCGCTACGAAGTCATCAACTCGATGCTCTCGGAAGAAGCAGTGCTCGGCTTCGAATACGGCTATTCGCTGGCTCGCCCGAACGCGCTGACCCTTTGGGAAGCCCAGTTCGGTGATTTCGCCAACGGCGCGCAGGTCGTCTTCGACCAGTTCGTCTCGTCGGGCGAACGCAAGTGGCTGCGCATGTCCGGTCTCGTCTGCCTGCTGCCGCATGGCTACGAAGGCCAGGGTCCTGAGCACTCCTCGGCCCGCCTCGAACGCTTCCTGCAGCTCTGCGCTGAAGACAACATGCAGGTCGCCAACGTCACGACGCCGGCGAATTACTTCCACATCCTGCGCCGTCAGCTGAAGCGCGACTTCCGCAAGCCGCTCGTGCTGATGACGCCGAAGTCCCTGCTGCGTCACAAGCGGGCTGTTTCCAGCCTTGCGGAACTCGCCGGCGAATCCTCCTTCCATCGTTTGCTCTGGGACGATGCGGAGGTCATCAAGGACGGCCCGATCAAGCTGCAGAAGGACAACAAGATCCGGCGCGTCGTCATGTGCACCGGCAAGGTCTATTACGACCTTCTGGAAGAGCGCGAAAAACGCGGCATCGATGACATCTACCTGCTGCGCGTCGAACAACTCTATCCGTTCCCGGCAAAGGCGCTCATCAACGAGCTCTCGCGCTTCCGGAACGCCGAGATGGTCTGGTGCCAGGAAGAGCCGAAGAACATGGGCGCATGGTCGTTCATCGACCCGTATCTGGAGTGGGTTCTCGCTCATATCGATGCGAAGTACCAGCGCGTCCGTTACACCGGCCGCCCAGCTGCCGCTTCGCCGGCAACGGGTCTGATGTCCAAGCATCTATCGCAGCTCGCCGCATTCCTCGAGGACGCGCTGGGCGGCTAAGGGATCGGGGCGATGGCATATTTCTTCCTCAGACTTGTGCCGCCTCGTCCCCGCTTTCCGCATGACGCGACCGGGGAGGAAATGGCCGCGATGAAGCACCATGTCGCCTATTGGCACCGCAACGCAGAAGACGGATCGGCCATTGCCGTCGGTCCCGTCTTCGAAGGCGAGGGAGCCTGGGGCATGGCACTCGTTTCGGCGCAGGATCAGCAGGCGGCGCAGGCGCTCGCCGATGCCGATCCGATCATCCAGTCCGGTCACGGCTTTCGCTTTGACATATTGCCAATGCCCTCAATCATTCTCCGGCCGTGTGCAGCCGGAAACGAATAAACGAACACAAGCAAATCAGGATTTGAACAATGGCCACAGAAATCCGCGTTCCAACTCTCGGTGAATCCGTCAGCGAGGCAACCGTCGGCACCTGGTTCAAGAAGGTTGGCGACGCCATCAAGGCCGACGAGCCGATTCTCGAGCTTGAAACCGATAAGGTGACCATCGAAGTGCCGGCGCCGGCTTCGGGTACGCTGTCTGAAATCGTTGCACAGGCCGGCGAAACCGTCGGTCTCGGTGCGTTGCTAGGCCAGATCGCCGCAGGCGCTGGTGCTGCCGCTGCCCCGGCTGCTGCTGCCCCTCCCGCGAAGGTTGCCGAGCTCGCAGCCGCTGCACCGGCACCCGTTGCCGCTGCCGCTGCGCCAGCTCAGTCCGTATCCGCCATGCCGCCGGCGCCGGCTGCCGCCAAGATGCTTGCCGAGAACAACCTGTCGGCCGATCAGGTCGACGGCAGCGGCAAGCGCGGCCAGGTGCTGAAGGGTGACGTGATCGCCGCTGTTGCCAAAGGCATCTCCGCCCCGGCTGCTGCCCCTGCCGTACCGGCTGCTGCCCGCGGCCCGTCAACGGTCGAGGATGCGGGCCGCGAAGAGCGCGTGAAGATGACGCGCCTGCGCCAGACGATCGCCAAGCGCCTGAAAGACGCCCAGAACACCGCTGCCATGCTCACCACCTATAACGAGGTGGACATGAAGGCGGTCATGGATCTGCGCGCCAAGTACAAGGACGTCTTCGAAAAGAAGCATGGCGTGAAGCTCGGCTTCATGGGCTTCTTCACCAAGGCCATCACCCACGCGCTGAAGGAACTTCCGGCTGTTAACGCCGAGATTGATGGCACTGACATCATCTACAAGAACTTCTGCCACATCGGCATGGCCGTCGGCACGGACAAGGGGCTCGTCGTTCCTGTTATCCGCGACGCCGACCAGATGTCGATCGCCGAAGTCGAGAAGGAACTGGCGCGTCTGGCAAAGGCTGCTCGCGACGGTTCGCTGTCGATGGCCGATATGCAGGGCGGCACCTTCACCATCACCAACGGCGGTGTATACGGTTCACTGATGTCCTCGCCGATCCTCAACGCTCCGCAATCCGGTATCCTCGGCATGCACAAGATTCAGGACCGTCCCGTCGTCGTCGGCGGCCAGATCGTCATCCGTCCGATGATGTATCTCGCGCTCTCCTACGACCACCGCATCGTCGACGGCAAGGAAGCCGTGACCTTCCTCGTCCGCGTCAAGGAAAGCCTGGAAGATCCGGAGCGTCTGGTTCTCGATCTCTAAGCAATCGACTGGGCCGCGTGAGCGGCCCTTTCCACCTCAGCGGGGCGCGCGATGTCGCTGGCAATCTCCACAGGGCATGTGACCATGATGCCTCTCCTTGCCTTGGGCAGGATCGGGGCGTCGCTCGCGTTATTGCTGGCGCTGCCCGCGGCCGCTGTCGGCGCTCCCGACTGCAGGCAGGCGAGCGCCGTCTATGCCGACCGGGATGGCGCCTACGAACTGCGTTTCACGCCGATCAATTCGGAAGCGGCGGCTGCCAGCAACCGGTTCATGCTGAAAGTGCTGAAAACCTCGATCGAACTCGACGGCTATGTCATGGCCTCGGACGATCCGGAGCGTGCCGTCGGCATCGTGATGTTCAAATGCCCCGGCGGTGACGTGACAGGCGCGGATCTGGACGCCTGCACGATCTGGCAGGGCACGATCTACGGCGCGAATGCCAAGGGCGAGATCGACAACCTTCAGCCGGAAGCGGCGGTCGCAGCCGACAGCGTCTTTCTGCCGGGTCTCGGCCCGGCGATCCGCCAATCGCAGATCTGGGGCAACGACAAGGCTAAGGTTGCGCCGTGGGATGTCCTGACATTCAAGGAGTGCGCGAAATGACACAACGACCGGTTCTTCTCGTCACCGGCGGCAGCCGGGGTATCGGCGCTGCGGTCTGCCGCCTCGCTGCCCGGCAGGGCTGGAACCTGGCGGTGAACTATGCGGCGAACCGTACGGCTGCCGATGCGATCGCCTCGGAGGTCAAGGCAGCGGGCGGCGACGCAATCGCGATCAAGGGCGATGTCGGCAGCGCGACGGATATCGTTTCGATGTTCCAGGCGGTCGACAAGCATTTCGGGCGGCTCGATGGGCTGGTCAACAACGTCGGTATCGTCGATACGCAGCAGCGCGTCGATGAGATGAGCGTCGAGCGCCTTGAGCGGATGATGCGGATCAACGTGACCGGCTCGATTCTATGCGCGGCCGAAGCCGTTCGGCGGATGTCGTCGAGGCACGGCGGCAAAGGCGGGGCGATCGTCAACATTTCCTCTATGGCAGCGGTTCTGGGTTCGGCATCGCAATATGTCGATTACGCCGCGTCGAAGGCCGCGATCGATACCTTCACCATCGGTCTGTCTCGAGAAGTGGCGAACGAGGGCGTGCGCGTGAACGCCATCCGTCCCGGCGTCATCGATACCGATATTCATGCATCCGGCGGCCTGCCGAACCGCGCGCGCGACCTGGCGCCGAGCATCCCGATGCAGAGGCCCGGCACGGCGGAGGAAATCGCCGATGCGGTCCTCTACCTTCTCTCGCCGACGGCTTCCTATATAACGGGCGCCATACTCAATGTAAGCGGCGGCCGTTAGGACGCGGAGACCATATCACCATGCAATACTACTTCGAATTTTTGGGCCTGGTGGCCGTCTTTTCGATCTTCATCGTCGTACCGGGCGCCGACTTCGCCGTCATCCTGGGCCAGAGCATCGTGCATGGCCGCCGGGCAGCCATGATGACCGGCCTTGGCATGGGCTTTTCGCTGCTCTTCCACATCAGCTACACCATCCTAGGTCTCGGCCTCATCGTCTCCCAATCGCTGATGATGTTCGCGATGATCAAGTGGGCGGGTGTCGCCTATCTCGTCTACCTCGGCATCAAGTCGTTCCGCGAGCCGGGCTTCCAGGTGAACGAGATCGAAATTTCCGATGAGGACCGTAAGCCAATCTCGGCACTCAGGTGCCTCGGCATGGGCTTCATCACCAATGCGCTCAATCCGAAACCCGTCCTGTTCTTCCTGTCGCTGTTTTCGACGCTGGTGCATCACGACACCCCGGCGCTCGTCCAGCTTAGCTACGGCATCGGCATGGCAACGGCGCTCGTCGCCTGGTTTGCGGGCGTTTCCACCTTCTTCACCGTCAAGCCCATTCGCGACCGCTTCATCGCAAGCGGCAAATGGTTCAACCGCATCACCGGCGCCGCATTGGTCGGCTTCGGTTTCCGCCTCGCGCTCGCCCGCGCGGCCGACTAAGCAAATAACGAAAAGGAAAAGAACAATGTCCTATGATGTAATCGTTATCGGAACCGGCCCTGGCGGCTACGTCGCTGCCATCAAGGCTGCGCAGCTCGGCCTCAAGGTCGCTGTCGTTGAAAAGCGTGCAACGTTCGGTGGCACCTGCCTGAACGTCGGCTGCATCCCGTCCAAGGCGTTGCTGCATGCCTCCGAAATGTTCCATCAGGCTGGCCACGGCATGGACGCGCTCGGCATCGAAGTCGCTGCGCCGAAGCTGAACCTTGAAAAAATGCTGGCGCACAAGGATGCGACGGTGAAGTCGAACGTCGACGGGGTTGCCTTCCTCTTCAAGAAGAACAAGATCGATGCCTTCCAGGGCGCCGGCAAGATTGTGTCGGCAGGCAAGGTTTCCGTGGCCGGCGAAGACGGTAAGGTGCAGGAAATCGAAGGCAAGAACATCGTCATCGCCACCGGCTCCGACGTCGCCGGCATTCCGGGCGTGAAGGTGGATATCGACGAGAAGGTGATCATCTCCTCGACGGGCGCGATCGCGCTCGAGAAGGTGCCGGAGACACTGATCGTCGTCGGCGGTGGCGTCATCGGCCTCGAGCTCGGCTCCGTCTGGTCGCGCCTCGGTGCCAAGGTGACCGTGGTCGAATATCTCGATACGATTCTCGGCGGCATGGATGGCGAAGTCTCCAAGCAATTCCAGCGGATGCTCGTCAAGCAGGGCATCGCCATCAACCTGAGCTCGAAGGTGACGGGCGTCGAGAAGGGCGGCAAGGGTGCCAAGGTGAGCTTCGAGCCGGTCAAGGGCGGCGAGGCGCAGACACTCGAAGCCGAGGTCGTTCTGATCGCGACCGGCCGCACCCCCTACACGGCCGGCCTTGGTCTGCAAGAAGCAGGCGTAAAGCTTGATAATCGTGGCCGCGTCGAAATCGACGGTCACTTCCGCACCAACGTTCCCGGCATCTACGCGATCGGCGACGTGGTGAAGGGGCCGATGCTGGCCCATAAGGCCGAAGACGAAGGCGTTGCGCTGGCAGAAATCCTCGCCGGCCAGCATGGCCACGTGAACTATGACGTCATCCCGAGCGTCGTCTACACGCAACCGGAAGTCGCCTCCGTCGGCAAGACCGAGGAAGAGCTGAAGGCTGCAGGGATCACCTTCAAGGTGGGGAAATTCCCCTTCACAGCGAACGGTCGCGCCCGCGCCATGTTGGCGACCGACGGTTTCGTGAAGATCCTTTCCGACAAGGAAACCGACCGTGTCCTGGGCGGTCATATCGTCGGTTTCGGAGCCGGCGAGATGATACACGAGATTGCCGTCCTCATGGAATTCGGCGGTTCTGCAGAAGATCTTGGCCGCACCTGCCATGCTCACCCGACCATGTCGGAAGCGGTGAAGGAAGCCGCTCTCGCCGCGTTCTTCAAGCCGATCCACATGTAATCTTGAATTTCGGCAATATGCGATCGGCCGCTTGTCCGCTGACAGGCGGCCGCTTTACTTTCGAATGATTCTAGAATCGGTCGAGGGGAAGCCTATGCAGTCCACACCTGTCGATGCATACAGCCTGCCGCAGCGCCTCCTTCACGGGGGGTGGCTCTGGTCATCGTCTTTAATCTGCTGTTTCCCGATGGCATGAACGAATGGCATCGGGCGATGCGTCGCGGCGGCATTGCGTCCGCCGACCAGGTCTCGGCGGCCAACAGTCACGCCTATGTCGGCACCGCCATATTGGCACTTGCGATTGTTCGCGTGTGTCTGCGTCGCGTCCAGGGTGGGCCGCCGGTGGTCAGCGAAGAACCGGCAATCTTCCGCCTTGTGGCAAAGGTCGTCCATTTCGGCCTGTATGCGTTCATTTTCGCTATGCCGGTGACGGGGATTGCTGCTTATTACCCCGGGGTCGATCCGGCGGGATCGCTGCACGCCGACGTGCTGAAGGTTGTCCTGTGGGCCTTGATCGCGGCACATGTAAGCCGGTGCCCTCGTCCACCAGTTCATGGAAGAGCACCGTTCTTCGACGGATGACGATTGGGCGCTAGTTCACGGCCGTCAGCGTAAAACCCTGCTTGCGCAGCAGCTCGATGACGCCGCCTTCGCCGGGAAGATGGAGCGCACCGACGGCCATGAAGACGTTGCCGTTGGCAAGGATCGGGGCTGCTCGCTCGGCCATCACCTTGTTGCGGTCGAGGATGATGCGCTGCTCGAAGGCGGCATAATCGCTGTCCTCGTCCTTGCCGTCGGGCGAGACGGTCTTCAGCATCGGAATGGTCATGCCGATATCACCGGAGAGATAAAGATCGGTCATCGTTTCCACGACATCGTTCATCTTCGATCCCAAAGCCAGCGTTTCAATCAGCGACTTCATGTGGAATTCGGTCGGCAGGTCTGCCATCGCCTGCAGCTGCTCGGCGAGCGTTTCCAAGCCTTTGACCTCTTTGCCTTCGGCAACGGCGTCGGCGGCAATCTTCTGGTCGAGGAACTGTACGCCCTTTGCCTTGCGGGCCATTTCGCAGCCGGGCAGGGCAACGACGCTCGATATCATCCAGGGGCGCATGCGCGAGACCGCGGCAAGCGGGATTCCGCGCTGCCTCAGTCCTTCTTCCAGGCGGATGTAGTCTTCGTGGGATAGAAGCTTTTCAATCGTCGTCCCGTCCGTGAACATCATCAGATCCGGCTTCATCAATAGAGCGGCGGATGCCTTTTTCTCGTCGAGGATCTCGTCTGATTCGATCACGATGGTGTCGGCAGCATCGTGGGCTGCCTGCGTGCGTGGCGGAAGTTGCAGCACACGCGGATCGGTGACATGCATGCTGCCGAGCAACCAGGATGGTTTCACGCCCGGCTTTTCGATCTTCCAGAAAATGCCCTTGCCGTTTGGCACGGCGTCCGCTTCCTTGACCGCTTCGGCGTAGCGCGAAGGGTCGCTCTGCTTCAGATCGGTCAGGATATTGCGGCCGGTGCAGGCGCCATCATCTGCAGCCGCTGCCGGCGAGACCGAGAACAGAACTGCGATCAGCGTTGCCGCAAGCAGCATATGAAATGCAGCGATCAGCCAGAGCAGGATATTGCTTGGCGATGCGATGTGCAGGCTGCGGTGGCCGATGGAGATCGTCATGATGGTGTTCCGGTCACTCTGGATCGCTAAGCTCTACGCTTCGCGTGCGGATATTCCTTTAAGAGAAGCTGTTAACAAAAGATTACGCCCGCGGATGGGCACGGTCGTAAACTTCAAGCAAACGTGAGGAATCCACACCTGTGTAGACCTGGGTCGTCGAAAGACTGGCATGGCCGAGGAGTTCCTGGATGGTTCTGAGATCGCCACCACCGGCCAGCAGGTGGGTCGCGAAGGAGTGTCGCAGGGCGTGCGGCGTCGCCGTCTCCGGCAGTCCGAAGGCGCTTCGCATCTTCTGCATGGTACGCTGGATGATCGCCGCCTGCAGCTTGCCGCCGCGCGCGCCGCGGAAGAGAGGCTGCTCGCCTTCGAGATGGTATGGACACAGAGACCGATATGTCTCGACCGCCTCGAAGACCACGGTGAGCAGCGGCACGAGGCGGGTCTTGTTGCCCTTGCCGGTGATGCGCAGCGTTGCCGCGCCGCGGTTGAAATCATCAGGTGTCAGGTCGAGTGCTTCGGAAATGCGCAGGCCGCAGCCGTAGAGCAAGGCAAAAACGGCGGCATCGCGCGCCGCAATCCAGGGTTCCTCGTGCAGTTGCGCCTCGTTGCTGACGACGGTGATGGCTTGCCTATCGGAAAGTGGCTTCGGCAGCGACTTCGGTTGCTTTGGCGAGCGGATCGCACCGGCGCCGGCGGCATTCACCAGCCCTTTCTTTTCGAAATAACGCAGCAGTGAGCGTAGCCCGGCAAGATTGCGGCCAAGCGAGCGCGCTCCCAATCCCTCCTTGCGGCGGGCGGCGAGGAATGCGCGGAAGTCCGCAGGCCGCAGCGCGTGGATATCTTTCAGCGTCGCAGGACCGCCAAGGTGACCGGTCAGGAAGGTCAGGAACTGGCGCGTGTCGCGCTCATAGGCATTCAGCGTGTGCTCCGAAAGGCGACGCTCGTGGGCCAGGCTGTCGAGCCAGGCGGTGCGTTCCGCCATCAGGCGCGGGTCGGCGATGATCAGGAGTTCGTTCACGTGTCTGGCCCTTGAATTTGCCATTCCGGCTGCCAATTCTGAAGGACCGACAGTTATGGAATTGCTAATACCGCCCAAGTGGTTGTCATCGTTCCATCATATTAATCGACGTAACTGGTTTCCCAACGACGCAGGATCTTGCATGCCACGGCGCCATCCCACGACCGCTTTCGGACAATTCGCGGAAGCGATTGCCCTCGTCTCGCATGGCAAGCCGGGACATATCGTTGACACGTTGATTGCTGAGCGCGGACAGAGAATCGTCAAGCACCCGCTCTGGCCGATTATGCGGCCCTTTCTCCACACGCTCCTGCGCTACCACAGGGCCATCAGCTTCGCCAACGACGTCGCGAACATGCCCGGCTTTCAGTGCTTCGAGTACATGAGCAACCTGTTGAAGCTCGAGATCAACGTCAGGCATGGCGAACGCATTCCTGATATCGGCGGCTTCATACTCGTCAGCAACCATCCGACCGGCATTGCCGACGGGGTTGCCGTCTTCGATCTCTTGAAGAGCAAGCGGCCCGACATCATGGTGTTCGCCAACCGCGATGCCATACGCGTCAATCCGCGCTTTGCCGAGGTCATCATTCCGGTCGAATGGCGTGAAGAGTATAAAAGCAAGCTCAAGACCCGCGAGACGCTGCAGATCACCAACCGTGCGGTCAGGGAAGGCAAGGCAACTGTACTTTTTCCGTCCGGGCGCATTGCCTATTGGGCGAATGGCCGGTTAAACGAACGTCCCTGGAAAACCTCCGCCGTTGGTCTTGCCCGCAAGTACAATCTCCCGATCCTGCCGGTGCATATGACGGCGCGCAATTCCGGCCTTTTTTACTGGCTCGCAAAGTGGTCGACGGAGCTCAGGGACATGACCGTCTTTCACGAGCTTTTGAACAAGCGGGGTGACCGCTTCGACTTCGTGGTCGGCAATCTGATCCCGGTGGAAAATCTCGAGGGCGATATCAACGAGGTGACCAAGGCATTGGAAGACCATACGGTGCGCGCCCTCGACATGGATGACGACGCGCAATTCCTGCCGCTGGTCCCGCCGGCGGGGGCGGAACTGGCCAGTGCCCATTCAATTCCCTGATCGGATCGGCTATAGCGAGGCATGCTGCTCCGCTCGATGTTTGCCCAGAACTACCGATCCCTGCGATCGATCCGCATGGATCTCTCGGGCATCAACCTCTTCATCGGCGAGAACGGGGTCGGGAAATCCAATCTCTACCGGGCGCTGCAGCTCATTCAGGCGGCAACGCGCGGGCGGCTGGCACATGAGATCGCGGCCGAAGGCGGGATGTTCTCGGCGCTGTGGTCCGGTCCGCGCCGGGATGCTGAGGGGTCGTTGCGGATCCGCCTGGAAACCGAGCTTCTGGACGAGGAAAGGGCGATCACCTTCCGCTATCGCGTCGAGGCCGGTTTGCGGCCGCCCACGGCTGCGGCGGGCTTTCCCTTCGAACCGCAGATCAAGGCCGAGGAGCTCTCGGTCGAGACCGGGACGCGACCGGTGACGATGATGAAGCGCGCTGGCCCCGCCATCGCCGTTCGGGGGCCGAATGGCCGGATGCAAGATTACCCGGAGCAGGCGCTGACCTCGGAAACGGCAATCGCGCTTCTTGGCGATGCAGGGCACTATCCCGAGATTGGGACGTTTCGCCGCGCGATCGATGGGTGGCGTTTCTTTCACGGTTTCCGGACGGATCGGCTCTCACCGCTGCGTGCGCCCTGCCTTGCCGTGACGGCGCCGCTGTTGGACGAGGACGGTAACAATATCGCCGCGGTCTTTGCAACGCTGGTGCATACGCGGGAGGACACTGTCGACCTCGATCGGGCGATCGCCGCGGCCCTCGGCGGTGCGCGGCTCGTCGTGCCGCTGCCTGACGAGACGGCGGCGTTCGGCCTTTCCTTCCCGGAGTTTCCGAACCGGGTGTTTCAGCCGCGCGAGCTGTCGGACGGACAGGTTCGTTTCCTCGGCCTAGCCGCGGCGCTGATGTCCTACCGTTTGCCGCCGCTGATTGCGCTGAACGAACCGGAGGCAAGCCTGCATCCCGATATGCTGCCGCCGCTGGCCGACATGATCGCGGACGCGGCGCAGAGCAGCCAGATCTGGATCGTCACCCATTCCGAACCGCTGGCGGCGGCCGTGCGCGAGCGGTGCGGTGCACGCGCACGCCATGTCGTGCGGCAGGACGGCGCCACCTGGATCGAGGGTATGCGGCTCACCGGCGTCATCGACGAGGACGAGTAAGTCGGTGGGCAGGGTCTTCCAGGTTTTCTTTTTACGCCGATCCGGGCATGGTCTCGCCCGATGAGCACAGATTCGTCCGATCTCTTTGGAGCGCTGTTTAAGACGCCGCCGGCCAACCGCACGGTGCCGGTTCTCGTTCCCATGCCCGCGCCGAAGCCCTATTCCTATGCCGTGCCCGAGGGAATGGCCGTCGAGCCGGGCTCGGTCGTGCAGGTGCCGCTCGGCCCGAGGCAGGTGATCGGCGTCGTCTGGGATGGCGACGAGGACGGGGTCGATCCGAAGAAGCTGAGGCCGATCAGCCATGTCTTCGATTGCCCGCCGCTTACCAAGGAGATGCGCGACTTCGTCGATTGGGTGGCAAGCTATACGCTCTCGCCGCCCGGTCTCGTGGCGCGCATGGCGCTGCGGGCGCCAAATGCCTTCGAGCCGGAACCGATGGTTGAGGGCCTGCGCTTCGTCGGCGGCGAACCGGAACGGATGACGCCAGCGCGCGCCCGTGTGCTCGATATCGCCGGGGATGGCCTCTCCTGGACGCGAAGCGGGCTTGCCCATGCCGCCGGCGTATCGACAAGCGTGGTCGACGGTCTGGTAAGTCAGGGCATTTTCGAAACCGTATTCCTGCCGCCGCCGCCCTTGGTTGCCAAACCCGATCCCGACTTCACGGCCGCGCGGCTCGAAGGCCCGCAAAGGGAGGCGGCAGACGAGATTCTGGCCGAGGTTCGTAAGGGTGAGTTTGCCGTATCGCTGATCGATGGCGTCACCGGTTCGGGAAAGACGGAAGTCTATTTCGAAGCGATCGCGCAAACGCTGAAGCGCGGCAAGCAGGTGCTGATCCTCCTGCCGGAGATCGCGCTGACGGCGAGCTTTCTGGAGCGCTTTCAGGATCGCTTCGGCGCAAAGCCCGCCGAATGGCATTCCGACCTGGCGCCGCGCACCCGCGAGAAGGTCTGGCGTCAGGCGGTCACGGGCGAGGTGCGCGTCGTTGCCGGTGCTCGCTCGGCCCTGTTTCTGCCGTTCGAGGATTTAGGCCTCATCATTGTCGATGAAGAGCATGATCCTGCCTACAAACAGGAGGATCGGGTCTATTACAATGCCCGCGACATGGCCGTCGTGCGCGCACGGATCGCTGATTTTCCAGTGGTTCTCGTCTCCGCCACGCCCTCGGTCGAAAGCCAGGTCAATGGCCAGAGCGGGCGTTACAGTACCATTCACATGCCGACCCGCTTCGGCGACGCGGCGTTGCCCGATCTACACCTCATCGACATGCGCCGTCATGCGCCTGAGCGCGGCGGCTTCCTGTCGCCGGTCCTGATCCGCGCGATCGGCAAGACGATCGAGAAGCAGCAGCAGGCGCTTCTCTTCCTCAACCGTCGAGGTTATGCGCCGCTGACGCTCTGCCGCGTCTGCGGACATCGCTTCCAGTGCCCGCAATGCTCCAGCTGGCTCGTCGAGCACCGGTTCAAAAGACAGTTGCAATGTCATCAGTGCGGTCATGCCGAACGCACGCCGGAAGCCTGCCCGGAATGCGGCACCCTCGATCATCTCGTTGCCTGCGGGCCTGGTGTTGAGCGCATCGCTGAAGAAGTGGAGCGCCATTTCCCCGAGGCGCGAACGATCGTGCTCTCGTCCGACATCATGGGCGGCGTCAAGCGGTTGCGGCTCGAGCTCGAGGCCATTGCGAAAGGGGAGGCCGATATCGTCATCGGTACGCAGCTCGTCGCAAAGGGGCATAACTTCCCGCTGATGACGCTGGTTGGCATCGTCGATGCCGATCTCGGGCTTGCCAATGGCGATCCGCGCGCCGCCGAACGCACCTTTCAGCTTCTCTCGCAGGTGACGGGCCGCGCCGGCCGTACCGGCCTGAAGAGCCACGGCCTGTTGCAGACCTACCAGCCGCAACATCCCGTCATGCAGGCGATCGTGTCGGGCGATGCGAGCGCCTTCTACGAACGCGAGATTGCCGAGCGCGAACGGGCGATCCTGCCGCCATTCGGACGGCTGGCGTCGATCATCGTCTCGGCGGAAACGCGCCACGATGCGGAAAACCATGCCCGCGGCATTAGAAACGCCGCACCGGCTGTTTCCGGCATCTCCGTGCTCGGACCTGCGGAAGCACCGCTTGCGCTGGTGCGAGGCCGCTATCGCTTCCGGCTTCTCGTGCATGGCCGGCGAAACTCCGACATGCAGGCATTTCTCAGGGCGATGCTTGCGCAAGCGCCAAAGGAGCGCGGGTCGGTGCATGTGCAGCTCGACGTGGACCCGCAAAGCTTCCTGTAGATCGCTCTCCTACGGGCTTTTGCCCGGTACGGCAATCATGGCATAAGGACGGCGAAACAGGGGATTCGGGGTCGGTCATGGACTTTTATTTTCCAACGGAGCTGGGCGAACAGCTCGCCTTCGCAGCAGCGGCATTTACCGCCTTGGCGGGCTTCATCATCATGTTTGCGCCGGGCTATGCGATGCGGTTGGTCGGCGTGATGCCACGCGAGGGCCGGCGCGACGGCTATGCCGAGCAACGCTCCGTCGGCGGCTTCTATCTCGGCTTCGGTCTCTCGGCCATCATGCTGGCGCAGGACTGGATCTACATGGCCCTTGGCGTCTCCTTCGCCATGGCCGCATTTGCGCGCGTCATCTCGCTCCTTTCAGATAAGGGGAGCACGATTCTCAACTATTTACTTCTGGTTGTGCAGATCGTTCTGGCAGCTCTTCCGCTCGCCTATGTTTTCGGTTTCTTTTCCGCTTGAGTTGAGCGGATATTTCTCGCGTTGAGCTCCTGCTTGCCGGGCTTTGAGCATTTTTGCGTTAGAAATCGATACGAAAGCCGTATTCGGGCGTTACGCGTGTTGCGAGTCCGAACATCCTATGTTAGACGGACCCCGAATTTCGGAAGAAGCAAGAGGCTTCTCTTGCGATTTCTGGGGGAAATCATAACGAATTCAAGATCCTAGGTCAGGCGCCCGCCGGCGACCGGATTCTTGAGTTGAAATCAGGGAAATTTGGGCCAGTGGCAGACACATCCCAGCTTACTTCTGGTGTTGCAGAGCGCTATGCCTCGTCGCTGTTCGAGTTGGCGCTCGAGCAGGGCGCCGTCGAAAGCGTCACCAAGGACCTCGACCAGTTCCAGGCGATGCTCGACGAGAGCGACGACCTGAAGCGTTTCGTTTCGAGCCCTGTTTTCTCGGCCGACGACCAGCTCAAGGCGATCGTTGCCATCAGCGAGAAGGCTGGAATCAGCAGCTTCTTCGCGAACTTCCTGAAGGTCGTGGCGCGTAACCGCCGCCTCTTTGCTCTCCCGGGCATGATCAGGGCCTTCCGCATCATTGCTGCAAACCAGCGTGGCGAAATTACTGCCGAGGTCACCTCGGCCCATGCGCTTGATGCAGCGCAGGAAACCGAATTGAAGGCGGCGCTCAAGGGCGTCACCGGCAAAGACGTGGCGATTGCCGTCACGGTTGACCCGTCAATTCTTGGCGGTCTGATCGTGAAGGTCGGGTCCCGTCAGATTGATACGTCTCTTCGTACGAAACTCTCTACCCTTAAGCTTGCATTGAAAGAGGTCGGCTGATGGATATCCGCGCTGCGGAAATTTCCGCAATTCTCAAAGACCAGATCAAAAACTTCGGCAAAGAGGCAGAAGTCTCGGAAGTCGGTCAGGTTCTCTCCGTCGGTGACGGTATCGCTCGCGTTTACGGTCTGGACAATGTTCAGGCAGGCGAAATGGTCGAGTTCCCCGGTGGCATCCGTGGCATGGCGCTGAACCTGGAATCGGACAACGTCGGTGTTGTTATTTTCGGTTCGGACCGCGACATCAAGGAAGGCGACACCGTCAAGCGGACCGGCGCCATCGTTGACGTTCCGGTTGGTCCGGAGCTGCTCGGCCGCGTTGTCGATGCTCTCGGCAATCCGATCGACGGCAAGGGCCCGATCAATTCGACCCGCCGCGCGCGCGTCGACGTCAAGGCTCCGGGCATCATTCCGCGCAAGTCGGTTCATGAGCCGATGTCGACCGGCCTCAAGGCTATCGACGCGCTCATCCCGGTCGGCCGTGGCCAGCGCGAGCTTGTCATCGGTGACCGCCAGACGGGCAAGACCGCGATCATTCTCGACACGATCCTGAACCAGAAGGCGATCCACGACAACGGCCCGGACAGCGAGAAGCTGTTCTGCGTCTACGTCGCTATCGGCCAGAAGCGTTCGACCGTTGCCCAGTTCGTCAAGGTTCTCGAAGAACGCGGCGCAATGAAGTACTCGATCGTCGTTGCCGCAACGGCTTCCGATCCGGCTCCGATGCAGTACCTGGCGCCGTTTGCCGGCTGCACGATGGGCGAATACTTCCGTGACAACGGTCAGCACGCGCTGATCGGTTACGACGACCTGTCCAAGCAGGCTGTTGCTTATCGCCAGATGTCGCTCCTGCTGCGCCGCCCGCCGGGCCGCGAAGCTTATCCGGGCGACGTTTTCTACCTGCACTCGCGTCTCCTCGAGCGCGCTGCAAAGCTCTCCGACGAAAAGGGCGCTGGCTCTCTGACGGCTCTGCCTGTCATCGAAACCCAGGGCAACGACGTTTCGGCCTTCATTCCGACCAACGTGATCTCGATCACCGACGGTCAGATCTTCCTCGAAACCGACCTGTTCTATCAGGGTATCCGTCCGGCCGTTAACGTCGGTCTGTCGGTTTCACGCGTCGGCTCCGCCGCGCAGGTCAAGGCGATGAAGCAGGTTGCCGGCTCGATCAAGGGCGAACTCGCACAGTATCGCGAAATGGCCGCCTTCGCTCAGTTCGGTTCCGACCTCGACGCCTCGACGCAGCGCCTGCTGAACCGCGGCGCACGTCTCACCGAACTCCTGAAGCAGCCGCAGTTCTCACCGCTGAAGACGGAAGAGCAGGTTGCGGTGATCTTCGCCGGCGTCAACGGCTACCTCGACAAGATCCAGGTCGCGCAGGTCGGCAAGTTCGAACAGGGCCTGCTGTCGTACCTTCGCTCGGAAGGCTCGGCTATCCTCGACACGATCCGCACGGACAAGGCAATCAGCGACGATACGAAGGGCAAGCTCACGGCTGCCATCGATAGCTTCGCGAAGTCCTTCGCCTAATCGGACCCAAAGGACGGATAACGGATGCCTTCACTTAAGGATCTGAAAAACCGGATCGCCTCCGTCAAGGCGACGCAGAAGATCACCAAGGCGATGAAGATGGTCGCCGCGGCGAAGCTTCGGCGTGCCCAGGAGGCGGCTGAGGCCGCTCGTCCGTACTCGCAGCGCATGGGTGCCGTTCTGGCAAACATTGCTGGTGCGATGACGGAGGCCGACGGTGCGCCGGCTCTGATGACGGGCAACGGCAAGGACCAGGTTCATCTGCTGGTCGTCTGCACCGCCGAACGCGGCCTGTGCGGCGGCTTCAACTCGCAGATCTCGCGCTGTGCGCGCGATCACGCTCGCAAGCTTCTCGCCGAAGGCAAGACGGTTAAGATCTTTACCGTCGGCAAGAAGGGTTACGACGTTCTGCGCCGTGAATTCGCTTCGCTCATCGTCGAGCGCAAGGAATTGCGTGAGGTGAAGAAGGTCGGCTTCGAGAATGCCGACCAGATCGGCAAGCGCGTCATCGAGATGTTCGAGGCCGACGAGTTCGACGTCTGCACGTTGTTCTACTCCGAATTCAAGTCGGTGATTTCGCAGGTTCCGACGGCACAGCAGCTCATCCCGGCATCGGCTCCTACGGCCGTTGTCGAAGATGCGGCGCACGCCGGTGCAGTCTACGAATACGAGCCGGATCCGACATCGATCCTCGAGGATCTGATCCCGCGCAACATCTCCGTCCAGATCTTCCGCGCGCTCCTTGAGAACGTCGCCGGCGAAATGGGCGCCAAGATGAGCGCGATGGACAATGCAACGCGCAACGCTGGTGAAATGATCAACAAGCTGACGCTCAACTACAACCGTCAGCGTCAGGCTCAGATCACCAAGGAACTCATTGAAATCATTTCGGGCGCGGAAGCGCTCTGAGGTTAGGGAAAGAGGGTAAGAAGATGGCTAAGGCAGCTACCCCCAAGAAGACTGCGGCAGGCTCTGCCGGCAAGGTCACGCAGGTTATCGGCGCCGTCGTGGACGTTGCTTTCGAAGGCGAACTGCCGGCGATTTTGAACGCGCTTGAGACGAGCAACGGCGGCAACCGCCTGGTTCTCGAAGTCGCACAGCACCTCGGCGAGAACGAAGTTCGCACGATCGCCATGGACTCGACCGAAGGTCTGGTTCGCGGTCAGTCGGTTTCTGACACCGGCGCTCCGATCGCCGTTCCGGTTGGTCCGGAAACGCTCGGCCGTATCATGAACGTCATCGGCGAGCCGGTTGACGAAGCAGGTCCGCTGGTGACCGCCTCGAAGCGCGCCATCCATCAGGACGCGCCCGCCTACGTCGATCAGTCCACGGAAGCGCAGATCCTCGTCACCGGCATCAAGGTCGTCGATCTTCTCGCTCCTTACGCAAAGGGCGGCAAGATTGGCCTCTTCGGCGGTGCAGGCGTCGGCAAGACCGTTCTCATCATGGAACTGATCAACAACGTCGCCAAGGCGCACGGTGGTTACTCGGTTTTCGCTGGCGTGGGTGAACGTACTCGCGAAGGCAACGACCTTTACCACGAAATGATCGAATCCGGCGTCAACAAGCACGGCGGTGGCGAAGGCTCCAAGGCTGCGCTCGTTTACGGCCAGATGAACGAACCGCCGGGTGCGCGCGCTCGCGTCGCTCTGACCGGTTTGACGGTTGCTGAAAACTTCCGCGACCAGGGTCAGGACGTTCTGTTCTTCGTCGACAACATCTTCCGCTTCACGCAGGCAGGGTCCGAAGTGTCGGCACTGCTCGGCCGTATTCCTTCGGCCGTCGGCTATCAGCCGACGCTCGCCACGGACATGGGCCAGATGCAGGAACGCATCACGACCACGACGACCGGTTCGATCACCTCGGTTCAGGCGATTTACGTTCCGGCCGACGACTTGACCGACCCGGCTCCGGCGACCTCGTTTGCCCACCTGGACGCAACCACCGTTCTGTCGCGCTCGATCGCTGAAAAGGGTATCTACCCGGCCGTCGACCCGCTCGACTCCACGTCGCGTATGCTCGACCCGATCGTTGTCGGCGAAGAGCACTACGAAGTGGCTCGTAAGGTTCAGTCGACGCTGCAGCGCTACAAATCCCTGCAGGACATCATCGCCATCCTTGGCATGGACGAACTGTCCGAAGAGGACAAGCTGGCCGTTGCCCGCGCCCGTAAGATCGAGCGCTTCCTGTCGCAGCCGTTCTTCGTCGCTGAAGTCTTCACTGGTTCGCCGGGCAAGCTCGTCGCGCTCGAAGACACGATCAAGGGCTTCAAGGGCCTCGTCAACGGCGAATACGACCACCTGCCGGAAGCTGCCTTCTACATGGTCGGCTCGATCGACGAAGCCATCGAGAAGGCCAAGAAGCTGTCCGCAGCTGCCTGATGAGCGACGCTCTCAACGAGATCTTCTGCTGCGACGCCCTTCGGGAAGTCGCAGCAGAGCTTCCCGCTCCGGCCGCGCCGACGATCTATAGATCCGACGATGGCAAGCTGATGATGGTGGTGGGACTGATCCAGACCGAGGAAGGTCTTGGGTATCTCGATCAGGCGATAGCGCACTGCCCGTTCTGCGGGACCAATTTGCAAGATACAGAAGCCGCCGAGAAGGTAAGTCACTGATGGCTGACAATTTCAATTTTGAACTCGTATCTCCCGAGCGCTTGCTCCTTTCGGAGATGGTGACAGAAGTTGTCATTCCGGCAACCGACGGCGAGATGACCGTTATGGCGAACCACGCCCCGACGATGACGACGATCAAGCCTGGCATCGTCAGCGTTCGTTCGGCCAACGGTTCGAAGCAGGATTACGTGGTTTTTGGCGGCTTTGCCGACATTCTGCCGACCGGATGCACGCTGTTGGCTGAGTCCGCGGTCATCGTTCAGGATCTCTCGAAGGACGAACTGACGCTTCGCATCGAAGCGGCGAAGAGAGAAAGCGAAGACGCTGTGCATCATGAGCACAAGTCGCGTCTGGAACACTACATCATGGAACTGACGCATCTGCAGGGTGTGATCAACCCGGATTGATCTACGCTAAACTCTCGCATCTTGAAGCGGCCTTTTGGCCGCTTTTTTATGTGTTCTCACGTTCTCGGTCGTTGCGAGAACCAATGGCAAGTGGACAGCGGCGAAGCGCGCGACTAGACTACCTCAAGCAAACTTGAGGTCTGCGCCGTGGAAGAAGGCTTCACCAATCCCTTCAGGAAACTGCTCACGGTCGGCGACGTCGCCGAACGCAGCGGGCTTGCCGTCTCTGCGCTGCATTTCTACGAAGCGAAAGGCCTCATTTCCAGCATCCGCTCGCGTGGCAATCAGCGCCGCTTCGGCCGTGATGTGCTCCGGCGCGTCGGTATCATCAAGGTCGCGCAGCGTGTCGGGATTCCCTTGGCGGAGATCCAGGCAGCTTTCGATACGCTGCCGCAGGGCCGCACGCCGACCGCTTCGGATTGGCAGCGGCTGTCGGCACTTTGGAAGGAGGACCTCGATGCCCGCATCAATCGCCTCGTCGCCCTGCGCGACCGGTTGACGGATTGCATCGGCTGTGGTTGCCTCTCGGTTGAAAGCTGCCCGCTGCGCAATCCCTATGATCGGCTGGCAAAGGATGGGCCGGGTCCGCGTCTGCTGGAAACCGATGACTAGGCAACGTTCCCCTCGCTGCATCACAACAACGCAGGAGCCGCAAACGGCTCAATCACGCCGTGGAGGACTGGATGTTTCACCCCAAGCTGTTCGAAAACCGCAACGTGGTCGTCACTGGCGGGGGTAGGGGTATCGGCCTAGAGGTGGCGCGGCAATTTCTCGATTGTGGGGCGAGAGTGCTGGTGCATCTCGGCCGCGGCGCCGACCGCGATTTGCCTGATTTTCTGCTGACAGCGGAAGAGGACCGCCGGGCGGTTCTCGTTGCCGCCGACTTTTCAACGCCGGGCGCCACAAGCGGATTTGCGGAGAAGGCACTTGCAACATTCGACCGGATCCATGTGCTCATCAACAATGCCGGAACCATGGTCGGCCGCTTTCCGGCAGGGGACCTGAGCGACGAGCAGTATCAAACGATTGTGCGGCTGAACCAGACCTCGGTCGTCGAGGTGACGCGCGCGCTTCTCCCGGCCCTGCGGGCATCGCAGGAGGCGGCGATCGTCAACACCGTCTCGATTTCTGCGGTGACGGGCGGCAGCCCCGGTTCGGCGATCTATTCGGCGTCGAAGGCATTTGTCGCAACCTATTCCAAAGCGCTGGCAAGGGAGCTCGCGCCCGACGGTATTCGCGTCAACTGCGTGTCGCCTGGAACGATCGAAACGGACTTCCACCAGCGGTACTCGTCGCCGGATAAGCTGGAGCAGACCCGCAAGACCATTCCCTTGCAGCGACTGGGCACCTCGGAGGACTGCGCACCTGCGTACCTCTTCCTTTCGGCGCCTTCCCTCTCCGGCTACATCACCGGCCAGGTGCTCGAGATCAACGGCGGCCAGCTCATCTGCTGAGCGGGACTTTTTTGGCATTTTGACAGATCCAAATCGCTGGCTGCTGCCAATATGGTGTGGTTTCGTTTCCTGCACATTGTTTATGCAATCAGGGATACAAAAGCACTTGCTACACCGAAATCGGGCATGGCCGATCGGGATCTGCAGACGCTTTCTGCGAGGACGTGAGCGACTTTCTCAAGGCACTCTCCCATCACACGCGATTGATCATCCTTTGCCTCCTCACGGAGGGAGAAAAGATGGTGGGCCAGGTGGAGGAAAGCCTTGGCATTCAGCAAGCGATGGTGTCGCAGCAGTTGGCGCGTCTCAGACTGGATGGGCTGGTCTCAGGTCGTCGCGAAGGACGTCTCATCTATTACAGCGTAGCTCATCCTCACACGACCTCGCTGCTGCATTTTCTGTTCGCGATGTTTCCGGGGACACACGACAACTGACAATCGGCCTTGCGGACCGCTTTGTCTGACGTGAAGATGGCGGATTGCCGCAGTTCGGCAGAGAGGCCGAATGATCGATAAGTTGGAATATTTCATCGCGCTCGCCAATGAGAAGCATTTCGGCCGCGCTGCGGAGGAATGCGGTATCTCGCAGCCAACGCTGTCTGCTGCCATTCGCCAGCTCGAGGATCAGCTTGGCGTCATGCTGGTGCAGCGCGGCTCGCGTTTCCAGGGGCTGACGCCCGAGGGTCAGCGCGTGCTCGAATGGGCGCGGCGCATTGTTGGCGACGCCCGCACGATGCGCGAAGAGATGCGGGCGGCTCGCAAGGGCCTGTCCGGACATATCAGGATCGCTGTGATCCCGACGGCGCTCGCTATGCTGCCGCGCATCACAACGCCATTTCAGGAGCGGCATCCGGATGTGACCTTTTCCATCGTCTCGCGCAATTCGCTGCAGGTGCTCAGCATGCTGGAGAATCTCGAGATCGATGCCGGGATCACCTACCTCGAAAACGAGCCGCTTGGACGCGTGACCAGCGTGCCGCTCTATGCCGAGCACTACAACCTGATTACCGCTGCCGGCAGCCCTCTGTCGGATCGTGACAGCGTCACATGGAAGGAGGTGGGTAATCTTCGGCTTTGTCTATTGACGGCGGACATGCAGAACCGCCGCATTATCAATCAACACTTGGCCGAAGCCGGCGTGACGGCGCATCCGACGCTCGAATCGAATTCGATGATCGTGTTGTTCTCGCATGTTCGAACCGGACGCTGGGCCAGCATCATGCCACGCAATGTTGCGAAATCCTTCGGCTTTCCCGCCGAGATCCGGATGATCCCCATCATCGAGCCGAAGGCGCACCATCTTGTTGGTCTGGTCGCGACGCATCGTGAGCCCTTTACGCCGCTGGTCTCTGCCCTGCTGCATGAGGCCCGGATCCTCGCCGAAGACCCGGAATCTTGATAGGAAACGTCTATCGTTTGACGGAACAGCATTATTGATCGCTTCGTCCATCCCTGAGAAGGTTCTATAATGAACGAACGCGAGCGGTTCTGTCAGCCAAGGGTTCTAAAGAAAGCCCGCCTGCCCGAGGCCGCGACGTGCAATTTGCAGGCCGTGGGAGGGCTGCTGATGAATATTCATGTCGCCAAAGACGATATCGCGACGCGCACTTACGCGATCATCGATCATCTCAAACATCTCGAAGGCCCGTTGCTGCCGATCCTCCACGAGATCCAGGATGAATTCGGCTATGTGCCGCAGGAGGCCCTGCCTGTTATCGCGAAGGAGCTCAATCTTTCGCGCGCCGAAGTGCATGGCGTCGTCACCTTCTATCACGACTATCGCGATCATCCGGCCGGCCGGCACGTGCTAAAGCTCTGTCGCGCCGAGGCCTGTCAGTCGATGGGTGGCGATGCGCTTGCCGAGCGCG
Source organism: Rhizobium tibeticum (assembly GCF_900110205.1). GTDB lineage: Bacteria > Pseudomonadota > Alphaproteobacteria > Rhizobiales > Rhizobiaceae > Rhizobium > Rhizobium tibeticum. The sequence goes on along the minus strand of NZ_FOCV01000003.1, from coordinate 82,263 downwards.
TCAAGGCGCTGCTCGGCGTGGATTGGCACGGGACCACGCCGGATGGGGCGATTACCCTTGAACCCGTCTTCTGTCTCGGCCTCTGTTCGTGCTCGCCATCCGCGATGATGGATGACGAGGTTCATGGCCGGCTGGATGCCGCGGATCTCGAGGCGCTGATTTCGGAGGCACGTCGATGACCGTCCGGATCTATGTTCCCCGTGATGCTGCCGCGCTGGCACTGGGTGCCGAGCGCGTTGCAAAGGCAATCTCCGAAGAGATTGCGGCTCGCGGTCTCGACGCCAAGATCGTGCGCAACGGCTCACGCGGCATGCACTGGCTGGAGCCGCTGATTGAGGTCGAAGTCGCCGGCAAGCGGATTGGCTACGGGCCGATCAAGGCGAAGGACGTCGCTTCGCTCTTCGATGCCGGATTGATATCCGGCGGCGACCACGCCCGCTGTCTCGGCGAGGTGGAGGAGCTGCCATTCCTCAAGCGTCAGACGCGCCTTACCTTCGCGCGCTGCGGCATCACCGATCCCCTTTCTCTGGATGACTATGAAGCCCATGGCGGCCTTGCCGGCCTGCGCCGGGCGATTTCGATGTTGCCCGCCGACATCGTCAAGCAGGTCACCGATTCCGGCTTGCGCGGGCGCGGCGGTGCGGGCTTCCCGACAGGCATCAAGTGGAAGACGGTTCTCGATGCGCCGGGCGAGCGTAAATATATCGTCTGCAACGCCGACGAAGGCGACAGCGGCACTTTTGCGGACCGGATGATCATGGAAGGCGACCCCTTCGTGCTGATCGAAGGCATGGCAATCGCAGGGCTTGCGACGGGCGCGACCAAGGGCTTCGTCTACACCCGGTCGGAATATCCGCATGCGATCGCGGCGATGAGCCGGGCGATCGACATTGCCCGCAGCGCCGGAATTCTCGGCACCTCGGTTCTCGGCTCCGGCAAGGCCTTCGATATGGAGGTCCGCACCGGCGCTGGCGCCTATGTCTGCGGCGAGGAGACGGCGCTTCTGAACAGCCTCGAGGGCGAGCGCGGTATCGTGCGCGCCAAGCCGCCGCTGCCGGCGCACAAGGGCCTCTTCGACTGCCCGACCGTCATCAACAACGTCATTTCGCTCGCATCCGTGCCCGTGATCATGGACAAGGGATCGGCCTATTATCGCGATTTCGGCATGGGGCGGTCGCGCGGAACCATCCCGATCCAGATCGCCGGGAATGTGAAGCATGGCGGTCTCTTCGAGACGGCCTTCGGCATCTCGCTTGGCGCATTGGTCGATGACATCGCAGGCGGAACCGCATCCGGACGGCCGGTGAAGGCGGTCCAGGTCGGCGGTCCGCTCGGCGCATATTTCCCACACTCCTTGTTCGACACACCGTTCGACTATGAAGCCTTCGCGGCCAAGGACGGATTGATCGGTCACGCCGGCATCGTCGTCTTCGACGATACGGCCGACATGCTGAAACAGGCCCGGTTCGCGATGGAGTTCTGTGCCGTCGAAAGCTGCGGCAAGTGCACGCCCTGCCGCATCGGCTCGACGCGCGGTGTCGAGACGGCGGACAAGATCGCGCGTGGCATCGAGCCGGAGAAGAACCGAGTGCTGCTCGCCGATCTCTGCAACACCATGAAATTCGGGTCGCTCTGCGCGCTCGGGGGCTTTACGCCCTATCCCGTCATGAGCGCCATGACACACTTCCCCGAAGACTTCGTTCCCACACCTCTCATCGAAGCGGCGGAGTAAGACTATGCCTCTCGTCCACGAAACCGACTACGGCACGCCGGCCTCGACCTGCGAAACCATGGTGACGCTCACCATCGACGGCAATCAGGTGACGGTGCCCGAGGGGACCTCCATCATGCGTGCGTCGATGGATGCCGGCATCGAGATCCCGAAGCTCTGCGCCACCGACATGATGGAAGCCTTCGGCTCCTGCCGGCTCTGTCTGGTGGAAGTGCAGGGGCGCGCCGGCATGCCGGCGTCCTGCACGACGCCGGTTGCGCCTGATATGGTGGTCTCGACGCAAACCAACCGACTGAAGGATGTCCGCCGTGGGGTAATGGAGCTCTACATCTCCGATCACCCGCTCGACTGTCTGACCTGTGCGGCCAATGGCGATTGCGAGTTGCAGGACATGGCGGGCGCGGTCGGTCTCCGCGACGTGCGCTACGGCTATGATGGCGACAATCACGTCACTGCGCGCAACAACGGCGATCTCAATCTCAAGTGGGCGCCGAAGGACGAATCCAATCCCTATTTCACGTTCGATCCGGCGAAGTGCATCGTCTGCTCGCGCTGTGTGCGCGCCTGCGAGGAGGTGCAGGGCACCTTTGCACTGACCATCGAAGGCCGGGGTTTCGATTCTCGTGTTTCGGCCGGCATGCATGAGGATTTCGTGTCGTCGGAATGCGTGTCTTGCGGCGCCTGCGTCCAGGCCTGCCCGACGGCGACGCTGACTGAGAAGTCGGTGATCGAGATCGGCCAGCCGGAGCATTCCGTTGTCACTACCTGCGCTTATTGTGGCGTCGGCTGCTCCTTCAAGGCCGAGATGCGCGGCGAAGAACTGGTGCGCATGGTGCCGTGGAAGGACGGGCAGGCAAACCGCGGGCACTCCTGCGTCAAAGGCCGCTTCGCCTATGGCTATTCCAGCCACAAGGATCGCATCCTCAATCCGATGATCCGCGACAAGATCACCGATCCATGGCGCGAGGTCACCTGGGACGAGGCCTTCGCGCATGTTGCCTCCGAGTTCCGCCGTATCCAGTATCAGTATGGCCGCGATTCCGTCGGCGGCATCACCTCGTCGCGTTGCACGAATGAGGAAACCTATCTCGTGCAGAAACTGGTGCGCGCCGGCTTCCGCAACAACAACGTCGATACCTGCGCCCGCGTCTGCCATTCGCCGACCGGCTATGGTCTCGGCCAGGCCTTCGGCACCTCGGCGGGCACCCAGAACTTCGATAGCATCGACCAGAGCGATGTCGTCATCATCATCGGCGCCAATCCGACCGACGGGCATCCGGTCTTCGCCTCGCGCTTGAAAAAGCGGCTGCGGCAAGGCGCCAAGCTCATCGTCATCGATCCGCGCCGCACCGATATCGTGCGCTCGCCGCATGTCGAGGCGTCCTATCATCTGCCGCTGAAGCCCGGCACGAATGTCGCGATCCTGACATCGCTTGCGCATGTGATCGTGACCGAGGGCTTATTCAACGAGGCCTTCATCCGCGAGCGTTGCGACTGGTCCGAGTTCGAGGACTGGGCAAGCTTCGTTGCCGAGCCGCATCATAGCCCGGAAGCCGCGGAGAAGTTCACCGGCGTTCCGGCCGATCTGGTGCGTGGTGCCGCGCGTCTCTATGCAACAGGCGGCAATGGCGCGATCTACTACGGTCTCGGCGTCACCGAACATAGCCAGGGCTCGACGACGGTCATGGCGATCGCCAACCTTGCCATGGTCACCGGCAATATCGGGCGGCCCGGCGTCGGCGTGAACCCGCTGCGCGGCCAGAACAATGTGCAGGGTTCGTGCGACATGGGCTCGTTCCCGCATGAACTGCCCGGCTATCGCCACATCTCCGATGACGCGACACGCGACATCTTCGAGAAGCTCTGGGGTGTCAAGATCAGCAATGAGCCGGGTTTGCGCATTCCGAACATGCTGGATGCGGCGGTCGATGGCACCTTCAAGGGGCTCTACGTCCAGGGCGAGGATATCCTGCAGTCTGATCCAGACACCAAGCATGTTGCGGCGGGCCTTGCCGCGATGGAATGCGTCGTGGTCCACGATCTGTTCCTCAACGAGACGGCGAATTACGCGCATGTCTTCCTGCCCGGATCCAGCTTCCTCGAAAAGGACGGCACCTTCACCAATGCCGAGCGCCGCATCAACCGGGTGCGCAAGGTCATGAGCCCGAAGAACGGCTACGCCGACTGGGAGGTTACCCAGAAGATGGCGCAGGCCATGGGTCTTGCCTGGAACTACAACCATCCCTGCGAGATCATGGACGAGATCGCAGCGACGACGCCGAGCTTCGCGCTCGTCTCCTACGACTATCTCGACAAGATGGGCTCCGTGCAGTGGCCCTGCAACGAGGCTCATCCGCAGGGTTCGCCGATCATGCACGTCGATGGCTTCGTGCGCGGTAAAGGCAAGTTCATCCGGACGGAATATGTCGCGACAGACGAGCGAACGGGACCGCGCTTCCCGCTGTTGCTGACGACCGGGCGCATTCTCAGCCAGTATAATGTGGGCGCTCAGACGCGCCGCACGGAAAATGTCGTCTGGCATTCGGAAGACCGGTTGGAGATCCATGCGCATGACGCCGAACAGCGCGGCATCCGCGATGGCGATTGGGTGAAGCTGGTGAGCCGCTCGGGCGACACGGCGCTGCGTGCGCTGATCACCGACCGCGTCGCGCCCGGCGTCGTTTATACGACCTTCCATCACCCGGACACGCAGGCGAACGTCATCACCACCGATTTCTCCGACTGGGCGACGAACTGCCCGGAATACAAGGTGACAGCTGTGCAGGTTTCACCCTCCAACGGCCCGACCGACTGGCAGCGCGACTATGACGAGCAGTCGCGCCAGAGCCGGCGAATCGTCGGCAAGCTGGAGCCCGCTGAGTGATGATCGAGCGTCCGGCCCGCATCGCCGTGAAGCGCACCGCCCGCAGCGGCGGCGTCGTGATGTCCGGCGTGCGAATCGTTCCGGAGGAGGTGCCGATCGCCTTTTCCTATGGCGGCAGCACCCATGCGGTGATGATGGGAACGCCGGATGATCTCGAGGATTTCGCGGTCGGCTTCAGCCTCACGGAAGGGATCATTTCCGATGTCGGGCAGATCGCGGCAATCGAGATTGTCGATGGCGAGAAAGGCATCGATGTCCAGATCGCTCTCGTCGACGAGGTCGCCGCTGCGCTGACGGCACGCCGCCGCAGCATGGCAGGTCCCGTCGGATGCGGGCTCTGCGGGATCGAGTCGATCGAACAGGCCGTTCGCAAGGTGCCGGATGTGGCTGCGGTGTTGCTCAATGTGACCTGTCGCGACATCGTCGAGGCCGTTTCGCTGTTGAACGGAGCACAGCCGCTGCATCGCGAGACGCGCGCCGTGCACGGAGCTGGTTTCTACCTGCCGGGCAAGGGGCTGGTTGCGGTGCGCGAGGATGTGGGCAGGCACAATGCGCTCGACAAGCTTTGTGGCGCGGTTATTGGTCAAGGGCAATCCGGAGCCGACGGCATTGTCGCTGTTACCAGCCGCCTGTCCGTCGAGATGGTGCAGAAGGCGGCAATCCTCGGCAGTTCCGTCCTCGTTGCCATCTCCGCGCCGACCGCCCTTGCAATTCGCACCGCCGATGAGGCCGGCATGACCCTCGTCGCCTTGGTGCGTGGCGAGGATTTCGAGATTTTCACGCATCCGCAGCGCATTCAGCCGGGAACCATCTCCGATGTCGCATGATACGCAGTCCAAACTCGTCTACATGGCCAACCAGATCGCGACGTTCTTCAAGAGCCAGCCGGAGAGCGAAGCTGCGGAAGGTGTGGCGACGCATATCAACAAGTTCTGGGAGCCGCGGATGCGGCGTCAGCTATTCGAGATCATGGAGAGGGAAGGCCACGGTCTCAACCCACTCGTTGTCAGCGCAGCTCCGCTGATCAAGCGGCCGGAGCCTGTAGCGAGCGCGCCTCACTAGGAGTTCGGTGGCATAGGCGCTAGCGTCGCAGACATGCCTCGATAGCGACAAGAGTTGGGTCTCGGGGTCCGAATTCCGCTGCATTGCCGAAGCCTGTTGAACCGGGCAAATCGGTTGCATCCGGGGTCGGCCACCGATCGTAAACCGACATCCACGACGCTGTCTGGCCAGTCTGGAGCCGCCACGGGTTTCGCACGATTATATCCGTCAACAAAAAAGCCACCATAGAAGGCGGCTCTTTAGCATCAGTTGGCCTGGCGTTAGGCGGCCAAGTCGTCGGTTTCGCCTTCTTTGAACATCTTGGCGAGGTTGAGGAAGCAGATCATACCGTTTTCGGAGGCGATGATGCCCTCGCAGTATGCGCGGTCGAAGGAAGCCGTGACTTCCGGAACCGGCTGCACCTGGCTAGAGGAGATCGTCAAGATGTCCGAGACGCGATCGACCAGCATGCCGATGACCATATTGTGGACTTCGGCCACGACGATGGCGCTGCGCTCGTTGGCGACCGTGCTTTTCATGCCGAGCTTGAAGGCGAGGTCGATGATCGGGATCACCGAGCCTCGCAGGTTCATGACACCGATGACGTCGGCCGGTGCATGCGGGATTGGCGTCGACGGTGCCCAGCCGCGGATTTCGCGGATCGTCGTCGTCTTAACGCAGAATTCCTGATCGTGCAGTCTGAAGGCGATGATCTCCAGCATATCGCCGCTGAAGTTCGTGGAATTGATCGTAGCCATGAGTATTGTCCCAACCGTCGAAAGCCAGGGCAGAAGCAACCGCGCCACCATTGGCGCGGATGGACTTTGCCTTCAAACCGCGCATGCTCTTCCCCAGGAGGAGTATCGATACGGTTGGTCCAGACCTTAATGGAAGAGTGTTGCCCAAATCTAAATTGAGGCAGCTGACTTTTGGCTAGGCGCAGAGCCGAATGCCCCAGAATCGCCAGCAACTGCGGCGGAAACGCCAGGATGCCGCTTCCGCTGTCCTATCCGTTTGTCGCCTTAGGCAAGGGTCTTTTCGATCTGCTCCACGGCCCAGTCGACCTGGCTCTTGGTGATGACCAACGGCGGGGCGAGGCGGATCGTGTTGTCGTGCGTCTCCTTGGCAAGCAGGCCGCGATCCTTGAGCGTATAGCAATATTGGCGGGCGCCCCCGGCTTCCGGCACGAGCTCGACCGCCATCATCAGCCCGCGACCGCGCACGTTCTTGACGATGTTGGAGCGGATGGAGCGCAGCCCCTCCAGGAAATAGTCGCCCATGACGGCTGCGTTCTCGATCATGCCTTCCTCCGTCAGCACCCTCAATGCCGCGCGCGCCACCGCGCAGGCAAGCGGATTGCCGCCGAAGGTCGAGCCGTGCTGGCCGGGCTTCAGCACACCGAGCACCTCGGAATTGGAGAGTACGGCGGAGACCGGATAGAAACCGCCGGATAGTGCCTTGCCGATCAGCGTCACGTCGGCCTCGACCCCCTCGTGCTCTTCCGCAAGTAGTTTGCCGGTGCGGCCGAGGCCGGTCTGGATTTCGTCGAGGATCAGCGTCACCTTGTTGTCGGTGCAGAGTTCGCGCACGCGCTTGAAGTAGCCGGTCTGCGGGATGATGACGCCTGCTTCGCCCTGGATCGGCTCGATCAGCGCTGCGACCGTGTTCTCATTGATGGCTGCGGCGAATGCGTCTGCATCGCCGAATGGAACCGTCCGGAAACCGGGCGTATAAGGCCCAAAGCCGGTGCGTGCATCGGGGTCCGTCGAGAAGCTGATGATGCTCAGCGTCCGGCCGTGAAAATTGTCGGCGCAGACGATGATCTCAGCCTTGCCTTCTGGCACGCCTTTCACTTCGTAGCCCCACTTGCGCACGGCCTTGATCGCGGTCTCGACGGCTTCGGCGCCCGAGTTCATCGGCAGGATCTTGTGCGAGCCAGTCAGCGCTGCCAGTTCTTCATAGAGATGGGCGAGCTGGTCGTTGCGAAAGGCGCGCGAGGTGAGCGTCAGCTTGCCCGCCTGCTCAACCATGGCGGCCAGGATCTTCGGATGGCAATGCCCCTGGTTTACAGCTGAATAGGCCGACAGGCAGTCGAGGTACCGCTTGCCGTCGGTATCCCAGACATAGACGCCTTCGCCCCGGGTCAATACGACGTCGAGCGGCTTATAGTTGTGGGCGCCGAGGCGCTGTTCGGTATCGATCAGGTTCTTGGAATTGCTCATGTCGTCTCTCCTCAGGCGGCGCGGGTCGGGCGGTCGAAGATGCGGCGGCCAAAGAGGCTTGCCGTCAGCTCCACCAGGATCCGGGCGCTCTTGCCGCGGTCGTCGAGGAAGGGGTTGAGTTCTACGAGATCGAGCGAGGAGACAAGGCCGCTATCGCAGAGCATTTCCATGATGAGATGCGCTTCGCGGAAGGTCGCGCCGCCGGGCACCGTCGTGCCGACGCCGGGCGCGATCTCCGGATCGAGGAAATCGACATCAAGGCTTACGTGCAGCAGGCCGTTTGCATCGGAGACGATGCCAAGGATTTGACGCATCGTTGCCGCGACGCCCTGTTCGTCGAGCCAGCGCATGTCAAAGACATTGATCCCATGCTCCTTGATGAGCTCCCGCTCCGGCGCATCGACCGACCGGATCCCGACCTGGAAGACGTTGCGCGGATCAACCAGGGGACGTTCCTTCGGCAGGATCTCGGCAAGTTCGGCTTGGCCGCAGACATAGGCGACCGGCATGCCATGGATGTTGCCGGAGGGCGAGGTGGCGGGCGTGTTGAAATCCGAATGAGCGTCGAGCCAGAGAACGAAGAGCGGCCGGCCTTGCTGGGCCGCGTAGCGCGCCATGCCGGATACGGTGCCCATCGACAGGCTGTGATCGCCGCCGAGGATCAGCGGAAAGCGGCCGGCGCTGGCCGCTTCGTAGACACCTGCCTCGAGCGCGCGGGTAAATGCGCCTATGATACGCAGATTGTGCGCCTTCGGATGGTTCGGCAGGTCGCGTGCCGGAACGACATGCACGTCGCCGGCATCGACCACATCATAACCAAGATCGACCAGCGTCTGATCGACGCCTGCAATGCGAAGCGCAGCCGGACCCATGGCGGCACCTCTGCGTCCCGAACCCTCTTCCAGCGGTGCTCCGATGAGCGTGACCGATCTTGCCTGTGGCTGCATTCTTTTTCTCCAGCTTGCGTTTCGGAAGACATATTGAAATATCGGCACGGCGACAAATAGATGAAAAAGTGCCAATAATGCGCTATCATCGATCAGTTTGATAAGCACGTTTTGACAAAGTGAAAGCCATGGACGATCTTGATCAGGGACTTCTCAGTGCTTTGCGGCACAATGCGCGCATCCCGGTTTCTTCGCTGGCGGCAATGACCGGTGCTTCCCGTGCGACGGTCGCGGCGCGCATCGACCGGCTGGTTGCCAACGGCACCATTGCTGCATTCACCGTCCGCACCGGCCATGAAACCCGCGCAGCCGGCGTGCGCGCGATCGTCATGATCGAGGTGCTGGGCAAGCTTGCGGACAAGGTCGCCGATCAGCTTCGCGGTCTGCCGCAGGTGCGTGCGTTGCACAGCACCAACGGGAAATGGGATTTCATTGCCGAACTTGAGGACCGCGATCTCGTCTCCTTCGACGAAACGCTGCGCCGCATCCGGCTGATCAATGGCATCAATACGACAGAAACCAACATCCTGCTGAAGACCAGGAAGGCCAGCTTCTAGTATTCGTGCTCGTAAACGATGCCGGCTTCCCCGGCGCCGTCGCCGCCCGCGCCGGCGCGCAGCTTCACACCGCGGCCGACATCGAGATTGATAATCGCCTTCGCGCCGCCCTTGCCGGTGGTCTGCTGCAGTTCGAAATAGGTCCGGTCGTTGAGGTAGCGGCCGACGCTGACGTTGGTGCGGCCCTTGGCATCGGTACTGATGTCGAAATCGTCTACGCCAAGCTGGTTACGCAGGCCCTGGAACAGTGATCCGGAACGACCGCCGGCCAGCTGACTGATGGCATCGGCGAGCTGAGCGATCTGGACCGGCGACAGCCTCGACATCGACTGTCCGAAGATCAGTTGCGCCAGAACCTCGTCTTGCGGCAGTGCTGGAGACGAAGAGAAAGTGATCGAGGGATCGGTTGCCAGCCCGGTTACATCGACCGTCAGTGTCGTGGAGCCCGAGGTCGAGCTGGCTTCCATCTCAAGCGCCGGCGTGAGATCGCCGGCAAAGGTGATACGGCTTCTGTTTGTGAAATCGAGGCGCCGGTTCAGAATTGTCAGGCGGCCGCGCCGCATGGTGAAGCCGCCCGAGACGATCGGCTCTGCCGCCGTTCCCCTGATCGTGACACTGCCGCCGAGTTCTGCATCGATACCGCGACCACGCACGAAGATCTGTGAAGGAGCATCCAGCTGAAGATCGAGATTGATGGTGTTGGATTTCGCGCGCGTGCCCTGTTGTGTCTCGTCGCGGAGCTGCGAGAGAACCGCCTTCGGGGCGTTGACGTGCCTGATGTCGATTTCACGCAGCGAGGTTGGCAGCCTTTCGGGGACGGTGATCGATGCTCTCTCCAGCCGCAACCTGCCGTTCAGGGTGGGGTTGGCGAGCAGCGGACCACGCAAACCGAGCGTCCCGTCGACGGTTGCTACGACGAGCGTCCCATCGACATAGACGGCCCTGTCGAGCTTGACGTCGATGTTGGCAGGGAAGTTGGAAGCTGGCTGGATCCCGACGCTACCGGACGCCGAGACGCTGCCGCCGCTGGCGAGTTGACCGGTAAGGCGCGAGATCACGGCCTCGTTGCCGGTGAAGCGGATATCTGCCGTCAGATTGTTGATCGCAAGGTTGCGGCGGACATCGACGACCCTTGCGCCGCTGGTCGTCACCGTACCGTTGACGGACGGTGCCGCGGCGGTTCCGCTGATTTGCAGATTGAGATTGGCCGTGCCGTCGGCGACGAAGCCCTGGGCGGCAAGCTGCGTGCCGAGCACGGCAAATGGCAGATTGCCGGAAAAGCGCATGTCCAGCGCGCGATTGCCTGTGATTGTGACGCTGCCGCCGCCTCTCAGGGAGAGGCCGCTGTCGCCGGCCAGATTGGTGTCGATCGTCAAGCGATCGTCTTTCAGTCTTCCGTTTGCGGCGATGGTGAAGGGCGAAAGCCCGGCGCTTCTGGTCTGGCTGGTGGCGGCACCCCTCCAGTCAAGATTGAAGTCGACCGCGGGCAAAGGCAGCTTGCCTGATGCCTTGACCGAGCCCGAAATGTTGCCCTCGGCGGCCAGTCCAGGCACGAATGCGTTGGCAAGGCCGGCAGGCAGGTTGGAGATGTCGGCATCTACCGCGAGCGATTGGGCATTCTGCCCAGCGATGACGAAGTTGCCACCGGCCTTCATCGACACGCCGCTGCCGCTCAAATTCGTGGTAAAGTCGAGCCTGCCGTCCGCAAGCTTACCGCTCGCTTTTGCCGAAAGCGGCCGGATGCCGGATGCCCTCGTCTGCGTCGTTGCGGCGTCTTTCCAGTCAAGCTCAAAATCGATGATCGGATTGGTGGGCGTCCCTGACGTCTTCGCCGTGCCTGATATCGTTCCTTCGGCGCCGAGGTTCGGGACGAAGCCATTGGCGAGGCTTGCAGGCAGATCCGAAATGTCGGCGTCGACCGAGAGACCTTGGACGCTGGCGCCTTGCAGATTGGCCGTTCCCTTTGCCTTCAGCAGCGTATTGCGGCTGCTGTTCAGCGTCGCATCAAAGGTGATCTTGTTGTCGGCGAGTTTGCCGGCCGCGTTCAGCCGAAGGTTCGAAAGGCCGACCGCCTTGGTCTGACGGGTCCCTGCATTGTTCCAGTCGAGCTTGAAGTCGACAGCAGGAACCGGGAGCGAGCCGGACGCGGTCGCCGTCCCCGAGATCGTTCCTTCGGCACCGAGATCCGGCATGAAATTGTTGACCAACGCGGCGGGAAGGTTGCTCAGCGTCGCATCCGCCTGCAGGCCCTTCACGACCGTTCCTTCAACCGTAACCTTTCCCTTCGCCTTTAAGGCGGAGCCGCCGTCGCCGTCGAGATTTGTCTCGAAGTCCAGTGTGTTGTTGGCGAATGTGCCCTTGGCGGCGAGTGCGAGGGCAGAGAGGCGTGCCGCCTTCGTCTGCGTGGTTGCGAGGTCCGTCCAGGTGAGGTCGAAGCTTACCGTCGGCTGTTGCAGCGTTCCGGAAGCGGAGGCCGTGCCGGAGATCGTGCCGCTGGCGCCGAGGTTTGCAACGAAGGCGTTTGCCAGGCTCGCGGGAACGTTGTGTATCGTCGCATCCGCCGCGAGGTTCTCGATTTTCGTTCCCGCCAGCAAGACGTTGCCGGAGGCGTTCAGTGCCACGCCGCCGTTCGCCGCAAGGTCGCTCTGGACGGTCAACTTTTCATCTGCGAAGCTGCCCTTTGCCGTCAACCTGATCCCGGAAAGGCGGGCCGCCTTGGTGTGGCTGGTTGCCGCATCCTTCCATGTAAGATCGAAGGTTGCGATGGGCCTCGGCAACTTGCCGGAAGCCGATACGGTTCCCGATATCACGCCCTCAGCGGCGAGATTCGGGACGAAGCTGTTGGCAAGAGCAGCCGGAATGTTGGCGAGCTGCCCATCCAGCTTCAGCGTCTGGGCGTCGGCGCCTGTCACGACGTAGTTGCCAGCGGCTTTTAACGACATGGCGCCGCTAGCGCGCGCGTCGGCATCGAAGCTGAGAATATTGTCTTTGAGGTTGCCGTTCGCCGTTACGCCAAGCGATGAGAGCTTGGCACTTCTGGTCTGGCTTGTTGCGGCGTTCTTCCAATTCAGTTTGAAGTCGAGCGCAGGCGCCGGCAGCTTTCCGGCGGCCGTGACATTGCCCGAGATCGAACCTTCGGCACCAAGATGCGGAACAAATGCGTTCGCCAATCCGGCCGGGACGTTGACGATTTTGGCGTCGACTTTCAGCGACTGGGCAGTCGGGCCGGTCACGACACTGCCACCGGCCTTCAGCGATACGCTACCCTTGCCGCTGGCGTTGGCTTCAAAGTCGAGCGTGTTGTTGGCGAACTTCCCGTTTGTATCGATCGCCAGTGGCGAAAGGCCGGCGCCCTTTGTCTGACTGGTGGCCGCGTCCTTCCAATCCAGGTCAAAGTTGGCAATCGGCGCTGCCGGTGTGCCGGTCACGGCGACCTTGCCGGAGATCGTGCCGGCGGCATCGAGCTTTGGGACGAAACTATTGGCAAGGCTTGCGGGCAGATTGCGTATGTCGGCCTTGATATCAAGAGTTTCGCCGGCCGAACCGCTGACATGAACCGAGCCGTCGCCGGCCTTCAGTTCCATGGCGCTCAGCGTCACGGTGCCGCCACTGATCGACATCTCCGACGGCGACGCAAGTTCTACGAGGATGCTGCGCGGCTTCGCCGACAAACGGTCGAGGCGAAGCAGCGTCGTGCCGGCGTTCACCTCGACATTGCCTGACGCGACCAAGGGATTGGCATCATAGGTGGCGCTGAGATCGAAGTTCGTCCGGTTCTGTTGCTGCGTGAAACTCAGCGCCAGGCCTTCCGCCTTATTTGGCCCGGAAGCAAGCTCGTCGGCCTTGATCGTGCCGGTCGCGGCAAAAGCCCTGAGGTCGGTGACCGCGACGTTGATGTCTGGTCTGACCACGGCAAACGTATCGCGCTTCAGGCCGCTGCCAGATGCGACGACCTTAAGGGCGATCTTGCCGTTGTCGTTGGCAATATCGATTGAACCGTTGAGGTCGCCCTCCGCCTCCTGTCCACCGAGCGCCGCAAGAAGGCCGAGATCGGGGAAGTCAAAGGTCACCTCTCCGGTCGGCTGGAAAGCCGCCGACAGTTCGACGTGGCCCGTCAGGCGGTTCTTGCCGACGTCGCCAGCGATCGACGGAAGCTGTACTTTTCCATCGACGACCTGAACAGCAGTGCTGACATTGATTGGTTGATCATCGATCGTGCTCTTGGCCGTGATTTCGGCCCGTGGCGCCTTCGGGTCCGCTGTTGCGGAAACGTTGACCTCGAGTTGCCTGACCTGCCGGCCGGCCATCACGAGTGACGGGCCTTTGATATCCGCCGCCACCGCAAGAGCGGAGACATTGCCTTTTGCGCTCAGCTGGTAGGTTAGCTCGCCTGTCGCGCTTTCAAGCAGCGCCTGAACATTTGGAACGCGACCGGAGAGATTGGCATCGAGCGTGTCCTCATCGAGCACCACTCCTCCCGTGGCCTCCAGAGCGTTCGATTTGATGGAGAGATTCGAGATGTTGAATTTCGACGGAACCGTTCCCGCAACCTGGCTCTCGATCACGATCGGCGAATTGAAACGCGTTGCGACCGCAGGCGGCAGCGCCGCCGGTTGGACGGTCAGCTTGACGTTGCCGGTCAACGAACTGGCACTCAATTTATAGGAACCGTTGAGGCTTGCGTTGGCAGCGGCGCTTTCGATTGTGGCGCCATTGAAGCCAAGCGCATCCGGCGAGATCTGCAGCGGCAGCGTGATCGTGACGGGGCCTTGAATTGCCCGGTTGATGTCGGGATTGACGAACGATGAGTCACCTGCAGCGAGCGTAATCTGAACGCTTCCCGAGCGGCCGGAGAGGTTGAAGTTGTCGCTCTTCGCTGTCAGCTTCACGTTGCCCATCGTCGCCTGCGGCAGCACGGCGGAATCGAGCGAGGCGCTGGCGTTGAGGCGAGAGGCCTTGGCATCGCCCGTCAACGAAAGATTGACGCCGGAGATCAGCAAGCGGGCTTCACCCTCGGCCAGCGGCCAACGGAAATCGACCGGTCCCGACGTTCCCAAAAGATTGGCGTTCAGGCTGTTCTTGCCCTTCGGATCCAGGGTGCCTGATGCGGCGATAACAACGGCGCCGGTTGCGAGATTGCCGGTCTGGATGTCGATCTTGCCCTTGTTGTCGAAGTTCGCGGCGACGTCGATGTTCGTCTGCCCCGCAAAGAGCGGGCGGAAGGCAGCCGGCAACAGTGAGTTAAGGTCGCCGCCGCCCTTGAGGTCAAGGTGGTGAAGGCTCTCAGGTGTAAGGGTGTGGTGCGCCTCGATCGCGGCGCGTTGCTGTCCGTCGAGAGCGGCCTGCAACTGGCCTCGCCAGTCCGAGATCGGTCCGTCACCCGTCAGGCTGATTTCCACAGCCGGGTTGCCGGGCAGCGCCAGGACACCTGCTAGCAGTCCGCCCTTCGGTTCCGTCAGTTTTGCCTTCAGTCGCAACCGATTGCGATCCGGCATGAACGCGACATCGGCGATCAGCTTTGCATCCGGAGCATCGTGACGGTGGACGTTGATCGATGCGTTCCCGCCTTCGTTGTCGGCGCGCACGCTGCCGTCCGCTGCAAGCGAGAAGGCCCGCCCGATCAGAGGCTGGGCGAGGTTGATTTCCGGCAAGGCGATCTTGTCGATGTCGATCTTGAGCGGCAGTGAAAAGCCGCTGTCGGCTTCGCCTGCCGCGGCCGGACGCGACGGCAGCGTGCGCACCGGTTGCCGAAGGACGTGGATTGCCGCAGCTTCGACGCTGCTGGCGTGGAACCTGCCGGTAAGGAGCGCTAGGGGATTCCAACTTATGGCAAGGCCGTCGACCTGCGCGAAGACACCCTTGGTGTCGGAGAGCACGATCTGGCTGGCGCGTAGTCCGCCAGTCAGCAGCCCCTCGGGGTCGTGAACCTTGATGGTCATATCCCGGTTTGACAGGCTCGAGGCGACCCTGTCGGTGACGATGCGTGCGCCGAAAGACGTGAAGCCGAAGACACCGATGGCGATGGCAAGCAGGACCAGGAGGGCGCTGACGGACAAACCGAGCAGCCGCACGATCCAGTTCAAGATTTTCGCCAGTGTCTGCATGGTCGCGGACATTACTCCGTTTCTATGGCGGCTCAAGGCGCACGAGCGCAGTGAGCTGCAAGTGTGTTAGAATGACTGTCCGATGCCGGCATAGATGCCGTAATCCGTACCATCCTCGTACTTGTTCAGCGGTACGGCAAAATCAAGCCGCAGCGGACCAAATGGTGTCGCATAGCGGATGCCGATACCCGCACCGGCCCGAATGTCGGAAAAGTCCGGTGCTATGTCGGCTGAAACCGTCCCGACATCGATGAAGGGCACGATGCCGATCGTATCGGTGACCTTTACCCGGGTCTCGAACGAGGCAGTGACATAAGAGGCGCCACCCGTCTCTTCATTGTCAGCGTTGCGAGGCGAGATCTCCTGATAGCCGTAGCCGCGAACCGAGCCACCACCGCCGGCAAAGAAACGGCGTGTGGCGGGAATGTTCTGGAGATCGTCCGCTCCGAGGAGAAAACCTGCGGAAAGCTTGCCGGCAAGAACGATGCGGTCTTCCGCCCCCAGGCCCTGATATCCGGTGATTGAGCCCTCGAAACCGGAGAAGAAGGTCCCGTTATAGGCCTCGTAGCTTGGCGTTGCCTTGAGCGTCGCCCGATAGCCTTCTGTCGGATCGAACTTGTTGTCGCGGGCGTCTCGATCGTACTGAAAGGGCAGCGCGAAGGTCAGGTAGCTGTTCTTGCCGAAGGCATCGTCGTCGCGTTCCCAGCTGACTTCGCCGGCGCCGGTGATCGTATCGAGATCTGACAGCTCGTAGGAAAGGCCGAGGGAGGCAGTGACGAGCTTTGCAGTGTAGGCGTCGGGGTTCTCGGTCTTGGCAAGAATACTGGCCCGTAGCGTCGCGGCCGGCAAGAACGCGCCAGGTTTGGTGAAGGTGACGCCGGCTGAATAGTCGAGATTGCCGATATTGGTCGTTTCGCCCAATCGGCCCACGGACCCTTCGAGGCGTAGCGCTTCGGCCTCTCCGAAGAGATTGCGATGACCCCAGTAGCCGTTGACGCCGAAACCGTCGGTTGTCGAATACTGGGCGCCAACGCCGAGGTAGCGCTGCTTGCCCTCCGATACCTCGATCGTCATCGGCAATGTTCCGTCCGGCGCCAGAGCGTCTGCCTCATGAATGGTGACGCTCGAGAAGACGCCCAATGCGCGCAGTCGTTCACCGGCTTTCTTCAATGCCTCCGGCGAATATTGCTCACCCTTGTTCAGCCGGGAATAGCGCTGGATGAAGCCCGGTCGAACGGTTTTCTCACCCGCGACGCCGACGTCGCCGATCGGCGCGACCGGACCACCCTCGGCGGCGAGCACGATGTCGACCGTGTTCGTCCTGTGGTCGGCTATGACTTTGCGGGTCGTCAACTTCGCCAGCGGGCGGCTTTCGCTTTTCAGCTGCTCGACGATCTTGTCGCCAGCCTTGATGATCGTCAGCGAACCGGCCGTCTCACCTGGAGCAAGATCGTAATCTGCCGGATCGCGTCGCGCGGCGTCGCCGCCGAATTGCACTTCATGGACCTTGAAGACGGGGCCCGCCGCCACACTGACCGTCACCGGGATCGGGCGCGAGCGATTGAAGGTCGGATTGGGCGGAAGGGTGTCTATATCGCGGCCATCGATCCTGATCGTCACCACGCCGCCGTAGCGGGCCTTCTCGAAGAGGGCGGCGATCAGTCGGTCGCGATCGTCCCTTGCCTTGACGACGACGCCAAGATCACCGGAAACAGGTCGGTCCTTGTCACCCACCAGGCGGGAACTGTTTTCGAGTGCTTCCTTGAGATCGGGATCGTCCGCATCGGTCGTCAGAGTCACGTCGTAGCGAACCGGGTCGGGCACCTGATCGCTGGCCGATTCGTCATCCTTGCCCCACAAAGTGATGCCGAAAAGCTTGAAGGCGAAAGCCTCCGAAATGAGAGCCGGCGAAAACGCAAACGCAGCCGCGATCACCAACATGGTGCCTGCGCGCCGATACGCTATACCCGGTTTCGGTGCCTTCCCTGTAATTTGCATCCGCCGCTTTTGGTTACATTGGAATTAAGCTTCGCGCCCCCCGGCCGGCGGCAACATTAGCGGCAAATTTCTTCGGCGTGTACCGTTTTAAATCGCTTAGCCGCTGAAATGGTGGAAAAAATGAGAAATCCCGGGCTGCGAACCCAGGATTTCGAGATGATTTTGCTCGGGCCTCAATAGCCGCCGCGGCAATCGTCGATGTAACGTCGACCATATTGGTCGCGATAGTAGCACTGTCCTGGCTGCTCAGCGACGCGGCCGATGAGGGCGCCAGAAACACCGCCGATCGCTGCACCGACGGCAGCCCCACGCACATTGCCGGTGACCACTCCGCCGATCACGGCCCCAGATGCTGCGCCGATGCCAGCACCCTGCTGGGTCGGCGTGCAGCTTGCGATCGACAGGCCGATCAAGGCGAATGCAACAATCTTCTTTATCAAATTCTTCTCCTAGGTTGGTCGCTCTCAAAGAGCGGTGGCCGTCCCTGATTCTTGTTTTTGTCATGCTAGTCGTCAAACTGTGGCGCAAAAAAAGCAGCCCTGCTTTTCGATGCTCGTTTTTCACACAATTGCTGTTGAGACTTGCGCAGAAATTTGGCGCAACCGACCACGCCGAATTTAATTAGCCTCCCTAAAGTAGTGGTTGATCCCAAAGCGAAAACGTCAAATGATACCGCTCGTGCCTGGAGGAGGCGCAAGGAGGAAATCATGGCGAAAGTGAAACTGACGGTGAACGGCCGGACAGTCAGCGGCGACTGTGAAGAGCGTACGCTTCTTGTCCATTTTATTCGCGAAAAACTCGGTCTGACGGGAACGCACGTCGGCTGTGATACCAACCAATGCGGGGCCTGTGTCGTTCACATGGATGGCAAGTCGGTGAAGAGCTGCTCGATCCTTGCCGTCCAGGCGTCGGGTTCGATGATCACCACCATCGAGGGGCTCGCCACCAACGGCGAACTGCATCCGGTTCAGGCCGCCTTCAAGGAGCATCACGGCCTGCAATGCGGCTTCTGCACGCCAGGCATGGTGATGACGGCCGTCGACATGATTGCGCGCCACAGTGGTCACCTGGACGAGAAGACGGTTCGCCATGAGCTCGACGGCAATATCTGTCGATGCACCGGCTACCACAACATCGTCAAAGCCGTCTTGTCTGCCAACGAGCAGATGCATGGCGCTGCCAAGCAGGCGGCCGAATAGCTCTCAGGAATTGTCTGGCTGACTGCCGAACACGATTGTCTTTGGCGGAATGCCAGGCCCGAAACCCCATTGGGAGGACATTATGGGTGTTGAAGGAATTGGTGCACGCGTTGCACGGAAGGAAGACAAGCGGTTCCTGACCGGCAAGGGCCGTTACACGGACGACATGGTCGTGCCGGGCATGAAATTCGCCTATTTCATCCGCAGTCCATATGCACACGCCAAAATCGGGGGGATTGATGCAGCCTCGGCAAAGGCGATGCCCGGCGTCATCGACGTGCTCGACGGCAAAGAGTTGCTCGCCGACGGAATCGGCAACCTCATCTGCGGCTGGATGATCCATTCGAAGGATGGTTCGCCGATGAAGATGGGCGCCTGGCGCCCGCTTGCGACAGAGACCGTCCGCTACGTCGGCGATGCCGTTGCAGTCGTGGTCGCGGACTCGCTTGCCGAGGCGCGGGACGCGGCAGAAGCCGTCGTGATCGACTACGAGGAATTGCCGGTTGTCGTCGAAGCGGTCGACGCGCTGAAATCAGGCGCACCCCAGATTCATCCGGAAGCTCAGAATAATCTGATTTTCGACTGGGAACTTGGCGACGCGGCCGCAACCGACAAGGCGGTTTCCGAAGCGGCACACGTCACCGAGATCGAGATTCACAACAACCGCCTGTCGCCCAATGCGATGGAACCGCGCGCAGCGCTCGGTATCTACGACGCCGCTGAAGATCATTACACCTGCTATACGACGAGCCAGAACCCGCACGTCGCCCGTCTCGTGATGAGCGCCTTCTACAACGTCGCGCCCGAGAACAAGCTGCGGGTGATCGCACCCGACGTCGGCGGCGGCTTTGGATCGAAGATCTACATCTATCCCGAAGAGATCGTCTGTCTCTGGGCTTCCAAGAAGACGGGTGTGCCGGTGAAATGGAATTCCGATCGCACGGAAGCCTTCCTGACGGACGCACATGGCCGCGACCACGTCTCGAAGGTGACAATGGCCTTTGACAGCGACCACCGCATCACTGGGCTGAAGGTCGACACAATCTGCAATCTCGGCGCCTATATGTCGCTCTTCTCGTCGGCGGTTCCGACCTATCTCTACGCGACATTGCTGTCGGGCCAGTACGATATCCCGGCCATCCACGCCAATGTGCGCACGGTCTACACCAACACCGCGCCGGTTGATGCCTATCGCGGCGCCGGTCGCCCGGAGGCTACCTACCTGCTCGAGCGGACGATGGAAACGGCAGCGCGCGAACTCGGCATTTCGCCGGCCGAGCTGCGGCGGAAGAACTTCATACGCTCCTTCCCGCATCAGACACCCGTGATCATGAATTACGACGCGGGTGACTACGAAGCATCGCTCAATGCCGCCATGCAGGCGGCCGACTGGAACGGTTTCCAGGCGCGCAAGGCCGAAGCGGCCAACCGCGGCATGAAGCGCGGTCTCGGCATGAGCTGCTACATCGAAGCATGCGGCATCGCCCCCTCGCAGGCGGTCGGCTCGCTTGGCGCAGGCGTCGGATTGTGGGAATCTGCGGAGGTGCGGGTCAATGCGGTCGGCACGATAGAAGTGCTCACCGGGTCGCACAGCCACGGGCAGGGCCACGAGACAACCTTCGCCCAGCTCGTTTCGGACCGTCTCGGCGTTCCGCTGGAGAGCGTGTCGATCGTGCATGGAGATACCGACAAGGTGCAGATGGGCATGGGCACCTATGGCTCACGCTCAGGCGCCGTCGGTATGTCTGCCGTGGTCAAGGCGCTGGACAAGGTCGAAGCCAAGGCCAAAAAGATTGCCGCCCATCTGATGGAAGCCGACGAGGGCGATATCGTCATCGAGAACGGCGAGCTGAAGGTTGCCGGTACCGATAAGAGCCTTCCCTGGTTCCAGGTGACGCTCGCCGCCTACACCGCGCACAATCTGCCGGGCGGCATGGAACCCGGATTGAAGGAGACCGCCTTCTACGACCCGTCGAATTTCACGTTCCCGGCGGGCTGTTACATCTGCGAAGTCGAGGTCGATCCCGAAACGGGCAAGACCGAGATCATCCAGTTCGTTGCGGCAGATGATTTCGGCAATATCATCAACCCGATGATCGTCGAAGGCCAGGTGCATGGCGGTATCGCACAAGGTATCGGTCAGGCTCTGCTCGAGGCCGTCCATTATGACGAAAATGGCCAGCTTCTGACGGCGAGCTTCATGGACTATGCCATGCCGCGCGCCGACGATCTGCCCTCGTTCAAGGTCTCGCATCAGGTGACGCCATCCCCGAGCAATCCGCTCGGCATCAAGGGATGCGGCGAGGCCGGCGCGATCGGGTCTCCGCCGGCACTCATCAATGCCATCACCGATGCCATCGGCAACAACATGCTGACGATGCCCGCCACCCCTGAGAAGGTGTGGATGGCAGCGCGCGCGGCTCATTGAGGAGGAACGACGATGTATCAGACCAACTATCACCGCGCATCCTCGGTCGATGAAGCCGTCAGGATGATTTCGGGAACATCGGAAGGAAAATATGTTGCCGGCGGCATGACACTGATCCCAACGATGAAGCAACGCCTCGCCGCGCCGAGCGACCTTGTCGATCTCAGGCATATTCCCGCCATGCAGGGCATCAGGATCGATGGTCGCAAGGTGACAATCGGGGCGGCCACGCCGCATGCCGAAGTCGCTGCGTCAGCGGCTCTGCGCGCGGTCTGTCCCGCGATCTGCGACCTCGCCGGCACGATCGGCGATCCGCATGTCCGCCACATGGGCACGATCGGCGGTTCGATCGCCAACAATGACCCTGCGGCGGACTACCCGTCGGCGATGCTGGCGTTGAATGCGCGCATCCTCACCAACAAGCGCGAGATCGCCGCGGACGACTTCTTCACCGGTCTGTTCGAGACGGCATTGGAGGATGGCGAACTGCTGACCGCGATCAGTTTCGATGCGCCCGACAAGGCCGGCTACTCGAAGTTTCCAAATCCGGCATCGCGTTATGCGATGACGGGGGTCTTCGTTGCCAAAGGTGCCAGCGGCGTGCGGGTTGCCGTCACCGGGGCTGGATCCAACGGCGTCTTTCGCGAGACGGCCATGGAAACCGCGCTCAACGCGAACTGGTCCTCCGGCTCTGTCGCTGGCATCGATGTCAATCCTGCTCGGTTGATGTCGGACTTGCATGCCAGTGCGGAATACCGCGCCAACCTGATCAAAGTGATGGCCAAGCGTGCCGTTGCCGCGGCAGGCTGACGAGACCCACCCGATCGCGAGGCAGGTCTGCCTCGCGATTTTCGCTGCGTCTGGCCAAAACAGACAATTTCTAATTAAAGTAATTCAAGACTATGGGCCTTTTGCCGCAGTTAATGGTAAAGCGAGGGCAAAGGGTTGACGTGCGCGCGTCTGTTGGCAACAAACGCTCGCACGAAACTGGAGCAGATGATGGATTTCGAAGCGTTCTTTAAAAACGAGTTGGACGGGCTTCACAGCGAAGGCCGTTATCGCGTTTTTGCCGATCTTGAGCGTCACCGCGGCAGCTTTCCGCGCGCCACGCGCCATACGGTAGACGGCCCGAAAGAAGTGACAGTCTGGTGCTCCAACGACTATCTCGGCATGGGCCAGAACCCGAAGGTGATCGAGGCGATGAAGAATGCCATCGATCACTGTGGCGCGGGTGCGGGAGGCACCCGGAATATCTCTGGCACCACCCACTACCACGTTCTGCTCGAGCGCGAGCTTGCCGATCTTCACGGCAAGGAAGCCTCGCTGATCTTCACGTCTGGCTATGTTTCCAACTGGGCGGCACTCGGCACGCTCGGCGCCAAGATTCCCGGCCTGATCATCTTCTCCGACGCGCTGAACCATGCCTCGATGATCGAAGGCATCCGCTATGCGAAATGCGAGAAGGTGATCTGGAAGCACAACGACATCCACGATCTGGAAGCCAAGCTGGCGGCCGCCGACCCGAAGGCGCCGAAGCTGATCGCGTTTGAATCCGTCTATTCGATGGATGGCGACATCGCCCCGATCAAGGAAATCTGCGACCTCGCCGACAAGTACGGCGCCATGACCTATCTCGACGAAGTGCATGCCGTTGGCATGTATGGACCGCGTGGCGGCGGCATTGCCGAGCGCGAAGGCCTGATGGACCGTCTGACGGTGATCGAAGGCACGCTCGGCAAGGCCTTCGGCGTCATGGGCGGCTACATCGCTGCCTCGACGGCGCTTTGCGATTTCATTCGTTCCTTCGCATCGGGCTTCATCTTCACGACGGCGCTGCCGCCGGCATTGGCGGCCGGTGCGGTCGCCTCGATCCAGCATCTGAAGGTCAGTCCCTTCGAGCGTGCGCGTCACCAGGATCGTGTCCGCAAGCTGCGGGCGCTGCTTGATCAGCGCGGCATCCCGCACATGCCAAATCCAAGCCATATCGTTCCGGTCATGGTTGGCGATGCGGCAAAGTGCAAGTGGATCTCCGACCTGCTGCTCGACAATTGCGGTGTCTATGTGCAGCCGATCAACTACCCGACGGTGCCGAAGAAGACCGAGCGCCTGCGCATCACCCCGACGCCGCTCCACAGCGATGCCGACATCGACCATCTCGTGGATGCGCTGCATTCGCTCTGGTCGCGCTGCGCGCTCGCCCGGCACGTTGCGTAACGGCGCTTGGTTTGCGAAAAGATTGGACCGCCGTCAGGCGGCCCTTTCGCTAAGAGCGATCAGTTCTGCAGCGAGCCTTCGGGCTTCGGCATCGGCAGCAAAAACGTCGTCCATCGTCCGCGCTTCGCCCGTTTTGATCATCTTGTCCATGACCGCTTCGGCAATATCGGCCATCATCAGGAAACCGATCCGTTCATCGACGAAGGCGTGAAAGGCAATTTCCTCAGCCGCGTTCATGACCGCACCCTGCAGGCCGCCGCGTTCCAGCGCGGTACGCGCCAATCTTAGCGCCGGGAAGCGCTCTTCATCAGGGGCCTCGAAGTCCAGACGCGAGAGCTTGGCAAAATCCAGCCGCTCGACGTTCAGCGTCGGCCGGCGCGGGTAGTCGAGTGCATAGCCGATCGCCGTCCTCATGTCGGGGCTGCCGAGTTGGGCTATGATCGATCCGTCCGTGTAGCCGACCATGGAGTGGACGATCGACTGCGGGTGAACGATCACTTCGATCTGGTCCGGGCGAACGCCGAAGAGATGCTTTGCCTCGATCATCTCCAGCGCCTTGTTGAACATCGAGGCACTTCCGACCGAGATCTTCAGTCCCATCGACCAGTTGGGGTGCGCTCGCGCTGTAGCTGCCGTCACATTCGCCATGTCGGCGCGCGACCAGGTGCGGAACGGGCCGCCGGACGCCGTTAGGATGATCCGTTCGACCGCATGCCGCTGGTCCTCGTCAAGAGACTGAAAGATTGCGCTGTGTTCGCTGTCGACGGGGATCAGCCGTCCGCCGCCCTTCGCCACGGCATCGACGAAAAGATCGCCAGCCGAAACCAGACATTCCTTGTTGGCGAGCGCGATCGTGGCGCCCTTGCGGGCGGCAGCCAGTGTCGGCGCCAGCCCGGCCGTGCCGACGATGGCGGCCATCACCCAATCCGCATCGAGGTCGGCAGCTTCCGCCAGGCCGGACACGCCGGCGGCCACCGCGATGCCACTGCCTGAGAGTTCGTCCTTCAGCGCGTGATACTTGTCCTCGCTAGCCGTGACCGCAAGCTTGGCGCCTGCCGACTTGGCCTGCTGCGCCAGAAGCTGGACGTTCTCGTTGCCGGTTACGACCGAGATCTCATAGCCGTCGCGTCCGCCCAGTTGCTCGATAACGTCGAGTGTATTTTGTCCGATCGAGCCGGTTGAGCCAAAAATACTGAGGCGCCTGGGCGCACGTTCGCGTGCCATCATCGGTGATTTCGCCAAAATTCTTGCATCGGCTCTGGCTGTACAGGGGATTGAAATGAGCGGCAAGTGTGCCGCGCAGCAGAAATCCGGCAGCCGGCTTGGCATTCGCTGCTTTCGCTCATCACGTTCGATGGCCCTGCGCGAAACCAACTGGCGATCGCCGCGTTTTGTTGAAGTCGAAACAGGAGGACGTGCAATGGTTTTCAAGCAACCAACCTTCTTTGGCGAACCCCTTGATCAGGAAACCGGCGACAAGGATGCTTCGCTCGAGGAGGCCGTGGCGAATGCTCTGGCTGTGGCAGGCGGCATCGATGCGGCGGATGTGAAGGTGACGGTTGAGGACCATGCCGTTGTGCTGACAGGCGTTGTGGCAACCGCGCCTGAAATCGAACGCGCAACAGCGGTTGCGCAGGCTATCGCCGGGGCGAAGCCTGTGCGCAATGATATTCAGGTGGCGTAGTTATCCAATCAGCCGGCGAAGCGTTCCATCAGGAAGGTTGAACCTGCGACCCTGTCTGTCTTTGGCGTGGTGATCGGTCCCGTCGACTTATAGGCGGTTGCGAGCAGCAGGCCGCTGACAATGAGATATGCGAATGCAAGCAACGTCAGTTTTATGCGCATGGCAAGCACTCCTCTTTTTCCGTCAAACGCCGTGTCGGTTGGAAAAGTTCCGCCTTCCGACCGCCGCCAGAAAATGTGATCGGCAAGGGCTCGCACTGGCTTATGCCGGCAGTCTTGTCGTAAAGAAGAGTTGGCCGTTTTCCGGTGGCCTAGTATGTTCGGTAAGGAGGTGCGTATGCGCAAAGCAATCATCGTCTGGGGCGGTTGGAGCGGCCATGAGCCTGAAGCGTGCGCGCATCGCGTCGGCGACCTGTTGCAGGAGGATGGCTTTGCCGTCGAGGTGACCGGCGACCTTGGCATCTTCGGCTCAGCGGCGATCGCGACCGCCGATCTGCTGGTACCTGTTATCACCGGCGAGAAGATTGAGAAAGCGCATGCCAATGCGTTGGTGGAGGCCGTGCGCGGCGGTCTCGGCCTCGGCGGGCATCACGGCGCGCTGGCGACCTCGTTCAAGGAGAGTGCTCCGTTCCGCTATGTTTCCGGCGTGACCTGGGTCGCCCATCCCGGCAACATCATCGATTTTCGCGTCAACGTCACGCGCCAGCATGACCCTGTGATGGAGGGCATTCCCGATTTCGACTATCGGTCAGAGCAATACTACCTCCACTACGATCCGTCGGTCGAAATCCTGGCGACGACGAGCTTTTCCGGTGAGTATGATGCGGCTGCGCGCAACGTCACGATGCCGGTCGCCTTCAAGCGCCAGTTCGGCTCGGGACGTGTGTTCTACTCGGCGCTCGGCCATGTAGAGAGCGAGTTCGATCACCCCTACATGCGCCTCATTCTTCGTCGCGGCCTTTCCTGGGCAGCGCGCTCTTAGCGCTAGGAGGTCCGACCCGTCTTGCAACCGGCGAAGACATCAAGCTTCGCGTCATAGACGGACGTCACGATATTCATCATTCCGAGCACGCTGTGGAACAGGTTGTCATGGGATGTCGGCTGTGCTGTCGACTGGGCCAAGCATGCCTTGTCGAGTGCCATCGACGCAGTGAAATCCGGGTCAAGCCAAACGAAGAAGGGAACGTGCGTCTGCTCCTGCGGGGCGAGGATATAGGGCGCCCCATGGAGATAGAGACCCTTCTCGCCCAACGACTCACCGTGATCCGACATGTAGATCAAGCCGGTCGCAATCTTGTCGCTGCGAGCCTTGAGCTTGTCGATGACCGTGGAAAGGAAATGGTCGGTGTAGAGGATCGAGTTGTCGTATGCGTTGACGATTTCATCGTCCTTGCAGTTGCCGAGCTCCGCCGTCTCGCACTCAGGGGTGAACTTCCGGAACTCGTTGGGATAGCGAAGATAATAGGCCGGGCCGTGGCTGCCGATCTGATGCAGGACGAGCACGCTATCCTTGGTTACGCCGTTCAGCCATGTGTCGAGCTTGTCCAGAAAGATGCCGTCCTGGCACTCGCCGTCTTTGCAGAACCGCGGATCGGTCGAATTCGCGAGGTCTACATAATTGATGCGGGCAGCGGCGCCCTTGCTGCCGGTGTTGTTGTCAAACCAGGTCACGTCGATGCCCGCGTGGGCGAGAACATCCATCAGGCCTTCGTTCTCGATGCCCTTGCGATGGGTGAAGCTTGCGCGCGTGAACTGCGAGAACATGCAGGGTATCGACGTTGCAGTCGCCGTGCCGCAGCTCGTCGTTTGCGGGAAATAGATGACGCCCTGCTTGCGAAGCTCGGGGTTGGTGTCGCGATGATAGCCGCCCAGCGAAAAGTTCATCGCCCGCGCCGTCTCGCCGGCAACGACAATCGTTACC
This sequence comes from Rhizobium tibeticum, assembly GCF_900110205.1. Classification (GTDB taxonomy): domain Bacteria; phylum Pseudomonadota; class Alphaproteobacteria; order Rhizobiales; family Rhizobiaceae; genus Rhizobium; species Rhizobium tibeticum. Next base: position 55,333 of record NZ_FOCV01000003.1, on the reverse strand, counting down.
CGTGGTTTGTGCACGTCGACGACAGGGACGACCCTGGCGTCGGTGCCGAGCGGCTTGACGACGAGCCTGGCTTCTTTGCCGGCCTGCATGAAATACCGCGTGGCGCCGACGATCGAAGTGACGGGGTTCAGGCTCTTCACGATGTCTCGGTGCTGACGGATCGCTGCAGTATACTCCTTGGCATAGACGCCCGCGACGGCGCCGAATACCAACAGGCAGCCGAGGATCGTCACGCTGTTCCACAAGAGCTTCTGAAGCACGGGGCGGTGAACCACCTTGACCCAAAGGATCAGCGTGATCGGGATGACGGCGAACAATACGACATGCAGGAGAAAGCCGGGCGTCATCAGGTGATTGGCCTCGGCGGGCGTCGTTTCCATCGCATTTCGGATCATGTCGCTGTCGACGATCACGCCGAAGGTGTCGGTGAACCACGCCGCCAGTGCCGCCGCAAGTACCAGAAAAATCAAAACCGGCTTGATGACGTATTTCGCCGAAAAGGCAGTGACGATGGCCACGAACAGCACCGAGATCGCAATGTAAAGTGCGGTGATGGCCGTCGGCGTCGTGGCGAGATAGGTGTGAACCTTCCCCCAGAACGTCCGGTTCGTGAACAGGACGAGATAGAGCCCGGTGATGGCGGACAGCGAAATGCTGCCGATTCTTGGCCGATAAAGCGACGGTGGTGTCAAGAGGGCGGCCCTCGGTGCCTGTTTGTCCGCATGGGCGAACATTCAGTCCACCGCAGTAGCGGCTTATTGTGTCATGAAACTGACGCACACCTGAACGGACTCACCGCCGACCGATGCCGTTCATTGGGCGTGACACTGGAATGGCGCGACGAGCGGCTAGATATTCTCTGAGGTGTAGATATCGAAAGGTAAGAACGATTGCCCCGGAACTGTATCATTCTCCGACCCAAGGGAAGAGGTCATCAGCGTGATCAATTCGCTACAGAGGTTCTTGATCGGCGTTGAGATCACCACGGTCACAGCATCGTCAGCAAGCGCTGCGCGCGAGTCCGGTGTCAGTTCGTTAACGACGACGACAAGCTTGCCGGCAAGGCCCTCTTCGCGGACAGCCGAGATCGCGCCTTCCATGCCGCCGCCGCAGACATAAAATCCGATGAGGTCCGAATGCTGCTTGAGGAGATTGATAGTGGCTTCGTGAGTTATCTCAGGCGTCTCGAGGTTGATCAGCGTTTCGAGAACCTCAAAATCAGGGGCATTCTCGCGGAAATAGGAGCGGAAGCCGATCTCGCGCAACTCATGCCCGTGGTAACGATGGCTGCCGACGAAGCAGGCGACCTTTCCGGGGTTTCTGGCGGCCTTTGCGATCATCCAGGCGGCCGTACGGCCGACCTTCCGATTGTTCAATCCGATGTAGCCCCGCCGCACGCCGCTTGCGAGGTCAGACAGGATTGAAAAGACCGGGACGCCCTTGGCTTTCAGGTCTTCGACCTCGGCGGTGACGGCCGGGTAGTCCGGTCCGACCAAAGCAATCGCCTGATTGCGGCTCGCGAGAAGCTTCAGTTTTTCGATGATGGCGGCCGGCGTCGACGCGGCTGCGTACTCGATCTGCGCCGTAATGCGGAATGACGTATTGGCGTGCACGGCCTGCTCAATTTCGCGAGCGAGCGTTTGATAGAACGACTGGGCAGGACGCTGCAGCAGAAACCCCAGCCGATAATGCGGGAGGTCCTGAAACACCCGCTGCCGGAGCAGACCGACGGCATGGTAGCCGATCGAGGCTGCCGCGTCATAGACGCGTCGTGCCGTCTCCTCCCGAACGCGATGGCGACCGTTCAGCACACGATCGACCGTCGCCACGCTAACGCCGGAAGCATCCGCCAGATCCTGTATCGTTGGTCGCTTCACCATCGTGCCCTTGCAAGAATCCCTCATCGTGAGGCCATCGCAATGATGTGTTTTGATAGAATACATCAAGGCTGCATTGTCGCATGACGAAAGTCAACCTAATCTCTGTTGGACGGGCCGGGAGGGACGGCTTGTGGGAGATAAAAATGGCAGACCAGACAAAGAAGCGAGACTACAGCCTGCTCGGCGAAAGCGGCCGAACGGCCGTCGACATGGGACTGGCGGCCGCGCAGTGGTATCACACCGAGGTTGCGCGCAAGGATATAAAGGCGCTGATGCAGCGTTCCGACGCCCCGGCCATTCGCGACACGATCATCTGGCTCGGGGCGATGATCGTCTTTGCGGGGTTTGGTATCTATTTCTGGGGATCCTGGCTCTCTCTGCCATTGTTCCTTGCATATGGGGTGCTTTACGGCTCTGCATCCGATAGCCGCTGGCACGAATGCGGCCACGGTACGGCCTTCAAGACGCGCTGGATGAATGATGCGGTCTATCAGATCGCCTGCTTCATGATCATGCGCAATCCGGTGACCTGGCGCTGGAGCCATACGCGCCATCACACCGACACCGTGATCGTCGGCCGGGACCCCGAAATTGCAGTGATGCGCCCGCCGGATCTGCTGCGGCTGATCCTGAACTTCTTCGGCATTCTCGATGTCTGGCATGCAATGGTCGACATGCTGCGCAATGCTTTTGGCGTCATCAGCGCGGAGGAGAAGACCTTCATTCCTGAGATGGAACAGCCGCGCGCCATCTTTATCGCGCGCAGCTGGCTTGCGATCTATGTCGTAACGATCGCGGCTGCGATTGCGATGGGCTCCATGCTGCCGCTGATGCTGATCGGCCTGCCCCGGCTCTATGGCGCGTGGCATCATGTGCTGACCGGCCTGCTGCAGCATGGCGGTCTCGCGGACAATGTCATCGACCACCGTTTAAACAGCCGCACGGTCCATATGAACCCGGTCAGCCGCTTCATTTACTGGAACATGAACTACCACGTCGAGCATCACATGTTCCCGATGGTGCCCTACCACGCGCTGCCGCGCCTGCATGCGATGATCAAGCACGATCTGCCGGTGGCCAATCCGTCGATTTGGTCCGGCTATCGCGAAATGATCCCGGCATTTCTGCGCCAGCTGCGCAACGAGGACTATTTCCTCAAACGCGAGCTGCCGGCGACGGCGCGGCCCTATCGCGAGGAATTCCACAGCAAGCTTGCGCCGGCGGCCCAATAGCCCGGCGCGAAACGAAGAGTTTGGGAGGACAAGATGAGCGGAAATTGGATCGAGGTCTGTGCGGTCGAGGACATCGACGAGGAGGATGTCATGCGTTTCGATCACGCGGGCAGGACGTTTGCGGTCTACCGCAGCCCAGATGACGAGTTCTTCGCAACCGACGGGCTCTGCACCCACGAGCACGTCCATCTTGCCGATGGCCTCGTCATGGACGAGATCATCGAATGTCCGAAGCACAATGGCCGCTTCAACTACAAGACGGGTGAAGCCAAGGGGGCGCCGGTTTGCGTCAACCTGAGCACCTATCCCGTGAAAGTCGAAGGCGGCGCCGTCTTCATCTCGATCTGAGGAGGCTGTGATGACCCATTTCGTGATCATCGGGGCAGGGGAGTGCGGCGCACGTGCGGCGTTTGCCCTGCGCGAAAAGGGATATGACGGCGAGATCACGCTGATCGGTAGCGAGTCGCTCGCGCCCTACGAGCGGCCGCCGCTTTCAAAGGCGAGCGACGAGCGTTCCGCGGCGCCGAAATTCATCGCCGAGCCGGCCAAATATGTCGAAAGCGGCATCAGGCTGCTGACGGGTGTCACAATTCAGGGTCTCGATCCCGAGGCAAAGTCAGTCGCGTTTTCCGATGGCCGTACCATTGCCTATGACAAGCTCCTGCTTGCCACCGGCGCTCGCGCACGGCCGCTTCCGGGGATCGGCGCGGAGAGCGAGCATATCCGTTCGCTGCGCACGCACGCGGACGCGGTTGCCCTTCGCAAGGCCATGGTGCCCGGCAAGCACATCGCGATCATCGGCGGCGGCTTTATCGGCCTGGAACTTGCCGCGACGGCGCGGGCACTTGGAGCTGGTGTGACGGTTCTCGAAGGACTGGAGCGCGTGCTGAAGCGCGGCGTGCCGGAGGAGGTTGCCAGCGTCATCACCGAACGCCATTCGCTCGCAGGCGTCGACATTCGCTGCGGCGTTGTCATCAACCGTGTAACGGAACAGGGCGAAAGGGCGTTCATCCGCCTGGTCGATGGCGACACTGTCGAGGCAGATCTCGTGCTCGTCGGCATTGGCGCCGTTCCCAATACGGATCTTGCCGCTCGCGCCGGCCTCAAGATCGACAACGGCATTGCCGTCGACGAATTCCTGCGCACCTCGGCACCTGACATTTACGCAGCCGGCGACTGCTGCTCGTTCCCGCTGGCGATCTATGGCGGCCGCCGCGTGCGGCTCGAATCCTGGCGCAATGCCCAGGAGCAGGGGGCACTTGCCGCCGCCAATATGATCGGGCTTGGCGAAGCCGTTTCCGCCGTACCCTGGTTCTGGTCCGATCAATACGATGTGACGCTGCAGATCGCCGGCTTGGCGGAGGGCGCCGTTCAGCATCTGCGACGCGATCTTCCCGATGGCGCCTTCATCCTGTTCCATCTCGATCAAGCCGGCCGGTTGCTTGCGGCAAGCGGCATCGGTCGCGGCAATGCGGTCGGCCGCGATATACGGCTTGCCGAAATGCTGATCGCGGCGCGCGCCCATCCGGATCCGGCGGCCCTCGTCGCAAGCAACGTCAAACTGAAATCCCTCCTGGCCGCCTGAGTGGCGACCGTAGTCTCAAGGTATCGGCAATGAACAAACAAGTGCGACCGACTGTGCATGACCTCCTGGCGATGAAGGGCAAGCGGCAGCTCAGCATGCTACGCGTGGTCGTGCTCGAGGAGGCCGAAGCGGCCGAGGCCGCCGGCATCGATCTGATTTCGGTTCCTCCCGAGCTCCTCTTCGATCCACAGTTTCGCGATGCCGCTCCCGGTCGGTTCGCAATCCCCGGCGGCGAGTACGGCCAGAGCGGTGCCACCACCGATGAGATCCTGCGCTCCGCCGTGACGATGCGGGCGGCCTCAGCCGATGCCATCTACTGCGCTGCCAGCCTGCAGACGATCAGGCGGCTGCGCGACGAACATATTCCCGTCTGCGGCCATACGGGGCTCATTCCGTCGCACTCCACATGGACGGGCGGCTTTCGGGCCGTCGGGAAGACGGCGGCATCGGCAGCCTTCGTCTACAAGCAGGTGAAGGATCTGGAGGCCGCGGGTGCTTTCAGCGCGGAAATAGAGGTGGTGCCGGCCGAGGTCGCTGCGGCGATTTCGGAACGGACCTCGATGCTGCTGATCTCCATGGGAGCCGGCAGCGGCTGCGATGCCCAATATCTCTTCTCCGAGGACGTGCTGGGCCTGAACCGCGGGCACTATCCGCGCCACGCCAAAGTCTATCGCAACCTCGCGGCAGAATATGATCGGATCCAGCTGGAACGGATCGCGGCATTCCGCGAATACGCTGCCGACATTGCAAGCGGCGCCTATCCCGAGGAACATCATCGCGTCCCTGTTGATGCCGAGGAGTTGGAGAGGTTTCTGTCCCGACTCTAATTGCCGGACATTTCGCCTTCTTGATCGCCGCGCATGAACCGCCGATCCTTCTTCTCAGTGGGCGTGCTCGATATTGGTCTTAATCCATCCCGAGCCTGGCAAACTGACCTCTGCGCGGCTTCATTATACGGCATGGCACAGCATTGGGGCTGACATGCCTGTTCCTGGCCATGCGGCGGATCGGCATAATCGCGGGAACCCAAAGAAGAAGGAGAAAAGGACGGCGCTACCCCTCCAGTGCCTCAATCATCTCCACCCGCGTCGCATGCCGGCCGCCCTCGAAACGAGCGGTCAGGAACGCATCCACGATATCGAGCGCCAGCCCTTCGCCCACCACGCGCACGCCAATCGAAAGCATGTTGGCATCGTTGTGCTGGCGGATCATGCGGGCTGAGAATGTGTCGCCGCAGACGCCGCAACGGATGCCCTTTACCTTGTTCGCCGCCATCATGATGCCCTGGCCGGTGCCGCATAGGATGATGCCAAACCGGCAATCGCCGGAGGCGACGAGCCGCGCCGCCGCTTCGCCGTGCTTAGGATAGTGTGTGCTCTCCGGCGTTGTCGGTCCGATATCGACCACTACCCAGCCTTGCGCCGCAACATGACCGGCAATGGCCTGTCGGAGCTGAATGGCGGCGTGGTCGCTGGAGAGGGCGATGCGGTTGCTGGCTGTCATGCAGAAGTCGTCCCGTTTCCCAAGACAATTTGGCGTCTTGACGATGCACCCTAGACCGTATGTTCGCGGGGTGAAGGTGGCCCGCCCCCGCGGTAAGCTGAATTCGGGGGTTGCTCCGGATTGGCCGGAGCCGAGCCCCAAGCTTAGCGAGGGCGAACCATGAAAGACGATAGCGTAATTTTCATCGGCTTGGATACGTCGAAGCCGAAGATTTCGGTGGCTATTGCCGACGGAGCACGCAACGGCGAGGTACGGTTTTTAGGCGACATCTCGTCGGAGCCGTCATCGGTGGCATCGATGGTCAACAAGCTTTCCAAGCGCGCAGCCAAGCTTCACTTTTGCTATGAGGCGGGTCCCACGGGGTATGGTCTCTACCGGCAGATTGTCGAACTGGGGCATGACTGCATGGTCGTGGCGCCATCGCTGGTGCCCAAGCGTGCTGGTGCCCAAGCGTGCTGGCGACCGGGTGAAGACCAACCGGCGGGATGCCATGAGCCTGGCGCGCCTGCACCGGGCGGGCGCGCTGACCGCGGTCTGGGTTCCGGACGAAGCTCATGAGGCGATCCGCGACCTGGTGCGGGCTCGCGAAGCGACCAACGACGCGTTGAAGCAGGCACGTCAGCAACTCCAGTCCTTTCTCCTGCGGCACGGCCGGCTCTATACCGGCCGCACGCCATGGACGCGCGCCCATGTCCGATGGCTGACATGCCAGGCCTTCGATCATCCCGCCCACCAAATCCTGTTGGCAGAATATTGCCAGGCCATCGAGGATGCCGGCGTGCGTCTGGACAGGCTGACCCAGCTGGTGGTGGAGACCGCGGCATCCTGGTCGATGGCCCCGGTTGTGGCCGCCTACCAAGCGATGCGTGGCGTCGCGTTGATGACCGCGGTCACCTTTGTGGTCGAGATCGGCGATGTCAGGCGTTTTGATAATCCTCGTCAGTTAATGGCGTATCTGGGTCTTGTGCCGTCGGAAAGCTCAACGGGCGAACGGGTCAAGCGTGGTGGGATCACCAAGGCGGGCAACATACGGGCGCGTCGAGTCCTCATAGAAGGGGCCTGGACATATCGCTTCCCGGCCCGTGTAAGCCCGACGATCCAGGCGCGCCTGGAGGACCTGCCAAGGGCTGTTCGAGAGATTGCCTGGAAAGGGCAAGTGCGACTTTGCGCGCGCTATCGAAGGCTGGTGGCGGCAGGCAAGCCGAAAGTCATCGCAGTCACCGCCATTGCCAGAGAAATGGCCGCATTCCTGTGGGCGATTGGGCAGGAGGTCGCTCCTACAGCAAAAGGCTAATGCCGATGCTCAGCTTGAAGAGAGAAGCATAATCCAAATTAGAAATCATCTGCTGTTGGACAAAGTTGGAGGCAGGGCTCCGGTGGGGAACCCTCGTCGTAGCTATGTGGCGGATAACATCCACGCCCGACCCTAGACAGAGGCAGCCCCAGACGAACACACGGAAATGCGGTACCCAACCCGCGCATAAGAGTATGCCAGCCGTCGTCTAAATGCCCTGCCTCCTGCTGTGTTCAACAGCTTCACGCATGTGCTTTCGTCCTCAAGGCCGGAAAAGAAAGAGTAATGATTAACGAGCTTGCAAGTGAACATAAGAGCTACCATGCCTCTCTTAGAGATGCACGAGCCTCGCGCCGCGTTCATTGCAAAAGCCAGCGCGTCATTTTCGTTTCCGATCATTATCGGATGGCTCAAGCGAGTCCGATGGCCCCTTGGGCATGTCAGTGCGGCGGCCCATCGCCGCACTGGATGTCCGATCTTCGGCCGGCGACCAAAGGGGAAACTCGACCCAAAGCGGACCTGACGCGGCGGCGCAGTCCGTCTGGCGAGACGCGCGATTAAGCAGGAACGTACGTCAACCTAATCACGTCCTCGCCGACGTGATCGGTGGAGACAAGGCGGAGTGGTGGCCGCGGGCCGGCGAAGAATGGCTTGCCGCGACCAAGCACGACGGGGTGGAAGTAGAGTCGATACTCATCAATAAAACCAAGGTCGGTTAGGCTTCGTGCTAGGTCTGGTCCGGAAACTGCAATCTCCCCAACGAGCCGAGCCCTCAGGCCACGTATCACCGCCTCGATGTCATCCTCGACAAGTGTGGCGTTGGGGCCGACTGACTTCAACGAGCGCGACACGACCCACTTCGGCTGGCGCCGCCACGCCGCCGCGAATGCGCGTCGCTCCGCACTCCACTCAGGACGGTCTTCGTCCCAATAACGCATGATCTCGTACATGCGGCGGCCGTAGACACTGCCCGTCAGGTCGCGGACTTGCTCGATCCAGTGACGAAAGAGCGCGGGGCCCGTCGGCATTTCCAGGTGGTCGACGTAGCCGTCGAGGGACTGGTTCATTCCAAAGATGAGCTTCGCCATGCTGCAAAATCTCCACCGCAGGGTATTCAGAATAGCTTGAGGCGACATTAGGCAAAAGTGAGGTTGGGCATAAACTGCGCGCCGCGTTGTCGGAGTGACGAATAACCAAAGGACCGCCAACCACCCTCGTGCGACATTGGAATTTCTGCTTCCGGGCAGGGTCGGAACGCCCTTCCACGACCGGGACGGAGTCTTCTAGGCGGGTAACAAGCGTCAGATTCGATGACGTCTATTCACGCTGCCGACGACACGTGAATCACTGACATCAACGTGAACAGATGCACGAACGTGACACTTTGGCGAAATCGAAGGTTAATCTTTGAAAATACTGGTGATCCCGACGCGATTCGAACGCGTGACCCTCAGATTAGGAATCTGATGCTCTATCCTGCTGAGCTACGGGACCACTTGAGCGTCATGCATACAAAAGGCTTGGCCGGAAGCCAAGCTCTTTTGCAATGCCCGCATGAAGTCGGTTTCAGGCACCGAGGCGCTGTTCGGCAAGCCGCACCCAGTAGGAGATGCCGTGGGCGATGGTTTCGTCGTTGAAATCGTAGGCGGCGTTGTGCAGGCCGGCCGTGTCGCCGTTGCCGATGAAGATGAATGCGCCCGGACGGGCGTTCAGCATGTAGGAGAAGTCCTCGCCGCCCATCATCGGGTCGATCTCGGCATTCACATTGCCGGCGCCGGCGATCTCGCCGGCGATGCGCAGCGCGTGGCCGGTTTCCGTCGCGTGGTTGAAGGTCACCGGATAGTTGCGATTGAAGTCGATGTCGACCTCGGCTCCATGGGCCGCAACCAGGCCGTTAACCACCTGCTTCAGGCGCGTCTCGGCGAGGTTGCGCACCTCTTCGTCGAGCGTGCGCACCGTGCCGGCGATCGTCGCATCGTTCGGGATGACGTTGTGCGCGAAACCGGCATTGAACTTGGTGACCGAGACGACGACCGAGCGCAGCGGGTCGACGCTGCGGGAGGCAATCAGCTGCAGGTTGCTGACGATCTGCGCGCCGATCGCGATCGGATCGATCGTCCGGTGCGGCTGTGCCGCATGGCCGCCGCGGCCCTTGATGGTGATGGTGAATTCGTCGGTGGCGGCCATGATCGCGCCGCTGCGGATGGCGAAGTGACCGACCGGAAGGCCCGGCAAGTTGTGCATGCCGTAGACCTCTTCGATGCCGAAGCGCTCCATCATGCCGTCCTTGACCATCAGGTTGCCGCCGCCGCCGCCTTCTTCGGCCGGCTGGAAGATGACCGCAATATTGCCGTTGAAGTTGCGTGTCTCGGCCAGATATTTCGCCGCGCCGAGCAGCATGGCGGTATGGCCGTCGTGGCCGCACGCATGCATCTTGCCCGGGGTCGTCGAAGCCCAGGGCTTGCCGCTGATTTCGGTGAGCGGCAGGGCATCCATGTCGGCGCGCAGGCCGATGGTGCGCGCGCCTTCGCCCTTGCCCTTGATCAGGCCGACGACGCCGGTCCTGCCGATGCCGGTGACGATCTCGTCAACACCGAACTCCTTGAGTTTCTCGGCCACGAAGGCGGCGGTGGTTTCGACCGCGAAGAGAAGTTCGGGACGCGCATGGATATGCCGTCGCCACTCTGTCACTTCGTCCTGAAGTTCGGCGGCTCTGTTCAAAATCGGCATGCTGGCTTTCCTGTCGTGAAAATCGAAACGGGGACGGAACCGGGTCGCGGGGACACGATGCCGCAGAAATAACTTAATCAAGGCCCTTTGCCATGTCATGGCCATATACGTTAAATAGGGGAAACTTTCGAGACTTCCGGACATCTTTAAGGACGAACCGTGTCGACGCGCCAGAACCGTTTGTTTGCCGCTTTGCGGCCGCTCTCAATCGCAGCTTTTGCAGCCGCTGTCGCTCTTTCGGCCTCCGCCCAGGCCTATGCGAACCCGCATATTCTCGTCGATGTCCAGAGCGGCCGCGTGCTGGAGCACGATGAGGCGTTCCGTAAATGGTATCCCGCCTCGCTGACCAAGCTGATGACCGTCTATACAGTGTTCGATGCGGTTCGCGCCGGTCAGATCAGTCTCGACACGCCTGTTGTGATGAGCAAGCGGGCGGCCGCCCAGCCGCCGGCGAAGATGTATTTCACGCCAGGACAAAAACTGACGCTCGACAGCGCACTGAAGATCCTGATGGTCAAGTCGGCGAATGACATCGCGGTTGCCGTTGCTGAGGCCGTCGGCGGCACGCAGGAAGCCTTCGTGCTGAAGATGAACGCCGAGGCAGCGAAGCTCGGCATGACGGATTCGCATTTCGTCAATCCCAACGGCCTGCCCGGCAAAGGCCAGTACACGACGGCTCGCGATCTTGCGGTTCTCTCCGTCGCGCTGCGCCGCGAGTTCCCGCAATATGCCGGATACTTCTCGCTTGAGGGCATCACGACGGGCACCAAGAATGTGCCGAGCATCAACGCCCTGATCGGCCGCTTCGCAGGCGCGGACGGCATGAAGACCGGCTTCATCTGCGCCTCGGGCTTCAACCAGATCGCCTCGGCAACCCGCAGCGGCCGCACGCTGATCTCCGTTGTACTCGGCACCGACAGCCTTGCGGCCCGTGCGGATGCCTCCGCTGACTTGCTGCAGAAGGGCTTCACCTCGCAGTTTGCCGCGTCCGACACGCTCAGTTCGCTGCGACCCTATGGGCCGGGCCAGGATCAGGTGACCGACATCACCGCCGATATCTGCAGCGCCAAGGGCGCCAAGGTCCGCAGTGAAACGCGCGACGAGGTCGGCCGCATGAAGGTCCTGTCGCCCTATATCCAGGAAATGGACCACGAGCCGAATTTCGTCTTCGCGGGACTTATTCCGGGTCAGAACGAACCGCAGCCGGACAAATTGGCCACTGCGGATACCGCCGGGACGATCGCCAACGTGCCGGTGCCGCTGCCGCGTCCGACCTCTTTCTAAGGTCAGTTTGAGATGAGCGCTGCTTCCGATCGGATACCGGTCACCATCCTGACCGGCTTTCTGGGTGCCGGCAAATCGACGCTGCTGAACCGCATCCTCAAGGATCCGGCGATGAGGGATGCCGCTGTCATCATCAATGAGTTCGGTGACGTCGGCATCGATCACCTGCTTGTGGAAAGCTCAGGTGACGCGATCATCGAGCTCTCGGATGGCTGCCTTTGCTGCACGGTGCGCGGCGAGCTGGTCGATACGCTGGCAAATCTGATGGATGCGGTGCAGACCGGTCGCGTCAAGCCGGTCAACCGGGTCGTCATCGAGACGACGGGGCTTGCCGATCCGGCACCGGTCATGCAGGCGATCATGGGCAACCCCGTCGTCGCCACCAATTTCGATCTCGACGGCATCGTGACGGTGGTGGATGCGGTCAACGGTTCGCAGACACTCGACAATCACGAGGAAGCGGTCAAGCAGGCGGCAGTCGCCGATCGGCTGCTCATCTCCAAGCGGACGATGGTGCCGCCGGAGGTGTTGCGGGTGCTGGAAGCGCGTCTTGATGCACTCAACCCGCGTGCGGCGCTGATGGATGCCGACAGCGTCGAAGCCGGACAGGCGAGTGTGTTGGTCAATGGTCTCTATGATCCGGCAACCAAGATCGCCGACGTCGGTCGCTGGCTGCGGGACGAGGATGCGCATGATGCGCACCCCCATGAACACCATCACCATGGGGCTGACGGACATCATCACCATCATCATCACGGACACGATCATCAGGACCCGCATGACGTGAACCGCCACGATTCCTCGATCCGGTCCTTCTCGATCGTCGAGGACAACCCAATCGACCCGATGGCGCTTGATATGTTCATCGATCTCTTGCGCTCGGCGCACGGCGAAAAGCTGTTGCGGATGAAGGCGATCGTGGCGGTATCCGACCGGCCAGATCGACCGCTGGTGCTTCACGGCGTGCAGAGCATCTTCCACCCGCCGTCACGCCTGCCGGCCTGGCCTGACCCTGAGGACCGCCGCACGCGCATGGTGCTGATCACCAGGGATTTGCCCGAAGCCTTCGTCAAGGATCTGTTCGATGCATTTCTCGGCAAGCCGCGTGTCGACACGCCGGATCGCACGGCGCTGAACGACAATCCACTCGCCGTGCCGGGCATGCGGTTCTGATCTATCCCTTGCGGATGAGGAAGCGGTGGCCTGCCTCGGTCTTTTCGGCCTCGATGAGCTCGTGGCCGTCTTCGCTGCAGAAGTGAGGGATGTCTATGCCGGCGAGCGGATCGGTTGTTTCGACGCGGATCAATGCACCCTTCGGCAGAGAGGACATCTTGCGGCGTGTCTTCAGCACCGGAAGCGGGCACTTGAGGCCGCGCAGGTCATAGAGAATGGCGCTCACGCCATCAATCCTTGCCCCAGAACTTCCAGAACGGTTTCTTTGAGGCGACCTCCACCGGCACCGACTGCTCCACCGGCGCGAATGCCAGGGGGCTTGGCGTGGGGACGGGAACCTGGGCCGGAACGGCAGCGGCGATTGCGATCGCCTTTGCTTCGGGCGTCGCCGGGGCAGCGCCGGGCGCTGCATTAGAGGCCACCGTGGACGCGGTCTTGCTGGCCGCCATTTCTTCGAGTTCTGCGACCTTGACCATCTTGCCCGCTTCGAGCGAGGTGCCGGTCGGTGCATAGGCGAGCTCCCGACCCTTCCGCAGCTTGGCGACCACAGCCTTGCGTTCGGCCTCGCTCGGATCGTACCAGGCCATGCCGTCATACTTCTTCATGGCCTTGGAATAGTCGGCGTCGTAGGTTTTGCCGTAGGAGGCAAGGGCGGCCGTCAGCGCCGGCGGCGTCGACATTGCCGGGCACGTTCCGGCCGGATTGAAGGTGGCGTTGTCGGTTGCCTGCTGGTTGAAGACGTACTTCTTCTCGCAGAAATTCACCTCAGGAGGACGCTTCGTGACCTCGAAGTTGTCGTAGCCGACTTTCAGCATGTTCCAGAACTCGATGTTCGGGTTCAGGCGATGCCGCACCATGTTCTCCGCGGTCATGCGGAAGGGGAAGGCCTGAAGCTGCACCGTCGACTGGCCGCCGGCGAAGGCATCACGGGCGAAGGCGTAGATCTCAAGCACCTGCTGGTCGGTCATCGAATAGCAGCCTGACGACGAGCAGGCGCCATGGATCATCAGATTGGTGCCGCTGCGGCCGTTGACCGCGTCATAGCGGTTCGGAAAGCCGGTGTTGATGGCGAGATAATACTTGGAATTCGGATTCAGGTTGGCGCGGCTCAGGTTGTAGAAGCCTTCCGGCGCCTGCCGGTCACCCTCCTTCACCTTCGGACCGAGGCGCCCCGACCAGGCACAGATCTTATAGTCGGCGATCTTGTCGAAGCGATTATCGGTCTTCGCCTTCCAGATCTCCAGCGCGCCTTCTTCCTTGAAGATGCGGATCATGATCGGCGAATTGCGCTGCATGCCCTTGGCGGCGATCTCGGACAGGATACGCGGCGGCAGCGGCTGCTCGACCTTGTTCTTGACCCTCGAGAGGTCCACCTGGGCGGTTTCCAATGCATCGTTGCAGCCGGCCAAGGCCAGCGCCATCAGGGAAACATAAGCAAAATGACGAATGCGCATTCAAAATAGCCCATCAACAGTATGCAACCCGGCCTCAACGAGCGCGGAGCGAATCATAGGCTGACTATGGTTCACAAACTCTTAGCAGCCTATGAAGCGCGCGCGTCCCCGCAAGTAGGAAAGTTATTGATAACATTATTGTGGCCAAGGTTTGGCCTCATTCACAGCGCAGCGGCGTGTTTGTGTACTACAAATTGCGGCCCATGTTGAGAAATTTCTGCCTGCGATCGTTGCGAAGCTGCTCTCCCGTGCGATTGGAAAGTTCCCCGAGAGCATTGGCAATGACATCACCTGTCGCGGCGATCACGCTGTCTGGATCACGATGCGCGCCGCCGAGCGGCTCGCTGATGATGCCGTCGATGATGCCGAGCGACTTCAGGTCGTCAGACGTGATCTTCATGTTGGTGGCGGCTTCCCTGGCGCGGGCGGAATCACGCCAGAGGATCGAGGCCGCGCCTTCCGGCGAAATCACGCTATAGATTGCGTGCTCCAGCATGTAGACGCGGTTGCCGGTGGCGATTGCAATCGCGCCGCCCGAGCCACCTTCGCCGATGACGACGGAAACGATCGGTACCTTTACCGAGAGGCACATTTCCGTCGACCGGGCGATGGCTTCGGCCTGGCCGCGCTCTTCGGCGCCGACGCCCGGATAGGCGCCTGCCGTATCGACGAGCGTAATGACGGGGAGACCGAAGCGGTCAGCCATCTCGAGAATGCGGATCGCCTTACGGTAGCCTTCCGGACGTGCGCTGCCGAAATTGTGTTTCAGGCGGCTCTTCGTGTCGTTGCCCTTTTCCTGGCCGAGAACGGCGACAGGCTGGCCGCGGAAGCGGGCAAGCCCTGCCTGGATCGCGGCGTCTTCGGAAAACTTGCGGTCGCCGGCGAGTGGCGTGAATTCCTGAAACAGCGTCTTGGCATAATCGACGAAATGCGGTCGCTGCGGATGGCGCGCAACCTGCGTCTTCTGCCAGGCGTTGAGCTTCGAATAGATGTCGACCATCGCTTCGCGAACGCGAACTTCGAGCCTGCCGATTTCATCGGATGTGTCGATGCTCTCGTCTTCTGAGGCGAGCTTCTTCAGTTCGATGATCTTGCCTTCGAGGTCGGAGATCGGCTTTTCGAAGTCGAGATAGTTGTGCATGAGGTGCGTTTCCGTTCCTTTTGCCGGGGCGGCCTTTTGAGAGCGCGCCCTTTGTTGCCGGTCCTATTCCTGCTTTTTGGCCTGTTTGGCAAGGGGGTGGTGCGTTTGGACCAGTTGTTGAAGCCGTTCCTCCAACACATGCGTATAGATTTGCGTGGTTGAAATGTCTGAGTGCCCCAGCAGCTCCTGAACGACGCGAAGATCCGCGCCATTGGCGAGAAGATGGCTTGCAAATGCATGCCGCATGACGTGCGGCGAGATCATAGATGGGGTGAGGCCCGCGCGGATCGCAAGATTTTTCAAATCACGCGCGAAAACCTGCCGCGGCAGATAGCCTTCCTTGGATGCAGCCGGAAACAGCCAGGGGTTTTCCTTCTGGACATTGGCGGCGGCGTTATCGGTGGCGAGCATGCGACCATAAAGCTTCAGCGCCGCGATTGCCGATTGCGATAGCGGCACAAGCCGCTCCTTGTTGCCCTTGCCGCGGATCATCAGGAAGCGTCCGTCCTGATCGAGCACACGGGCGGGAAGCGAAACAAGCTCGCTGACACGCATCCCCGTCGCGTAGAGCAGTTCGAGAAGAGCCAGCATCCGAAGTCGCTGCAGCTGCCCGGGCGCAGGATCCTGAGCTTCGGTTTCGGCCTGCTCCAGCAGCCTGCCGACCTCGTCGACGCCCATCGTCTTCGGCAGTGCCCTGCCTTTCTTCGGCGCATCGAGAACGCCGGTCGGATCGTCGGTGCGCAGGCCCTCGGCATAGAGGAATTTGTAGAATTGGCGCATCGCAGCCAGCCGCCGTGCCTGGGAGGAAGGCTTGAACCCTTGGGAAGCGAGTGAGGAAAGATAGGCCGAAAGATCCGCCGACGCCGCGTCCATCAGGCGGATGCCTTTGCCGTTCAGGAAGGCGTGCAGATCGTCGAGGTCGCGCTCATAGGAGGAGAGCGTATTTGCGGCCGCACCCCGCTCCGCGCTCATCATTTCCAGAAAGGCTTCGACGCGAACCCAGCCGAGATCCTTCATCGTCTCACTTCTTGGACGGGTTGATGGCGCCGGTCGACGGAGGGTTGATCCGCTCGGAGGGAATACGGATCGTCACGTCGCGCTCCTGCGGCTCCACGAAAACAACAAGTGCCCACATCGTTCCGTATATCGCACCGGCGATGACCGCCAAAACGGCGAGAAAACGGAACAAACTCGGCATTCAGCAACTCCATGGCTCTGCTTCTTTATGAAGAAGCATGTTTGCAAGTGCAAGAAGGCGCGATTTGAACCACGTTTCCCTTGCCCGCGACTTGACGCTACACCTGCATTTGTCGATACCGTTCGCAAACAAAGTGTGAATGGACCAATGAGCCACCCAGTTCTGACCGTTGCCGAAAGCTTGAAAGACAGGGCTCGTGCTGCGCTCGGTTCTCGCAATCTGATCCTGGTCGGATTGATGGGCGCAGGCAAATCCTCCGTCGGTCGGATCGTCGCCCATCAGCTCGGCATCCCTTTCGTCGACAGCGACGCCGAGATCGAGAAGGTCTCCCGCATGTCCATTGGCGAGCTCTTCGCCGCTTACGGCGAGGAAGAGTTCCGCGCGCTTGAAACCCGCGTGATGAAGCGCCTGCTGAAGAACGGTCCGCGCGTGGTCTCCACCGGCGGCGGCGCTTTCATCAACGACCGGACGCGCAAGCATATCAAGAAGGGCGGCGTCTCCATCTGGTTGAAGGCGGACCTCGACGTTCTCTGGGAGCGGGTCAGCAAGCGCGATACGCGGCCGTTGCTCAAGACCGAGAACCCCAAGCAGACCCTCGAAAACCTGATGAACGCGCGTTATCCGATCTACGAGCTCGCCGACCTCACCGTCCTCTCGCGCGATGTGCGCAAGGAACTGATGGCGGATGAGATTCTCCAAGCCGTGATCGATGCCCGAACCGAAAGTGCAGCCCGATGAATGCGATTGCCTCCGCCTTTGAACGCAAGGTTCACGTGCCGCTCGGCGAGCGCGCCTACGATATCCTGATCGGACCAGGCCTGATCGCCCGTGCCGGTACAGAGATCGCATCGCGCCTGAAGGGCCGGAAAGCGGCCGTCATCACCGACGAGCACGTGGCGCCGCTTTATCTTGAGGCGCTGATCCAAAGCCTCGAGGCGGCAGGCATCGCCTCCGCAACCCTCGTGCTGCCGGCGGGCGAGAAGACCAAGAGCTTCGAGCACTTGATGACCGTTTGCGACAAGGTCCTTGAGGCGCGGATTGAGCGTAACGATTATGTCATCGCGCTCGGTGGCGGCGTGATCGGCGATCTCTCCGGCTTTGCGGCGGGCATCGTGCGCCGCGGTGTGCGTTTCGTGCAGGTGCCGACCTCACTGTTGTCGCAGGTCGATTCCTCGGTTGGCGGCAAAACAGGCATCAACAGCCGGCACGGCAAGAATCTCGTCGGCGTCTTCCATCAGCCCGACCTCGTGCTCGCCGACACCGACGTCCTGAATTCGCTGAGCGCGCGGGAGTTCCGCGCCGGCTATGCCGAGGTGGCGAAATACGGCCTGATCGACAAGCCGGATTTCTTCGCCTGGCTGGAAGCCAACTGGCAGGCGGTTTTTGCCGGCGGCATCGCCCGAATCGAGGCTATCGCCACAAGCTGCCAGGCAAAGTCCGATGTCGTCGTGGCCGATGAGCGCGAAACTGGGCAACGCGCGCTGCTCAATCTCGGCCACACCTTCGGCCATGCGCTGGAGGCGGCCACAGCCTATGACAGTTCGCGTCTCGTACACGGCGAAGGCGTGTCGATCGGCATGGTTCTGGCGCACGAGTTTTCGGCGCGCATGAACTTGGCGAGCCCGGACGACGCACGCCGTGTAGAAAGCCACCTGAAGGCTGTCGGCCTGCTGACGCGCATGGCAGAAATCCCAGGAACGCTGCCACCTGCTGAAGTGCTGATGGACGCGATCGCCCAGGACAAGAAGGTGAAGGGCGGCAAACTGACCTTCATCCTGACCCGCGGCATCGGTCAGTCCTTTGTCGCCAATGATGTTCCCGCCTCGGAAGTGCTGAGCTTCCTCAAGGAGAAACACCCGCAATGACCCTCGAAGGCACGCTGGCATTTCTTTCCGCATCCTGGCCGGAAATTGTCTCCATCGTGGCCCTCGTGCTCATGTCCGCATTTTTCTCCGGCTCGGAGACGGCGCTGACGGCGGTCTCCCGCAGCCGCATCCACACGCTCGAAGCCAATGGCGAGCAACGCGCGGGGCTGGTGCGGCGGCTCATCGAACGCCGCGACCGGCTGATCGGCGCGCTGCTTATCGGCAACAATCTCGCCAACATCCTTTCCTCGTCGCTGGCGACCAGCCTGTTTCTCGGGCTGTTCGGCAACTCCGGCGTTGCGCTTGCCACTCTCGCAATGACCGTCATCCTGGTCATCTTCGCCGAGGTGCTGCCGAAAAGCTGGGCGATTTCGACGCCGGATCGGTTCGCCCTCAATGTCGCCTATGCGGTTAAGCTGTTCGTCGCAGTCGTCGGCCCGCTGTCATCCTTTGTCAATGCGATCGTGCGCTGGATCCTGTCGCTCTTTGGGATCAACCTCTCGCGTGAGACCTCAATGCTTTCCGCCCACGAGGAACTGCGCGGCACCGTCGATCTGCTGCACCGCGAGGGATCGTTCGTCAAGGCAGACCGCGACCGCCTGGGTGGCGTCCTCGATCTCGGCGAACTCGAACTTTCCGACATTATGGTCCACCGCACGGCAATGCGGGCGATCAATGCGGACGATCCGCCCGAGGTGATCGTACGGACGATCCTGGAAAGCCCCTTTACCCGAATGCCGCTCTGGCGCGGCTCCACGGACAATATCATCGGCGTGGTTCACTCCAAGGATCTGCTGCGCGCGCTTGCCGAGCGCGATGCCGAGCCGGAACATCTCGATATCGTCAAGATCGCGCAGAAGCCGTGGTTCGTGCCTGACAGCACCAGTCTCGAAGCGCAGCTAAATGCCTTCCTGCGCCGCAAGCAGCACTTCGCTGTCGTCGTCGACGAGTACGGCGAAGTGCAGGGCATCGTGACGCTGGAGGACATCCTCGAGGAGATCGTCGGAGATATTGCCGATGAGCACGACATCGACATACAGGGCGTGCGCCAGGAGGCGGACGGTTCGATCGTGGTCGATGGCAACGTCCCGATCCGCGATCTCAACCGTGCCCTCGACTGGCATCTGCCGGATGAGGAGGCGACGACGATCGCCGGCCTCGTGATCCACGAATCGATGACCATCCCAGAGGAGCGGCAGGCCTTCACCTTCCACGAAAAGCGCTTCATCGTCATGAGGCGCGAAAAGAACCGCATCACGAAACTTCGTATCCGGCCAGCGGAGGAAAACGAGGCAGGTCCGGCTTGAGGCAGATGTCCCTTTATTGCTCGCGCCGGAGAGGGGTCCGTCGCCGGCATCACCATTATGGATTTGATATGTTTGATATTTTCTGGCGTTCTGTCGCCATCGGCATCGGGGCGACCGTTCTTATGGACATCTGGGCAATTGTTCTTGCGAAAGCCACGGGCGGCCCGCTGCCGAACTGGGCGCCGGTCGGGCGCTGGTTCTGGCACCTGAAGAATGGCAAGGTCTTCCACGACGATATCGGCACCGCCGTACCTTGCGACCATGAACTCGCGCTCGGCTGGATCGGCCATTATGCGGTCGGGATTGTCTACGGCATTTTGCTCGTGCTGCTCGTCGGGCCGGGTTGGCTGGCGGAGCCGACTTTCCTGCCGGCGTGGATCTGGGCGATCGTCACCGTTGGTGCCGGCTGGTTCCTGCTGCAGCCTGGTCTTGGCATCGGCTGGGCCGCATCGAAGACGCCGAACCCGAACAAGGTGCGCTTCCTCAATCTGGTGGCGCATACCATCTTCGGCTTCGGGCTTTATGCGACGGCGCTTCTGATCCGCTGAAAAGGTACCGTGACGTATCCGGTCGCCTTGGAAAAAGCGGCCAGAACACCCATATACAGCCTCGTGCCCGCTACCAGCGCACCGGTTCGCCGGGGGCTGCTGGTTCGACAGCGAGCGCATGCAATCCGGCATCCAGCTCTGGCTTCAAAAGCTCCGTGATCGCACGGTGTCGCGCCAGTCGTGGCATGCCGGCAAACTTGGCGGATACGATGCGCACCCGCATGTGGGTCTCGCCGGTCCCCGTTATGTCAGGCTGATGGCCCGCATGAAGATGGCTTTCATTGATCACGCTCAGGCGCTCTGGCGCGAACGCGGCGGTCAACTTTTCTTCGATGCGGGTCTGCAGGGTCATGGTCTCGTTGCTTTGCGAAAAAGGTTCCCACCAAGCCAGCAACATTCCGGTTTGTCAATTCTTGTTGTCGCCTCTTCGCAGGCCCATAATTAGTGCCGCCATGAGACTCGATTCCAAATATTTCGACCGCATCCGCACCCGCCGCAAACGCGAGCAGGAAACCGAACAGGCTCCCCCTTCCTGTCAGTGGGATGGCTGCGACAAGAAAGGCGTGCATCGCGCTCCCGTCGGACGCAATGCCGAGGGACAGTTCTTTCTGTTCTGCTTCGAGCACGTGAAGGAATACAACAAGGGCTACAACTACTTCTCCGGCCTCTCCGACGGCGAAATCGCGCGCTACCAGAAGGAAGCGATAACCGGGCATCGTCCGACCTGGACGGTCGGCGTCAACAAGGCCGCCAAGAACAGCCCGCTGCATTCAGATCTGCGCTCGGGTTCCTACCGCGTGCGCGATCCCTTCGGCTTCGTCAACGGCACCAAGGGAAGCGGTCCCCGTTTTCCCGAACAGCGCAAGCTGAAAAGCCTGGAAGCCAAGGCTTTCGACACGATGGGCCTTGATGCCAGTGCGACCTCGTCGGAGATCAAGAGCCGATACAAGGAACTGGTCAAGAAGCACCACCCCGACGCCAATGGTGGCGACCGCGGCTCGGAAGAACGGTTCCGCGCCGTCATTCAGGCCTATCAATTATTGAAGCAGAACGGTTTTTGTTAATTCCCGTCCTTGCTCTTGGTCTTCAATCAGGTATGGTCCCAAATCGGCTGAGGCCGCAGGCAATCGCGGCATAACTTTCTGCGTTTGTCCCACAGGCGCCTTGGCCACTTCCGGGCGCGGCGTTTCTTGTCCGGGACTTTGTTCAAGAATGCTCGCTAGCGGTAGACTATCGCCCCCGAGGTTTCGTTTCAGTCCCGGAGAAGCATCGCCGACGTTCCGACATGAGCGAGCGCGGACCCTAATCTGCGGCGTCATGGTTGCGATATGGGCTGAGACAGTATGGTCGGGTGTCGGTCACCCGCCTTGGAGACATGATGAGCAAGATTGACCTTGATATTTCGGAGCTTCCGGACACCACCGTTTCGGTCAGGGAGGTCTTTGGTATCGATTCCGACATTCGCGTGCCGGCCTATAGCCAGGGCAGCGCCTATGTTCCGGACCTCGACACCGATTATCTCTTCGACCGCGAGACCACGCTCGCCATTCTTGCCGGTTTCGCCCATAACCGACGCGTGATGATCTCCGGCTATCACGGCACGGGCAAATCCTCGCACATTGAACAGGTCGCCGCCCGCCTCAACTGGCCGTGCGTGCGTATCAACCTCGACAGCCATGTCAGCCGCATCGACCTCGTCGGCAAGGACGCGATCGTTCTGAAGGACGGTTTGCAGGTCACGGAATTCAAGGACGGCATCCTGCCCTGGGCTTACCAGCACAACGTCGCCCTCGTCTTCGACGAATACGATGCCGGCCGCCCCGACGTGATGTTCGTCATCCAGCGCGTTCTGGAATCGTCCGGCCGCCTGACGCTGCTCGACCAGAGCCGTGTCATCCGTCCGCACCCGGCTTTCCGACTTTTTGCCACCGCAAACACGATCGGCCTCGGCGACACCACCGGCCTCTATCACGGCACACAGCAGATCAACCAGGCGCAGATGGACCGCTGGTCGATTGTCACGACGCTGAACTACCTGCCGCACGACCATGAGGTGAACATCGTCGCTGCCAAGGTGAAGACGTTCCAGAAGGACAAGGAAGGCCGCGATACGGTCTCCAAGATGGTTCGCGTTGCCGATCTGACGCGCGCCTCCTTCATGAACGGCGATCTGTCCACCGTCATGAGCCCGCGTACGGTCATCACCTGGGCGGAAAACGCCGAGATCTTCGGGGACATCGCCTTTGCTTTCCGCGTCACCTTCCTCAACAAGTGCGACGAACTGGAGCGCCCGCTGGTTGCCGAGCACTATCAGCGCGCCTTCGGCGTCGAGCTGAAGGAAAGTGCAGCCAATATCGTTCTGGAGGCCTAAGGCTGACCGATCATGGCTGCTCGTGGTGACAATTCGAAAGCAAAGCCTGGCTCGCCAGTCGACGTCGAGCCGCTGCGCCGGGCGATAACCGGCAGCGTTCGCGCGATTGCCGGCGACGGCGACGTCGAGGTGACCTTCGCCAACGAACGCCCTGGAATGACCGCCGAGCGGATTCGTCTGCCGGAGCTTTCCAAGCGTCCGACGATGCATGAACTCGCGGTCACGCGCGGCCTCGGCGACTCGATGGCGCTGAGGCTCGCCTGCCACGACGACAGGGTGCACGCGACGATGGCGCCGCAAGGCTCCGACGCGCGGGCGATCTTCGACGCCGTCGAGCAGGCGCGTGTGGAATCGATCGGCGCGCTGCGCATGGAAGGCGTTGCTGCAAACCTTCGGTCGATGACCGATGAGAAATACGCCAAGGCGAATTTCTCCGGCATCGAGCGGCAGGAGGATGCGCCGATCGGCGAGGCCATGGCCATGATGGTGCGCGAGAAGCTGACCGGTGAGAAGCCGCCAGCCTCCGCCGGCAAGGTCCTCGATCTTTGGCGCTCGTTCATCGAGGAGAAGGCTGGTGCCGAACTCGAAAACCTCTCCGGCGTCATCAACGATCAGCCAGCCTTCTCGAAGGCGATCCGCAACGTGCTTTCGGCCATGGAGATGGCGGAAGAGTATGGCGACGATGACAGCGAGCCCGATTCCGACGACGATTCGGAGCAGGAAGACCAGCCGAACGGCGACGAGCAGGATCAGGACGAGGTCGATGACGAGGCGGGTTCCGACGCTGCGCCCGTGGAGGACAGCGAAGTCGCCGACGAGCAGATGGAGGACGGCGACACCGAAGGCGCCGAAATCTCCGACGACGACATGCAGGAAGAAGGCGAGGAAGATTCCGAGACGCCGGGCGAAACCCGCCGTCCGAACACCCCCTTCGATGACTTCAACGAGAAGGTCGATTACCACGTCTTCACCGAGGAATTTGACGAGACAATTACCGCCGAAGAGCTCTGCGACGCCGCGGAACTGGAGCGCCTGCGCGCCTTCCTCGACAAGCAGCTTGCACATCTGCAGGGTGCGGTTGGCCGTCTCGCGAACCGCCTGCAGCGCCGCCTGATGGCGCAGCAGAACCGCTCCTGGGATTTCGATCTCGAGGAAGGATACCTCGACCCTGCGCGTCTAACGCGCATGATCATTGACCCGATGCAGGCGCTGTCCTTCAAGATGGAGCGGGACACGCAGTTCCGCGATACCGTCGTGACGCTTTTGATCGACAACTCAGGCTCGATGCGCGGCCGCCCGATCACGGTTGCGGCCACCTGCGCCGATATCCTGGCACGCACGTTGGAGCGCTGCGGCGTCAAGGTCGAGATCCTGGGCTTCACCACAAAGGCCTGGAAGGGTGGGCAGGCGCGTGAAAAGTGGCTTGGTAGCGGCAAGCCGCAGACACCGGGCCGTCTCAACGATCTGCGCCATATCATCTACAAGTCGGCCGATGCTCCTTGGCGCCGCGCGCGTGCCAATCTCGGCCTGATGATGCGCGAAGGCCTGCTCAAGGAGAACATCGACGGCGAAGCATTGATCTGGGCGCACAACCGCCTGCTTGCCCGCCGCGAGCAGCGACGCATCCTGATGATGATCTCCGATGGCGCGCCGGTCGACGATTCGACGCTGTCGGTCAATCCGGGCAACTATCTGGAGCGACACCTGCGCGCCGTCATCGATCGCATCGAGACGCGTTCGCCGGTCGAGCTTCTGGCAATCGGTATCGGTCATGACGTAACGCGCTATTACAGGCGCGCGGTGACGATCGTCGATGCGGACGAGCTGGCCGGTGCCATGACCGAGCAGCTTGCGTCACTCTTCGAAGACAAGACCGTCCAGCCGCGGGGCGGTCGCCTCCGCCGCGCCGGCTAACCGCGAAGGACGCTTTCTGGATGCTCCGGAAGCCTTTCGCCAACCTGATATCGATCGCCCTTGCACTGGCGGCCGCCATGCCGCCAGCGCTTGCCGATGGCGATGTCGAGGTCAGGAGCCGCATCATCACTGACTTCAAGATTGGCTCCGACGAGACCCGGTTCGGCCCCCTCGAATTCCTCGGTGGGCTCGAGATGGTCTCTCCCCAACGGCTGTTCGGTTCGCTGTCGTCGATCCGTTTTCGATCAGACAAGACGGATTTCGTGGGTGTGCTCGATACCGGCCACTGGATGACCGGACGCATCGAGCGCGATCCGCAGGGGCGCCTGTCCGGCCTTGCCGATGTCGCGATCACCCCGATGAAGAATCGCGCCGGGCGGAGCTTTGAAGGCAAGGGGCATATGGATGCCGAGGGTATTACGCTGCATGGCGGCCAGATCCTCGTTTCCTTCGAGCAGGACCACCGCGTCGACGTCTATCCCGACCCCGGCTTCGAGACATCGCGTGCGATCGACACCATTCCCATTCCGTTTTCCGAACGATCACTGCGCGGCAACCGCGGCTTTGAGACCATCGCCATTGCGCCCGTGGACAGCGCCCTCAAGGGCGGGACGTTGATCGTGGCCGAACGCAGCTTAGACATCGACGGCAATGCCTATGCCGCGGTTCTAGACGGGCCGTTGAAGGGACGTCTGTCGCTCGCCCATTACGGCGATTTCGACGCGACGGACGGAGCCTTCCTGCCGGATGGCGACCTGTTGCTGCTGGAGCGCCGCTTCAACGTCGCAGAAGGCATCGGAATGCGCATCCGCCGCATCAAGGCTGCCGACATCCGACCCGGCGCTGTTATGGACGGCGAGATATTGTTGCAGGGCGACTTCAACTATCAGATCGACAATATGGAAGGCTTGGATGTCTTCGCGGCCGAGGATGGGACCACGCATGTGGTGATCGTCTCTGATGACAACCACTCCATCCTGCAACGCAATCTGATGTTGGAGTTCCGACTGGTGGCGTCGCGAGCCGGCGACACGGCTCTTTTGCAGAAATGACCGCTCGGCGTCAGCCGCCAAAATAGACCGGCCGGTCGATATCCGAGATCAGCCCCGGACCGGTTGCCTGCCAACCCATTTCTTCGCGCGTGCGCTTGCTCGAGGCGAGATTGTCTATCGCCGCAAAATGAGCAAACCAGCCGAAGTGTACAGCCGCCTCCTCCGAAGACTTGGAAACGACCGGCACGTTCAGCCGGTGGCCGATGACCTCGGCGATCTCCCGGAACCGAACGCCCTCTTCAGCGACGCCATGATAGCGGGCGCCTGCCTTGCCCTTCTCGAGCGCCAGCCTGTAGAGCTTGGCTGCATCGAACCTGTGCACGGCGGCCCAGAGATTGCCTCCCTCGCCGGTATAGACCGAAACGCCCTTTTCGCGGGCGATGCCGATCAGCAGCGGGACGAAGCCGTGATCGCCGTCGCCATGAACCGACGGAGGCAGGCGGATCGTGATGGCGCGCACACCCTGCGATGCGGCGGCGGCGGCGGCCTCTTCGGAGGCGATGCGGGGAGAGGCGGCGGTCGGCGCATCCTCCTCGGTGGTCAACCGGCCTTTCGGGAGCAGCCCGGTTCCTGAGGTGATGACCAGCGGGCGGTCGCTTGCCGCCAACGTTAAAGCCAGCGTCTCGATGGCCCGCCGGTCGATCTCGCAGTTCTCCTTGAACCTGGAGAAATCGTGGATGAAGCCGGTGTGGATCACGCCGTCGGCGGCAGCGGCACCACTGCGCAGGCTCTCCAGATCCTCAAGATGGCCGCGATGCACCGCAGCACCTGCCGCTGCAAGCGATACCGCAGCGACATCCGAGCGGGCAAGGCCGAGGACCTGGTGGCCCGCGCCGATGAGCTCCTGAACGACGGCAGAGCCGACAAATCCCGTGGCGCCTGTTACGAAGACACGCATCGATTTCTCCTAGCTATCTCTGAATTTCAGGCCGCCCGCGGCCTCGTCCGGATCAAGATATGATTTCTGGAAATACGGTCTATGCTATATAGTCCGTATTGTCTTCGCGATCGTCCGAAATGGCCTCATGGATCCGCTGTCAAACGTCCTGTCTCTGCTGAAGCCCCGCAATTACCTGTCTGCGGGCTTCGAGGCGGGTGGGGAGTGGTCGATCCAGTTCCCCGATCAACAAGACGGCGTCAAATGCGCCGCCGTGGTTTCCGGCCATTGCTGGCTCTCGGTGGAAGGCGTGCCAGAGGCGGTGCGGCTGCAGACGGGTGATTGCTTCCTGCTGCCGAGTGGCCGTCCTTTTCGCCTGGCGACGGACCTTTCGCTGCCGCCGGTCGGAGCGGCTGCGGTCTTTGCGACCGCGCGCACCGGCGGCATCGTCTCCTACAATGGCGGCGACGATTTCCTTCTGGTGAGCAGCCGCTTTGCGCTGACCGGCGCGCATGCGGGCCTGCTGCTTCGTATCCTGCCGCCCATCGTCCTCATCAGGGACGAGCCCGGCCAGGCGGCGCTGCGCTGGTCGGTGGAGCGGATGATGCAGGAGCTGCGCGAGCCGCAGCCGGGCGGCTTCCTGATCGTGCAACACCTGGCGCACATGATCCTGGTTCAGGCGCTGCGGCTGCATCTCGCAGACGGTTCCCGGGCCGGCGTCGGATGGCTCTTTGCGCTGGCAGACAAGCAGATGAGTGCGGCGATGACGGCGATGCACGACGACCCGGCCCGCCGCTGGACCCTGCAGGAACTGGCGGCGCGCGCCGGCATGTCGCGCTCGACCTTTGCGGTCAGGTTCAAGGAGACGGTCGGGACCTCGCCGATGGACTATCTCGTGCATTGGCGCATGCTTCTCGCCGGAGACCGGCTGGAAAACTCCAGAGAACCCATTTCCCGCATCGCGCCATCGCTCGGCTACGGATCGGAAGCCGCCTTCAGCACGGCGTTCAAGCGGGTGATGGGCTTCTCGCCACGCCAGTACGGCCGCAACCGGCATCGCCGCGAGCGGAGCTTGGACAGCGCCGCCAGGTCGGAGCCGCCGATCAGCTAGCACGGGTTGCGCGTGTCTTGGCGCAGTTTGAACCGAGCAAGTGCGCCTTAGACGTTCCGCTGGAAGCGCAGAAAACCATCCACATAGACGTCGGCATCGTTCGGGTCGTCGTATTGGATGCTCAGTTTGGTTGCTAGGTTTGTGGCGATCTTGTCGTCAACCGTCACACATTGCGGCGAGGGATTTCACCGTTTCGCTTCGCTTCCGATGTTGTGCTCCCGCAGCGTTGGTGATGCCCCGCCCTGAAGCCGCTCCGGTTCAGATCTGGCTAGCCTCCACTGGCGCCGAGGCGGATGGACGCTTCTTCTTCAGCTTCCGCAGCACCGGGCTCTTTTCCGTGGGATTCTCATCGTCGTCAGGATCGTTGGCTGAGCCGACTTCATCCATCCGGTGGGCGATGGCGAGCGCGTAGATCGTATGCAGAACGTTCCGGTCGGTGACGTCAGGATCGGTCAGGGCCAGCAAAGAGGCACGCACGATCTTCTTGCTGGTGGCCTTGGGACACCGTTCCAGCACGAAATCGAAAAGCGCATTGCCAAAAAGACCTTCCGTCGCGCCATCCAATAGCGCCTCATAAACTCGCTTCCGCTTCTCACTCACGCTTGCCTCCAGTTTGATGCGGTTGCGACACTTTCTGTCATAAAAACGTCATCAAAAACCACCGCCGCAATGGGATACATAGATTTTTTTGCATTCGAGCGTGGCAGCAAAGTGTCGCGGCGAGAATCTTTCGGCAAATCGTCCCGGCGTCCTTGCCAATAATAAGAAACGGCGGAGCAAAAGCTCCGCCGAATAGCTAAGAATGGGGCGGCGGGCGCCTGTTTAGCGCGCGGGCGCGGCCTGCACCGGGCGCAGCACGTTCATCAGTGCGCCATAGGGCAGCAGCATCACGAGGCCGACGATCATCTTCACCGCGAAGTCGCCGATCGCCCAGGAAATCCAGCGCGGCGCCTCTGCGGTGAAGACGCCGAGGATCGGGGCCGGTTCGAGCGCGAAGGGATCGTTCGGGCCGATGACGACGAAGAAGGCCGCGAAAGCGAAGGAGAAGAAGATCACCGTATCCAGCATCGAGCCGATCAGCGAGCCGACGAGCGGCGCGCGCCACCAGGCCTGACGGCGCAGGCGGTTGAAGACCGAGATATCGAGCAGCTGGCCGGCGAGATAGGCCGAACCCGAGGCGATCGCGATACGCGGAACCGAGGTATAGAAGGACAGCGCCACACCGACGACAAAGCCTGCAAAGACGACCTTGCGGGCAGCCTGCGGGCCGAACTGGCGGTTGGTTAGATCCGTGATCAGGAAGGCGACCGGATAGGTGAAGGCACCCCAGGTCAGGATGTCGGCCAGATTGATGCCGGCGAGCTCGGCATTCAATGGGAACTGCACGAGGAAGTTCGAGGCGACGACGACCAGCGTCATCAGTGTGACATAGATAAGCGTGAAGCGCGTCGTCAGCATTTTTTTATCCTGGGTATGCCACCAGTTCGAGGGACAGACCGGCAAAGCAAAAGGCTTGTCCGGATATCATCCGTGCAAGCCTTTTGAAGCCGTATGAAAGAAGAAGCAGTCGAAGCTTACGCAGCAGCGGCTTCGGCAGTCTTCTTGACGATCTGGCGACGCAGCAGACGAGCGCGCATCGACAGTTCGTTTTCACTTGCCTTCAGCAGGAAGGCATCGAGACCGCCACGATGCTCAACGGAACGAAGAGCAGCAGCCGAAACGCGAAGACGATAACGCTGGCCGAGCGCGTCGGAGATCAGCGTAACCTGGCACAGGTTCGGGAGGAACCGGCGCTTGGTCTTGTTGTTGGCATGGCTGACATTGTTACCAGTCAGGACTGCCTTGCCGGTCAATTCGCACATGCGGGACATGGAACACCTATTCTTGTTTTTCTCGGCCATCAGTTGCACGCCCACGCAAAACCGGGCTAGCAATCCAACAGGCCATGATTGGAAAGTTGCGGTTCTATAGTCAGACAGGCCGTGCGCGTCAAGCCAAACCTTGGCATTTCCCGCAATTCTGTCAAAAAGCTCGTGTTTGCTTCGTCGTGAGACAGGCGTATAGACCGTGATGAACGGCTTTACGAGCTGCCCGAACAAGGTTCATTTCATGGCTCATCTGGGCAAACGCATTTTCATTTCCACGGTCGCTGCGCTGATGGCCATTCCGGCCGGGGCAAGCGAGATCGTGCATCGCACGGAATACAGGGTTTCGCTTGGCATTCTGACGATTGCGCGCGCGGCCTTCCTGACGAAGATCGAGGACGACAAGAGCTACAGGGTATCTGGCGACATCAGTTCGGCCGGCCTTGCCGATCTCGTCACCAATATCTCCGCCAAGACGAGCGTCGACGGCGTGCTGCGCGGCGATCGGCTACAGGCATCCCGCTACTATCTCTACTACAAGAGCGGCAAACGCGCCCGGACATACGAAGTGCGTTACAGCAACGGCAATATCACCTCGACGACAGTCAAGCCGCCGCGCCGGCTGCCGAAGAACTGGGTCAACGTACCGGCCAGCGACATGCGTTCCGTCCTCGATCCGATCTCAGGTCTGATCTTCCCTGGAGACGCCGATGTCTGCGCGCAGAAGCTGCCGATCTATGATGGCGAGATGCGCATGGATCTGGTGCTCTCTCCCAAGGGCGCGCAGAATTTCTCGACGGCGGGCTTCAGCGGCAAGGCGACGGTCTGCAGTGTTCGGTTCGTCCCTCGCTCCGGCTACAAGAAGGGTCGCAGCGATATCGACTATCTGAGCAAGAGCAGCCGGATGGAAATCTGGTTTGCCAAGTCGGATACGGCGAATGTATATGCTCCGGTCTACGTCCGTATTCCCACGCAATACGGGCCGGTGACGATCACCGCCGTGAAATACGGCGCAAGCTGACGGAGCAGGGGTCTCCGCAAAAGGGGGGGCAGGTGAAGCTTCGGGCAACGCTAATCGGCTTTACGGCCATCCTCATGTGGTCGTTTCTGGCGCTGTTGACGGCCGCCTCCGGCAAAATGCCGCCGTTCCAGCTGTCGGCAATCTGCTTTGCCATCGGCAGCATTCCCGGCATCGTCGTGCTCACCCTCAATCCGTCGCGGCTGGCGCTGCTCAAGCAGCCGGCCAAGGTCTGGATCGTCGGGATTGCGGGATTGTTCGGTTATCACTTCCTCTACTTCACGGCGCTTCGCAATGCGCCGGCGGTCGAAGCAGGGCTGATTGCCTATCTCTGGCCGCTGCTGATCGTCGTCGGATCGGCGCTACTGCCGGGAGAGCGGCTGCGCTGGTATCATATCGTCGGCGCCCTGGCCGGTCTTTGCGGCACCTTCCTGATCGTCGGGCGCAACGGCATCAATTTCGATGGCGCCTATGCCGTCGGCTACGGCGCTGCCTTCCTTTGCGCCTTCACATGGTCCGGCTATTCGCTGTTGACGCGGCGGTTCGATGCTGTGTCGACCGATGTCGTCACCGGTTTCTGCATGGCGACCTCTATCCTGTCGCTGATCTGCCACCTCGGCCTTGAGACGACGATCTGGCCGGAAACGGGCCTTGAATGGCTGGGTGTGCTCGGCCTCGGCCTGTTCCCGGTGGGTGCGGCCTTCTATGCGTGGGATTTCGGCGTCAAAAATGGCGACATCCAGATCCTCGGCTCGGCGAGCTATGCCGCGCCGCTGCTTTCGACGCTCATCCTGACCATCTTCGGCTTTGCCGACCCAAGCTGGCGGATCGCCTTCGCCTGCCTGCTCGTGACAGGCGGGGCGGTGCTGGCGGCGCAGGACATGTTTCGGCGGAAGGCCGCAACGGCGGAGCAAGCCATCGCCGCGGAATGATCAGGCGGCGGGCTTCCAGTCGGGCGGCGCCATTTCGAAGCTTGAGAATTCGAACCCGGGTGCGACCGTGCAGCCGACCAACGTGTAATCTCCGAGCGTTGCGGCGGACTGCCACCAGTTGGCTGGAATGATCGCCTGCGGCCGCTCTCCTTTCAGGATGTCGGTACCAAGCCTCAGCGTTTCACTTCTGCCTTCGTCGTCGGCGCGGTGCAGTGCAAGGGGCGCTCCTGCATAGTAGTGCCAGACCTCGGCTGCGTCGTGGACACGATGCCAGTGGGAACGCTGGCCGGCCTTCAGGAGATAGTAGATCGCCGTCGAATGTCCGCGCGAGCCACCGTCGGTGTCGCGGAAGGTCTGCACATACCAGCCGCCTTCGGGATGCGGCTCCATTCCAAGTTCGCGAATGATATCGTCCGGGGACATTAGAAATTGTCCTTGCGTCGGCGGATCTCCGCGAAGACCTCCTCGTTGGTCTTTGTTTCCATCAGCAGGCTGCGGCGGATCGCAGGGTCGGCGGCGCGCAGGAAGGGATTGGTCTCCTTCTCCAGCGCCAGGGTCGTCGGAATGGTGAACTTGTTCTCCGCCCGCAGGGCCTCGATCTCGGCCGCACGGACTATCAGGCGCTGATTGTCCGGATCGATGGTGAGCGCAAAGCGCGCGTTTGACAGGGTATATTCGTGGCCGAAGTAGACGGCCGTTTCGTCGGGCAGCGCGGCAAGCTTCTGAAGCGAGTGCCACATATCGGCGGCCGGACGCTCGAAGAGCCGACCACAGCCGAGCGCAAACAGCGTGTCAGCGGCAAAGAGCAGCTTGTCGTCGATGAAGTGGTAACAGATATGGCCGGCCGTGTGCCCAGGGGTCTCGATGACCTGTACCGTATGGTCGCCGAACAGGAAGGTATCGCCGTCGGCCATCGTCTTGTCGAGGCCGGGGATCGCCACGGCCTCGTTGACGGGGCCAATGATCTCACAACCATATTGCTCCTTCAGCGCGAGATTGCCTTCGACGTGGTCGGTATGGTGATGCGTGGTGAAAATATGCGAGATTGTCCAGCCGCGGCGGGAGGCAGCCTGCTGCACTGCGGCAGCATCGGGCGCGTCGATCGACGCCGTCAGGCCGGCTTCAGGATCGTGCACCAACACGCCGAAATTGTCGGAACGGCAGAGAAAAACGTCTAAATCCAAAGGTTTCATAGTCTCAGGCAGCCTCTTTATCGCGGGTATACCGGGAATGTAGAGAGTCCCGCCTTGAAGTCCAACCGCCCACTGATAACATTTGCCTTGATGCACGCTGATATTGTTGACCTACGCCAGTTCTATCATTCCGACCTCGGACGCATTGCCGAGCAGTCGATCGCCATGGCGCTCTCCTCGCTGTGGGTCCGGCTGCCGCAGGAACGTCTCGTTGGTCTGGGCTATGTCGTTCCCTTCCTTGATCGCTTCCAGCCCGACACGGAGAGAACCTTTGCCTTCATGCCGGCAGGGCAAGGCGCCGTGAATTGGCCGGTGGGCGCGCTTTCCACGACGGCCCTGATCTTCGACGAGGAATTGCCGCTGCCCGATTCCTCGATCGACCGGGTGCTGATGGTCCATTCGCTCGAATTTGCCGAGAGCCCGCGGGAAACCCTGAAGGAGTTGTGGCGGGTGCTGGCACCAGGCGGGCGTCTGGTCATTGTCGTACCGAACCGGCGCGGTGTCTGGGCGCGCATGGAACACACGCCGTTTGGCTCGGGGCGTCCCTATTCGCGAGGACAGCTGACGAATCTCCTGCGGGAAACCAATTTCACGCCCGGCGCGACGGCGGAGGCCTTGTTCTTTCCGCCCTCAAAGCTTCGCACGATGATGCGTCTGCGCAGTGTCTTCGACCGCGTGGGACGCACCTTATGGCCGGCCTTCTCAGGCGTCATTATCGTCGAGGCGCAGAAGCGGCTCTATCAGGGCTTGCCGGTTGCCGCCCGCGCCTCGCGTCGCGTCTTCGTGCCGGTTCTGGCGCCGCATGGCGTTCCAACGACGCGCAGCCGCTAGGTCCTGACCCTAGGTCCCGCAGCACTCGACAAAACCGCCTTTCCGTTCTATTGCCACAGGGCAGTTTTCAGCCGAAATTCCCCGGTATTTCCAAGGTCGACCCATGAGCGAAGAGAAGAGCAAGCCCGTTCCGCGTCCCGGTATTATGGACATCGCAGCCTATGTGCCGGGCAAGGAACATGCGCCGGGCGTCGCACGCGTCTATAAGCTCTCGTCCAACGAAACGCCGCTCGGCGCGAGCCCGAAGGCGATCGAAGCTTTCTGTGAGTCCGCCGGCAATCTGGAACGCTACCCTGACGGTCAGGCCATCGAATTGCGGGAGTCCATCGGGGCCGTTCACGGTCTTAACCCGGCTAATATCATGTGCGGCAACGGCTCGGACGAGCTGCTCGGCCTGCTCTGCCATGTCTATCTGGGCGCCGGCGATGAAGCGCTCATCACAGAGCACGGTTTCCTCGTTTACAAAATCCAGATCATGGGTGCGGGCGCCACGCCGGTCGTTGTCAAGGAGAAGGACGCGACCGTTGACGTCGATGCGATCCTTGCCGCGGTTACGCCCAAGACCAAAATGGTCTTTATTGCCAACCCGGGCAATCCGACTGGCACGTATGTTCCGGTCAGCGAGATCCGTCGTCTGCATGCCTCCTTGCCCAAGCATGTCGTGCTGGTTCTGGATGCGGCCTATGCGGAATACGTGCGCCGCAACGACTACGAAGCCGGAATCGAGATCGTTTCGTCCAATCCAAACGTTGTCATGACGCGCACTTTTTCCAAGGTATACGGCCTGGCCGCTCTTCGCGTCGGCTGGATGTACGCGCCCGCCGACATCATCGACGCGGTCAATCGTGTCCGCGGTCCGTTCAACATGAATTCGGCTGCAATCTCCGCCGGTGCCGCAGCCATTCGCGACCAGGCATTTGTGCAGGAAGCCGTAACCTTCAATCAGATGTGGATCGAGAAGATGACGGTCGCACTCGAGGCTGTCGGTCTGAAGGTGACGCCGTCGGTCACCAACTTCGTCCTCATCCACTTCCCAGACGTTGATGGCAAGCGGGCGCCCGAAGCCGATGCGTTCCTGACCAGCCGCGGCTACATCCTGCGTGCGGTCAAGGGCTACGGATTCGCGAATGCGCTGCGCATGAGCATCGGGCCGGACGAGGCGAACCGTGGCGTCATCGAAGCGCTCGGCGAGTTTGTGGGACGCAAGTCATGACCGTGCAGTTCGATCGCATCGCGCTGATCGGGATCGGCCTGATCGGCTCCTCCATTGCCTATGACGTCAAGCGGCTTGGCCTGGCAAAGGAGGTCGTCATTGCGACCCGCAGCGCCGATACCCTGAAGAGAGCTGAGGAACTGCAACTCGGCGACCGCTACACGACGTCGTCGGCCGATGCCGCAAAGGACGCGGACCTGGTCATCGTGTCGGTGCCCGTTGGGGCGTCCGAGAGCGTTGCGAAAGAAATCGCCGGCAGCCTGAAGCCAGGT
Organism: Rhizobium tibeticum; assembly: GCF_900110205.1. Taxonomy (GTDB): domain Bacteria; phylum Pseudomonadota; class Alphaproteobacteria; order Rhizobiales; family Rhizobiaceae; genus Rhizobium; species Rhizobium tibeticum. The sequence goes on along the minus strand of NZ_FOCV01000003.1, from coordinate 20,490 downwards.
GCGATCGTGACGGATGTCGGTTCGACCAAGGCTTCGGTCATCGCACAGATGCAGCCGCATATGCCGCCACACGTTCATTTCATCCCCGGCCACCCGCTTGCGGGTACGGAGAAATCCGGTCCGGATGCCGGCTTCCCCGGGCTCTTCGAGGGCCGTTGGTGCATCTTCACGCCGATTTCAGGCACTGACGAGACGGCGTTGAAGACGCTGCGACAGTTCTGGGAATCGTTGGGCTCCAAGGTCGACGAGATGGATCCGGAGCATCACGACAAGGTGCTCGCCATCGTCTCGCACCTGCCGCATATCATTGCCTACAACATCGTCGGTACGGCAGATGATCTTGAGGCGGTCACCGAATCGGAAGTCATCAAGTATTCCGCTTCCGGCTTCCGCGACTTCACGCGTCTGGCCGCCTCCGATCCGACGATGTGGCGCGACGTCTGCCTGCACAACAAGGATGCGATCCTCGAAATGCTCGCGCGCTTCTCCGAGGACCTCGCCTATCTGCAGCGGGCCATTCGATGGGGCGAGGGCGACAAGATCTTCGATCTTTTCACCCGTACCCGCGCTATCCGCCGCTCCATCGTCCAGGCCGGTCAGGATGTCGACGCGCCGGACTTCGGCCGTCCCCACCCGCTCGAAAAGAAGTAGGGTACGGACTTGGAGACATGCCGTCACGGTGACGAGCATAGGAGTTGACCGCGCCGCTTCGCCCCTCTCTCATCCGCAGGATGGTCGAGGGTTGGCAAGTAGGCTGCCCCGGCATCTCATTCCTGTGCTTGTCACAGGAATCCAGTGCACCCCAAGTCTTTCGTCCCGGGAAGCTCCCGCTAGCGCAATATCGGTCGTTCACCGCGCGGAGGCGCGGTGGCTGCATCCCTGCGACAAGCGCAGGGATGAGGCGGGGTCACGGCTAACCCTCAGATCGGCGGGATCGATCCGAGCGGGATGAAGCCGCCGACCGTGGCGTTGCCACGCGCCACCACGAGATCAACGGAAACTTTGTCGCCGCCGTCGGCCAGCGCCTTGAGCAACTTGGCGGCTGTGTCGACCGTCTTGGCGATGTCAGGGAAGGTCTGCTTGATGCTGTCGCGCCAGGGGCCAAGCTGCTCGATCTCCAGCTTGAACTTGCCTGACAGATAGCCCTCCTCGTCGAAGGAGAAGGGGCCGCTCAGGGTCATGACCTTGCCGTCACCGATGTCGGCCACGACCTTGCGCAGTTCGCCACTGGCGCCGAAGAGCCCCCTCTGGTCGCTGCCGTCGATCATGCCGGCCTTGCCGGCAAGCGTCACGTCGGCACTCGCCGAAAGCTTGGGAAAGGCAGGCCAATCCTTGATGGCGGCTTTGGAATCCGTCACGGAGATCGCGCCGTCAAGATCGCCGCCGTTCTGGCGGAGATGGATTTCGGTATGGGCGGCGTCGAAGTCGATCGTCTGGCCCGTTTGCGAGGAGACGGCGGTCCCCTTGAGCCCGTCGATGACCATCGACGAGCGGTCGATACCCTTCAGCTTTGTGATCAGGCTGGATTGCAGGCTCGCCCATTCGGCATTGAGCGACAGGCCATGGGCGCTGCGGATCTCGGCTGGTGAATCGAGCTCCCATACGATATGGCCGGGAGCGTAGACCTGCGCTGCGGAGCGCAGCTGGCCGAAGCTTGCCGATACGCCGTTGACGGTATCGTCGACGTCGACCTTCGAGCAGAACAGGCCGATGCGGAATGGATAGCCGCGGAAATCGATATCCGTGCACGCGCCACTGACGCCTGCAGTATTGCCGGGTGCGATCGCCCTCAGCACGGTGTTCTTCAACTGGGACGCGGCATAGAACCAAGCACCCGTATAAAGCACGATCACCAAGACGATACCGCCGCCGAGCATCCAGAATTTTCTGCCGCTGCGGGATGGGCTTGACGCTGCCATGATGTTCTCCAATGGTGTGCCGCGAGTGGGAATGTCGGTCTGGCGTGCGATATGGACGAATTTTGGGTATTTGGCTACGGATCACTGATGTGGAATCCGGGCTTCGCGTTTTTGGAGCGTTCTCAGGCTCTTGTCTATGGCTATAGGCGTTCGCTCTGCGTGCATTCCTGGGTGCATCGCGGCACGCAACGGGATCCGGGCTTGGTGCTCGGCCTTGATCGTGGTGGTTCCTGCCGTGGAATGGCCTTCCGGATCGCGCCGGAGCAGTGGGACGAAACGATCGACTATCTCAGGGAGCGCGAGCTCGTAACCAACGTCTATCTCGAACGCTGCCTGCCGTTGCAGCTGGCGGACGGCAGGGCAAGCAAGGCGATCGCCTATGTCGTCGATCGCAGCCATACGCAATATGCCGGCGGGCTCGATGCGATCGCGGCGGCGCGGGTTGTCCACGGTGCGCAAGGCCAGTCAGGACCAAACGACGCATACGTCTTCAATACGCTGGCGCATTTGCGGGAGATGGGCATTCGCGATCACTGGCTGGAGCAGGTGGTCGGCGAAGTGGAACGGCTGAGAAAGGCGGCCTGAGGTCAAGCCGTCGCGGCATTGACCTTCTGCAATTCCGCGAGCCGGCGAGTGGCAGTCGGCGGAAGCGGCAGGTTCGGATTGCGCTCGACGGTATCGACCAGTAGTTCATCGCTCGCCTTCTCGGTCACCTCAATCAGATGTGCAAAGAAGGCATCGGGATCCATGCCGGGCAGGATCGGCGGTAGTATCCGGACCTTGAAGTGGCCGGGATAGCGCATCGTGCTGCGTCGCGGCCAGAAGAGGCCGGGATGCATGGCGACCGGCACGACCGGTAGCTGCAGGTCACGGTACATGCGAGCGATGCCGTATTTGTAGAGCGGCTCGGCGCCCGGCGGGCGGCGCGTGCCTTCGGGGTAGATGATCAGCTGCCGGCCGGTTGCCAATTCTTCCTTGGTGCGCCTCAACGCCTCGACCATGACCTTGCCGCGTGCGCCGCGGTTGATCGGGATCATCCGCTGCTTCTTGGCATACCAGCCAAAGAGCGGGATCCACATCAGCTCACGCTTCAGGATATAGACCGGGTCTTTCAGCCAAGGCAGCAGGGCGTAGGTATCCCAGAAAGACTGATGCTTCGGTGCCAGGATATAGCCACCATCAGGCAGGTTCTCCATGCCTTCGATCTCGAAGGTCGTACCGACGATCTTCTCCATCAACCAGTGGCTCGACAGCGCCCAGTTCTTCGGTATGCGGTATGCGTCCTTGCGCGGCGCGACAAAATAGTAGGGCGACAGTACGATCATGCGAACGATGAGGTTGACGTAGAAGATCGTGTTGAAGAGAACGGAACGCAGGGCGATCATAAACTTTCCCAAGGCCAATGTCCGCAAAAGGCGGTTGCGCCCTCCTACACGATATTGGCCGTCAGAAAAAGCTTTCCCTCGGCTTTAGCCGGAGACGCCGGCCGAGCGCAGCCCTGCATGACGGCCGAGACCCGTCAGATTGCGCGCGCCGGCAAAGAGCACTTTCGCATATTCGGCAAGCATGACCCGCACGGCGTTGGGATCGGTGAACCAGTTGCTGGTCTTCAGATCCGTGTTCACAACAGGATAGGGAATGAACTGGGTCTCGGAATCGACATAAGCGAGCTCCGCCAGGCTGCGCGGCATATGATAGTTATTGGTGACGACGAGGACGCTCTTGTAGCCGCGCTGATGGATCCAGTTCGATGCTTCCTGGGCGTTGCCGATCGTGTCGAGCGCATCGTAGCCGACGTCGACGCAGCAGGAGAAAAGCTCCGGCGAAGCCTGGGTCATCTTGCGGATCTGCTTCGGCGTGGTTGCCGGGTGCACGCCTGAAATCAGCAGGCGCTTGCCGGCACCTTTCTGAAGTAGCTCGACGGCCTGGTCGATGCGCTGGTAGCCTCCTGTCAGAACAACGATCGCATCCGCGCGTGGATCGAGCGGAGGCTTCAAGGTCGTAACGGAATCGGCAAAGCGAAGGAAGCCGCCAAAAATCAGCGCGACAATGAGCACAAAGGCAACGCCGCCCCAGCGCAGCATTCGACGCACCGGACCACGCACAGGTCGCCCGTCGGAGCGAGCAAGCTCCGTTCCAGGGCGAATCGGGGTGCGCGAAAAGTTGCCCATGCTCATGAATCAGAAAAATATATGCAGATTGCGGCGGCGAACAGACGCTTTCAAGGCAAAAAAGGCATGTAAAGTTCAATTCACGAGCCCATCGGCGCGTGTCGGATCGGAACGCAGCGTGTCGATCTCGTAAATGGTTCGCATAACCGTCAGCCTGGCCGTGAAGGTCGTCAGCAGGGCGATGACGATCATGGTGGCAAAGATGCCGGCATAGCCAAGCGCACCGACCGAAAACGTGCCGAAGAGAGCGGTTGCCTGGTCCGTCTGCGGGGTAGCCAAGGTGTGGCTCTGCAGGAAGCCGGCAGTCATGAAGAAGAGCGCGGCAAGGGCGCTGCCGACCGCTGATCCCTTGAGGCTGATCTTCAGAAAATGCTTCTGGAACTCTGTGGCGACAAACGAGCTTTCCGCGCCGACGAAGTGAAGCACCTCGACGATGTGGCGATTGCCGGACAGGGCGCCACGGGTCGCGAAAACGACGGTCAGCACCATCGCCGAAAAGACCAGCAGCAGGATGCCGGTGCCGATCATGACGGTAGTGTGGGCCATCGAAACCAGCCGGTCGACCCAGGTGCGGTGGTCGTCGAGCGAAGCCTGCGGGATGCTTTCCTTGAGCAGCGAGCGCATTGCCTCGAAATCGGGCGGGTTGTTCTCATCGATGGTGATGATCACGAGCCGCGGAACCGGCAGTTCCTTGATGTCAAGCCCGGTGCCGAGCCAGGGCTCGAGCAGACGGGCCGTTGCCGCCTCGTCGACGATCTGGCCGTCCTTTGTCCCGACAAAGGTGAGCGCGAGATCTCGCGCCTGTGTCAGCGTCTTGTCCATGTCCAGACCCTCGTCGGGCCTGATCTGGATGGTGATCTCGCGGGAAATCTGGCTCTCCCAGCTTGCCGCGGTGGAGCGGACCATGCTGACGCCGCCGAGTGTCAGACAGGCAAGGAAGGCCATGATGGCAATGACCACCATCAGCGCGTTGCCTTGGATATTGGCGGAAGGCAGGATCGGCGCCGTCGGGCGCACCTTCATCTCCGGCCGCTTCTGGCTTCGGGAAGCAGCCTCTGCCGGCGGTTTGGGGGCAGCTTCAGTCATGGATTTCGAGATGCCCTTCCGAGAGAATCATGCGGCGGGCTTCCACTTGGTCCATCAGCGCCAGATCGTGGGTCGCGATGACAACCGCCGTGCCGAGACGGTTGAGTTCGAGGAAGAGATTGAGCAGACGGCGGGCCATCGGCGGATCGACGTTCGCGGTCGGCTCGTCGGCCAGAAGGATCTCGGGACGGTCGATCAGGGCACGCGCGATCGCGGCGCGCTGCTTTTCGCCACCTGACAGAACCGGCGGCAAGACGTTGATGCGCTCACCAAGACCAACCCATTTCAGAAGCTCAAGCACATCGGTCTTGTAGGAGCTTTCGTCCTTGCCGCGAACACGCAGCGGCAGCGCCACGTTCTCGTAGGTGGTCAAATGGTCAAGCAGACGGAATTCCTGGAAGATGATGCCGACACGGCGCCGCAGCAGTGGCAGCTCGGGGCGCGGAATATCGGAAATGTCGCGCCCGAACATGCGGATCAGTCCACGGGTCGGTTGCAGCGAAAGGAACAGCAGCCGCAGCAGCGTGGTCTTGCCGGCGCCCGAAGGCCCCGTCAGGAACTGAAACGATTTTTTCGGAATGTCGAACGTCAGGTCCCGGAGGATTTCCGGCCCCATCCCATAGCGCAAACCGACATTTTCGAAGTGGATCAACGGCAGATCAGTCTTTTGTTTGTTCACCGCACGACTTGTTAACCAACACCATTAACAACCAGTAAATTTTACCGGAAAGACGCCGCTTTGATGGCGATCTTTGCGAAGCATTAACCATTGAAATTTACGACTGAGCAGGATTCGTTTCAATGCCGGATTTCCGTCCGGCCTGAAACCATGTGGACACCGGAAAGGCCGTCATCATGACCTCCTCCTCGTTCAGACGCCAGGCGCCCGGTCACGCCTATGATTTTCTGCCGCCCGAACCGACCAAGCGTGAGGCCCGCCGAACTCGCCCGGCCGATGTTGCCGATGCCGAATTCGTGGTGATTGCGAACGGTCGTACCCGGGGCTTTGATGCCCGCAGCTTCACTGACAATCGCCAGCGTCCTTCGCAGTCGTCGAGCACATCGGCGCTCCTTCGGATGGGCGAAGCCTGGTTGCAGCAGGCATCGGTCAAGACCTTTGCCACGCTCGTACTTGCGCTTTCGGTGCTGGTATTCGGCCTCTTCGGGGGGTTCTCCGGTTTCTCGCAAAGCGAGGCTGGATCAACGGACTCGCCGCTGCATTTCTCGCACGTCACCATGACGCCCCGTGATGCGAACGGGATGCGGGTATTGCTCATGAACGGCATCATCGACAATCAGAGCGGCACGACGCAGGTCGTGCGCCCCATCCGCGCCGACTTTTTTGCCGGCGAGCAGCTGACGACAAGCATCGTTATCAACCCGCCTGCGGATGTCATCTACGGTGGCCAGAGCCGCGGGTTTTCAACGAGAGTCCAGTACGCGGGTGGAAAAATGCCGGAAGTCCGGCTTTCGTTCATGCCGTAAGGGGTGTTTCGCCCCGCTGTTTGTGGTAACGGCTTGTGCTCCTATTCATGGAGAAAGCCTTCTTATGCCCGTCGTGCGCGGAAAAAACATCGAGCCACTCTTCACCGCTGAGCAGATTGCGGAACGCAACCATGCCATGGCGAAGCAGATTGCAGCGGGACCCACGAAGGATCTGCTGGTCATTGCCGTGTTGAAGGGCTCGTTCATCTTCGCCGCCGACCTCATCCGCGCGCTGCATGACAGCGGCCTGGCGCCCGAAGTCGAGTTCATCACGCTGTCGAGCTACGGCACCGGCACGGTTTCGCAAGGCGTTCGAATCGTCAAGGATATCGACAGCGACGTGAAGGATCGCGACGTTCTTCTGATCGACGATATTCTGGAATCCGGCCGCACGCTGCTGTTTGCCAAGGAACTGCTTTATGAGCGCGGCGCGCGTCACGTCACCATTGCCGTGCTCCTCGACAAGAGCGTGAAGCGCAAGGAAAAGCTGGAAGCAGACTATGTCGGCTTCGAATGCCCCGACTATTTCGTCGTCGGCTACGGAATGGATGTCGCCTATGCCTTCCGCGAGCTTCCATTTGTCGGCGTCGTCACTGGCGACGCCTGAATGTGCCGGGACAAGACGGGTTGTTAACCATCCCGTCCATCCCTTGCCGCCGTTTACCGATCGCAAAGGAAAGTCGTGTGATTTCCGTTGCGGGGCATGAAACGGAGTGATGCACACCATGGCAAAAATTCTGATTACGGAAGACGAGGACTCCCTGCGTTCTTTCGTAGCCCGCGCTTTGCGTCTTGACGGTCATGAGACCGAAGAAGCCGCCGACGGTGCGGAAGGACTGGAAAAACTCAGAGACGGCGTCTACGACCTGCTGCTCTCGGATATCCGCATGCCCGTCATGGATGGCATCGAACTGGCGCACCAGGCAAAATCGGCCTTCCCGGCGCTGAAAATCCTGCTGATGACCGGCTACGCGGAACAGCGCGAACGCGCTGACGACCTGGCGGAAAAGATCGTCGATGTCGTCTCGAAGCCCTTTGCCTTGCCCGACATCCGCAAGGCAGTCGCGCGTGCGTTGGCCGCCTGAGCGCGTCACGATCTTTCAGGTTCGCTTGTCGCGCTTTCGCGCGTTTGTCTTGGCCAGCCACGTCTTTATCCCGAAACCGGGTCCCATTTTCGGTTGCAAGGGAGATCATTTCGTGCGCCCTTGCTCCCGTATCCTCTCGTCATCCTGGCGCTTGACCCTCGGTGGGAGGGTCGAACTGATCGAGGTTGAATCCGGGCTGGCGGGACTTGTTTCTTGCGCTGCGGTGACGGTGTTTGCGTGCTCGGGTCAAGCCACCGGCAAAGCACTGCCTATTGCTCTCGGATCCTTCCTCAAACCAGGGAGTTGCGTCAGCGCACTGCCTCGGCTGTTCAGTTCTCGTCGCGAATGAACTTGCCTTCGTAGCGCACGCGGAAATTGCGTCGCTGGAAATCCTGCTGAAAGCACACGAAGATCAGTTCGATATCGGCCAGGCTATCGCGCTTGTGGAGCAGGCTGAGGGTCACGACGATGACGCCGGCATAGCCGCGCGTCAGCCTGAACGCCGCATTGCGGATGGCATTGGCTTCGGCATCCTGCCGATCGTCACGCCGCTCGTAGATCACCCAGAAGCGACAAATGTCCCATGTCGAACGAAGGATCTCCGTGATCTCCGCCTGGAACTGTTCGGCGTGCATGCCCGGGGACCAGGAGAGAGTTCGCTCGCCCTCGTCAGCTACGACGTTGAGGTAGCCGTCGTATTCGCCGGTTCGGGAGAGGGCATTCTCGATTAACTCAAATGCTGCGTTTTCACCGATTACCGTCTTGAAGAGAATTGCCATCGAATCGCTATCGTTATTCACTTGCAGCGTGACATTACGAAGCTTTCGCCAGGCAGGGCTAGCCTCGGCGATGAATTTGGAGCTCTGGCGTCTACGATGTCACGCGTCTGGTTATGCCATCGTCTCGCTGGATGGGAGGCGATGGCGTGATGGTTCCAGCCGTCGCGGCTTCTCAATAGTCGGGGCAAGCCGGATTTATGGTCGTTCCACTGTTCCCGCCCTGCGTCTGCAGCGTGCCAGGAACGGGCCGCGGCGGGCAATTGACTGGTCGCCGTGCTCTGGGGCCGTTGGACGAAATGCTCCCCGTCGTCTCCATGCTATAAGGAGCCGGTTGGTAGGCATTCGATCCGCGCCAGCTTCGGCTCGATTCGTAGCCGTCGGCAGCCATGGTCCTGCCCCCGCTGTTGGTCGTGGCGAAACCACCGATATCCATTGCGCTTACTGTGCTTGCAGCCATGCCGAATCCAAGCGCGACAGCTGCGATCAGCTTCAAATCCGTTTTCATGGAAATACCCTCGACTCGTGCCCAAACGACGCGCGATCCGCGTCACGGTAGACATAGGAGTCTGCGGCGTGGAGGCAGCGAATCTCACGCTATTGTGACCTGAATTGGCACAGTTGGGTTACTGGATGTCCAGCAGCCGTTCCAGGTAGCGCCGTTCGATTTCCTGCGGCGGGTTGTTGCCGAGCTTTTCGCGAATGGCGTCCAGGATCTCGCGGGCGCGCTGCACATCGATTTCGTCAGGCACCTTCACCTGATCGCCGAAGTCAGGTCCTTCGGCGCGGCGTGGACGGCCAAGCGGGTCGCGGCCGTTCTGGTTGCCTTGCCCGACTTGACCCTGGGGACCCTGTCCCTGTTGGCCCTGCATTGCCTGCATCATCTGGTTCATCATGTCGCGCGCACCCTGGCGCAGCGCTTCCAGTGCACGTCCCTGGCCTTGGATCGCAGGTTCGCCGTGGCCCTGACCGAGCTCGCGACCGGCGCCTTCCATTTCGCGCTGGGCCTGACCGAAGCCCGGACCGGGCTTGATGCCCATGTCGCCAAGACCCTTCTGCAACTCGCCGAGCTGCTTGCCGAGTTCGTCCTGGCGCGAACGCAACTGCTTTAGGGCCTCGCGCAGCTGTTCGGCCGTCATCTCGTCGGAAGGCGACTGCCCCGGCTGGTTTTGGCCCTGCTGGTTCTGGCCTTGCTGGTTCGGGTCCTGACTCTGGCCCTGCTGACCCTGTTGCTGATCCTGCTGCATGCCGTCATTGTCCATCGGCATGTCGTCGAGCAACGGATCGTTCATGCCCATGTTGGGATCGCCGCGCTGCATGCGGTCCTTCAGCTGCTGGTCCAGCTTGAACGTTTCTTCCATCAGTTTCTGCTGGTCACGCAGGATCTGGCCGAGCTTGTCCATTTGCTGGCGCATCTGGCTGTTGTCCTGGCCTTGCTGCCCCTGCTGCGGCCTGCCGGCCTGCAAGTTGTTCATCATTCGCTGCAGCTCGGAGAGCATCTGCTGGGCAGCGTCCCGATTGCCCGATCGTGCGAGATTCTCGATCTGGTCCATCATCCGCTCCAGGTCCTGCTGGCGAATGATGTTCTGGGCGTTCTGGTTCGGCTGCATCGGCGCATTCTGCATGCGCTGGGCAAGCTCCTTCATATATTCCTGCATCGCCTTGCGCAGCTCGTCCATGAGCTTCTTGATCTCGGGATCAGGTGCATTGCGCTGCAGGGCATCGGCCAGGTTCTGCTGGGCATTGCGCAGGTTGCGCTCGGCCTGCGAAAGGTCGCCGTCCTCCATGCCGACCGCGATATCCCAGAGGTAATCGGCGGTGTCCTTCATCGCTTCGTCGCCCTTGGTGAGCTTCATGCGTGTCAGTGCGGATTGCAGCAGCAGGTAATTGGTCAGGCTCGGGATCGTCTCTTCCGGGCGAAGCGTCAGTGCTTCGTTCAGCGCGATCGCTTCCGGCATCTTCCGGGTATCGAGCGAGAACACCTGCCGTTCCTCGGCCACGGCCGCGGCAAGAGGCTCGTTGAACGGGCGGGCGGGCAACGTCATCTCGTGCGGCGGGCTGCGACCGGTCTGGCCGGCGGCGTCCTTGGCAACAAGGGTGATGCGGACCCGCTTACCCGAGAGTGGGTGCTCGGTAAGGTTCTTGCTGGTCACGCCTTTTGCGTCGCGCGAATTGCGGCGGGGGATATCCAGGCGAAAGTCGGGCAACGGATAGAGCGGCGTTGCGGTCGGCTCGGCGTCGACAGGAACGATCTCCGCACGCGCTTCCTGTACGCCGTAGTCATCCTTGACCGTGAAGCCGACCTCGAGCGCACCGTTGACCGTCGGCTTCGGCATGCCATTGAAGGCGATCTCGGGCGCCTTGTCAGGAATAACCTCAAAACTCCACGTGCGGCCGTTGACCTCGAGCTCCCCGTTTTCCTCGAGCTTCATCAGATGCGTGGCGGCCGACAGAGCAGGAAGTGCAGCCGTGCCTTCAGTCTGCGTGGCCGCTGGAGGCGCGGGCTGCTTGGCCGCCTCCAGCGGGGCGATGTTCTGTGCCTCGCCATTCTCATGCCGGAAGACGACCTTCTCGGCGGTCTTGCCGCCGCTGACACGGACCGTAAGGGTCGAGAGTTCGGGAACGCGGATTGCCGCCTGCTCGGTGCCGTTGACCGTCAGGTAGATCGGTGCGCGACCGGTATAGGAGGGTGGCGTGACCCAGGCATCGATGCGCACGGCAGGATCGGTGGCTTGCGGTGCCGGCCGCGGCAGCAGCGCGTCGGTGACCGAGCCGCCGTTCATCGATAGTGAATAGGCGAAACCCATCACCACAAGCAGGGCCGGGATGGCACGCAGCGCCATTCTGTCGTGGGAGGCGATGTCGGGACGCGGGAAGCCGGTATCAAGTGCCGCAATCTTCTCCGCCATACGCGTCTGGTGTTCGCGCCAGAGGGCGCGCGCGAAGGGCGTGTCGGTGGCGGGCTCGTCTTCCTGAACGGCCACCGGCTGGTGCTGCAGGCCGTTGCGCTGTTCGAGCAACCGGTCGGCAGCGGCCGTGTCGGGCCAGTGCAGCCGGCGCAGGCGAAGAAGCGTTGTGAGAGAGGCAACCGCGAAAACGATCAGCAGCGCCACGCGGACCCAGTCGGGCGCGTAGCGGAAGACACCGAACCACGACGCTGCCAGATAGAGCGCCACAACCGACAGGATCGGCAGGAACAGGGGCAGCATCTGCTCGGACAGCAGGACCAGGCGCGCCAGAAAGCGCTTCGCCGCAACCAGCCGAGCCAAGGACGGCCTCAGGGCAAATGCACCGTGTTTCTCGCTGCTGGAGCTCTTATTCAATCCGGTCTCCGCGAGCTGGCGTTCGAGGGCAGAGTGCACTTCCGGCGATCGCCGGGGGAATTCGCTCCCTGTCAAAGATAACATTCTTTGTGGCGAAGGCGAGGGCAAGCGCCGGCCAATGCCGGTTTTTCACGGCTCTTCGCCAAAAAGTGATGCCATCACCGAGAGCGTGATCAGCCCAGCCAGGTCGGGACGGAATCGAGACCAATGAGCTCTTCGTAGGTCCCGCGCGGTCGAATCACGTGGAAATCGCTACCCTTGACCAGCACTTCGGGAACCAGAAGGCGGCTGTTGTAGGTGCCGGCCTGCACCGCGCCATAGGCGCCGGCGGAGCTGATGGCGAAAAGATCTCCGGGTTTCGGCATCGCCATTTCGCGGTCGAGCGCCAGGAAATCGCCAGTTTCGCAGACGGGGCCGACAACATCCGCCTTGATGCGCGGCGCGTTTGCTGCGGAAATCACGACGGGGCGGATCTCGTGATGGGCTTCATAAAGGGTCGGGCGTATAAGGTCGTTCATTGCGCCGTCGACGATCACGAAGGTCTTTTCGCCGCCGTCTTTCACGTAGATCACTTCGGTCACCAGGATGCCAGCATTGCCGACGATCAGGCGGCCGGGCTCGGTGACGATCTTGCAATTCAGTTCGCGCAGCTGGCCCTTGACGATTTCGGCATAGGCTTCCGGATGCGGCGGCGGGTTGTTGTCATCCCGGTAGGGGATACCAAGGCCACCGCCGACATCGACGTGATGGATGTCGTGGCCGTCAGCGCGTAGCGTGCTCACCAACTCGCGCAGCAGTTTGAAGGCGTCCTCGAACGGCTGCAGTTCGGTGATCTGACTGCCGATATGCATGTCGATACCGGTCACGTCGATGCCGGGCAGGGTCGCAGCGCGGGCATAGACGGCGCGGGCGCGTTCCCAGGAAATGCCGAATTTGTTTTCCTTCTTGCCGGTCGAGATCTTCGCATGCGTCCTGGCGTCGACATCGGGATTGATGCGGAAGGAGACAGGTGCCCTCTTCCCCGATTTGATGGCGCGCTGGTTAAGGATCTCGAGTTCCGGCTCGGACTCGACATTGAAGCAGTAGATGCCGGCCTCGAGCGCAAAGTCCATTTCGCGCGGTGTCTTGCCAACGCCGGAGAACATGATGCGCGATGCCGGGATGCCGGCGGCGAGCGCGCGGCGCAGCTCGCCTTCGGAGACGACGTCGATGCCGGCGCCAAGATTGCCGAGCGTCTTCAGTACGGCCTGATTGGAATTCGCCTTCATGGCGTAGCAGACCATGGCGTCGACATCGTTGAATGCTTCGGCGAACACCCGATAGTGGCGCTCGAGCGTCGCCGTGGAATAGCAGTAGAAAGGTGTGCCGACGGCCTTGGCAATCTCCGGAACGGGAACGTTTTCGGCGTAGAGGACGCCGTCGCGATACTGGAAATGGTTCACGTCAGTTGCCTCTTAGAGAAGCGGATCGAGGATGAAGGGTCTATCCACGGTGCCTGGCTGCGGCGTCGGCTTCGACGAGTCGCCGGTCTTCGTTGCGTTCGCGCTCGGCGGATCGAGATCGCCTTTACGCCCGCACCCGGCGACGGCAAGGCCGATTACGGCGAAAACAACCGTCAAGCGGACGATCTGCGGCAAGCTCTTCTGCATGGAATTCCTCTTGGAGCGGCACTGGTGGACACCTTCATAGCGAAGTTTATCCACCTTGTGCACCCTGATTGTTGAGGTCAGTTGCGGGCGCGCCAGTAGGCGATCTGCTTGCGCACTTCCTCAGGTGCCGTGCCCCCAAAGCTCTTGCGGCTTGCAACCGATGCCTCGACCGTCAGCACGTCGTAGACCTTGTCGGTAATGGCCTGATTGATCGCCTGCAGATCGGCAAGCGACAGGTCGGCGAGATCACAACCCTTGCTCTCGGCAAGCGCCACGGCGCGGCCGGTCACGTGATGGGCGTCGCGGAACGGCAGGCCGGCCTCGCGCACCAGCCAGTCGGCAAGGTCGGTGGCAGTCGAGTAGCCGGAACCGGCTGCGGCCTTCATGCGCGCGGTATTGATCGTCAGGTCGCGGACCATGCCGGTCATGGCAGCGATGGCCAGTTCCAGGCTCTCGGCGGCGTCGAAGACTTGCTCCTTGTCTTCCTGCATGTCCTTGGAATAGGCGAGAGGCAGGCCCTTCATGATGGTCAGAAGCGCGATCAGCGAGCCGTTGATGCGGCCGGTCTTGGCGCGCACCAGTTCGGCGGCGTCGGGGTTCTTCTTCTGCGGCATGATCGACGAGCCGGTGGAGAAGGCATCCGACAGGCGCACGAAGCCGAATTGCGGGGTCGACCAGATGACGATCTCTTCGGCCAGACGCGACAGGTGCATGCTGCAGATGGCGGCCAGCGCCAGGAACTCGATGGCGAAATCGCGGTCGGAGACGGTGTCGATCGAGTTGCGGGTCGGTTCGCGGAAGCCGAGCGCCTTGGCGGTCATGTGGCGGTCGATCGGATAGCCGGTGCCGGCCAGCGCCGCCGCGCCGATCGGGCTTTCATCGAGATGCTCGATGGCATGGCGTACGCGCGAGCGGTCGCGGCCGAACATTTCGACATAGGCCATGCAGTGATGGCCGAAGGTGACGGGCTGTGCCGTCTGCAAATGCGTGAAGCCCGGCATGACGGTTTCGGCATGCTCTTCGGCGCGGTCGAGGAAGGCGGCGATCAGGTTGGTGAGCAGTTGCTCGGTCTTCTCAAGCTCTTCCTTCACCCAGAGGCGGAAATCGAGCGCGACCTGGTCGTTGCGCGAACGGGCGGTGTGCAGGCGGCCGGCGGCCGGGCCGATCAGCGTCGCGAGCCGTGCCTCGACATTCATGTGAATGTCTTCGAGCTGGCGGGAGAATGCGAAATTGCCGCTTTCGATCTCTGACAGGATCGTGTTTAGCCCCTCGACGATCTTGTCCTTATCATCGGACTGAATGATGCCCTGGTGGGCGAGCATGGTGGCGTGCGCGATCGAGCCGCGGATGTCCTGTGCAAACAGCTTCTTGTCGAAACCGATCGAGGCATTTATCTCCTCCATGATCGCATCTGGGCCGGAAGCGAAACGTCCGCCCCACATCTGGTTGGAGGATTTGGTGTCCGTGCTGTCGGCCATGAAGATGCCTGCCTTGAAGAACGCGTGTCTCGGAGAACGAAATGACGACAAGAACGCCCCTGCGCCTGCCATCCCTCAAGCTCATCGGGATCGCGGCCGTCGCAGGCATTATTGCCGGTGCGGCAGCGGTTTACATCAGGGAAGCCGGGTCTGGCAATGGCGGGGCGCAAACGGCATCGGGCGAATGCGCGGCGGCAAAGGACGTCGCCGCCAGGATTTCGCCGCTCTTGAAGGGCCAGGTCGCAGCAATGGTTGCCGCCGACGAGCACCGCAAGCTCACCACTGTCGCCTTCAAGGGCGCCGACGGCAAGCCGATGACGCTCGACAACTTCGCCGGCAAGACCGTGCTCTTCAATCTCTGGGCGACGTGGTGCGTGCCCTGCCGCGAGGAAATGCCGGCCCTGAACGCGCTGGAGAAGGAGTTGGGCAGCGACAGGTTCCAGGTCGTTCCCGTCAACATCGATACCGGCGACGACGAGAAACCGAAGGCTTTCCTGAGCGAGATCGGCGTCGATGCGCTCAAGCTCTATCGCGACAACACGATCGAGGTGTTCAACAGCCTGAAGAAGCAGGGCCTGGCGTTCGGCCTGCCCGTCACGCTGCTGATCGACGACAAGGGCTGCCTGATCTCTGCCATGAACGGGCCGGCGGCCTGGGATAGCGAAGATGCCAAGGCGCTGATCAAGGGTGCCGTGGGGTCGTGAGCGTCGACAACTTAGAATACTCCCTCGAAAGACGCCAGACGACCACCGATATTGAAGGCCCATTGCGGACCTTGCCGTGCGTCGCTAGATTGTGAACGAGACGAAGTCGCGTGCTTAAGTCGAATCCGCGAAGGAGACGGCGTCTCCCAAGCTTTTGAAGCTTTAGCTCGCTTCGCTCAAGGGGCAGGCGAGCCCTATCGAACGCAAGTCAGTTTACTGGTGCGACAGCGTAGGAGGCGTAGATGGCAATTTCGCGCAAGCAGGCAGAGCGTTTGCTAACAGCGGACGAATGGCAACTCGTTCAAAAAACCCACCATCCGGCAATGCAGGGCCTGCCGGATGCTGATCTCTCGGACCTCGCCAAGCGAATACGTGAAAGGCGCGATCGTGCGCAAAGCGAGGCGAATAGACAGCGCAGGGAAATGAGAGGCAAGGCGCAACCCAAAGGGGCGGCGCCGGCGCGCAAGGATACGGGCACGAGAGCCAAACTCGAAGTTCTGGCAATGGGCGTGCGTAGTGTAAATGCCGAACAGGCGCGTCGGCGTAGAATGCTCGCTAAAGTTCAGATGGTCGAGAACATGCGAGCCGTGTTGGCGCGAAAGAAAGAAGCGAAAAGCGAGAAAGACGAGTCATTTAACGCACGCCAGGCTCATGCAGGCATGCACTCGATCGAAAGTTCAAAGCGCAAAAATCTCATCCGTCCTATGGAGCGAGGTAGATTGCGGAAGGCTGGCGCTGTTTCACAGGCAAAGCGCGACGCTCGTGGCGTATAGGCGTTGTAGTTTTTGCCAGGTCACATCATCAGCTTATCGATCTGGTGTGAGCAGCCAACCTCAAATAGCAGGAATGGAACCCGCCGATCCGCGAGATCATTTGGCGTCTCAGCGGGTCGGGTCCGGCGGTTCGCTGCGATAGTCGTAGAAGCCACGGCCGGACTTGCGGCAAAGCCAGCCGGCCTCGACATGTTTACCAGCTGCTCCAATTTACGATCCAGGTCGATCCGTGCGACACCCTCCGGAGTGGCATCGCGATTTCCCAGACTTTCACCGGCTGGTGTGAACATAGCCATTGACGGGAAATTAACCTCATATACTATATGTAGTGTTCGAGGTTCTTCAGATTCGCAAGGATCGGAAGCTAAGACGGGAATACGGTGCGCGACGTCCATGATGGGCCGAGCAATGCCGGAGCTGCCCCCGCAACTGTAAGCGGCGAGCATTCGTTCGACAAAGCCACTGAAGTCTTTGATTTCGGGAAGGCGAGAATGAGCGCTATGACCTGCAAGCCAGGAGACCTGCCTCGATCAGCAACGTCCACGGGCGGGGTGTCCGGATGGCGAGCGTTGGATTGTGCACGATGCCGCGATCTTCGCTTCCGCTAATGCCCCGCATGAGCCACTTCGGGGTGAAGTCTTATGTCCTTGAGTTTCGATTTGCATCTGCGCGAGTGACGGGCATTTAGCGTGCCCGGCAATCGGCAATAGCTGTCTTCATTTTCGAGTTCCTGTCGCACGGACATCGGCGGATGTCCGAACGATCCCTTATGCCTTCCTGATACACGAGGATATATTGATGAGCATTACTGTTTACAGCAAGCCGGCCTGCGTCCAGTGCACCGCGACCACCCGCGCACTCGACCGCCAGGGCATCAAATACACCGTGATCGACGTTTCCACCGATTCTGCGGCCTACGAACTGGTGCAGGGGCTCGGCTATCGCCAGGTGCCCGTGGTCGTCGCCGGTGAGCAGCATTGGGCCGGGTTTCGCCCCGATATGATCAGCGCGCTGGTGTGACGGCAAGGACGATGGGCGAGATCGTCTATTTTTCCAGTCGGTCGGAAAACACCCATCGCTTCGTAACAAAGCTGGGTCTGCCGGCCCAACGCATCCCGATCGGCGGCGACGCTAACCTTGCGGTTGGCAGTCCTTTCGTTCTGATCGTCCCCACCTATTGCGGCGAAGGCCGCAAGGGGGCCGTGCCCAAAGAGGTGATCCGCTTCCTCAACGACGCGGAAAACCGTTCGAACATCCGCGGGGTCATCGCCGCGGGCAACAGCAACTTCGGAGCGACCTTCGGGATCGCCGGCGACATCATCTCCGCCAAGTGCCAGGTTCCGTACCTCTACAGGTTCGAGCTGCTGGGCACGGCGGCGGATGTCGACAACGTCAGACACGGATTGGAACGATTTTGGACACGCTAACGCTCGATCGACCTCTGAAGGCAGCAGAAGCCGCGTTCGACTACCACGCCCTCAATGCCATGCTGAACCTCTATGACGAGGACGGCAAAATCCAGCTCGACAAGGATCGGCTGGCGGCCAAGCAGTATTTCCTGCAGCATGTGAACCAGAACACCGTGTTCTTCCATAACCTCAGGGAAAAGCTCGATTACTTGGTGACCGAGGGCTATTACGAGCAGGAGGTCCTGGATCAATATTCGTTCAACTTCGTGCGCGAACTCTTCGACCATGCCTATGCGAAAAAGTTCCGCTTCCCAACCTTCCTCGGGGCTTTCAAGTATTACGCCAGCTATACGCTGAAGACCTTCGACGGAAAGCGCTATTTGGAGCGCTACGAGGACCGCATCTGCATGGTTGCCCTGACGCTGGCCTGCGGCAACGAAAACCTCGCCCGTGATATGGTCGATGAGATCATCGCCGGGCGGTTTCAGCCCGCGACGCCGACCTTTCTCAATGCCGGGAAGAAGCAACGCGGCGAACTCGTGTCCTGCTTTCTCCTGCGCGTCGAGGACAACATGGAGTCGATCGCGCGAGGCATCAATTCGGCGCTTCAGTTGTCGAAGCGCGGCGGGGGTGTTGCACTCTCTCTGACGAACCTGCGGGAAGCAGGTGCTCCGATCAAGCAGATCGAGAATCAGTCTTCCGGCGTCATTCCTGTCATGAAGCTTTTGGAAGATTCGTTCTCTTACGCCAACCAACTCGGCGCACGCCAAGGGGCAGGGGCGGTCTACCTCAATGCGCACCATCCCGACATTATGCGCTTCCTCGACACCAAACGCGAAAATGCCGATGAGAAGGTCCGGATCAAGACACTGTCGCTCGGCGTCGTCATTCCCGACATTACCTTTGAGCTCGCAAAGAACAACGAGGACATGTACCTCTTCTCGCCTTACGATGTGGAGCGGGTCTATGGCGCGGCTTTCACCGAGATTTCGGTGACGGAAAGGTACCGCGAGATGGTGGCCGACAGCCGCATCCGTAAGAAAAAGATCAAGGCGCGCGACTTCTTCCAGGTGATCGCCGAAATCCAGTTCGAAAGCGGCTATCCCTACATCATGTTCGAAGACACGGTGAACCGCGCCAATCCGATCGCCGGCCGCATCACGATGAGCAACCTTTGCTCGGAAATCCTGCAGGTGAGCGAGGCGAGCGAGTTCAACAATGATCTCTCCTACAAGCATATGGGCAAGGACGTCTCCTGCAACCTCGGCTCGCTCAATATCGCCGCGGCGATGGATTCCACCGACTTCGGCAAGACGATCGAGACTTCGATCCGCGCGCTGACCGCCGTTTCCGACCTGAGCCATATCGCCTCGGTACCGTCGGTCGAGAAGGGCAATGACGACAGCCATGCGATCGGCCTCGGCCAGATGAACCTGCACGGCTATCTCGCCCGCGAGCGCATCTACTATGGTTCGGACGAAGGCGTCGATTTTACGAATATGTATTTCTACACGGTGACCTACCATGCCATCCGTGCCTCGAACCGGCTGGCGGGGGAGCGCGGCAAAAGTTTCAAGGGCTTCGAGAACTCGACGTATGCAACCGGCGAATACTTCGACAAATACACGGAGCAGGCCTGGGTGCCGGCAACCGAGCGGATCAAGGAACTCTTCGAGACAGCCGGCATCGATATTCCGACGCAGGAAGACTGGCTTGTGCTGAAGCAGGCGGTAATGACCTCGGGCCTCTATAACCAGAACCTGCAGGCTGTGCCGCCGACCGGTTCGATCTCCTACATCAATCACTCGACCTCCTCGATCCATCCGATCGTTTCGAAGATCGAAATCCGCAAGGAGGGCAAGATCGGCCGTGTCTACTATCCGGCGGCCTTCATGACCAATGACAATCTCGAATATTACCAGGATGCCTACGAGATCGGGCCAGAGAAGATCATCGACACCTACGCGGCGGCGACTCAGCATGTCGATCAAGGGCTGTCCCTGACGCTGTTCTTCCGTGACACGGCAACCACCCGCGACATCAACCGGGCACAAATCTACGCCTGGAAGAAGGGCATCAAGACCATCTACTACATCCGCCTGCGCCAGATGGCGTTGTCCGGCACCGAGGTGCAGGGCTGCGTTTCCTGCACACTTTGACTTTGCAAGGACGTCCAATGAATATCCAAATCAAGCCCGCAAGTCGCGTGCGCGCCATCAACTGGAACCGTGTCGAGGACGACAAGGACCTCGAGGTCTGGAACCGCCTGATACCAACGAGCGCTAATCAAAACCGGTGCGCCCAATCACGCATTCCAATCGACATGATCTTCCACGGCTGCGCGACCAGCTTGTTCCATGCGTCGCAGCAATGGGAAACGATGTCGTCGTAGTCTTTGAATATCCGGTTGGACAACCAGTTCTCCCTCATAAACTGCCACAGGCTCTCGACAGGGTTCAATTCGGGCGATCGCGGCGGCAGGTACAGCAGCGTGATGTTGTCGGGTACTTTGAGTTTCGGCGTGACGTGCCATCCAGCCTGATCAACGATCAGCACGGCATGAGCACCTTCATCGACGGCCTGGCTGATTTCGAGCAGATGCTGGTTCATGGCGTCGGTGTCGCAGTAGGGA
>NZ_FOCV01000004.1 GCF_900110205.1 Rhizobium tibeticum | reverse complement strand
AAGCTTACTCGACGATGGAAGCAACGATGCCTGCGCCGACGGTACGGCCGCCTTCGCGGATCGCGAAGCGCAGCTTTTCTTCCATCGCGATCGGAACGATCAGCTCGACGTCAACCGTGACGTTGTCGCCAGGCATAACCATTTCCGTGCCTTCCGGCAGGGTGACGATGCCCGTCACGTCCGTCGTGCGGAAGTAGAACTGCGGACGGTAGTTCGTGAAGAACGGCGTATGACGGCCGCCTTCTTCCTTCGTCAGGATGTAGGCTTCGGCCTTGAACTTCTTGTGTGGCTTGACAGAGCCCGGCTTGCACAGGATCTGACCACGCTCGACGCCGTCACGGTTCACACCGCGAACCAGAGCGCCGATGTTGTCGCCAGCCTGGCCCTGATCGAGCAGCTTGCGGAACATTTCAACGCCGGTCACCGTCGTCTTCGAGGTCGGGCGAATGCCGACGATTTCGACTTCTTCGCCAACCTTGACGATGCCACGCTCGACGCGGCCGGTCACAACCGTACCACGGCCCGAGATCGAGAACACGTCTTCGATCGGCATCAGGAATGGCTGGTCGATCGGACGCTCAGGCGTCGGGATGTAGGCGTCAACGGCTGCCATCAGCTCGCGGATCGCGTCTTCGCCGATCTTCTTGTCCGAGTCTTCCAGAGCAGCAAGAGCCGAGCCCTTGATGACCGGAATGTCGTCGCCCGGGAAGTCGTAGGACGACAGCAGTTCGCGCACTTCGAGCTCGACGAGTTCGAGAAGCTCGGCGTCGTCAACCTGGTCGACCTTGTTGAGGAACACGACAATCGCAGGAACGCCGACCTGGCGAGCCAGCAGGATGTGCTCGCGGGTCTGCGGCATCGGGCCGTCAGCAGCCGAGCAAACCAGGATCGCGCCGTCCATCTGCGCCGCACCGGTGATCATGTTCTTGACGTAGTCGGCGTGGCCGGGGCAGTCAACGTGAGCATAGTGGCGGGCTGGGGTCTCGTATTCGACGTGGGCCGTCGAAATGGTGATGCCGCGGGCCTTTTCTTCCGGCGCAGCGTCGATCTGGTCGTACGCCTTGAACTCGCCGAAATACTTCGTGATCGCTGCCGTCAGAGACGTCTTGCCGTGGTCAACGTGGCCGATCGTGCCGATGTTAACGTGCGGCTTGTTGCGCTCAAACTTACTCTTTGCCATTTGAATGCTTCCTGTGAACGAAATGGATGACCCCGGCGAACCGGTTTAGTGCCGCCGTTTAAGGCTTTCGGGGAAATTGCGCAAGACCTAATTGCGGACGGTATTCCTAGCCCGATTCCTGGCCTGGGCACGCATATGGGCAGCAAGCATCCAATCGGCAACCTGCGCTGCAAATAACAGCGAAGATATATTCCCGAAGAACGCGCGCGACCGGCCAAGGATATGATACTACTTCATTTGCTGCTCTCACGCGCAAGCACTCGGAGACACCGCAATGGAACCGAAGGAAATTGCAAAGCGATCCGCAGGCAACTTTCTGATCTTTGCCGCCTGTGCATTCATATTGTGGATTCTTGCCGCCGCGATCGACTGGGTCGCGCAGCTTGTGCGCCTGTCCTCGCCCGAGCGCCTTCCGGCTCTGGCGACATCCATTGTCAACTCGTCGACGCTGCAGGCGATTGTCGCCATATGGCTGCTCACCGCGGCATTCGCGATCGCCTTCCCGAAGATGCTGACGCCGCTTTCGGCCACCACCACTTTGATGTTCGATGTCGGATATGGCATTCTCGGTGCCCTGACCGGCTTCGGCATCGCCATCGGGCTTTTCGGGGGCGGCTGGTCGATCCTGCTGCGCGCCCTGCTCTACAGCGCGATCATCGCAATCGGCTTCATTGCCGTGCGCACCTGGCTTTCGAGGGAAGACCTCAGTGCCTACGGACAGACGAGGTGGATGATCGCCGGCATTATCGCGCTCGCCTCGCCTCTTGTGCTCTTGTGGGGCTAGCAGCCACGCAGAAGCAGCGCAGGCCGTGTAAAAAGGCTAGGTGAAGACCGGACTTTCGGACATTTGGAGCGGGTAGCGGGAATCGAACCCGCGTATTCAGCTTGGAAGGCTGCTGCTCTACCATTGAGCTATACCCGCGGGGTGGTATCCGATCCAATGACGAATGGTGGAGAGAGTTGGATTTGAACCAACGTAGGCTGAGCCAACGGATTTACAGTCCGTCCCCTTTAACCACTCGGGCATCTCTCCAGTCTTTTCGTCCGGATCGTGAGACCAAGCTCGTCAGACTTTCGAAGCGTTGCCGCCCCTCGGTCTGCGCCGCGTATATGACCGGACGATTTCCCCATGTCAACACGATGACGATGGAAAAAATGTGAAAAATTTCATCGGCAGCGGAAAGCCGGGCTCCTGAAAGAAATCCTATGCGGAAAGAAGCGCCCTCGCTATAAAGCCGCATGAGCAAAGACAACAAACCCGGTGGCAAGCCCACCGACGACAAGTCCGCCAAGGACACACATTATGCAAACTTGCGCCGCGCGCATCGCGACAGCAAGCGCGAGCGCGGCGAGATTCCGACACCCACACCACAGAAGCGCCGGCGCGGCGCCGAGGACTGGAAACCTCCGGCACTCGCGCCTGATCAGGTCTATCTTTACGGCCTGCATACGGTTCGTGCTGCGCTCGACAACAAGGAGCGCAAGAACGTCAAGCTGTCGGTGACTCAAAATGCGCTTGCCCGTCTCGAGATCGATGCGGATACGCTCGGCATTCCGGTCGAGACCGTTTCTCCGCAGGATATCGACAAGGTCCTCGGTCCCGACGCGATCCATCAGGGTGTGATGCTCGAAACGCGACCCTTGCCCGTTCGACGGCTGG
The DNA here is from genome assembly GCF_900110205.1 of Rhizobium tibeticum. Lineage (GTDB taxonomy): Bacteria > Pseudomonadota > Alphaproteobacteria > Rhizobiales > Rhizobiaceae > Rhizobium > Rhizobium tibeticum. The sequence continues at coordinate 304,454 of NZ_FOCV01000004.1, read as the reverse complement.
AAGCACTGAAAGGCAGTCCGCTGCTTCTCGTGCTCGACCAGGTGACCGATCCGCACAATGTCGGCGCAATCATGCGTTCCGCCGTTGCCTTCAATGCCGGTGCTGTCATCACCACGCAGCGCCACAGCCCGACCGAATCAGGCGTGCTGGCAAAATCAGCCTCCGGTGCCCTGGAACTCATTCCTTATATTCAGATCACCAATCTGTCAGACGCGCTTGGCGAACTGCACAAACTCGGCTTCTTCACGATTGGTCTTGATTCGGAAGGCCCGGCTCCGCTCGAGAGCACATTCTCAGGTGACAAGGTGGCGCTAGTGCTGGGCTCCGAGGGCAAGGGGCTGCGGCAGAAGACGCGCGAAACCGTCAGCGCACTTGCAAGGCTCGACATGCCGGGTGCCATCAAGTCTTTGAACGTGTCCAACGCGGCGGCGATCGCTCTCTATGCGGCGAGGCTGCATCTGAAAGTATGATGTGATCAGCGGCGGATCGTGGCAACAGAGGCAATGCCGCGATCCCCTTCGTTCTTCGATCGGGGGCACTTTTTTGCCAGTTTGCGGGCTGAGCGACGCGGCAAACGCCAATAGCAATTTCGCCCTGTCACCGGCCGGAGACTGCTCGACAGCCATTGCAAGGCTCGATCCTTCGATCGTCCACATTGAGGGCCTCTGGCTCGTACTGATGAGCGCCAACTGAGCATCCGTTTCATTCGACTGCGGCCCACGGCAACTTCGGGAAAAGCAACGAGGAAGGCCGCAAGCCATTGCTGATGATCAGAAAAAAAACGAATTCGCCTCGCTTTTGACGCTGCCGTTTTCTATAGCTGTCCCGCACTCGAACAGGAGGAAGGTATCCCATATGGCCATCCGCTCCCTCGTTGTCGGCACTCTCTTCGTCGCTGTATTCGTCGCCATCATTCTTAGCATCGCTTGGATCGACAAGTCACAGCCAACGCACGAACCCTCTCCGCTTGCGCCTGCCCCTGAACGCCCCATCCCAACGCCAATGCCGTAAACGCTCAGCGATTGCCCGGGGAACAGAAGATCGGCGCCCCGTGCGTTTGCCTCGCACGATTTTGAAGGAGAGAAACGTGCGGCTGATGATCGCCGTCATTGTTTTCATGGTTGCCTCCGTGCTGACCATCACAATGATGTCACCATCAGGCGCCGGGAAGACCGGCGACGCCTTGCAAGCGAGCGTGCGGCAGACTGCTCAGAATTAGGCTTGCGAACCCCGCCGCCGCGATCTCGTTGCGTTCGCCAATCTCCGGCGGTCAGGTGGCACCAAAGAAATCAAGATCGCGCCGATTTCTGCTTTACAGGACGGCAGAATCTGGTACTTGGCAGGCATCGCCCTTGTAGCTCAGTTGGTAGAGCACCTGATTTGTAATCAGGGGGTCGCGGGTTCGAACCCTGCCGGGGGCACCATCCTTCTCCTTCTACTCAGAACTTCCTATAGCATTGACTTGGGGGCTGTTGCGCCGACGGTGTGAACCGAGGCGAGCTAGCTGGTCGCGTGAATGCGACTCTTCGACTTGACGTTGGCTCCGTCCAGCGCCGCAGATGCACTTGACAGAATCGGCTTTTATTGGCGCCTAGACGCCAAGACTATGTTATCGTTCGTTGAATACGACAAAGGAATTACATGGGCCGTTCATTTCAGACGCTTTCCTTCCTTGCCTCCTCTGCAACCGAGGCGCTGGCGGCGCGGGAAGAGCTGATTCGCATTTATGGCGACGTGCCCCCTGATGATGCCGACGTCATCGTCGCCCTTGGTGGCGACGGGTTCATGCTGCAGACGCTGCACGGCACGATGAATTCCGGCAAGCTTGTCTACGGCATGAATCGCGGCTCTGTCGGCTTCCTCATGAACGACTACCGAACGGAGAACCTGCAGGATCGAATCTGCGCGGCCGTCGAAAACGCATTTCACCCGTTGCAGATGACAACGGCGAATTCGGACGGCACGAATTTGACAGCCCTTGCCATCAACGAAGTGTCGTTGTTCCGGCAATCCTACCAGGCCGCCAAGCTGCGTGTCGAGGTGGACGGCGTCGTCCGGCTCGACGAACTCATCTGCGACGGCCTGATGGTGGCGACGCCCGCGGGTTCGACGGCCTATAACCTCTCCGCCCACGGACCGATCCTGCCGCTTGACGCACCGCTGCTGGCGATGACTCCGGTCAGTGCGTTCCGGCCGCGGCGTTGGCGCGGCGCGCTACTGCCCAACAAGGTGACAGTCGATATTCATATTCTCGAGGCGGAGAAACGTCCGGTCAACGCGGTTGCCGACAACACGGAAGTGAAATCGGTGCTTCATATTCGCATCGCTCAATCGGAACATACCACGGCGCGCATTCTCTCCGATCCCGATCGATCATGGTCCGATCGTATTCTTGCCGAGCAGTTTGAGGACTGAGAGATGAACCTGCGACGAACGACGCTTTGTGCATTGCTGCTCGCCGTGCCCGCACTCTGCGCTCGGACCGCTGCGGCAGAAGACCCAGTCCTGCCGGCTTCGATCATATTCGCGACGAGCACGGGCTACTGGGAAGACGACGGCACGACGCCTGGCGTCCAACGCGCACCTTCAGCCGCTCAGACCGCGACGCCGGCTGCCGCTCCGGCAAAACCGCGCCACGGCTACTACAAATTGTTTGCTGTCAGGCAAGCAGACCGCACGGCCAAGATCTATCTGCAACAGATCGAGCAGGGCGACGGCGGACCAGCCATCGCCTCGACGGTGGAGTTGCAGGAACTCAACGATCTCAGGCCCTATGTCACCGACATCAGGCCCGAAAACTCCTCCGGCATGCTCAAGGAGCCGGGGCTCTTTGCAATGATCTATTTGAAGACCGACCCGGACGTGGAATCGGAGACCTGGACTGTCGTGATCGATGAGTTTGGAGAGGTTACCGTCGGCAAAGCAAGCAACTAGCCGCGTCCCATCGCTTTTGACGCTGACGGGTTCCCTCTTCAAGGGGCTCCCGAGTGAACCGAAGAGGCCCGTTCGGGGCCTCCTCCAAATTCAAACTTGAGAGCAGTTAGTCGATGTCGTCGACGACGGCGTCCGGCTTGCCGCTGATGCGGTGGGCAAGAGCTGCTTCCATGAACTCGTTGAGTTCGCCGTCCAGAACATCGCCAGGCGCCGTGCTCGCCACACCCGTCCGTAGATCCTTGACCAGCTGATAGGGCTGCAGAACGTAGGAGCGGATCTGGTGGCCCCAGCCGATGTCCGACTTGGAGGCGGCTTCGGCGTTTGCGGCGTCTTCCCGCTTTTTCAGCTCGGCTTCGTACATGCGGGCACGCAGCATGTCCCACGCCTTGGCGCGATTCTTGTGCTGCGAGCGTTCCTGCTGGCACTGTACCACGATGCCCGAGGGAATATGCGTGATACGTACCGCGGAGTCTGTCGTGTTGACGTGCTGGCCGCCGGCACCCGACGAGCGGTACGTATCGATGCGGCAATCGCTTTCGTTGATGTCGATCTGGATCGAATCGTCGATGACGGGATAGACCCAGATCGACGAGAAGGATGTGTGACGGCGCGCATTGCTGTCGTAGGGCGAGATGCGAACCAGGCGATGAACGCCCGATTCCGTCTTCAGCCAGCCATAGGCGTTCTGGCCCTTGACCAGCAGGGTCGCAGACTTGATGCCGGCTTCTTCGCCATCATGGACTTCGAGGAGCTCCACCTTGAAGCGCTGACGTTCCGCCCAGCGGGTATACATGCGCAGAAGCATGTTGGCCCAGTCCTGACTTTCCGTGCCGCCGGCGCCGGAGTGGACTTCGAGATACGTGTCATTGCTGTCGGCTTCGCCGGAAAGCATCGCTTCGACCTGGCGGCGCGCGGCCTCGGTCTTCAGACCCTTCAGGGCGTCCTCAGCCTCCTTGACGACGCCTTCGTCGCCCTCTTCCTCGCCCATTTCGATGAGCTCGACATTGTCGTTCAGCTGCTGCTCCAGCTGCCGCACACCATTGATGCCGTCGTCGAGCTGCTGGCGCTCGCGCATCAGCTTCTGCGCCTCGGAGGCATCATTCCAGAGGTTCGGATCCTCTGCCTTGTTGTTCAACCAGTCCAGTCGTCTTACCGCCTGGTCCCAGTCAAAGATGCCTCCTCAGCAGGGTGATAGCCTGCTTGGTTTCATCGACCACGTTCTGGATTTCCGCTCGCATTTTCCTGCTTCTTTGCGTTGCTTCGAAAGTTGCCCGTCAAATAATTGTGGCGGCTGCGGATGTAAAGAGCCGCAGCCGCCACAACTGTTCGGGGGAAGGGTTAGTAGAGCCCGCCGGCGCCGGACTGAACGGCCTGGTTGGCCTGCGGCGAGGTCTTCAAAATCTCCTCGGGCGCCATGGTGTTGTCCATACCGATGACCGAGAAGCTGTCGGCGGGACCAGTGCCCGGCTTGAAAGCTTCGATGATCGTGTTCGGATCACCTTGCGCTGCCGCCATGCCGGTCTTGCGGTCAATCGGAATGAGGTTCATCCCAGCGGGAATGACAAATTTGGACGCCGGCATGTCCTTGACGGCAGCCTGCATGAATTCGTTGAAGACCGGCGCCGACAGCGAGCCACCCGTGCCACCGCGGCCGAGCGTTGAAGGCGAATCGAAGCCGATATAGAGACCGGCGACGAGATCCGGCGTGAAGCCCACGAACCACGCATCCTTCTCGTCGTTCGTCGTGCCGGTCTTGCCGGCCACATCGCGCTCACCGAGATCGATCTTGCCAGCAGCGGTGCCACGCTGGACGACGCCCTGCAGCATCGAAGTGATCTGGTAGGAGGTCATCGGATCAAGAACGGTTTCGCGATTGTCGACGACGTTGGGCTCGTCCTGGTTCTGCCAGTCGCTGGCATTGCAGCCCTCACAGACGCGCTCCTCATGCTTGAAGATGGTGCGGCCGTAGCGGTCCTGGATCCGGTCGACCAGCGTCGGCTTGATCTGCTTGCCGCCGTTGGCGATGACCGAATAGGCCGACACCATGCGCAGCACTGTGGTCTCCCCGGAACCCAGCGACATGGCGAGAACCGGCATCATGTGATCGTATATACCGAAGCGCTCGGCATACTCGGCAACAACGTTCATGCCGAGGTCGTTCGCAAGGCGCACGGTCATCCGGTTGCGCGAGTGCTCGATGGCGAAGCGAAGCGTGTTGGCGCCACCGCCCTCGCCTTCATAGTTGTCCGGCGCCCATACCTGGCCATTGCCGGTCTGGATCGAGAGCGGATCGTCGCTCACAACCGAAGCCGGCGTATAGCCATTGTCCATGGCCGCCGCGTAGACGAACGGCTTGAAGGACGATCCAGGCTGGCGCATCGCCTGGGTCGCGCGGTTGAACTCCGACTGCGCGTAGGAGAAGCCGCCGACCATCGCGAGAACGCGACCGGTCTTCGGATCCATCGCCACCAGACCGCCCTCGACCTTCGGCGGCTGACGAAGCCGGTAGGAACTCGAACCTTCGTCACCCAGCCGCTCGACGTAGACGACATCGCCGGCGGACAGGACGCCGTCTGGCGACTTTGCCGTCTTCCGGCCGGCAGCCGAGCGATACGCCCACTGCATGTTCTTGGCCTCGATGACACCCCGCTCGCGCTCAGCAGGGATCTTGCCGGCGCCATCCTTCGGCGGCTGCAGTCCGATGTCGACGCTATCGTCGGATACGGCCAGCACGACCGCCAATCGCCATTCGGACACGTCGATCAACGCAGGAATATCGGCCAGCGCCTTGCCCCAGTCAGCCGTCGTGTCGATCTGCTTGATCGGGCCGTGGAAGCCGCGGCGTTCGTCATAGGTGGTCAGGCCGTCCTGCAGCGCCTTGCGCGCGAAGACCTGAAGCTCGGGATCGAAGGAGGTACGAACGGACAGGCCGCCTTCATAAAGCATCTTCTCGCCGTACTGCTCGATCAGCTGGCGACGGACTGCCTCGGCAAAATAACCGGACGCAAAGAGCGAGGGACCGCTGCTTCGGCCAGTTACGCCAAGCGGCTGCTTCTTTGCCTCGGCGCCATCGGACTGGCTGACATAGCCATTCTCGACCATGCGATCGATGACCCAATTGCGGCGGGTGACCGCTGCTTCGGGATGACGGAAGGGATGATAGTTGGCCGGGCCCTTCGGCAGGGAGGCTAGGTAGGCCGCGTCGGCGATCGTCAGTTCATTCACCGACTTGTTGAAATAGGTGAGCGAGGCGCTCGCGATACCATAGGAGTTTAGTCCGAAGAAGATCTCGTTCAGGTACAGCTCAAGGATCTTGTCCTTGCTGTATGCCTGCTCGATACGGAAGGAGAGGATCGCTTCCTTCGCCTTGCGCTCCATCGTCTGTTCGCTGGAAAGCAGGAAGTTCTTGGCGACCTGCTGCGTGATCGTCGACCCACCCTGCGTCGGGCCGCCGGTCAGGTAAGCGACGACTGCACGCGCAAAGCCGGTAACGTCGATGCCGGGATGCTGATAGAAGTTCTTGTCTTCGGCAGACAGGAATGCAGCCTTAACGCGATCGGGAACAGCTTGGATCGGCAGGAAAAGTCTGCGCTCCTTGGCGTACTCCGCCATCAGCGCACCGTTGCCTGCATGCACGCGGGTCGTCACCGGCGGCTCGTAGCTGCTCAGCACTGCATAGTCCGGAAGATCCTTCGTGACGGTCGCCAGGTAAATGGCAACAACAGCCGCCACGCCCAAGAACAGGACGCAAGCCACTCCGAAGAAATATCCAAGAAGTCTAATCATATTTAAGCTACCGGTATCTCAATCATCGATCGGCGCGAGCATAACAATCGCATGGATCGGGGCATCTTGCACGTTGGGCGACTTACTCCATGAGCGTTTTCGCCACAAGCCGATTCCGTTTCACCTATGGAAACACAAGGCTGAGTAACGGCGTGAATGTGAGTAAAATAGGGCCTTGAACCGCTATTCCCACATTGCGATTGTGTTACCCGACCGAGTGTCACATCTGGGCCACGGCTGAAATCAGCCACCATTTGCAACCATCGCCGTGCGATAGTGCTTTACCGCTTCCGTCAGCAGGTCCGCCATCCTTGCCCGCCATGCCTCGTCGAGCAGGAGTTTTTCGTCCTCCCTGTTCGAAAGAAAGCCCAGTTCCAACAGGATAGACGGCACATCCGGCGCCTGAAGAACGCGGAAGCCGGCATGGCGATGCGGGTTGTTGATTGTCCCCACCTGATCCTTGAAGGACGCGAGCACGCTCTCTGCCAGCGAAATCGAGAAAGCCTGCGTTTCGCGGCGTGTTAGGTCGAGCAGAATGTCCGCGACTTCGGGAGGCTCGGCCACGGTCTCCTTGCCGGCAATCTGGTCGGAAAGGTTTTCGCGGTCAGCCAGATCGGCGGCGAGCTTATCCGAGGCCCTGTCGGAGATCGTGTAGACTGTCGCGCCGCGAATATCCTTCTGCTTCAATGTGTCGGCATGCATCGAAATGAACAGACCTGCATTGTTCTGACGGGCAATCTCCACACGCTCGGAAAGCGACAGGAACGAGTCGTCCTTTCGCGTCAGAAATGCTTTGATGCCGGACTCGCGGTTGAGACGATCGGCAAGCGCCTTGGCAAAAGCGAGCGTTACGTCCTTCTCTTGCGTCTTGGTATCGACGCCGATCGCGCCCGTGTCGATCCCGCCGTGACCGGCATCGACGGCGATGATGAAATCGCCGTTGGCCGGCCTCTCCGGCGCGGGGATGGCGCTGGTCGTCTGCTGAGAGGAAGGATCGTTCCATGACTGGGCCTTGACCAGTTCCGCGAACCTGTCCTTGTCCGTCATTGCGGCATCAAGGATGAGACGATGCCCCTTGCCGCCCTCATCTGCCTGAACCTTGGCGACTTCCATCTTCACCGGTTTCTTGGCCGTCAGCACGATACGGGCGCTGTCCTCATCCATCTTGCCGTAACGGATGTCCTTGAAAAGCCCCCGCGCCGAAAGGTCGCCGGCTGGGAATCCGAACGCCGTCACCGGGAGATCGATGACAACGCGCTCGGGATTGGCAATGTAATGGATCGAAAAGTCCGGTGCCCGATCGAAATCGATGACGATGCGGGTGCGGGCATCGTCGCCGACGATGCGGGCACCATAGGCGAGCAACGGCTCGACCTTCACCACATCATCTGCTCTCACATCCGGAAGAAATGCAAAACCCATCGCCGCCACAGCAGCGACGAACGCACCCGCAACCTTCGTCCTCCGCCATCCGGATATCACCGTCGCGGGTCGTACCCTCTTAAACAATCGACCGCCACACCTTAAATAACATCCCGATCAAGTTCTCCCGGTAAACGCGAAATTGCCGGTGTCGGCGCCGTCCGCGGCCGCGGAGCCGAATCGGCGCCCTTAATCCCCGATTTTGTATGCCTTCCAAAATCCATCAATATTATGGCACATTTGGCTTTTCCCTTGCTATTGTGACAGAGAAAACATACAAGGATTTTTAGGGTAGAAGTGCTGACGGGATAGAGTCGCCTGCACGGCAGCCAAACCGCTAAGGAACTGGCGCCACAACCGGCAATCGTCCGCCGTCATATGTGTTTCCACTCGAAATTGGATCCTGAATTTTCCGGCGTATGCGGGAACTTCATCGGTGGATAGCCACCAACCGCTCTTTACAGAGAGAGCAAACTCATCGGACCTGAACAAGGTCTTAGTTTTGTCGATCTCGCTTGGTCTTTGATGGTGTCGCAGCAGGTTTTATCTGAAGTCTACAGGCCCCGGGAGAACATCTCCCCCGCTGCTGTCTGGCTGCTGCCTTCCACACCGCACCAATCGCGACTTTCATTATCCGGCGCTGCAATGACGAGCCGCACCTCTTCTGTCTCATTGACACAAGGGGATGCCGACGTTCGGCCGCGCCGAGGAGCACAGCTTACATGGCAGACAAGATGCTTATCGACGCGTCTCACGAGGAAGAGACGCGCGTTGTAGTCGTTCGCGGAAACCGCATAGAAGAATTTGACTTCGAGTCGCAGCACAAGAAGCAGATTCGCGGCAATATCTATCTCGCGAAGGTAACGAGGGTCGAACCCTCGCTGCAGGCCGCTTTCGTTGACTACGGCGGCAACCGGCATGGCTTCCTGGCCTTTGCCGAAATTCACCCCGACTACTATCAGATCCCGCTTGCCGATCGTCAGGCCCTGCTTCGCGCCGAAGCCGAGGAGCATCGCCGCGACGACGACGTCGAACATGTCGAGACGGCACCGGTCGATCTCTCCACTCAAGAGCAGCCGGACGTCGGTGTCGAAGTGCCTATAGCGGAAGCCGCGCCAGAGGTAGAAACTGCTGCGGTAACCGAGATGGTCGAGGCCGTTGCGGAGGTTGCCGAGGAAGCACCTGCCAAGAAGGCAAAGCCACGCCGCAGCCGCAAGAAGGCAGCGCCGGCTGCCGAAGTGCCGGCAAGCGATGAGGTTGCCCGCGAAGCCACGGTCGACAACGATGACGAAGGCTCGCCGGGCAACGAGATGGCAGCGATGGTCGAGACGGACTCAATCTCCGAAGAGGTCGACGCCCGCCGCCGCAGCGACGACGACGATGACGACGATCACGACCACGAAGAGGAAGTGATCGAATCCGTTGGCGCTGAAGACGCCATGGAGGAAGTTCCCGATCGCGTCCAGCGCAAGCCGCGCAAGCAGTATCGCATCCAGGAAGTCATCAAGCGCCGCCAGATCCTGCTGGTGCAGGTGGCAAAAGAAGAGCGCGGCAATAAGGGCGCGGCCCTGACCACCTATCTTTCGCTGGCCGGCCGTTATTCCGTCCTCATGCCGAACACGGCGCGTGGCGGCGGCATTTCCCGCAAGATCACCAATCCGCAGGACCGCAAGCGCCTGAAGGAAATCGCGCGGATGCTCGAAGTGCCGCAGGGCATGGGTGTCATCTTGCGCACGGCCGGTGCAAACCGGACCAAGGTCGAGGTCAAGCGAGACTTCGAATACCTAATGCGCTTGTGGGAGAATGTGCGCACGCTGACGCTGCAGTCGACCGCTCCCTGCCTCGTCTACGAGGAAGGCTCGCTCATCAAGCGCTCGATCCGCGACCTCTACAACAAGGACATCGGCGAGATCATCGTCTCGGGCGAGGAAGGCTATCGTGAAGCGAAAGACTTCATGAAGATGCTGATGCCGAGCCATGCCAAGGTGGTCCAGCCCTACCGCGACATTCACCCGATCTTCTCGCGCTCCGGCATCGAAGCTCAGCTCGACCGCATGCTGCAGCCGCAGGTGACCTTGAAGTCCGGCGGCTACCTGATCATGAACCAGACGGAAGCGCTGGTTTCGATCGACGTCAACTCCGGCCGTTCGACCCGCGAGCACTCGATCGAGGACACCGCGCTGCAGACGAACCTCGAGGCCGCCGATGAAGTGGCCCGCCAGCTTCGCCTGCGCGACCTTGCCGGCCTCATCGTCATCGACTTCATCGACATGGAAGAGAAGCGCAACAACCGCGCCGTCGAGAAGAAGCTGAAGGAATGCCTGAAGAACGACCGTGCCCGCATCCAGGTCGGCCGCATCTCGCATTTCGGCCTGCTCGAAATGTCGCGCCAGCGCATCCGCGCTTCCGTTCTTGAATCGACAACCCAGGTCTGCTCGCATTGCGGCGGCACCGGCCACGTGCGTTCGCAGTCCTCCGTTGCCCTGCACGTCCTGCGCGGCATCGAGGAGTACCTGCTCAAGAACACCACGCACAACATCACGGTTCGCACGACGCCTGATATTGCGCTGTACCTGCTCAACCACAAGCGCCAGACGATCCTCGACTACGAAGCCCGCTTCGGTGTCGCGATCATTATCGACGCAGACGGCGCCGTCGGCTCACAGCACTTTGCGATCGACCGCGGCGAGCCGGTCGAGAATCCAGTCAAGATCGAAAGCCTGTTCAACTTTGCTGCCATCCCCGATGACGAAGACGACGATATCGTGGTCGAAGTCGACGAGGAGGAAGAAGAGGAACTGGAGGCCAAGCCGGCTGCTTCCGAACGTCCGGCACAGAGCGCCGAAAGCGATGGAGAAGGCCGCAAGCGCAAGCGCCGCCGTCGTCGTCGGGGCCGCAATGGCAACGGCGAGCCGGTAGCCGCCGACAGCAGCTCTGCCGACGCTGAGGAAGGCGACCAGACCGACAGTGATGACGAGGATGAAGGCGACGAAAGCGTTGCTGCCACCTCGGAAACGCGTGACGAAGGTGATGAGACCCAGCGCCGCAAGCGCCGCCGTCGTGGCAAGCGCGGCGGCCGCCGCAACCGCGAGGAAGGCGGCGAGCAGGAGGCATCCGAAGCCGAACTGGCAAGTGACGGCGCCGAAGATGGCGAGACAGAAGTGACCACTGTCGAGGCGATCGAAGCTGCCGCCGAAGAAGCAGTCGAAGCTCAGCCGGCGATGGCAGCCGTCGAGACCGGTGCTACTGTGATGGAAGACGTGAAGCCGAAGCGCGCACGTCGTAGCCGCAAGGCATCGCCGATCGAGGAGCCTGTCGTGGAAGAGGCAGCGGCAGACGTCGTCCCGGCCGTAGAAGCTGAAGCTGAGGCGGCAGCCGCAGACCTCGCGACACCGGCCCCCGAAGACGCAAAGCCTGTCCGCGCCAACAGGGAGTCGAACATCTCCTCGTCCGAACCGACCGTGAAGTCGACGCGCAGCGATGCCGCCGAGAGCGAGGGCGACGGCAAGCCCAAGAAAGCTGGCTGGTGGCAGCGCCGCGGTTTTTTCTGAGATTGATATTCGGCGATAAGTAACAGGATCCGGCTGCGGTGACGCAGCCGGTTTTTTTACGCCGCTGATGAGGTCAATGCGTTGGCTCCGCTATTGCGAAGGAGCATAGGTCAGGACCACATTGCCTTTGGCAAATGCTCGACTATGCGTGAGGGTGAGTGCCAATCGCTCGCGGATACCGGCAAACACGGATTGACCCGCCCCGAGCGCTATCGGCACGACAACAAACTGAAACACATCGACCAGGCCGGCTTCCACAAGCTGTGCAACGATACTGCCGCTGCCAAGGACAACCATATCCTTGCCCTCTGCCCGCTTGAGGGCGTCTACGGCTTGCGCGGGGTTTTCGCGAATCAGCCGCGTATTGATCCAGCCGGCCTCGCTCATCGTTCGCGAGAACACGATCTTCGGCAGACTGTTCATTCCGTCCGCCACAATCGGGTCGCGTTCCTTTGCCATCGCAGTCGGCCAATAGGAAGCCATGAGGTCGTAGGTTCTTCGTCCCATGAGGAGCTCACCGCCGGCGCTCGCATTGCCGGCAACGAAAGCATTGAACTCGGGATCGTCCCGGTGAGCCCAACTCATATCGCCGTTCAAATCGGCAAAGTATCCATCAAGAGAAATGCTCAGAAATACGCTGAGTCGTCGCATCGTCATCTCCCGTTCCATCGCGCTCCTTCAAGGACGTTTGAGATGGCTCGGTTTCGACAGCGAACTGACGATTTTTGAACGTCGGCGTTGTCGAGCTCAATCCTGCTCGGCAATCATGGTCTCGCGCGGGTACGCTCCATGAAAACCCCGCCAATTGGCGATCGCAAAGCCAAGGATCACCAGAGCTCCGGCCTGATGCAGCAGGGCCCAATGAAGCGGGACCTGCAGCAACAAAGTAGCGATTCCAATTGCCGCCTGGACAGTCACCAACACGAACAGAACGACGGCCCGCCGAGCATGTGTCGTCGACGGCGCTGCGGTAATGGCAATGATCATGTTGATCAGCGTGAGCGCAAAAAGCGTGTAGGCACCCAGCCGATGGACGAACTGTACCGTCTTCGGGTTCTCGAAGAAATTGATCCAGGCCGGTTGCTGGATCAGCAGATCGGAGGGCACGACCGCGCCATCCATCAACGGCCAGGTATTGTAGGTAAAGCCGGCGTCGAGGCCGGCGACGAGCGCCCCGAGGTAGATCTGGAAAAGCGCAAACACTGCTATCGCAGCGGCCCAGACATGCGAGCCTTGCGTGGGCGCGGGATCGTCGGAGTGAGGCGAAAGCCCCCGCATGATCCACATGCAGGACGCGAAGATGAGACAGGCCATGACAAGGTGCGTTGCCAACCGATACTGGCTCACGTCGGTTCGCACCGAGAGCCCCGAAGAGACCATCCACCAGCCGATCGCGCCCTGCAGTCCACCCAGCATCAGAATTCCGAAGAGGGGCCAGCGCAGCCGTCTTTCCACCCTTCCCGTTATCCAGAAATAGAGCAACGGCAGCGCGAAGATGACACCAATGCCACGTGCAATCAGACGGTGGGCCCACTCCCACCAAAAGATGCCCTTGAACTCGTCGATGGTCATTCCGTCATTTATTTGCTGATACTCGGGAATGCGTTGGTAGAGCTTGAATTCCTCGTCCCATTGCGCGGCACTCAGAGGCGGAATCACCCCGTGGATCGGCTTCCACTCGGTGATCGACAGGCCCGAATTCGTGAGTCTGGTGGCACCGCCGACGATTACGAGACAGAAGAGCGCCAGGAGCACAAAGCCCAGCCAGATGCGAACAGCCCGGCGATTGCCGTCCTGTCGGCGTATCTCACGCAGGATCTGCTGTTCAGTGCTCAAGTTCGCGATCGCCATGACTGCTCCTTACGTCCGGCAGTTGATTTGCCTGAGCGGCTCATGCAAAACAAGCCCCGAACCTTTGCGGCATGCCGTCGCGGCAGTTCAAACACCAGTGCGAAAGATATTTGATGCCTGTCCGCCTCCGCAAATTCATCGGTACGATCCTGATCGTCGTGCTCGTGTTCGCCTACGCGCTGCTTGCAAACACGATCGCCGTTGCAACGCTCGGCAACGCTCCATGGTGGGGGCAACTCCTCTACTTTTTCCTGACAGGACTACTGTGGGTGCTTCCCGCCATGGTCATCATCAAATGGATGGCTGGGCCGAAGCAGCAGTAATCCGTTAACGACAGGATAACCGTGATCGACGGAAACCACTGTGCGTCGCGGCTCATAAACGAAATGGATGCTCCACTCCGCTATTCTCCGCGCTGGCAAGTCAGACCGGAGAAAAACCGTGCAGGCGCAGAAGCTTCCTATCGCACACAAAGCGCACCATTCGATAGAATCCAACGCGGGAGTTTCCGAATTGCGGGCGCTGAACGCGCAGCTTGCGGTGGCCGAACTCGACATCGTCGTCTTGCATAGCTTGGAGCCGCTGGAAGAGATCTGGCGTGAACTCGATCGTGACGATCTGAATTCCCTGCACCAAGGCTACGACTGGTGCGTATCCTGGGCCAAGGCCCATGGAAACCCATTGTCGATCGTCTGGGGCAGGCTTGGCGAAGAGACCGCATTCATTCTGCCAATAGAGATAAACAGGTTTCACGGCTTCCGCACTGCCAGATTTGTCGGTGCCGATCACAGCAACATCAACACGGGCCTTTTCACAGCGCGCTTCATCGAACTGGCCACGAATCTCGAGCCAGCGAAATTCGCGGAGCTGCTGCGCCGCGCTCTGGTTGGAAGCGCCGACCTTCTGTTGCTGCAGAACATACCCTTGGAATGGCGCGGATGCCACAGTCCTCTGGCGCTGCTGCCGATGGTCAAGAACCAGAACCACGCCTACCATCTTCCGCTCCTAGCAAACATGGAGTCGACACTCCAACAAGTGAATGCAAAGGGCCGGCGCAAGAAGTTCCGAACGCAGCTGAGACGCCTGGAAGCGCTCGGCGGGTTCGACTACATTTCTAGCGGAACGTCAGGTGAGCAACACCGGCTGCTTGATCGATTCTTCGAACAGAAGGGCGAACGATTGAGCGCGCTCGGACTGCCGGATGTGTTTGAAGACCCACAGACCAAGGCTTTCCTTCACGGCGCACTCGACATTCGCGACCCCGACAGCAAGACCGTGGGGCTGGAAATGCACGCGATCCGCCTGAAGGGTGCGTACGATGGTCATATCGCGGCCCTTGCTGGCATTTCTCGCAAGGGCGACCACATCATCTGCCAATTCAGCGCAATCGATGAGAGCTTGGCGGCGGAGACGAGCCCTGGCGAATTCCTGTTCTGGCAGATGATCGCCGGGCAGCATGGTAAGGGCGTCGACCTGTTCGACTTCGGCCTCGGCGACCAAAGATACAAACGCTCCTGGGCGCCTGTAGAAACCGAGCACTATGACGTTGTTCTGCCGCTTTCGTTACGCGGCAGAGTGGGCGGCCTCGTCCATCGGGCAATCACACGAGGCAAAGCCTTCGCTAAGTCTCGCCCGAAGATCTACCACCTGGCCCAGCGCATACACCGGGTGATCGGCGTTTGATCACGCTGCATGCCGAGAGATCGGGCTCTCAAGGGGCTCGTCGCTATCGGACATCAGCACGACACGCTCGTAGCCGGCCGCTTCGAACTCGGTCATAGCCGTCACGAACTCCTGCTCGACGATCTCAGGCATGGAGAGGATGATTTCGACGTCCTTGCTCTGCGTCAGGCGCGAAACGCCGGCCACGTCGGCAGCGCCGCATTCCACGATCACCAGGTCATAGGCCGAGACAAGAGCGTCCAGCAGCAGTGACAATCGATCGGCACCGCGCATCGCCCGCCGCGGATCGCTGATGCCCTGCGCAATGAAGTGCGCGTCGGAGCGGCTGTCGCCATGGATCGTATCGCCGAAGGCCGCATCCCCGCAGAGTAAATCGGTTATGCCGAGCATGTTGCGATCCTCGGCCATGAGGTCGCTCGGCAGCCCCGAGCCCGTCATGTCGACCAGGATGACCCGCGAGCCATCCTCGGCCAACTTGCGCACAAGCGATACGGTTGCCACCGATCCATCATCGCCGGTCGGCGAAATGGCAATCGCCAGTGGCGCCCTGCTGCCGCGAAGGTAATCCGAGACAGATGCTATCGAGAACTCGTTCGTTTCGACGGCATTTTCTTCCTCGACTAGCTGGGCAACCGGCTCCTCGTCTGCGGGGGTGGCGAGCAGGCTCGGCGTAGCCGCTCGCTTGGCGGAGCCGGCAGTTGTCGCGTGAGGTTCCTCTGCTTCTTCACGCGCCATCTCCTCCTCGGGCGGCTCGATGGGGCGGAGTGCTCGACCGCTGAAGAGTTCGGCGAGCATGATCACAATCGATGACATGATGAAGGTCGCTAAGGCAGCGACGATGACGATTGGCAGAACCTTCGGGAAATAGGGATCAACGGGCTGTATGGCCTTCGACACAATGCGGGCGTCGGCCGGGCTTGAGTTCTTGTCGGCGCGCGACGCCGCCTCGCGGTAACGAGAGAGATAGGTTTCCAGGAGTTGCCGCTGTGCCGTGGCTTCGCGCGTCAGGGCATTGAGACCGACCTCGTCTTCGCCGGCTTTCGCACTGTTGGCCTTCAGTGTGTCGGCCTGCTGTTCCAATTCCTTTTGGCGAACCGCAGAGACCTTCGCTTCGTTTTCGATGCTTGCCAGGATCTTCTGCGTCTCCCGGCGAATCTGAACCTTGATGTCCGAAAGCTGCGCTCGCAGGCTCTTCAGCCGCGGATGGCTATTGAGCAATGAGGTCTGCAGGTCGGAGATCTGCGACTGCAGGCCTGACTCCGTGCTCTTCAGCCGCTGGATCGACTGCGACGACATGATGTCCTGCAGTGTATCGGATGCCTCGCCGGCAGAGAGGGCATTGCGCACGGACTGCGCGCGCGCATCAGCATTGGCTCGCTCTCCTCGGACGCGGGTAAGCTCTGCCGAAATGTCGTTCAATTGCTGCGTCGGGAAATTCGCGCCACCATTGGTTGGCAGCAATCCGTGCTCGGCACGGTATTCCGCCACCTTCTGCTCGGCGTCATTCACCTTCTGGCGAAGATTTTCGATTTCCGGCTCCAGCCAACGTGTCGCCTCCGAATTCGAATCCAGCTTGGCGCCGCTTTGTGTAGCGAGGTAGACAGCGGCCATCGCATTCGGAATCGTTGCCGCGAGCTTCGGATCCTTCGAGGTGAAGGTAATACCGATCACGCGCGATCCGGGCACCTGATAGACCTGAAGCCGCTCCGTGAAGGCGTCGATCACGCGCTCTTCGGGGGGATTTTCATATGGATTTTTCTTGAGGTGAAGGGCCACCAGGATATCGGTGAGAGCGGAGCCGTTGGCGGCCGCATCGAACTCCGGCAAATCGTAAAGCTTCTGGCCGTTGATGACCTGCTTGATGAGGTCTGCGGACTGCAGTAGCTGCACCTGGCTCGCAATATTGAGCTCGTCCAGCAACGGGCCCGCGTTGGTATCATTCACCTGCGCATTGGCGAAGGCAGGAGCGCGCGGCTCGATCAGGATGCGCGTTTCACTGCGGTACTTGGGGGAGATCATCTTGGCGCCCGTGAAGGCGACCCCTGCCCCCAACGCGGTGATTGCCAGGACCTTCAGCCGGCGTGCCCAAACGGCGCGGACCAATTGTCCAAGATCTATGTCCACATCCTGATTACCCGATACGCCGGACATGCTTGTACTCCAAGAACAAACGTGGCCGCGAGGGTAAATGACTATAGTAACCCAACGGTTAATGTCTGCTCCGGCATTCCGGCGGCACGTCGCTGGCCGAAGCCAAAAAAATCGGCGGTTTTTACCGACCATTAACCCTAACGGATTGATAACGGCTGAGACCTAATTCGTTTTCCTATGAGCAGACGCGATGCCTTTCGCACAGCCCAAGTTCCTGATGGCTCTGAGCCTCGCCGCCATGACCGCGGTCGTGAGCGGCTGCAATAGCTATAAGCCCGCCCCTCAGGCCTTCAATCAGGCGACGATCCAGCCCTATTCGCTGGACAGCGGCGACCGGCTGCGCATTACCGTATTTGACCAACCGAGCATGACCAACACCTATACGATCGACCAGGCTGGCTACATTGCCTTCCCCCTGGTTGGCCAGGTCCCGGCTCGCGGACGGACGCTGCAGCAGCTGTCGGGCCAGATCGCCCAGAAACTCCGGCAAGGCTACCTGCGGGATCCAGATGTGACGATCGATGTCGACCGCTACCGCTCGATCTTCGTTATGGGCGAAGTCGGCCAGTCCGGCCAATACGCCTACGTTCCCGGAATGACGGTGCAGAACGCCGTTGCCGTTGCCGGCGGCTTTACCCCGCGCGCCAATCAAGGAGCCGTCGACGTGACCCGCAAGATCAATGGGCAAGTGATCACCGGCCGCGTCAACATCTCTTCGGCGATCATCGCCGGCGACACCATCTACGTGCGCGAACGACTGTTCTGATCCTCGATGACCGAACAGCGCCCCCTCCGCATCCTCCATTGCTTCAGGTCACCGGTCGGCGGAATCTTCCGCCATGTCCGCGATCTGGTGCTGGAACACAGCAAGGCTGGGCATGAGGTCGGCATTCTTTGCGACAGTTCAACGGGCGGCGAGCATGAGGACCGGCTGTTCGACGACATTCGTCCCTTTCTGTCGATGGGATTGACGCGCATGCCCATGCGGCGGCATGTCAGCCTCTCCGACATCGGAGTGATCTGGGATACGTACAAGAACATTAAAAGTTTGCGGCCGGATGTGCTGCACGGTCACGGCGCCAAAGGCGGTGTGCTCGCGCGGCTTGCCGGCTCAGCCCTGCGGGTGAACAGGTATCGCGTAGCCCGCCTCTACACTGCGCACGGCGGAAGCCTGCATTATTCGCGCAGGTCGCTCACGGGGCAATTCGTGCTCCGCATGGAGCGCTTGCAGGAATACTTCACGGACGCGCTCGTCTTCATCTGCGAATACGAGCGTGATGCCTACACCAAGAAGGTCGGGCGACCGCAGACGGAAACGCGGCTGATCTACAATGGGATCGCCGAACGAGACTTCGAGCTCATCCCGACCCGTTCGGATGCTGTCCACTACATCTATGTCGGCATGCTGCGGGACCTTAAGGGTCCCGATCTCTTTGTGGAGGCCTTCGCGAAAGCGGAGCGCATTCTCGGACGCCCGCTTTCGGCTGTGATGATCGGCGACGGGCCAGACCGCGACAGGTACCGCGAGATGATGATCGAGCGTGGCCTCGGCAAGCGGATCAGCATGCTACCGGCAATGCGCGTTCAGCAGGCTTTCGCCATGTCCCAGAACCTCGTCGTGCCGTCGCGGGCCGAAGCCATGCCCTACATCGTGCTCGAGGGCCTCGGCGCCGGCAAGACCATCATCGCGACCCGCGTCGGCGGAATTCCCGAGGTATTGGGCAGAGATAGCCCTGCCCTCGTCAACCCCGAAGATTCCGACGATCTCGCGCGTGTGATGGCCGATGCAATCCGCATCTCGGGCTGGCACGATGCGGCAATGCCGCCGATGGAAAAGGTCAAGTCGGTCTTTTCGGCCTCGATCATGGCCAACGATGTCCTGAAATTGTACCACGACCTCCTGGATCCCCAATCCAAGCAAGCTATTGCGGTTGCTTCGTAAAAGTTTCTTAGGGCCTTTCTGCTATTGCCGTTCCGATAACCAGCGGCGGTAGCCTCATGAACAAGGCAGAGAAAAGCGATCAGTTTGACCTGGAGGCGCTGCGCAAGCAGGTTTCGGACATCAATCGACGCGCCGAAGAGGCGGACGAAGAGGTTCACCCGGAGCCGATCAACACCTATGCCCGTCAGATCGCCGAGCAATTCATCGCTGGAAACCGCTCACCGGCCATCATCATCGGCCAGTTCCGCCTGTTCGAATTTGCATCGCAGTTTCTGATCGGGCTGCTCGCGTTTTCTCTCTGGCCTGGGAATGGGGCGGAGACACTTTCGGGCCGCGGGATCACTGCCGCTTTTGTTGCGGTTCTCCTCGTTTGTGCGCTCCAGACGGCCGACACCTACTCCATCCCAGCGCTCCGCGCCCGTATGCGTCTGCTGCCACGCGTCTTTGCGGTGTGGGCATCGGTCTTCCTGATCGTCATTGCCGGAAGCGCGCTCTCCGGCAATGTCGGGTTGGGACAGGCGCAGGCCTACCTTGCCTGGTTCGCTCCTGGGGCAATCTTCCTGCTCGCCGCGCGCTTCCTGATCGCCTACGCCATCCGCAACTGGTCGCGCAACGGTATCATGGAGCGCCGTGCGGTGATCGTCGGTGGCGGAGAACCGGCCAAGAATCTGATCCGTGTCCTCGAACAGCAGGCCGACAACGACATCCGGATCTGCGGCATCTTCGATGACCGTGGCGAGAAACGGTCGCCGATCATGGTCGCCGGCTATCCGAAGCTCGGAACGGTCGCCGAACTCGTCGAATTCGTCCGCATCACCCGCATCGACATGCTGATCATTTCGCTTCCGCTAAGCGCGGAGGCCCGCATCCTGCAGCTGTTGAAGAAGCTCTGGGTCCTGCCGGTCGATATCCGCCTGGCCGCTCACGCAAATCGACTGCGATTTCGCCCGCGCGCCTATTCGCGCATCGGGTCTGTGCCGATGCTCGATATCTTCAACAAGCCGATCCGGGACTGGGACTCGGTCGCCAAGCGCTGCTTCGACATCGTCTTTACGCTGCTTTGTCTGGCGCTTCTCTGGCCGGTCATGCTGGCAACAGCGATCGCCATAAAGTTGACCTCGAAGGGGCCGGTGTTCTTCATGCAGAACCGCCATGGCTTCAACAACGAGATCATCAACATCTTCAAGTTTCGCTCGATGTACGCCGACAAGGGCGACCCCACGGGGCGGGCCGCCGTCACCAAAGCGGATCCTCGCGTCACACCTGTCGGACGCTTCATCCGCAAAAGTTCGATCGACGAATTGCCACAACTTTTCAACGTCTTGAAGGGCGACCTGTCGCTGGTCGGGCCGCGTCCGCATGCCATTCTTGCCCAGGCGCGGGACCGGGCCTTTGGTGATGTCGTGGAAGGTTATTTCGCCCGCCATCGCGTGAAGCCCGGTGTGACTGGCTGGGCGCAGATCAACGGCTGGCGAGGAGAAGTCGATCACGACGACAAGATCAAGTTCCGGACGGCCTACGACCTCTACTACATCGAGAACTGGTCGCTCTGGTTCGATCTGAGGATCCTGTTCCTGACGCCCTTCCGGTTGTTCAACACGGAAAACGCCTATTGAGTGCGGTCGAGGCGACACATCTGCGGGTTGCCCAGCCACAGCGGGCGACGCTGCGCTTGATTGGGTCGGCGATGGTCGCCTTTGGGGTCTTTCTCTCCGGCTTCGTCATCGACGAGCCGGCACCCTACGAGCTTTGGATGGCAGCCCTCCTCGGCATCTGGTTCATCCTGGGCCTCAGGATCTCGCGCTTCACCGCGCCGCTTCTTGCCCTGCTGCTTGCCTTCAACGTCGGCGGAATGCTCTCGCTGACGCAAATGAAGGATCTCGGAACCGCGCCGATGTACGTCGCCGTCTCGACCTTCCTCGCACTTACGGCCATCTTCTACGCGGCGATCATCGAGGAAAGCCATCGGCGACTGCCGCTCATCTTCGATGCCTGGGCATTCGCCGCTGTCATCACCTCGCTGCTTGGGATCCTTGGCTATTTTCACGCCTTCCCGGGAGCGGAGGTTTTCACGCTCTATGATCGCGCCAAGGGTGCCTTCCAGGACCCGAACGTATTTGGCCCATTCCTGGTCCCGCCGTCCATCTATCTCGTCCATGGCATTCTTGTCGGCAGTTTGAGAGCTGCGCCGATCAAGGCCTTTGCGCTGCTGATTTTGGCGCTTGGCGTGTTTCTGTCTTTCTCGCGCGCGGCCTGGGGCCTCTTTCTTCTCGGCATTGTCCTTTTGATCTTCTGCATGCTGCTCAAGGAGCGCAGCGGCGCGTTTCGCCTGCGTATCCTGATCTTGTCGCTTGCGGCGGTCATGTTGCTGGTTGCGTCACTGGTCGTTGCATTGCAGTTCCCGAAAGTCAGTGCGCTCTTTTCGGCGCGTGCCCAGCTCGTGCAGCAATATGACGGCGAGCATCTCGGCCGTTTCGATCGCCACCGCATCGGCTTCACGATGATGATGGAGCGGCCGCTCGGAATCGGTCCGCTGGTCTTCGGCACGATGTTCCCCGAGGATGAGCACAACATCTGGCTGAAATCGCTGACGAGCTACGGCTGGCTCGGCTTTGTCAGCTATATCACGATGCTTTGCTGGACGATCTATCTCGGGTTCAGGAATCTCCTCAAGGATCGTCCCTGGCAACCCTATCTGATGATTGCCTGGATCGGAGTGCTTGGCCATGCCGCGATCGGCAACGTCATCGACATCGACCACTGGCGGCATGTCTACTTGCTTTTCGGCGTCGTCTGGGGCTGCGCCGCGCTGGAACAGCGCCACATACGCAATCATGCGGCGCAAGTGCCCCACATCGGCCTTGCGAATGAGCACCGGCGCGCTAGTCTTTGATTCATGATCACAGCAACACAGATGCGCGGCGCCCGCGCGATGACCGGAATGAGCATCGAGCAACTGGCAGCCGCATCCGGTCTGCCCGCTGCCACTATCGAAACGATGGAGCGCGACGAGCAGGAAGGCCAGCCGCACGCGCTGCTCGCCGTAAAGCAAGCGCTTGAAGCGGCGGGCATCATCTTCATCGGCAGCGGCAATCACGACGAAGGCGGACCGGGCGTCAGGCTACGAGCGCGTACCGGGATCGATAAGGTATCCGCCCAGAAAACCTCAACGCAGCAAACGACGACTAGCTCGTCGGCGTTCTTAGAGCTCCGGGATTACAAATAGGCCTTTGCAAGAGCCGCGAGCTTGCTCCGGTCCCTGACACCCTGTCGGTAAAGCTGGATCAGGAGCGCACCGATGGTCTCGGCGGCCGAGGTGTTCCGCTCGAGCCCCCTGTCCTTGCAGACATCGTCAAGCACCCCGGACAGAAGATCGAGATCGTCCGAGAAAAGCGGCAGGTCACGCGGAAGAACTGGGGATTTGAGCATGACGCCAAAGGTCCCATCAAGGGCTATCAACACCGGAAAGCATTGTCGTCGACCGCCCATCCATAGCCGACATTGCGGCCACTATGCGCCCGAGCCGACCATTTATCAACCGAACATTTCCGACAGAAACATTTATGTGAACGGTGCGTACCGAGCCGGCTTAATGCGCACATCCGGCGTCAGTTCTTCAGCCGCTCCGAGGTAAGCTGCGACTGGAGCGAGCCCTCAATGATGATCCTTGCGCTGACCTTGACGACATAGGCCTCGGCCAGTTCGGTCAACGCCAGCGCGATTTCGTGCTCCGGCCAGCCCGACGACACGGCCTTCTCGACCAGAGCCCCAAAGGGCTCCGATAGCGCTTCCCGGCATGTTTCCCTCGTTTCGCGGTCTGCCATGCGTCATCCACCAATATTCGCGGGACGTATATTACAGGACACTAATAGTTTATTCGAGTTGCGAAGACAAATTTCTAACCGCGGTATTTCCGTTGAGGCCTCAACAGGCAAACCATCAGCTGATTGTTCAACAAGTGACCATCGAGCAGGAGTGGTGACCTTCGGGCTGCTGGGGGTGCCGAAGGTTACTTTGTGAATGGTCGGGGCGACTGGATTCGAACCAGCGACCCCTTGACCCCCAGTCAAGTGCGCTACCGGGCTGCGCTACGCCCCGACCTGCCGAAACGGCCTGATCCTGTTAGTATTTTGGGATTTGGGGCGCAAGAGGAAATCGACAGGAGAGAATAAAAAAGGACCGACGAGTGGAAAAGCGCGCTTCGGCCGCTAAGGGTTCCCGCTGCGTTCGGGGAGGCCATGCATCTCACAACAAGTCGAGTGAGCGAACGCCATTCGCTTGTCGCAACGCGATGGCTTTGCGATGGGCCAAGTGAGCCAAAAATTTCTGAGACGCAACGGAGTCTTGGAATCCCGGCTCGCGCTACATATCGATATACGTCGAAATACGGGCTTGCGTTAGCAACTACTTAAGGCGAATTTTGCCGGGGACATACCATGTAATTCGGCGATGCTCTTGGGGGACGACATGAAGAAAATCGTGATTGCCGGCATATTGATGCTCAGTTCTTGCACAGGCATCACTCAGCGAGACCAAACGATCCCGTACACGCTTTCGATGGGCGAGATTTCTGCCGTTCAGAATGGAATTCGAAGGTTCCTTAAAGATCCCGCCAGTGCGACGTTCGGAAACATGATGGCAGCACAGAGACAACCAGGGATCGTCTATGTTTGCGGCATAGTAAACTCCAAGAACAAAGCTGGGGCCTTTACTGGCGGTGAGCCCTTCGCTGGCGTTTTGAAAAACACGATTGCGGCCGGGAGAACCGCCTTTTCGTTCACCCTGACCGCCCAGGGCACCGCACGATCAAACCTCAACGACATGTGCCGGCAGAACGGCGTCGTCAGCTGAGGCTCGTCCTTCGGGTGCCTCCTGACCGCATCACTCCAGCTGGCCTGGCTCTTTGTAGCTCACATTTCCGCTCGATATCGATAACTGTGGCGCAATGCCTCGTTTATGGTTGCCTGGATCGCTTGCTTTGTTTCTGCTTGGGCAGGCCCGCCAAAGGCGAATCGTTGCCAAGATGAGAAATCCGACCATGAAAATGCTACGGACAACAGCAATTGCGATTCTCAGTTCAGCATGTGCAAGTGCAGCCCAACCGCCAACGACGACAAGCGATTTTGGCTCCCAGACACTGGCTCTCATTAATTCTTATAGGGCGAGCCGCGGCCTATCTCCCCTCGCCGCAAATGGCACTTTGAAAGCGTTGGCTCGCCAACACTGCCGGTACCAAGCAACACGGAGAGCCATCAACCATGATGGCTTTCGCCAGAGATCGGCTCAAGCCAGAGCTGCGGGGCTCAGCGTGGTGTGTTCAGAAAATGTCGGCGTTGGATATACGACTCCGCAGCAGCTTTTTGCTGGCTGGAGGAGTTCCCCGGGTCACAACACGAATTTGCTTCGACCTAACCTGCGATACGCGGGAGTAGCTGTGATCGGAGGCTACTCGACTTTCTTTGCTTGCCAGTAGCACGTCACATGTCGCTGTTGGCTAGGAACTCAAAAATGCTTGCTCGATCCGCGCTACGCGAATAAGAGACCTGCAAAACGCGAGACTTTGGATAAGAACATGCAGATCGAGATCCCCTGCCCGAAATGCAGGAACACACGAATGAAATTCGAGCGTCCCGAGCCGCTCGACACCGATATCCTTATCTGCTTCACCTGCGGGCATGAATTGGGGACGCTGGGCTCGGTCAAGGCAAAGATGCTTGCTGCCTACGAGCGCATGAAGAAGCAAGCCCAGCAACAACGCAAGCACTAGCCCGCG
This sequence comes from Rhizobium tibeticum, assembly GCF_900110205.1. GTDB lineage: Bacteria > Pseudomonadota > Alphaproteobacteria > Rhizobiales > Rhizobiaceae > Rhizobium > Rhizobium tibeticum. The sequence goes on along the minus strand of NZ_FOCV01000004.1, from coordinate 279,361 downwards.
CTATTTGGCGAGCGCAACGCGGCCGTCGGGGCTGATCTCAACACGCCAGCCCCGGTAGTCGGGGATCGAAAAATGCGGCGTCGCGAACGGCGTCGTATGTGTTTCGGTAATGACCGTCACATCTGCGCCCGCCGCTTCGCCCGCGAGGATTCCGGCAACGGCATCTTCGAACACCAGGCATTTCGTCGGATCGACTCCGAGGCGCTTGGCACCCAGCAGGTAGCATTCCGGGCTAGGCTTTCCAGCCGCCACGTCTTCGCCGCTCACCATCGCGACCGGCGTCGGAATTCCCGCCGCCGCCATTCGGGTTCTGGCGAGTTCGATCGGTGCCGAGGTTACGATCGCCCACTTTGCCTGCGGAATGCTGTTTAGGAAATCAATCGCTCCCGGGATCGGGACGATGCCTTCGACATCCTCCATCTCCTCTTTCAACAATTGCCTCGCCTCATGCTGAGGATCGACGCCCGGCAGCGCCAGCTGGCGAATGACATCGCTGGCGCGAATGCCGTGAATCGTCTTGAGGAAAACCTCCGGCTCCAATCCATGGCGCACTGCCCACTCGCTCCAGACGCGTTCGACCACGGCAATGGAATTCAAGAGCGTGCCGTCCATATCGAAGAGGAAGGCGTCATAAAGTTTGCCGGGAACGGAATGAGACGCAGTCACGAGGGCTTCCTTGGTAAGTTGTATCGAATTCCCCATCGCCAGCCGATGGCGTCTTCTCCGATCGAATGAAGGAACGGTGCTTGCCTATATCACCCGAAGGCGAACAAGTTGGTCAGCGAACCTGGTCCAGCAAGCGTTTGCACTCCAGGAGATCGTAGAGTGCTTCCTGCAGCAGCGCCCGATCCTCCTTGCCGACGCTCGACTTGCCGATCGAAATCTCGGGAGATTCTTCGTCGCCACCGCCGAAATTGAAGAAGCGGCGGGTAATCGGCGGTTTCGCGCGCCCGACCACCTGATCCTCGTCGGACATTCCGACCCGCGGTTCGGCCGTGTTGGTGTCATCCTGCGGGCCGCCCGTCAGCGCCTGGACACTGGCAAGATCGCCATGTCCTATCGAGATGACAAACTTGTTGCCATTGGTCTTCAGAAGCTTCTGCACGCCCTTGATCGTGTAGCCGTGATCATAGAGCAGGTGGCGAATGCCCTTCAGGAGATCGATATCCTCGGGCCTGTAATAGCGGCGGCCGCCGCCGCGCTTCATCGGCTTGATCTGAGGAAATCGCGTTTCCCAGAAGCGTAGGACATGCTGTGGAAGGTCTAGGTCATCCGCCACCTCGCTGATGGTGCGGAAAGCATCGGGGCTCTTATCCAACATCCTTACTCCCTACGCGGTCTCGGGGCGTGCCGCGCGTCTGTTCGGCTGATAGGACGCAGCTGTATCTCACGAACGCCAGAACCGAGCCGCGACTCATCATATTTCAACGGTTTGACGCCGTGAATTCAAGTCACGTCTTGAATACCGCACAGATCGTTCAGGGAAGATTATAGTTGTTGTCGCCGAACGAGAGAACGATTCTCCCTTTTGGGTCCGGTCAGGAGGCCGGATTGGCGGTCTTCTGCTTGGTCTTGCGCAGGGTGTGCGCCTTGAGAATCCGAGTCTTCAAGACATTCGACGCCTTAAAGGTCATGACACGTCGGGGAGAGATCGGTACTTCCTCGCCCGTCTTGGGGTTACGTCCGATGCGCTCGTTCTTGTCTCGCACCTGGAAGGTCGCAAAGGACGAGAGCTTGACGGTCTCGCCGCGGACGATCGCGTTACAAATCTCGTCAATGACAGTTTCCACGAGTTCGGCAGATTCGGTTCTCGAAAGACCGACCTTGCGAAAAACCGATTCCGCCAGGTCTGCTCGCGTCACTGTCTTTCCGGTCATGGTTTCCCCGCCCATTTGCCAATTATATTATGAAAGCGAACAAAGAGTATTTGTCTTGCGCCTCACGGTCAAGCTCTTGTTCGTCGGTAGTTTTTTGGATTTTCGGGTTACCAGCGCAGGAGTGCTGCGCCCCAGGTGAAGCCGCCGCCCATCGCCTCCAGCATCACCAGATCGCCTTCCTTGATCCGGCCATCGCCGGCTGCCGTTGCCAGCGCGAGCGGAATCGAGGCGGCAGACGTGTTGCCATGAAGATCAACCGTAATGACTACTTTCTCAGGAGAGATATGCAACTTCTTGGCGGAGCCATCAATGATACGCCGATTGGCTTGATGCGGCACCAGCCAGTCGAGATCATCCGCAGTCGTCCCGGTTGCGTCGAAGCCAGCCTGAATGACATCGGTGATCATACCGACGGCATATTTGAAGACTTCCCGGCCTTCCATACGCAGCTTGCCGACAGTGCCCGTCGTCGAGGGGCCACCGTCCACATAGAGCTTGTCCTTGTGGGAGCCATCGGAGCGCAGATGCGCCGTCAGTACGCCGCGATCGGCAGTCGTGCCCTCGCCTTCCGCAGCTTCGAGCACAATCGCGCCTGCACCGTCACCGAAGAGTACGCATGTTGTGCGATCGTTCCAGTCGAGGATGCGCGAGAAAGTCTCGGCGCCAATCACCAGCACGCGCTTGGCAAGGCCGCCGCGGATATACGCGTCGGCCGTCGTCACAGCATAGACGAAGCCCGTGCAAACCGCCTGCACGTCGAAGGCAAAGCCATGGCTCATGCCGAGGCGATTCTGAATATTGACGGCAGTCGCCGGAAAGGTGTTATCCGGCGTCGAGGTGGCGCAGATGATGAGGTCGATATCGGCCGGCGTCAGTCCGGCCCTGTCGAGCGCAGCACGCGCTGCCGCTTCGCCGAGCGACGATGTCGTCTCGCCCTCGCCGGCAATGTAGCGCTGGCGAATGCCCGTGCGCTGGACAATCCATTCGTCTGATGTGTCCACGACATCTTCCATGTCGCGGTTGGTCATAACGCGTTTCGGAAGTGCGGCTCCGAACCCGCGAACAACTGAACGGATCATATTGCTTAAACCCCGTCGCTCATGCGGCTTCCGGCCCGATCGGGGGCTGCCGCTTGGCATGATACTTTTGAAGATCGTTTTCTATTTTCTGATTGAGGCCATTCTTGGCCATGTCATAGCCGACCTCGATGGCAGCAGCGATGCCTTCGGCGTTAGCGCCACCATGGCTCTTGATGACACCGCCGTTGAGGCCCAGGAAGACACCGCCGTTCACACGGCTCGGATCCATCTTTTCGCGCAGCATGTCGAACGCGCCTTTCGCGAAGAAGTAGCCGATCTTGGCAAGCAGCGTGCGCGACATTGCAGCGCGCAGATATTCGCCGATCTGGCGCGCCGTCCCTTCGGCCGTCTTCAACGCAATATTGCCGGAGAAGCCTTCGGTCACGACGACATCGACGGTTCCCTTGCCGAGATCGTTTCCCTCGACGAAGCCATAGTACTCGAGCGAGTCGATGTTGGCCTCGCGGAGCAGGCGCCCCGCTTCCTTCACCTCTTCCTGCCCCTTGATCTCTTCGACACCGACGTTCAGCAAGCCGATCGTCGGACGTTCGATCTCAAACAGCGCGCGTGCCATTGCCCCACCCATGAGGGCGAAATCCATCAACTGCTGTGAATCCGCCCCGATCGTCGCGCCGACATCAAGCACGATGCTCTCGCCCTTCAGCGTCGGCCAGATAGCGGCGATCGCAGGCCGCTCGATATTGGCCATCGTCCGCAAACAGAACTTGGCCATCGCCATGAGGGCGCCGGTGTTGCCAGCAGATATGGCAACGTCGGCTTCCTTCGTCTTCACCGCTTCGATCGTCCGCCACATGGTGGAGACATAGCGACCGCGGCGAAGCGCCTGGCTCGGCTTCTCATCCATGCGGACGGCGAGTTCGCAATCGTGAAAAACGCTCTTTTCCTTGAGCTTCGGAAACCTGTCGAGAACCGGCTCGCACTGTTCCTTCAAACCATACATCACGAAGGAAATATCGGGATGTCTTTCCAGTGCCTTGGCAGCGCCGGGGATGACAACCTGGGGACCAAAGTCGCCACCCATGAGGTCGATAGAAATTCTGATCACGCGTCCCTGATCCTTATTTTTCGCCTCCGGCGGGCGAAATTTCGGCCAAAATACCGGTTTTCCCGTCGCTTACAACTGAATTGTGTCAAATCCCCAACGGGGTTCAGTCCTTTTTCCAATCCTTCAACACGGCGAAGGCGGACGGCTTTTTATCGTCCTCTCCGAGGTCTTCCATGTGACCGCCGAACTCCACACCGGGCTTGCGCGGATAGGGATCGATCGCAAGCGCTGCAAATTCCGTGACCACCTCACCTGCGTCGATCGTATCGCCGCTAAAGCTTTCAGGAAGGTCCGGACCGTCGGGATCGAGCACCATTTCGCCCGCATCGTTGGCTGGTCGGCGTGCAAGCTTCGAATTTTCAGGCACGAAGATCTGCTCGAAGGTCTCGTCGATCGCGGATGGGACCGAATCGAGGGTGACGACGCAGGATTGGACAATATTTGCTTGAACCCTGCCCTTCAGACGGATGCCGTCGCGCTTCCACCGAGCGATCTGGAGTTCGGCTTTGAGGCTGTCGACCGAAAGGACATTCCAACGCTCGGCGAGCGCCGCCAACTCCCGCTTATCGGCCTCCAGATGCACCTCGACAGGATTGGCCGATATATGACCGACATTTACGAGGTAGGAGAATGGCACGTCATCTCTCTTGTTCTTCATCGTCTTCTCCTCAGGCAACCTTTGGGAGCGTCGCGGAGCCGGTCGCGATGACGTCTTCCGACTGAGACAAAAGATAATCCTCAGCCGCAAACATCCAGCTCGCGAGACCGCGCATATCGACCGGCTCATTCGTCTTGGGATGAATGTTGCGAACGAGTGCGGTGGCAAGCCCTTCGGCATCCCTGATGTCCATCGCCTTGGAATAGGCCTCAAGACGGCCATAGAACATGCCGGCCAGCTTCTTCATGCGCTTCGGAACGGTGTTGTCGCCGATCCCCAGTTCCCGGATGGAGTAGTCGATATCCTCGAAGAAGGCGTCGACGATTTCCTGTGCGATTTCCTGACCGCTTGTCCCGGACGTTCGCGTGCGCCGGAAGAAGAGGATCATCACCGCCGAGAGCATTTCGAAGCGCCCCATGACCGTATCCGGGACATTCAAGCGCTCGTAGAATTCGGGCATCCGCGCGGCCGACGTTAATGTCTGATATTGCCGATCAACGATTGCCTGATTGTTGTTTTTCTTGCCAAAGAGCCCGAAGATCATCGTTTTTTCCGGAAAGACCTCATTCTTGACGCCAAGCGGCGTCCGGCCTTGTTGCATGATTTCGAAAGCTGGTTTACCGAAGCAGGCGCGAATTGCAATGCCGAAGGTGGCCACTTTCGGGACAGCACCCCATCTGTCCGCACGAGCCAACGGGAGGTCTGACCCCGGAATGGCCACAATGGTTTTGCATCAGCGATCTGAGGCCGGTGGCTGCCATTCATAATTTTAGGGAGTAGATGTCGTTGACGAAACGGTATTTCAAGTCTGACAAAAAATTCCTCAGCAATGCCGCCATTGCCATCATGATCGCCTCCGCCGGACTTTCGGGCTGCCAGACAGGAACCGTGCTTAATGGCGGGTATGTCGCCGACGAGCAATCGTTGAACCTTGTCCCGGAAGGATCGAGCCGCGAGCAGGTTCTCCTATCCCTGGGCACGCCGTCGACGACGGCGACGTTCGATGGTGAAGTCTTCTATTACATCTCACAGCGCCGCGAGCGCTCCATGGCCTTCCAGAAACTGAAGGTCGTCGACCAGAGCGTTCTGGCGATCTATTTCGACAAGGACGGCATCGTTACGCGTCGCGCGAACTACACCCTCAAGGACGGCAAGGTTTTCGATACGATTACCCGCGTCACCCCGACAGGCGGCAAGGACTTCACCTTCCTGCAGCAGCTTCTGTCTGGCGGCAGTGCCGCGAACGCTGCCAAGGGCCTCTTCGGGGGCGGCACCTCTCAGCCGGCCTCGCCGCAGAACCCGGCCAGCTTGCGCTAACGCCGGTAGAATTCTCAAAGAAAAACCCGCCGTCTGGTGCGAGACGGCGGGTTTTTTAGTGTTCGCGTTTAGCCTCAGGCCAGAACGGCAAGAAGAAGAAGCGCGACGATGTTGGTGATCTTGATCGCCGGATTGACGGCCGGACCGGCCGTGTCCTTGTAGGGGTCGCCGACCGTGTCGCCAGTCACCGAGGCCTTGTGCGCATCGGATCCCTTCATGTGGCGAACGCCGTCCTTGTCGACGAAGCCGTCCTCGAAGGATTTCTTGGCGTTATCCCAGGCGCCGCCCCCCGATGTCATCGAGATGGCGACGAAGAGACCGTTGATGATCACACCGAGCAAGGAGGCGCCCAGCGCCGCAAAGGCCGAAGCCTTCGAACCGGAGATGGCAAGAACGCCGAAGTACACGACGACCGGTGCCAACACCGGCAGCAAGGACGGTATGATCATTTCTCGAATGGCTGCCTTCGTCAGCAAGTCGACCGCCCTGCCATAGTCCGGCCGCTCCGTCCCCTGCATGATGCCCGGCTTCTCTTTGAACTGGCGGCGAACCTCCTCGACGATCGCGCCGGCCGCACGACCGACGGCAGTCATGGCAATGCCGCCGAAGAGATACGGAATCAGACCGCCGAAGATCAGCCCCGCCACTACGTAGGGATTCGAGAGGTCGAACGAGATCTCACCAATTCCCGCAAAGTAAGGGTACTTGTCCCCGTTCGCCACGAAATATTTGAGATCGTACGAATAGGCAGCAAAGAGCACGAGTGCTCCGAGGCCCGCCGACCCAATCGCGTACCCTTTGGTGACCGCCTTCGTCGTGTTTCCCACGGCATCAAGCGCGTCGGTCGACTTGCGAACTTCAGGCGGCAGATGGGACATCTCGGCAATACCACCGGCATTGTCCGTTACTGGACCGAAGGCATCCAGAGCCACGATCATGCCGGCAATGCCGAGCATCGCGGTAACCGCAATGCCGGTACCGAAAAGACCACCCAACTGATAAGTGGCAAGAATGCCGCCGACGATGACAATGGCCGGCAACGCCGTCGACTCGAGCGAAACTGCCAGCCCCTGGATGACGTTGGTTCCATGACCGGTCACCGACGCCTGGGCGATCGAGTTGACCGGGCGCTTGTTGGTGCCTGTATAGTACTCGGTAATGACGACGATCAGCGCTGTCACGATCAGACCGACGATACCGCAGAGAAACAGCTGTGTGCCGGTGATGTCCCTGCCGCCGACGGTTCCGACGCTTCCCCACCCGATGGTCAGGGACGTAGCAGCGCCGAGACCGACGATTGACAGCAGGCCGGTCACGACCAGACCCTTATATAGGGCGCCCATAATCGACCCGTTGCTGCCGAGCTTGACGAAGAAGGTGCCTATGATCGAGGTAATGATGCAGGCGCCGCAGATGGCAAGCGGATAGACCATTGCCAATTGCAGGATGGGCGCGCCGGCGAAGAAGATCGCTGCGAGAACCATCGTTGCAACGACGGATACGGCGTAAGTTTCGAAGAGATCCGCGGCCATGCCTGCGCAATCGCCGACGTTGTCGCCGACGTTATCAGCGATCGTGGCAGGGTTGCGCGGATCATCTTCCGGGATGCCCGCTTCAACCTTGCCGACAAGATCGCCGCCGACGTCGGCGCCCTTGGTGAAGATGCCGCCGCCCAGACGGGCGAAGATCGAAATCAGCGACGCACCGAAACCAAGCGCGACAAGTGAATCGATGACCTCGCGGGAGCTTCCCTCGTGCCCAAGAATGACGGTCAGGACGTAGTAGTAGACGGACACGCCGAGCAAGGCGAGACCAGCGACCAGAAGCCCGGTGATCGCGCCCGACTTGAATGCGATCTCAAGTCCCGCCGACAAGCTTTGAGACGCTGCCTGCGCCGTGCGCACGTTGGCGCGCACCGAGACGTGCATGCCGATGAAGCCAGCGGCGCCCGAAAGAACCGCGCCAATGAGGAAGCCGATTGCAGCGATGCCGGAGAGCAGCAGCCAGGCTGCAATGAAAACGACGATGCCGACGATTGCGATCGTCTTATACTGGCGCATCAGGTAGGCCTGCGCACCTTCACGAATATAGCCTGCAATTTCCTGCATGCGCTTGTTACCCTGATCAGCGGCAAGCACCGACCGGGTCGCCCAGATGGCATAGACCACCGAGAGCAGACCGCATGCTATTACCCATAAAAGAATGCTCATTTCGCTCTTTCCTCCAAAAGAGCCGGAGTTCACTCCCTCTCCGGCTGCGAATACGCCGACTCGATTTCCTCCCACAGAAATGCTGCAACGCCGCGAGGAGATTGCGTGGAGGAAAACGGCGCGTCAAGCCCGCAAACGCCAAAAGCCCTTGCAGCACAATGGGAACCGGGAGTTTCTGGAGGTCGGGGCCACAGCCCCGGCAGAACGCTACTTCTTGGCTTCGCCGCGAACCTGCTTCGCGATGCGGTCAAGCACCGCATTAACGAGCTTCGGCTCATCTTCGCTAAAGAAGGCCTGGGCGATCTCGACGTATTCCGTCACGATGACCGCGACGGGAACATCCTTGCGATCGAGGATCTCGAACACGCCGGCACGCAGGATCGCGCGAACCGTGCTATCGAGACGCGACAGCGCCCAGTCGTCCTGAAGAGCGGACGCGATCAGCGGATCGAGTCGACGCTGTTCTCGCACGACCCCGGAGACGATGGAGCGAAACCAGGAGGGGTCGGCCTTCAGATAGGTCTCGCCGTCGAGTTCCTGGCCGAGGCGATGCGCCTCGTACTCGGCGACGATTTCCAGGACGCCGGTGCCGCCAATATCCATCTGGTAGAGCGCCTGAACGGCAGCCAGGCGCGCAGCGCCTCGCTGGTTCGCGGTCTTGACGGGACGCTCCGAGTTTTCGTTGCTCATTCGTTATGCACCCAATCTCTTCTTCAGCTCGATCATCGTGAGAGCTGCGCGGGCGGCAAAACCGCCCTTGTCCTTGTCCGAACGGCGGGCACGAGCCCATGCCTGATCGTCATTTTCCACCGTCAGAATACCATTGCCAATGGCAATGGACTCGCTCACTGCCAGATCCATCAGCGCACGCGAGGATTCATTCGACACGATGTCGAAATGATACGTCTCGCCACGGATAACCATGCCAAGTGCGACGTACCCGTCGTACTGCGTACCGTCATTATCTGCTCCGTCGAGCGCCATGGCAATCGCCGCCGGAATTTCGAGAGCGCCGGGAACGGTGACGACCTCGTAGGTCGCGCCGGCCTCTTTCAACGCGAAAGTCGCGCCTTCAAGCAAGGCATCGGCCATGTCGTCGTAGAAGCGTGCTTCAACGATCAGAATGTGGGGAGCGGTTTCTCGCGCCATGCTTCACCTTGGGTAGCTAGAGGACTTCGCCATTCGGCAGGCCGCGGTCAAAACACGCCGCGACCCGAATGGCAAGCAAATTCCGAACATGGATTGGATGCGAAATCTTGGAATCACGGCAAAGGCAGGGTGGACGATCCTCGCATCGCCTTGCCGCGACAGCTTCCCGGCGCCTCGAAGATGGCAAATGAAGGGCGATCCGCATGAACAATTTGTAACTAAAACCCAGATACTTATCAGTTGAAGGCGGATCATCCCGACACCAATTTCACCTGCGTAACGCTGACGATCCACTGCCGACAACCGATCGTCAGAGCAGATGAAAGGATACTCCCATGAATCGCGTTGCCGCCATCGCCTCCGCAGTCGCCACTCTCGCCTTTGCAGGCGCCGACCGTGCGGAAAGTCTCGATAGGAATACCCCGTCGGGCATCGAACGAACGCTGCGCAGCTTCAGAGGCGGCAATCTCGATGTTCGGCAGGTGTACGATCACGGCGGCTCGGGAAGTATCGGTGACCCCAAGTCCTTTGCCGCACGCAGCCTGAACGACATCCAAATGATCCGCGCCGCCATTGCCGTCAACAAGCCTCTTGTGCATCAACTCAACGCCAGAGGCGTCTTGTTGGGTAACATCGTCAATGCCGACCAGGCCGCGGATGGCGGTATCACCGTCTACTATCGATAAAAGCAAGGGCGGCAGCAGAAGGCTGTCGCCCGATATTATGCTTTGCGGTTGTATTTTTCCGCAGGATGGTGCCTCCTCCCCGGAAACAGGAGGAGCAAATGTCCAGCGTATCGAAGCCAGTGATCAACGTCGCCGATGTGAAGCTTGAGCATTGGAAGCAAGGAGATCTGTACGAGAGCGCAGATGTCTCGTTCGGGTCGCTTCTCGGTCTCGCCGGTCTTGGCATAAGCTATAATGAAGTGCCGCCCGGCAAATCGAGCTGTCCGTTCCACAACCATCATGTGGAGGATGAACTGTTCTTCGTTATTGAAGGCACCGGCGAGTATCGTTTCGGTCCTGACCGCTATCCAATCCGGAAGGGCGACACGCTTGGTGCGCCAGCCGGGGGACAAGAGACCGCCCACCAGATCATCAACACAGGTTCGACGCCTCTCATTTACCTCGGCATCTCGACAATGGCGAAGACCGAGATTGTCGAATATCCGGATTCCGGCAAATTTCTTGCCAAGACCAATCGCGACGGAGCGCAAATGAACCGCTTTCGCTTCATCGGCAGCGAAAGCAGCAACCTGGATTATTGGGATGGGGAGCCCGGTGCATGATGCCCACTCAGGAGAGCATTTCGAAATGACTAGCATTTTGACCATCGAGACCGAGCGGCTGTTGCTGCGGCCGCATACCGTCGACGATTTCGAGGACTACCAGACGATGTGGAGCGACGAAGCGGTGGTGCGCTTCATCGGGGGTGTGCCCTGCACCCGCGAGCAGGCCTGGGCACGCCTGCTTCGCGTCGCCGGCATGTGGCATCACATGGGTTTTGGGTTTCTGGCGATCGAGGAAAAGCAGTCAGGACGCTTCATCGGGGAAGCAGGCTTTCTTGACATGAAGCGGGACATGCATCCGGTCTCCACGGAAGGCACCTTGGAAACGGGTTGGGGTATCATGCCCTGCGCGCAAGGCCGCGGCTACGCCTGCGAAGCGCTGACCGCGCTGATCGCCTGGGCGGAAAAACGCTTCCCCTCCAAACCCATGACCTGCATCATCGACCCGGGGAACGACGCTTCGCTGCGCCTCGCACGTAAGCTCGGCTTCCGCGAAATCCAGCGATGCAACTACAATGGAGAGGTCATTCTGCTTTCGCGGTCGGGAACTCAGCCAACCTAGCGGCGTACCGCGCCATGGTGTCGACTTCGAAATTGACGAAATCTCCGGCCTTGCGCTCGCCCCAGGTCGTGACCTCGAGCGTATGACGGATCAGCAGCACGTCGAAATCGGTGCCATCAACCGCGTTGACGGTGAGCGATGTGCCGTCGAGGGCTATAGAGCCTTTGGGTGCGACGAACTTGGCGAGATGCTCGGGCGCCCGCAGGCGAAAGCGCGTCGCATCGCCCTCTTCGGTGACGGAGAGGATCTCGGCTTTGCCGTCGACATGCCCGGAAACGATGTGACCGCCGAGCTCATCGCCGATCTTCAGAGAGCGCTCGAGATTGATGCGGCTTCCTTCCTTCCACGTCCCGACGGTCGTCAAACGCAGCGCTTCCTCCCAGGCTTCAACCTCGAACCAGCAGCCGTTGCTGCCGTCGCTAGGCAAGCCGGTCACCGTCAGGCAGATGCCGGAGTGGGAGATCGAGGCGCCCATGTCGATCGTCGCCGGATCATAGGCAGTGGCGACACGCAGCTTGATGCCTTCCTTCAACGGGGAAACGGATTCGATCGTGCCGACGTCGGTAACAATTCCGGTAAACATCAAAGCTCTCTTTCGTACTCGTCCAGGCGATCGTCGCCAAACATGAAGGTGCCCTTGTGCAGGAAGCCCGATGGCATATCGGTCGTCGTCACCGGCGATTCAATACCGTCCTGCCCGATCACGACCGGTCCCCGGTAGAAGAGAATGCGATCGACGTATCCGGCATCAAGGAAGAGCTTCGCCGTCCGCTGGCCACCTTCTACGACAAGCGAGGAAATGCCGCGCGATGCGAGTGCGGGCAGCAGCTCGTCCAGGCGGTTGGGATTGCATTGGACGATTTCGACACCTGCCCGATCCAGCGCTGCGCGACGTGCGAGGAAAGCCTCGTCCCCGCTGTTGTCGAAGTGGGGCGGCTCGGTTGCGACGACGATGACCGGCACCTCCCTTGCGGTGGTCACCAGCCTGCTGTCTAACGGCAAGGACAGATTTTCGTCCAGCACGACGCGGATCGGCGATCGCGTCTCAAGGCCAGGCGTGCGAACCGTCAGCAAGGGATCGTCGGCGATAGCCGTGCCGATCCCAACCAGAATCGCATCGGTTTCAGCGCGCAGCTTCTGGACCTCAGCGCGTGCGGCAGGACCGGTGATTGCGATCTGCCCCTCGCCCTTTTTCCCGATCATGCCATCGGCGGAAACCGCAAGCTTGAGAGTCACATAGGGCCGGTTCTTCGTCTGCCGCGTGAGATAGGCAGCGAGCGAGCGCTTGCCTTCATCTTCGAGAATCCCGGACTCGACCTCGATCCCGGCATCGCGCAATCTGGCAATACCCCTACCCGAAACACGCGGGTCCGGATCGGTCACGCTGATGACGACGCGACCGACGCCATAGGCAATCAGCGCCTCGGCGCAGGGCGGCGTCTTGCCGTAATGCGAGCAGGGTTCCAGCGTCACGTAGGCAGTGGCCCCCCGCGCCAATTCGCCGGCTTCGGCCAATGCCTGCGGCTCGGCATGCGGTCGCCCGCCAACTGCCGTCACTCCACGGCCGACGATCTGCCCGTCAAGCACGATGACGCAGCCGACCGACGGATTGGTGAATGTCTGGCCGAGATGCAGGAGACCCAGGCGGATCGCCTCTTGCATGAAACGCGCGTCGTCATCCGAAGCGCTCATGGGCTAGTTGTCCAGGGGATCGCGAGCGATCTTTGCGTTGATCTCGGAAATGACTTTCTCGAAATCCTCGGCGTGCGAGAAGTCCCGATAGACCGAGGCGTAGCGAACGAAGCCGACATCATCGAGGCTCTTTAGCGCCTCGAGCACTTGCAGGCCGATCTGCTCGGAGCTGATCTCGACTTCGCCGGAGCTTTCGAGCCGTCGAACTATACCGGAGACCGCGCGCTCGATTCGGTCGCGGTCGACGGGGCGTTTGCGCAACGCGATCTCGAAAGAACGCACCAACTTGTCGCGATCGAACGGTACCTTGCGGCCAGTCTTCTTCGACACCATCAGTTCCCGCAACTGCACGCGCTCAAAGGTCGTGAAGCGACCGCCACAGTCGGGACAGATACGCCTCCGGCGGATGGACGTGTTGTCCTCCGCCGGGCGTGAATCCTTGACCTGTGTGTCTTCCGATCCGCAGAATGGGCAGCGCATGCGCTATCCTTAGACGATGTAGTCGTACATTGGGAAGCGGTTGGTGAGGTTCATCACCTTGCCACGTACTGCGGCTTCGACGGCGGCGTTGCCTTCGTCGGAGTTGGCGACCTTCAGGCCATCGAGAACCTCGACGATGAGGTTGCCGATTTCCTTGAATTCCGCTTCCTTGAAGCCGCGCGTCGTGCCGGCCGGTGCGCCGAGACGGACGCCCGAGGTAACGAAGGGCTTTTCAGGATCGAACGGAATGCCGTTCTTGTTGCAGGTGACGTAGGCGCGGCCAAGTGCGGCTTCCGCCCGCTTGCCGGTCGCATTCTTCTTGCGAAGGTCGACGAGCATCAGGTGGTTGTCGGTGCCGCCGGAGACGACGTCGAGGCCACCGGCGATCAGCGTTTCGGCAAGCGCCCTGGCGTTCTTGACGATCTGGGCCGCATAGTCCTTGAACTCAGGCTGAAGCGCTTCGCCGAAGGCAACGGCCTTGGCTGCGATGATGTGCATCAGCGGACCGCCCTGGAGACCCGGGAAGACGGCCGAGTTGAACTTCTTCGCCAGATCCTCGTCGTTGGTCAGGATCACACCACCGCGCGGGCCGCGCAGCGACTTGTGGGTCGTGGTCGTGGCAACGTGGCAATGCGGGAACGGCGACGGATGCTGGCCACCTGCAACGAGACCGGCGATGTGAGCCATATCAACCATGAGGTACGCGCCAACGGAGTCAGCGATCTCGCGGAAGCGCTTCCAGTCCCAGATACGGGAATAAGCAGTGCCGCCGGCGATGATGAGCTTCGGCTTGTGCTCTTGCGCCTTGCGGGCGACCTCGTCCATGTCGAGCAGGTTGTCGCCTTCGCGGACGCCGTAGGAGACGACGTTGAACCACTTGCCGGACATGTTGACCGGCGAGCCATGCGTCAGGTGACCGCCCGAGTTGAGGTCGAGGCCCATGAAGGTGTCGCCCGGCTGCAGCAACGCGAGGAACACGGCCTGGTTCATCTGCGAACCCGAGTTCGGCTGAACGTTGGCGAAGTTGACGCCGAAGAGCTTCTTGGCGCGTTCGATCGCCAGTTCTTCGGCAATGTCGACGAACTGGCAGCCGCCGTAATAGCGCTTGCCCGGATATCCCTCGGCATACTTGTTCGTCATGATGGAGCCCTGGGCTTCCAGCACCGCACGAGACACGATGTTTTCGGAGGCGATGAGCTCGATCTCATGCCGCTGGCGACCGAGCTCCTTTTCGATCGCGCCGAAGATGTCCGGATCGGTATCGGCAAGCGAACGATTGAAGAAGGTCTGGGTGGAAGCATTTGTCATCGGCGGGCTCCTCAACTGGAATGCGCGAAGGTATTAGCGTCCCGCCCTGTCAAGGGCAATACGAAGAACGACATTTGCTAGGCAATCTACGCGCAACAAAGACCGCGCCTAGCTCACCTCTACCTCACTGTGCTTATCACAGGAATCCAGCAGAGGGACGGAAACACAAAAAAACCGCGCCTCCCAGCGCGGTTTCACAATTCAAATGCATGAAGCTACTGAACCGGCTGCTCGGTGCCCGCCGTCGTGTCGAGCGCGAGCTCGGCATTGCCATCGAGCTGGTAGATATCGTCGCGGAACTGCACGACGCCATCGGGCATGCCCCAGGCTGAGATGTAAACGAAGTAAACCGGCACTTCTTCAGCGAGTTTGATCGGCGTGTTGACGCGGGTCGTGATGACCTGCTCCATCTGCTGGCGCGACCACGGCGAGGTCTCGCGAAGCAACCACGTCGTCAGGTCGCGAACATTCTGAACGCGGACACAACCGGAGGACTCAAAGCGCATGAGCTTGTTGAAAAGGCCCTGCTGCGGCGTGTCATGCATGTACTCGCCGTTCTTGTTGTAGAAATTGATCTTCGTGGAGGCCATCGCGTTGGTCTTGCCTGGGTCCTGACGGAACATCAGGTTTGGCGCCTTCTCGGCATTCCAGTCGACCGTTTCCGGCGCCACCTCATTGCCCTTGCCGTCAATCAGGCGAATGGCATTCTTCTCGAGGTAGGTCGGATCCTTGCGCATCAGCGGCACGATGTCCTTTTCGACGATCGAACGCGGTGCCGTCCAGTACGGATTGAGGATGACCTCGTAGATCTTCGAGTTGACGAGATGCGTGGGACGGCTGATGCGGCCGACGACGGCTGCATGGCGCGTGGCAACGCTGCCGTCTTCGACCGCCTCGACATAAGCCGCCGGAATGTTGACCATCACATGGCGGCGTCCCAGTTCTTCCGGGAACGTCTGAATGCGGATGAGGTTGGTGTTGAGTTGCTGCAGACGAACGTCAGCCGGAATGTTCATGGCCTTCAAGGTGAACTCGCCGATGACACCGTCAGCCGGAAGGCCGTGGCGCGCCTGGAAGCGCTTGACGGCGCCGTCGACATAAGAGTCGAATGCGCTGGAAATGCCCGCTTCGCGTGGCAGGTCGCCGGTGATAATCAGGCGCTGACGAAGGCTCTGGACGGCCGGATCAGTCACACCGATCTGCAGACGCTGCTGGCTTGGGCTCACTTCCGGCCAGCCGCCCGCGGAAGCGATCTGCTGATACTGGGCGATCGCCTGCTGGATGCTCGGCACCGACTGCGGCCCGAGAATCGGCGTGTTCGAAACGACGGCTGTCGCCGTGCGGGATGCAGCCTTCGCATCGAACTGGTCGTCCCAATCGCCGCGCTGCGGAGCATTGATGAGCGAATCGATGGCCGATTGCGCGAATGCGGGGGCTGCCAGGGCGCCCGCGCCAACCATTGCCGCAGACGTCAGAAACGCGCGACGAGAGAAAGCTTCAATTCCGATTTTCTTCGACATTCATCCCAACCACTAAATTGCCGCTGCTTGTAAGACCGGCGGCCTTCGCTATCCCTGCGAGAACGCAAATCTCTATCAACCCGTCGCCACGGCGCATCGCACAATCTCTCTGCCGGCGATCACGTGATCGCAAGCAGGGAGCGCGAGGTTATCGGACCTCAATTGGGAAGCGCCATTTGCCGTGTATTTCCGCTGACATGCTAATATGGCCAATTCGTGTCGCCCTGCACCACGCTCAACCGTCGGTGGCGGGCGATGCGCGAAAAACCATACCGATCCTCAGAATGTGGCGGTTAATAGCGGCTAAAAAACGGCTTGAATACAGGCGATTATGCTTGCCTGCCATGCGTTGCAAAGATGTCACGAAATCGCCGACGGGGTCCGGATTACTCGCGCCAGTGGTCGGCCACCCATGGCGTTGGGCGGATATAATGGCGCAGATAACGAAACAGCGACTTGTTTCTCCTGCGCTCGGGATCGAACATATGCGAGATGTGATCAAGCGGCGGCGCGGCACGCCCCTTCAGACCGAAGCGCCCTTCGACCGCGAACTGCGGATGAAAATCGCGTGGAAAGAGGATCACCCGGGCGTTCGCGGGAAGGCGCGGTGTCAGGAAATAATTCAGAGGGAAAGGCCAGCGGCAATCCTGCCTGAAGTGCAGGACCCAGCGGCGGGGAAAGAACGTTGCGCCACCGGGCGCATTTCGTGTCACGAAGCGCTGTTCGAATTCGTACTTGTCAGCCACGCCCTGCGGATCGGCGCGGAACGTCTCCTGCAACGGAACAAGCTTGCCGACCGGGAAGCGGAAGAGAGAGGTCTGCCCGAGGCGTTCGAACGGCGTCGTCTGGTTGCGCGACAGGATGACGTCATCCGGTTCGCCAACCTCGAAGAACGAGTCGAGAGAGCCGACAATCACCAGATCGAGGTCCAGGAACAGAACCGGGCCGCTCAAACTTCCAAGCTTCGGACCCCAAAGCCGCCCCTTGGGCCAGATGCCCTTCGTCCTCACCGGCATGTTCTCGACATCCAGCGGCGGCAGGTCCTCGCAGAGGATTTCTGGATTCAAGCCGGCGCGGTCGTCGGTAAAGCAAGTGAAAGTGAAGGGCGGCGTAATGTTGCGCTTCACCATGGCGTAGAGACGGTTGATGAAGGGGGCGCCGTACTTGGTTCCCCAGCTTATGCAGATGACCTGCTTCACCCCACCACTTGCAGCCAATACAGCTGACGTCATGACCTGCAACTCCTGGCTCACGCGAAAAACCCTAGATTCGTGCGGAAGTCATTATCAAGTCGGCGACGGAATATGTAGCCCCCGCAACGAGGCGCAGCAAACGGCGAAACGAGCGCCACGGAATACCGTTGCGCCCTTTCGTGCCTTGGAGGTCCATTAAGCCAGCAGGGACGTTGGCTTAAAAGATTACAGGCGATAGAGGATCTGGTCGTTCCAGAAGCGGTCCAGGCGGGTGAGCAGCTTGTTCATCTGCGTGAATTCGTCGGTGCCGATGCCGCCGACCTTGTCGATCGAGCCGATATGGCGTTCATAGAGCTTGGCGACGGTTTCGGCGATGTCCTGGCCCGTTTCCGTCAGGCTGATGCGGACCGAGCGACGGTCGATGCGCGAGCGCTGATGGTTGATGAAGCCGAGGTCGACCAGCTTCTTGACGTTGTAGGAGACGTTAGAGCCGAGATAGTAACCGCGAGAGCGAAGTTCGCCGGCGGTCAGCTCGGAGTTGCCGATATTGAAGAGAAGAAGCGCCTGGACGGCGTTGACGTCGCTGCGACCCTGACGGTCGAACTCATCCTTGATGACGTCGAGAAGACGGCGGTGAAGACGTTCAACAAGATGAAGGGATTCCATGTAAAGATCACGGATGCCCTGTTCCTGCTGGTCACGGAAGTTCGATACCGCCTGCGGCTTGATTTTCGTGTTCATGATGACTGCCTCACTGTTTGTTTGGCGGTGTTGGTTTTCTTCCCGCCTTGAGACAGACCCTATCGAATACAAATAAAATTCTACTTAAACCGCAGGCTTAACAGTGCCTTACCGGAAACCCGCATTGTATCAGGGTAAATCAACGCTTACCTGCTGGCGCCGCTTGCGCTTCTCGTACCAGAGGGCGGCACGGAATCCCAGGTAGACCAGGGCTACCGCAAAATGCAGCAGAACGATCAGCCGGTTGCCCCCGAAAATCTCCGGCATGAAGCCGTACATGATGATCTGTCCGCCTGCCGCGAGCACCCAGATAACCGGTCCCCAGGACACGGCAAGCCATAGCCCGAGAGACGCGACAGGGAAGAGAACGGCAAGGCAGGTGCTTGCGACCTTCCAGGGAAGGCTGAGCAGATCGAAGCGCCCTGCCCCCACAAGCGAATAGCCGACCAGCATCGCCCAATACTGCAATCCGAACCAGAAGCAGGAAATGGCGACAAGCCGCAGGAACAGGATGAAGAGAACGCTGGTCAGCGTCCGTTTCGGTATCGTCGGAGAATCAGCGTCCATGTCTCAAACAATAGGGTTGTGGTTGCGACTTCGCCAGCGCCTCATCGATTGCGGCCAATCGTCCGGTTTGGATTTCGGCGACGCCATGATAATGAGCGCTTCGACAATTGGAATGGCAAAAAGCTGGAACGACCATGCAGGACAAGACCCACCTCGTCGATGAAATCACCGGCCACCGGCGCATGCGCCGCAACCGCAAGGCCGATTGGACACGCCGCCTCGTGCAGGAAAACCGCCTGACGGTCGACGATCTCATCTGGCCGGTTTTCGTCGTGCCGGGCACCGGCATCGTCGAGCCGATACCGGCGATGCCTGGCGTCAACCGCATGAGCGTTGACAAGCTCGTCGAAGCCGCGAAAGAAGCGGCTGACCTCGGCATCCCGGCGATCGCGACCTTCCCCAATATCGAGATGGAACTGCGCGACGAAACCGGCTCGAACAGTCTCGAAGCCAACAACTTGATCAACCAGGCAACGACCGCGATCAAGAAGGCCGTGCCCGGCATCGGCGTAATCACGGATGTGGCGCTCGATCCTTTCACGAGCCATGGCCATGACGGGATCCTGCGACAGGGCGAGATCGTCAACGACGAGACGGTCGATCAGGTCGCGCGCGCAGCCGTGATCCAGGCCGATGCCGGATCGGACATCATTTCCCCCTCGGAGATGATGGACGGCAGAATCGGTGCCATCCGCCGCGCGCTCGATGCCGCAGGGCATCAGAACGTCGGCATCATGAGCTATGCCACAAAATTTGCCTCGGCTTTCTACGGCCCCTACCGCGAGGCGATCTCGACCGGCGGACTGCTCAAGGGCGACAAGAAGACCTATTACATCGATCCGGCAAACGGCACCGAAGCGATCCGCGACGCCGCGCTTGACGTGGAGGAAGGCGCCGACATGCTGATGGTCAAGCCAGGACTGCCCTATCTCGACATCTGCTGGCGCATGAAGGAGGCCTTCGGTCTGCCGACCTTCGCCTATCAGGTTTCCGGTGAGTACACACAGATCAAGGCTGCCGCGATGAATGGCTGGATCGACGGCGAGCGCGCGATGCTTGAAACCCTGCTGTCATTCAAGCGTGCGGGCTGCGATGGCATCCTCACCTATTTTGCGGTCGAGGTGGCGAGGATCCTCACCAAGCGCTGATTGCGCCCAATATTGCATTTGCGGGAAGCGATACCATATCAGCGGCATCGTTTTCTCGAAAGGAGACCGCAACGATGACGCTCACTCCCAACCCGCTTTATGCTGCACCGGACGACTGGCGCGCCTATAGCGGCACGCTGAGCCGTCGTGTCTTCGCATTCATCCTCGACTACGTGATCGTCCTGCTGCTCTGCATCCCGGCAGCAGTCGTGCTTTTCTTCTTGTCGATCGTCACACTGGGGCTTGGATTCTTTCTTTATCCGGCGCTGTTCCTGATCGTCGCGGGCCTCTATTTCGGTTTTACGGTGGGCGGCCCCAATCAAGCCTCTCTGGGCATGCGCGCAATGGGGATTGCGATCGTGCGTGTCGATGGGCAGCGGATGGACTTTCTGACCGCCATCGTTCACCTGGCGCTTTTCTGGATCCTGAACTCCGTTCTGACGCCGCTGATTCTGCTGGTCGGCCTGTTCACCGAGCGCAGCCGGTTGATCCACGATTTTCTGGTGGGCACCGTCACGGTACGCACCGCCTGATCAGGGCCGCTACAGGCTAAAATAAACGCTGCTCCTGGCCTTTGCCGGGGGCCTTTCGGCGCCATATCCAAAAGTATAACGCGCGACATGGGGCAGAAGACTGGCCCCGCTGTTGACGTTTTTCATTCTTAAGTCATCCTGTCAGACAAGCAACGAACCGAAGGAAATCTCCGCAACAGATGAATACGCAGACGACGCCATCACCGCAGTTTTATCTGACTGCTCCGGCTGCGTGCCCTTATCTGGCCCACGAGATGGAACGCAAGGTCTTTACACATCTCGTTGGCCCCCGCGCAGCGGAGATGAACGATATCCTGACACAAGGCGGCTTTCGCCGGTCGCAGAACATTGCCTATCGACCGGCCTGCGAGGCCTGCCGTGCCTGCATTTCCGTCCGTATCCTCGCGCAGGAGTTCCTGCCGACGAAATCGATGAAGCGGGTGCTGGCGACGAATGCCGATATCATCTCCACCGAATTCCCCGCTCAGCCCTCCAGCGAGCAATATTCGCTATTCCGACGCTATCTCGACTTTCGCCACCAACAGGGCGGAATGTCCGACATGACCGTGCTCGACTATGCCATCATGGTCGAGGATACACATGTGAACACCAAGATCATCGAGTATCGGCTGCGAAAGGAAGGCGCTGGCCTCGAAGAGCGCCCGACGGGTGAGCTGCTGGCCGCCGCTCTCACAGATACGATGAGCGATGGCCTGTCCATGGTCTATTCCTACTTCAATCCTGACATGGATCGACGTTCCCTTGGCACGTTTATGATTCTTGATCACATCAAGCGCACAAAGGCTTTGGGTCTTCCGCACGTCTACCTGGGCTACTGGGTTCAAGGGTCGCGGAAAATGGACTACAAGACTCGATTCCAGCCACAGGAGCACCTGACTTCGCGCGGCTGGGAACGTTTCGATCCCTCCACAAGGCCCGAAAGCACACGCTACTAAATGCCCCTCCCTGCCCTTTCCGATCATCGGAAGGGTCTGCTGCTGACGGCGATCGGCGGCCTGGCTCTTTCCATGGACATTCCGCTGGTACGCCTTGCACACGGAGACATGTGGTCGATCCTCGGCATGCGCAGCCTCACGACGGTTGCCGTCGCGCTGCTGGTGATCTGCCTTACCAGATACGTCAAAGGCACGTGGCCGGTGCTCGTGCCCGGCAGGCACGGCCTTGCGGCGGGACTGCTCTATGGCTGTTCGACGCTGACCTTCCTGCTTGCCGTCTTCAATACGGCAACAGCCAACGTGGTCTTCATCGTCGCGTTCAATCCGATGTTCGGAGCGCTTCTATCATGGGTGTTCCTCAAGGAACGCCCTTTGATATCCACTCTCGTCACCATGGCGGTGATGGTGTTGGGTGTCGGCTTGATCGTGCATGATGGATTGGCCAGCGGCCATGTCTTTGGTGATGCCATGGCGCTGCTCAGCGCCTTTATCCTTGCATCGGCGATTACGGTCGGCCGGGCATCACGCCGGGACATGGGCTTCGTGCCTCTGCTTGCCGCCGCCCTTCCCGCCATCCTCGGCTTTGCCAAGGCATTGCCGAGCGGGCTCGCCATAGAACATCCGGCCTGGATCATCCTCAATGGCGCACTTCTGATGCCGGTTGCCTTTTGGTGCCTCGCCACGGGACCACGCTATCTTTCAGCGCCCGAAGTCGGCATGTTCTATCTGCTCGAAACCGTCCTGGCTCCGATCTGGATCTGGCTGGTCTTCGCGGAAACGCCCCCGACGATGACGCTCACCGGCGGCGCGATCCTGGTCTTTGCGATTATGGCGCACTCGCTTTGGATGGTTCGGAGGCAGCCTGGGCGACAATCTCTGGCGCATTGACCACCTGCATCGCCTCGAGCTCGCGTTCAAGCCCTTGCATCACATGAACCCAGCCCTGTCGCGTCTGCTCCTCGAACTGCCCCCATTCGGCGCACATTTCGTGTGAGAGTGTCAACCGCGTGCCTTCGGCCAGTGGTTCGATGTCGATCTGGATTCGATCGGCGTTGTGGTCATGCTCCGCTGCCGAGAAGCAGAAGACCATTCGCCGCGGCCGGCGCAATTCCAGAAACACGCCGTAATGGACCGCATCACCTGTCGGACGCCGGTCGATGACGAGAAAATGGCCGCCGACCTTCGGATCGATATCGGCGCGGATAACGCGGCCTTCGTCGCTCGCGAAGAGGAATCGTTTTGCGATTTGCGGGTTCAGCCATGCGTCATAGACAGCGCAGGGCGAGGCATTGAAACTATGCGCAACGTTCAAGGTGATGGTATTGCAAGCACTCATCAACATTCCTCCGTGATCGGACATGACGTTCTGCCTGAAGCGCCACATTCGATCATTCCGTCCGCCTGCGGAATGATGTCTGTCCATGTTGTGATTACAGGACAGAGGTAGAGGAGTTGCCTCGCTCGCCAAGAGCGAGGCCAGGATTTTTTTGTCTTAGCCGGCAAACTTGCCGCTGCGCGGAAAGCCCTTCGGAACGGTGCGGCCGGCTGTCGCGCGATCAGCGAGCCATTCGGCAAGCTCGTCCTTGTTCTTGGTGAAGGTGCGGCCGGCGCTGTCTTCCCAGACGAGCCCGTCAGCGATCGCGAAGCAGCGCACGTCCGAGATGCCGCCATCCTTGTAGCGCTGCAGGCGAACGCCCTTGCCGCGACCCATTTCCGGCACCTGCGCCAGTGGAAAGGCGAGCAGCTTGCGGTTCTCGCCGACGACGGCGACATGGTCGCCGCTGACGGGAACGATCAGCTTCGTCTCATCAGGCATGGAGACGTTCATGATCTGCTTGCCCTTGCGGGTATTGGCCACCATGTCGGCTTCCGCAACGACGAAGCCGTTGCCGGCCATCGAGACGATCATCTGCTTGCGGGCCGGATCGTGCACAAAGGCGGTCAGGACGTCCTGATCGTTTTCCATGTCGATCATGATGCGCAGCGGTTCGCCGTGGCCTCGACCGCCAGGCAGCTTGTCGCCGCCGAGGGTGAAGGCCTTGCCACCTGTCGTGATGACGAGGATCTTGTCGGTCGTCTGCGCCGGGAAGGCAACCTTCAGCGCGTCGCCTTCCTTGAAGGTCAAGGTCGCGGTGTCGGAGATGTGCCCCTTCAGGGCGCGGATCCAACCCTTTTCGGAGACGACCACGGTGATCGGTTCTTTCTCGATCATCGCCTGCTGGATGGCCTGCTCGTCGGCCTCGGGTGCCTCGGCGAACTGGGTGCGGCGGCGGCCGAGCTCGGTCGCTTTCGCGAACTTCTTCTTCACCTCGCCGATTTCCCAGGCGACCGTCTGCCACTGCTTTTCGTCCGATGCCAGCAGGGCCTCGATCTCGCCCTTCTCCTTGGTGAGTTCGTCGAACTCCGTGCGGATCTCGAACTCCTCGAGCTTGCGCAACGAGCGCAATCGCATGTTCAGGATCGCTTCGACCTGATTGTCGGTAAGCGACCAGCGCGCGATCATCACCGGTTTCGGCTCGTCCTCTTCGCGGATGATGCGGATGACTTCATCGATGTTTAGGTAAGCGATCAGCAAGCCGCCGAGGATTTCTAGGCGCCGGTCAATGGCGGCCAGACGGAAGCGCGAGCGGCGCTGCAGCACTTCGCGCCGATGGTCGAGCCATTCCTTCAGCACCTCATTCAGAGCCATGACGCGCGGGATGCGCCCCATCGAAAGAACGTTCATGTTTAGCGGGAAGCGGCTTTCCAGCTCCGTTAGCTTGAACATGGATTCCATCAGGATCGTCGGGTCGACCGTGCGGTTCTTCGGCACCAGCACGACGCGAACGTCTTCAGCGGATTCGTCCCGGATGTCCTCGAGCAAGGGCAGCTTGCGCGCCAGCAGCAGTTCGGCGATCTTTTCGATCAGCCGGGACTTCTGCACTTGAAACGGGATTTCGGTGACGATGATCTGGTAGCCGCCGCGGCCGAGATCCTCGATCTCCCACTTGGCGCGTGTGCGGAAACCGCCACGGCCGGTCTTGTAGGCCTCGATGATGCTTTCACGGCCGTCGATGATAATGCCGCCAGTCGGGAAGTCCGGACCGGGAATGAACTCGACCAGTTTCTCCACCGTAGCGTCGGGGTGCTTGATGAGGTGAAGCGCGGCATCACATAGCTCGTGGACATTGTGCGAGGGAATCGACGTTGCCATGCCGACCGCAATACCGGACGAACCGTTCGCGAGCAGGTTCGGGAAGGCGCCCGGCAGAACGACCGGCTCTTCGTCTTCCTCGTTGTAGGTTAGCCGGAAATCGACCGCATCCTGTTCGATGCCATCGAGCAGCAGACCCGCGACCTCGGTCATGCGCGCTTCGGTATATCGATAGGCGGCAGCGCTATCGCCGTCGATGTTGCCGAAGTTGCCCTGCCCGTCGACGACGGGATAGCGCTGCGAGAAATCCTGCGCGAGGCGCACCAGCGCATCGTAAACCGACTGGTCGCCATGCGGATGGAACTTACCGATGACGTCGCCGACGATACGGGCGCATTTCTTGAAGGCGGAGTTGGGCCGAATGCCCATTTCGCTCATGGCGTGAATGATACGGCGGTGCACCGGCTTCAAGCCATCACGCACATCCGGGAGTGCGCGGTGCATGATGGTCGATAGCGCATAGGCAAGGTATCGCTCTTCGAGCGCCGCCTTCAGATCGACCGGAAGGATACTATCGTCGTCTCCGCCAGAGGGCGGCAAAATCTCTTGTCCCATGTGTCCTGACTAGCCGAGATGACCCTTTTGAGCAAGGAATCCGGGCATTCCGGCTGTGGATGAAGTCTTCGAAGGACAGGAAAAGAGTGCACCGCGACACTTTGCCTGAATTTGGTCGTTGTTTCGTTTTCCCTTCAACACAAATTTAGAAATCCGCAAATATAAACCGCGATTGAACCACAGTAGATCGGCCACGAATTGAGCCGTCGCTACGCACCGCCACTAGGGGACCCCAGATGACTTTTTACCGGACGACACGGCTGATGCTTTCGGGCGTTGCCTTTCTTTCTCTCGCCGGCTCCGCCTTCGCTCTCGATGGCCAGGATCTGCTGAAGAAGATCAATGCGGCCTATAGCCAGCAGGGCGGCACAATCGTTGCCGATAGTGTCAATGTCGACGGCACGACCGTGACGCTGAAGAAGGCGAGCTTCAAGGCAAACAGCGGCGAAGCGGTGTCGATCGGCGACATCACTATGACGGGCGTCGAAGCAGACGACGACGGCGGCTATTATGTCGAGGAAGCGTCCTTCCCGAACATCAGCGCCACGAGCGAAGGCGCCACCTTCACGGCATCCGATCTGACGCTTAACGGCATTTCGATCCCTGCCGATCCGAGGGGCGAAGGGCTCGACGCCATGCTGCTCTACGAGAACGCCCACAGCGGCCCGGTGAAGGTCGTCCAGAACGGCGCCGAGCTCTTCTCGATTGCCGAAAGCGACGTCAACCTGACGCTTCGCGAAGACGAGTCCGGCTTCGATTTCGATGGTGCCTTCAAGGGCCTGAACGCCGATCTCAGCAAGGCAAGCGACGCTCAGAGCAAGGAAGCGATCGACAAGCTGGCGCTGCAGCACATCCAAGGCGACATCACCATGAAGGGCGCTTGGGAACTGACACCCGGCACGATCGACGTTTCGGAATTCGCATTCGACTTCAACAATATCGGCAAGCTGAACCTCGCCTTCAAAATCTCCGGCTACACCATGCCCTTCATAAAGTCGCTGCAGGAAGCCGCCAAGCAGGCCGAAGCGAACCAGAACAAGGAAGAAGCCCAGCAGGCTCTCGGCCTCTCGATGCTCGGACTGATGCAGCAGCTGTCGTTTGAAAGCGCCCAGATCCGCTTCGACGACGCCTCCATCACCAAGCGCGCGCTCGACTACGCCGGCAGCCAGCAGAATATCTCCGGCCAGCAGATGGCGGATTCGCTGAAGGCGATGACGCCGATCATGCTGGCGCAGCTCAACATTCCGGAGCTACAGAACGCCGTGTCGGCGGCCGTCAATACCTTCCTCGACGACCCGAAGAACTTGACGCTTGCCGCTGCTCCGGCAAAGCCCGTACCGTTCCCGATGATCATGGGGGCCGCGATGGGGGCACCGAACACGCTGCCGCAGGTTCTCGGCGTGAAGGTTTCGGCCAACGATTGATGTGCCGAGCTTGAGTATTTGAAACCCGGCGCGCAATTGCCCGCCGGGTTTCTTGTATTTGCGAGCTGACCGTCACCTGGATGCTCGGCGATCTACGCTGCGATCTGATCGGCCCTAGAAACAAAAAAGCCGGCGAAATCGATCGCCGGCTTTTTGTGTTCAAACAGACCTGCTCAGTCCTTCTTGACCGGCGGAATCGGGCGGATCGCCAGTTCGCGCAGCTGCGTCGGCGTCGCCGGCGTCGGAGCGCCCATGAGCAGATCCTGCGCCTGCTGGTTCATCGGGAACAGCGAGATTTCGCGCAGGTTCTTGGCGCCAACGAGCAGCATGACGATACGATCGATGCCGAAGGCCATGCCGCCATGCGGCGGGGCGCCGTACTGGAAGGCGCGGTAGAGGCCACCGAACTGCTCCTCGACTTCCGCCTGCGACTTACCGGTCAATTCAAAGGCCTTGACCATGACTTCCGGCAGCTGGTTACGGATCGATCCCGAAGCGATCTCGAAGCCGTTGCAGACCATGTCGTATTGGAAAGCCTTGATCGACAACGGATCGGCACCGCTGAGCGCTTCCATGCCGCCCTGCGGCATCGAGAACGGATTGTGGGCGAAGTCGATCTTCTTTTCCTCTTCCAACCATTCGTAGAACGGGAAATCGACGATCCAGCAGCATTCGAAGCGATCGCGATCGACGAGGTTCAGTTCCTCACCAGCCCTGGTGCGGGCTTCCCCGGCGAACTTGTAGAATTTCGCAGGGTCGCCAGCGACGAAGAAGCAGGCGTCACCGTCATCGAGGCCGAGTTGGGTGCGGATCGCGTCGGTGCGCTCCTCACCGATGTTCTTGGCGAGCGGACCGGCGCCTTCGAGCTTGTCCCCTTCCTTGCGCCAGAAGATGTAGCCGAGGCCCGGCTGACCCTGGCTCTGCGCCCAGGCGTTCATGCGGTCGCAGAAGGCGCGGGAGCCGCCGGTCTTGGCCGGAATAGCCCAGACCTCGACCTTCGGGTTCGAGGCAATCATGTTGGCAAAGACCTTGAAGCCGGAGCCGTCAAAATGCTCGGTGACGGCCTGCATCTCGATCGGGTTGCGCAGATCCGGCTTGTCGGAGCCGTACTTGCGCATCGCGGTCTCATATGGAATGCGCGGGAACGTTTCCGTCACCGGCTTGCCGTCTGCGAACTCGACGAAGATGTCGCGAATGACCGGCTCCATCGTGTTCCAGACATCTTCCTGCTCGACGAAGCTCATTTCGAGGTCGAGCTGGTAGAATTCGCCCGGCAGGCGGTCGGCGCGCGGGTCTTCGTCGCGGAAGCACGGCGCGATCTGGAAGTAGCGGTCGAAACCGGCGACCATCAGCAGTTGCTTGTACTGCTGCGGCGCCTGCGGCAGCGCGTAGAACGTGCCGGGATGAATCCGGCTCGGCACGAGGAAGTCGCGTGCGCCTTCCGGCGAAGAGGCCGTCAGGATGGGCGTCGTGTATTCGGTGAAGCCGATATTGCCCATCTCGCGGCGCATGGCTGAAATGACCTGCGTGCGCTTGACAATGTTCTTGTGCAGCGTCTCGCGGCGCAGATCGAGGAAGCGGTACTTCAGGCGCACGTCTTCCGGATAGTCAGGTTCGCCGAAGACCGGCAGCGGCAATTCCTTGGCAGCGGAGAGCACCTCGATCTCCTGCGCGTAAAGTTCGATCTCGCCGGTCGCCATGTTCTTGTTGACGGTGTCTTCTGTACGAGCCTTGACGAGGCCGTCGATGCGAATGACCCACTCGCCGCGAACCAGTTCAGCCTGCTTGAAGGCGGGCGAATCCGGATCCGCGACCACCTGGGTGATGCCGTAGTGGTCTCGCAGGTCAATAAAGAGAACGCCGCCATGGTCACGAACACGGTGGACCCAGCCGGAAATCCGGACATTGGCGCCGACATCCGACTTGCGGAGGGCTGCACATGTGTGGCTGCGGTAACGATGCATCATCTCAATTCCCAGTATTTGGCTTAAAGACGGCGGCAAGGGGCTCCAATGGCTCTCCCGCGCCGACAAGAAAATCGGGCGGAAAAGCGCATGGACGGTCTGATTTGTCAAGGGTTGGAGCACCAAGCCTACGCTTTGAGAGCGGTTTATGGCAGTGGTGCAACCGCGGGATCGCAAACAGCCATGCGGCAGTTTGGCAATCCCGCGACATATTGCTGAAGCTCCCGGTCAACTTTAAAGAGGAACGATATCGTTCTCGTGGAGCCTTTACATGCCCCTCCTCACTCGCCGCAATCTCCTGAAAGCCTCTAGTGTCGCAGGAGCCTACGGCGTGGGCGTTGGGATAGCGGGGAAATTCGGGCTGGCGGAAGCAGCGCCAGAGCCGCAGATCCTGAAAGCGGTGAAGACGACGGCCAGTATTGCCGATGCCGGCGTCACGAACGACATCATGACCTGGGGTGACGGCGGCATGCCACCAGTGCTGCGGATGACGAAGGGCAAGCCCTATGCGGCTCGGCTGACGAACGCGCTCGACGAGCCGACGACGATCCACTGGCACGGTTTGAGAATCGCCAACAAGATGGACGGCGTGCCGTTCATGACGCAGCCCTACGTCTATACCGGCGACAGCTTCGACTACGCCTTCACGCCGCCGGACGCCGGCACCTTCTGGTATCACCCGCATTGCAACACTCTGACGCAGATGGGCCACGGTATGACGGGTGTCCTCGTGGTCGAGGATCCGGCTGACCCGACATTCGATGCCGAAGTGGTGCTCAATCTGCGCGACTGGCGTCTCGGCGGCGACGGCCAATTCATAGCGGCCTTCCGCCCGCGCGACGCGGCAAAGACCGGCACCTACGGGACGGTCAGGACGGCCAACTGGCACCGGGAGCCGCAATATGATGCGCCGGCCGGCGGTCTCATCCGGCTACGGATTGCCGTGACCGACGTCACCCGCATCTTCTCGCTGAAGATGGAAGGTGCCGAGGCAACCGTGATTGCGATCGACGGCAATCCCGTACCGAAACGCTTTCCGCTCGATCTGCTGCTGATCGGCCCCGGCCAGCGCCTCGATCTCGCCGTGCGGATGCCGGACAGCGAGGGCGCCATTGCGACACTCGAAGACATCAGGGGCACGACGCCGAAGACGATCGCCAAGCTTAGGGCTGTCGGAACATCGTTGAAGCGTCATGTCGGCGATCTCGCCACGCTCGGCGAAAACCCGGTCGCCAAGGCCGATCTGTCCTCGGCACAGAAGATACCGCTCATTCTCAGCGCCACGGCCGAAAGCGCGCCTGCCGACAGCATCTGCGGCACACTCGGCTACAGCTTCTGGGCCATCAACAAGGTGCCGTGGCCGGGCGACACACCTGACCCGACGGCGCCGCTGGCGGAACTGAAGCTCGGCAAGAGCTACATCCTGCAGCTCGAGAACGTGACGCCACATACGCATCCCATCCACCTGCACGGCATGAGCTTTACCGTGCTGTCGTCCTCGACGCGCAATGTCATGCCACTCATCAGCGACACCTATCTCGTCCAACCGGATGAAAAGGTCCAGCTCGCCTTCGTTGCCGACAGTCCGGGCGATTGGCTGCTGCACTGCCACATCATCGAGCATCAAAAGACCGGCATGACCAGTTATGTTAGAGTTGTTTGACAGGTCTTTGCGGGTTCTAGTTGACATATCCGGCCGAAAGGAGAAGGAAGGTTCAACTATGTCTATCCTGCGAATGAATTGAGATGATCGAAACAACCGCCGATTTGGAGGCGGCCTGCAAAGAGCTGGCCAAGTCAGAATTCATTACCATCGACACCGAGTTTCTCCGAGAGACCACGTTCTGGCCGGAACTCTGCTTAATCCAGATGGCAAGCCCGACGACGGAAGTGCTGGTCGATCCGTTGGCGAAGGGTCTCGACCTCACGCCGTTTTTCGAGTTGATGGCCAATCCTGCCGTGCTGAAGGTCTTCCATGCCGCGCGCCAGGATATCGAGATCATCCACAACCGCGGCGGTCTCATCCCGCATCCGATCTTCGATACGCAGGTTGCCGCGATGGTTTGCGGTTTCGGAGACTCCGTCTCCTATGACCAGCTCGTCAGCCGCACCAAGGGCGTTCAGATCGACAAATCCTCGCGCTTCACCGACTGGAGCCGCCGGCCGCTTTCGGAAAAGCAGCTGGACTACGCTCTTGCCGACGTGACGCATCTGCGCGACGTCTACCTCTATCTCAAAGCCGAGCTGGAACGCGAAGGCCGCTCGTCCTGGCTTCGGGAGGAGATGGATATCCTCGAGGCCCGCGAGACCTACGACATGCATCCAGACGATGCCTGGCAGCGGCTGAAAATGCGCCTGCGCAAGCCACAGGAGCTTGCCATCCTGAAGTATGTCGCTGCCTGGCGCGAGCGCGAGGCGCGCTCCCGCAACGTCCCTCGGTCGCGGGTGCTGAAGGACGACGCGATCTACGAAATCGCCCAGCAGCAGCCGAAGGACGCTGAAGCGCTCGGTCGCCTGCGCACGATCCCGAAGGGTTGGGAGCGATCCGCCACCGGTGCCGCCGTCGTCGAAGCCGTCAATGCAGCGCTTGCGTTGCCGAAGGCCGAGATGCCGCATGCACCACGACAGACGCAGCCGCCCGAAGGCGCAGCAGCCGCCGCCGAACTGCTGAAGGTCCTGTTGAAGCTGATCTCGGAAAAACATGGCGTCGCACCGAAGGTGATTGCCAACAGCGAGGATCTCGACAAGATCGCCGCCGAAGGCGAGAACGCCGAAGTCGCGGCGCTCCATGGCTGGCGGCGGGAGCTTTTCGGCGAGCCGGCGCTGCAGCTCATCCAGGGCCAGGTCGCTCTTCGCTTCGTCGGCAAGAGGGTGGAGGCGGTGGCGCTCTAGGCGCCATCAAGCGGACTTTTTTGCGCGCATAGTCATTTCCAGATCTATTCGATCAAGGAAACCAACCTAGTGTGCCTTTCGGAAACACCCGACGTTTCCTATATGCCCTAGGTATCCGCGACGACGCGGCACCGCGAAAAGGACTACATGAGGGAAATATCTCCAGTCCAGAACTGGCTATTGATCGCGCTCGTCATAGCCGCGAGTGGCGTTCTCTATGACATGCGGTTCTATGGGGGACATCCCTTCGTCGGAGCAACCTTTGCGCTGTTCATCGGCATGCCGATCATTGCCTTCGAACGAAAGGTGATCCTGCGCGGCCTTTACCGGCGCATGCAGGCATTGCCGACGGTGACGTTCTTTCTCGCAGAGATCTTCGTCTACGAAATTCTGATGAGCATCGGATTTGCGATTGCTGGCCTCGCCATGTGGTGGCTCGGCGCAATTCATCCTGCATCATGGGTAGAGGCTGTCGTTCTGCCCTTCGATGCCTTCCTCTATGCACTCGCCGTGTGCGCGCTCATTATCTTCGTGCTGCGCATCCGCGAATTGCTGGGCCGCGACATCTTCATGAGCATGCTGTTCAGCCGATACCGGAAGCCGATCAGCGAGGAACGCGTCTTCCTGTTCATCGACCTCGTGGATTCGACGGCCTTTGCCGAGAAACATGGTGACCTTCGGGCACAGCAGATGCTGAGCTCGCTGTTTGCTGCCTTCGCCGAGCCGGTGCGGAAATACAAAGGCACTATCGATGACTATGTCGGAGACGCCGCGATCATCAGCTGGCCGTTGGAGCGCGGGATCAAATTCGCGCGATGCGTGAACTGCATCTTCGATATCATCAGCGAGATAGAGGCGGACGCCGAGAGCTGGTTGAAGACATATGGCCAGGTCCCCCGCCTGCGCGCCGCTTTGCACGGAGGCACCGTGATCACAGCCGAAATCGGCGTCGACCATCACAAGATCACCTATTTCGGTGACACGGTGAATACTGCGTCCCGGCTCGAATCGCTCTGCAAGACGTTGAACCGATCGGTCCTCATCTCATCCGACCTCGCGCAGCGGATCAAGATGCCGGAGGCGGTGTCGGCGGAGGATCTTGGAAGCCACGCCGTCAAGGGCCGCGGCCAAACCCTCGGCGTCATCGCGCTCGCCAAGGCAGACAACCGCAAAGCGTCACCAAAGCGTCACGCAAGCGTCAACGCGCCGACATGAAAGCCTTGCTAATCGAGACCCGCATTCCAATCCTTGGGGGTTTCGATGAAAAATACTCTTCTTGCTTCCGTTTCATTTGTTCTTTTGATCGCCTGCCCGGCTGCAGCCGACCAGCAGGAATTTCCAGCCAAGCTCGCAGGCCAAGCCATTCTGCCGGCCAACACGCTCGTCGCGGCTCCGGACGATACGCCGGAATTCCTCAAGCATTCCGGCAAATTCACCACCGCTGACCGCAAGCGTACCGAAGCGCTCGGCAGCGTTCCGGGCAAGGACGGGGTTCGCGTCACCGATCTGAAGCTTCCTTTCGACGGTCAGCCGATCCAAGGCTTCTCCGGCATCAAGACCATGCCTGACGGCACGTTCTGGACGCTATCCGACAACGGCTTCGGCTCGAAGGCGAACTCCAGCGACGCGATGCTCTTCCTGCATCAGGTGAAGTTCGATTGGCAGACCGGCAAGGTCGAGGTCGTCAAGAACCTCTTCCTTTCCGACCCCGACAAGAAGGCACCCTTCCCGATCGTGCTTGAAGGCGCCGAGAAGCGCTATCTCACTGGATCGGATTTCGACATCGAGTCCGTGCAGCCTGTCGCAGACGGTTTCTGGATCGGCGAAGAATTCGGACCCTACCTCCTTAAGTTCGATACTGAAGGCCGCCTGACCGACGTCATCTCGACCACGGTCGACGGCAAGCCGGTCATGTCCCCCGATAATCCGGTTGTCTCCGTCCAGGCAAACCCGACCGCTAAGGTGCCGGTCTTCAACCTGAAGCGCTCGGGTGGCTTCGAAGGTGTTGCCATCTCGAAGGACGGCAGCAAGCTCTACGGCCTTCTCGAAGGCGCAATCTACCAGGGCGACGGCAAGATGGAATCGGTTGACGGCCATACCGCCATCCGCGTCATCGAGTTTGATACCGCTTCCAAGAACTGGACGGGCCGCACCTGGTTCTATCCGTTCGAGGAAAAGGGTGTTTCGATCGGCGACTTCAACATGCTCGACGACACTACCGCACTCGTCATCGAACGCGACAACGGCGCCGGCACGAAGGACAAGGCCTGCGTCGATCCCAAGCAGCCGAAGCCGGATTGCTTCGAGGCCCCTGCCGAACTCAAGCGCATCTACAAGATCGAGTTCAACGACGCCAACGTCGGCAAATCAGTTCGCAAGATCGGCTACATCGACCTGCTGAACATCCAGGATCCTGACAACAAGAAGAAGGCCGGCAGCAAGGATGGCAACTACGACATGCCGTTCGTAACAATCGAGAATGTCGACCGCGTCGATGCCACGCACATCGTCGTCGGCAACGACAACAACCTGCCCTTCTCGGCAGGTCGCGCTGTCGACAAGGCCGACAACAACGAGTTCAGCTTGCTTGAGGTCAGCGAACTCCTGAACGCGAAGTAAGCCTGCACGTTTCACGAGGAAGGCCCCGTTCGCAAGAGCGGGGCTTTTTGCTGGATAAGCAAATGCCAGAAGCCGTTTCGTGGAGTGCGACTCGACCGCCATCGGCCTCGCTCACCCTCGCCCCTTAAGACCGTTTGAAGACTGGGTGGCGGTTTGAGGCGGTCCATATTCAAGCTTCTGATGTAAAAAGCAGCGAACTGGGCGTGGATGGCTGTCGGTGTTTGGGGCACCTCAAGCGTCCTTTGTTGGACGAGGTGAACACCTTGTAGATTGACCGACACATCGGAGATTGGAAACATGGCGCTCAAACGGATGGACAACGTAGGAATCGTCGTCGAAGACCTCGGAGGGACGATTGATTTCTTTCGCGAACTCGGCCTCGAGCTCGAAGGGCGGGCCACGATCGAAGGAGAATGGGCCGGACGTGTCACTGGACTGGGCGATCAGCGTGTCGAGATTGCCATGATGCGCACACCGGACGGCCACAGCCGGATCGAGCTCTCCCGCTTCCTCACGCCGCCTGTCGTCGCAGATCACCGGAACGCCCCGGTCAACGCCCTAGGCTACCTCCGCGTCATGTTCGCCGTGGACGACATCGACGAGACGCTTGAAAGGCTCCGCACGCGCGGCGCGCAGCTCGTAGGCGATGTAGTCCAGTATAACGACGCGTATCGGCTCTGCTACATCCGTGGGCCTGAAGGGATTCTCATCGGACTTGCCCAAGAACTCAACTGAACGCTACGAAGGCGAACGGCAAAGAGTGACCGACGTCAGCGAGAGCGTCCGAACCCGACCCGCCGCTCCGTCCAGGTTCGGCCGCGTTCTGGTGAGGCACGCTTAGGTCGTCAAGCCTGTCGCCCGTGAAAGCCGCTATCGGCACCTAGAAGACCGTTTGAACACGGGGTGGCGGTTTGAGGCGTTCCATGATTCAAGCTTCTGATGTGGACAGCAGCGAGTCGGGCCCGGATGGCCGCCTGGATG
Source organism: Rhizobium tibeticum (assembly GCF_900110205.1). Classification (GTDB taxonomy): domain Bacteria; phylum Pseudomonadota; class Alphaproteobacteria; order Rhizobiales; family Rhizobiaceae; genus Rhizobium; species Rhizobium tibeticum. Next base: position 244,389 of record NZ_FOCV01000004.1, on the reverse strand, counting down.
ACACGATGGTGGCGCCTTGTCCGCGACCACGAGGCCCGCATCGACGTGTCAGAAGCCATGATCCATGTCGCCATGGGCGGTCTTCTGCTCCGACGTATCCGCCACTGACGTTCCAAACGGACCCTTAGACCGTTGCCGCCTGCGCCTTAGCCTTGGGCTTCAGCAGGATGATGAGCAGCAGGCCGGCGACGATGAGCGCGGCACCTTCGAGGTGATAGGGTTGCAACTGCTCGCCGAGGATCAGATAGGCGAGCACAGCTATAAAGATCGTCTGGATGTAGAGGAGCACGCCCGCCCTCGCCGCGCCCAGAGCCTCGATGCTCCGATTGAAGAGGTAATACATAACCGCTCCGCCGGGGATCGCGACGTAGGCGAGCGCGACGAGCCCGCTGCTGTTGAGCGTCGAGCGTTCGTCAGAGAGAAGCTCAAAGAGATAGAAGGGCAGCGCCGTCAGCACCGCCGCGCCGAGAAGCAGCACCAGGAGTGCAAGGCGATTCACATCGAATTTCGCCCGGCGGAGCAGGACGGTATAGACGCTGAAACAAAATGCGCCGGCGACGATCCACAGTTCGCCAGGATTGAAGTCGAGACGCATCAGCGCTGCCGGGCTGCCCTTGAGGATGATGACCACGATCCCGAGAAAGGCCAAGATCGATCCGATTACCTGCCAGCCTCCCATCGACTCAGCCAGAATCAAACGGGCAAGAATCATGGTGATGATCGGGATCAGGGCGATGATAATGCCGGCGGTAGTGGCGTCGGCATGCTCGAGACCGACAAAAATCATGCCCTGGCAAATCGCGAGTCCCATGCCGCCGATGGCAAGCAGTTCGAGGGGGCGAGCCCGCACCAGCGCGACCATATCGCCGAAATGCCGACGCACGATCGGCATCAGGATCGCCCAGGCGATCAGCACTCGCCAGAAGCAGAGCGCCCAGGGCGGCATCTCGGAAGAGACCCATTTCGCGGCAATATAGACACCGGCTGACAGCAGCCAGCAGAGAACCCCCACGGAATAGGCGGCCGCAAGCGAATTGCCCGCCGCCTGTTCCGTCCCGACTGTGTCGCGATGGACCGCCAAGACATGTATCGCCATGGCTCAGTTATGCCACAGTTCACCTGAGATGCACAGATGAACGCTATTCGAAGCGGAAGGCCAAGCGCTTGTTGGTCAGCTTGGAAAGCTGTTGCAAGCGGCCTTCGAGGCGCTCGCCGGCAAAGTCGTGATATTCCGCCGGAACCACGAACTCCAAGTCGAGATCGGGTTTGGACGATTTCTGGAAGGTGAGATTGCGCACGACGCCGGGCATGGATGCCGAAAAGAGATAGACGACACGCAGCAAGCCGCCGAGCAGCTTGGCGCGCTCGATAAATCTCGGCGTGGCGATGGTGGCGAGAGGGCCCGTCGCACCGTCGTCATACGGCCCTTCGAACCTGTAATAGTTCGTCAGCGCAATGAAGGCGCGGCCGGGGTGGCTGATGCCGACAAAGGACGAGTGAGCAATGATGTTCAGCGCCTGCAGGCCGCGGTAATCGGGATGCGCGCGCCAGCTTATGTCGGCAAGCAGGCACGCCGCCTGGCGATAGCGCGCCTCCTCCTCCGTCTCGGCGATGCCGAAATAGGGCATCACGCGGCCTGTCCAGTCCGCCAGCTCTCTGGCGTGTTCTGGCGAACGCGCGCGCAGAATGGCGAGTTCGCCAGCGGCGGCCAGCAGCGGATCGCTGCGGCGCTCGCTCTCGGAAAGCAATGAATAGAGGTAGCCTTCACGCACGCCCTGCCCCGAGAACGAGATGACAGAGGGCTTCATCGCGCTCAGGACTTCCTTCATGGCAACCGCACCGAACGGAAGCAGCGCGCGGCGATGCTTCGAGACCGCCATCCACGCAGGATCCTTCGAGTCCTTGGCAATCTCCACCTGATCGAGGAATTGAATCATCGCCTCGAGCGAAACTTCGTAGCCCTGCATCATGTGCAGCGGATACTGCGTCATCTCCATGTGCAGTTTGGCAATATTTCGCCAAGTGCCCCCGACGGCATAGAAGGTGCGCCCATCTCCCTTCGCCAGCAGTTTGGAAATTGTTCTCACATGCTTGCGAGCAAAGGTTCGGGCCTTCTCCAGCGAGCCGCCGGCATATTCCGACAGGCGAAGGCCACCGAGCGGTAAGGTGACCCCCTTGCCGATTTCCTTGCCCTTGATGTCAATCAGTTCGAGTGAACCGCCGCCCAGGTCGCCAGCAATACCGTCCGGCTCATAGAAGCCGCTGACAATGCCGAGGGCGGAGAACTTCGCCTCTTCCTCACCGGAAAGAACGCGGACCTTACGCTGAAGGATTGTTTCCGCCTTGTGGATAAAATCCGGTCCGTTCGATGCTTCGCGGGCCGCCGCCGTCGCCAGCACGAACATGGTGGCGGCGCGCGCCTGATCGGATAATGCCTTGAACCGATGCAAGGCAGCCAGCGCCCGCCCGACACTCGCCTCATCCATCTTGCCGGTCAGTGCGATTCCTCGACCGAGACCACAGAGCACCTTTTCGTTGAAAAGGATCGTCGGCGAGCGGGACATGCCTTCATAGATGACCACACGGATCGAGTTCGACCCGATATCGACCACGGAGACCGGGGCTATCCCTGGAAGGCGCCCCTGGGCTTCTGATTCAACCATGCAGGTCCAATATTACTTGTTGTTTCGGCCGGAAAGCAGGCCGGCGATCAGCTTGGGCGCACTGGATTTCAAGGCTTCGCCGCGGCCGGACAGGCTGGGGTTGGTCATGAAGTACTGCTGCGCGTTGAACGGCTCTTCGCCCTTGCGCACTTCCATGCGCCTGGACGTACCGTCGGGCAATATCTCGTAGCTTTGCTGATTGTCAATGATATTGCCGAGCATAATCTGTGAGAGAACCTGCTCGTGGACCGTCGGATTGGTCAGTGGGACGAGCGTTTCGACACGGCGATCGAGGTTGCGCGGCATCATGTCCGCCGAGCCGATATAAACCAGCGCCTTGTCGGATGGCAGCCCGTGACCATTGCCGAAGCAGAAGATGCGGCTGTGCTCCAGGAAGCGTCCGACGATCGACTTTACCCGGATATTCTCCGACAGGCCGGGCACTTGTGGGCGCAGGCAGCAGATGCCTCGAATGACAAGATCAATCTCGACGCCGGCGCGGCTTGCCGTGTAAAGCGCGTCGATGATCTCGGGGTCGACGAGCGAATTCATCTTCATCCAGATCGCCGCCGGCGCGCCGTTCTTAGCGTGCTTGATTTCTTCCTCGATGTGGCGAACGATGCGCGAGCGCAGCGTGTAGGGAGAAACCGCCAGTTTCATGCTCTCTTCGGGCTCGCCGTAGCCAGTGATGAAGTTGAAGATATTCGCCATGTCGTGCGCGATCACCGGATTGCAGGTGAAGAACGACAGGTCGGTATAGATCTTCGCGGTGACCGGATGATAGTTGCCGGTGCCGAGATGGCAGTAGCTGCGAAGCTTACCCTCTTCGCGGCGGACGACCAGCGACATCTTGGCGTGTGTTTTCAACTCGATGAAGCCGAAGACGACCTGTACGCCAGCGCGCTCCAGGTCGCGCGCCCAGCGGATGTTGGCCTCTTCGTCAAAGCGGGCTTTCAGCTCCACCAGGGCCGTAACGGACTTGCCGGATTCGGCCGCGTCGATCAGCGCACGGACGATCGGGCTGTCGTTCGACGTGCGGTAGAGGGTTTGTTTTATCGCCAGGACGTCCGGATCGCGTGCAGCCTGGAGCAGAAACTGGACCACCACGTCGAAAGATTCGTAGGGATGGTGAACCACCATGTCCTTTTCGCGGATGGCAGCGAAGCAGTCGCCGGCGTGCTCTCGGACACGTTCGGGAAATCGCGCATTGTAGGACGGAAATCGAAGATCTTCACGCGGCGCCTTGGTGATTTCGGACAGCGTGTTCAACGCCAGCAGGCCTGGCAGGACCGCGACTCGATTTTCCGGAACGCTGAGGGCCTGAACGACGAACTGGCGCAACGACGCCGGCATCTCGGAATCGGTCTCGATGCGAATCACCGATCCGCGGCGGCGGCGCTTCAACGCGGTTTCGAAAAAGCGCACGAGGTCTTCGGCTTCTTCCTCGACTTCGATATCGCTGTCGCGGATGATCCGGAACGTACCTGAGCCCTGCACCTCGTAGCCGGGATAGAGGCGGTGAATGAAGACGTTGGTAACATCCTCGAGCGTGATGTAGCGGATCGTGTTGCGATCGTCCGGCAGGCGCACGAACCGGTCGAGCGCCGGCGGCAGGCGCAGCAGCGCCGTCATCGGGTCGCGACCGTTCTTGCTGACGAGCTGCAGGCCGATCGAGAAGCCGAGGTTCGGAATGAAGGGGAACGGGTGCGCCGGGTCGATGGACAGCGGCGTCAACACTGGGAAGATCGCTTGCTCGAATTCCGTCGCCAGCCAGGCGCGATCGAGGTCGCTGAGTGCCCCGGGACGGACGATCAGGATATCTTCCTTGGCGAGATACTGCTGGAGAACGGCAAGCGATGCCTGCTGCTCCATCTGCAGATTGTCGATCTCCTGGAGGATGGCGTCGAGTTGCTCGGCAGGCGTCTTGCCGTCGGGCGTGCGCACAACGATGTTTTGGCGCACCTGCCCCTCAAGCCCGGCAACGCGCACCATGAAGAATTCGTCGAGGTTTGCCGCAGAGATCGACAGGAAACGGACTCGCTCAAGCAGCGGATGCTCGGTGTTCAGCGTTTCCTCAAGAACACGGCGATTGAACTGCAACCATGAGAACTCGCGGTTGATGAAGCGCTCGGGGCTGGCGAGCAGTTCTTCAAGCGATGGCACAGTCTCATTGGTTTCCGGAGTAGGTTCGTGATGCTCCGTGACTGCGCTATCCATGTCTGATTGTCCCGTTTCATTCGCCAAGCGAATTATATCAGTTTCACGACAGAACTGTGACAGTCAATCTTCCGGTTCCGAATTACCCAATTCATTCAACACTTCAGCGGCAAGAGTTCGGGTAATCTTCGTGCCTCGAGAAAGGGCAAGCCGGTCCAAGCTGTCCACGATCGTCTGGGCCGCATTCAGCGACCGTTCCATCCGATTAACGATATAGAGCACCAGTTTGTCATCAATATAAATCTGGCGGTCTGCAAACAGCTTTACAATGACCTTTGACAGCAGTTCCTCGTCCGGCTCGCCGATCTCGACGACCGTCGCCGCCTTCAGGCGCGAGCGCAGATCGGGCAGTTCTACCGGCCAGGACATCGGCCATAGGCGGCTTGTCATCAGAAGACTGTGACCGTTTTCCCGCACGCTGTTGATCACATGGAAAAGTTCGTTGTCGTCGAAGCCACGTCGGTCGACATCCTCGAACAGCACCGGACCATTGGCGGCATCGACGGCCGCGTTGGCGCCCGCCTTCGGATAGATTGCGACGGCGCCGCTATGATCTTTCCAGATGTTCGCCAGATGCGATTTTCCGGAGCCGACAGGCCCGGCGAGGATGACGACGCTCGAAGGCCAATGCGGCCAGGCATCGACGATCGACACGGCCGCTGCGAGCCGTGCGGAGATCAACAGGTCGTCGCGCCCCGTTGCTGCATCGTGCGAAAATGCCAAGGGAAGCTGTTCGACAGCATTGCGCCTTGGACCAGCGTTTTTCACATCAGTCATTTGGGGTCAGCTTTTGTCTTGCCGACCTGGCCATTCTTCGACCCGCCGGCATAGAGATCGCTCTCAAGGTAGCGTGAAAGCGCAAAACGGACAAGCACTCCGACCGCGGCAGCCGCCGGCACGGCAACCAGCAGACCAACAAAGCCGAACAACGCGCCGAAGGCAAAGAGCGCAAACATCAACCAAACAGGGTGCAGCCCGACGCTGTGTCCCACCAGCTTCGGCTGCAGGATGTTGCCCTCCATGAACTGACCGCTGAAGAAGACGGCAAGCACCGCGCCGACCCAGATGTAATCGGGCCAGAACTGGACGATGGCAACGCCGACGGCAAGAATGAGACCCACCAGCGAGCCCACATAGGGAATGAAGCTGATCATACCCGCGAACAGACCGATCAGCAGACCGAAGTTCAAGCCGACCAGCGACAGGCCAACGGCATACCAGATGCCCAAGATCAGGCAGAGCGAACCCTGCCCCCGAATGAAGCCGGCAATGGCCTGATCGATTTCCCGCATGATCTGGTGGACATTGGCCACGTAGTCGCGCGGAATGTACTGATCGACCTTGGCGATCATGCGGTCCCAATCAAGCAGCATGTAGAACGCCACAACGGGCGTGACGATCATCAGCGAGATGACGTTGACGACGGCAAGGCCGGAGCTCCAGACCTGACCGAAAAGCCCTGTCAGTAGCCCGAATCCTTGCGAGAGGATTTCAGAGAAATTGTTCTTGATCGTGCCGAGTTGGTTCCTCACCCAGTCCGGCATGAGGGTATTCTGCGACTTTGTAATGAATGTCTGCAACTGATCGATGTAGCCCGGCAGGCGACCGGCAAAATCGCTGAACTGGCTCGCCAAAACCGGTATCAGGATCATCAGGGCCAGGACGATGACGACGACGAAGGCGATCAAGATCACGATCGTTGCCATCAAGCGGCTAAGACCGAGGCGCTCCAATCTGTCAGCAATGGGATCGAGGAAATAGGCCAGCGCCATCCCCGCGAGAAATGGCAGCAGGATCGAGCTGAAGACAAAAAGGAAGGCGATAAAGAAGGCGAGCACGGCCAGCCAGAAGATGACTTGGCGCTTCAGACCTGCCCCGCTAATCTGCTGTGGCATCACATTCCCCGCTGATCGGCCGTCTCGATTTTTCGCATCATCTCGATGCAACCTTCGAGCACATAGGATGTGGGTGAGAGAATGGTCAACCCCACCGCTAAGAATCCAGATGACCTGCGTCAAAAGAGCGGGAAATTGGGGCTTTCTCCATGCAATCCCTTGCATAAACGCCCCTGTCATGCAATTGCGACCCGCATATTGAGGCGGCGACATTTCCCGCCCGAATACAGCCATCGGAGAGCAGCATGAGCCAGTCTGGAAAAAACGGCCTGACCTATAGCGACGCAGGCGTCGACATCGATGCCGGAAACCTTCTGGTGGAGAAGATCAAGCCCGCCGTGCGCTCGACGCGCCGCCCGGGTGCAGACGGCGAGATCGGCGGCTTCGGCGGCCTGTTCGACCTCAAGGCAGCAGGGTTCACGGATCCGGTCCTTGTTGCCGCCAATGACGGCGTCGGCACCAAGCTGAAGATCGCAATCGACGCCGATTATCACGACACCGTCGGCATCGACCTCGTCGCCATGTGCGTCAACGATCTGGTCGTCCAGGGCGCTGAGCCGCTGTTCTTCCTTGATTATTTTGCCACGGGCAAGCTTGACCCCGACCAGGGCGCGGCGATCGTCGAAGGCATTGCTGCTGGCTGCCGCGACGCAGGCTGCGCGCTGATCGGCGGCGAGACAGCTGAAATGCCGGGCATGTATTCTTCCGGCGACTACGATCTTGCAGGCTTTGCCGTCGGTGCAGCCGAGCGCGGCCAGCTGCTGCCCTCCGGCGACATTGCCGAAGGCGACGTGATCCTCGGCCTCGCTTCCTCGGGCGTTCACTCCAACGGTTTTTCGCTTGTGCGCAAGATCGTCGGGATTTCGGGCCTCGCCTTCGATGCGCCGGCTCCGTTCGCAGACGATAAGAGCCTCGGCGAAGCGCTGCTGACGCCGACACGCATCTATGTGAAGCCACTCCTGAAGGCGATCCGCGAAACGAAAGCCATCAAGGCACTGGCGCACATCACCGGCGGCGGTTTCCCGGAGAATATCCCTCGTGTTCTGCCGAAACACCTCGCAGCCGAGATCGATCTGGCGGCCGTCAAGGTTCCGCCGGTCTTCTCCTGGCTCGCCAAGACAGGCGGCGTCGAGGCCAACGAAATGCTGCGCACCTTCAACTGCGGGATCGGCATGATCGCGGTCGTTTCGGCTGAGAACGTCGCAACCGTTATCGCCGCCCTCGAAGGCGAAGGCGAGACGGTCGTGAAGCTGGGCCGCATGATCACCCGTGCCGAGGGTGCGTCCGGTACGCTCTACCAGGGTACGCTCGCCATATGACGACGCCGCGCAAACGCGCCGTCGTCTTCATCTCCGGCGGCGGTTCCAACATGATGGCGCTCGTCGCCGCTGCCAAGGCTGCCGACTATCCGGCAGAAATCGTCGGCGTCATCGCCGACAAGGCCGATGCCGGCGGGCTTGCCAAGGCGGCAGCCGAGGGCATCCCGTCATTCGCCTTCGTTCGCAAGGACTACGCCAGCAAGGAAGCGCACGAGGAGGCGATCTTTGCCGCGCTCGATCGGCTGTCTCCCGACATCCTCTGCCTTGCCGGATACATGCGGCTGCTGAGCGGCGTGTTCATCCAGCGTTACGAGGGCCGGATGATCAACATCCACCCGTCGCTGCTTCCGCTCTTCCCCGGCCTGCATACCCATCAGCGGGCAATCGATGCCGGTATGCGGATCGCCGGCTGCACCGTGCACTTCGTCACCGAAGGCATGGATGAGGGACCGGTTATCGGCCAGGCCGCCGTGCCGATCCTTTCAGGCGATAGTGCCGAAAGCCTGGCAGCGCGCGTGCTCACCGTCGAGCACCAGCTCTACCCGCAAGCGCTGCGGCTCTTGGCCGAGAGCAAGGTGAAGATGGAGGGCGGCAAGGCCGTCAGCACCGACGCTGCCGCAGCGCCGGCGGAACGCAGCAGCGTTATCTCCCTCATTGGCGAGGGTGCCTGAGCCTCAGGCAGCAAGCGCCCGCAGTTGGTGCAGCGTGCCATCGCTGTAGACGAAACGGCCCTTGCGGAATGTGGCGCGGATGCGGTGCACGTCACCAGCTTCGACAACCACGAGATCCGCCTGCTGCCCGACGGTAATCTCGCCACGATCCAGAAGACCAGCCGAACGTGCAGCATTGCGCGTCGCCATGGCGACGGCATAGGGCAGGCTCGTGCGATCGGCGATCTTGAAGATGCCAGGCACGAAGGCGGCGGGATGGTAATCGGCGGCGATAACCGTCAGCAGGCCGGCGGCTGCGGCGTCGAGTGCGCTGAGATTGCCGGACATCGATTGTCCGCGCAGGGCATTCGGAGCACCCATCAGCGTCCATAGACCACGACGACGCGCCTCTTCAGCCGCGGGAAGCGTCACCGGAAATTCGCTGATCGTGACGCCGAGATCGTGCATCTGCGCGACCTTCTCGGCACTGTCGTCATCGTGGGAGGCGAGCGACAGCTTGTGTCTCAAGGCAAGATCGACGACTTGCTTCAGCTTGATCTCGATGTCCGGATTGCTGCGCATCTCGATGCGCTTCGTGACCATCTCGGCGGCCATCTCCTCGGAAATGGCGCGGCGTTCGGCAATGCTCAGGATGTAGCTTTCGATGTTGTTGTACTGCCCCTGCCCCGGCGTGTGGTCGGTCAGCGAAACCATGTCAACATGACTGGCATCGAGCAACTTCTCCAGGGCCGGCGCGGCGCCGAGATTGGTGATCTCGTAGCGCGCATGAACGCGGTGATCGATCAGCAGGTTGTCCTTGAGCCGATTGATGCCCTCGATGACGGCCGAGGTGGTCTCGAGCGAGCGGACATGCCCATAAACGCTCTCTGTTGCGAAGGAGACCGCCGCAAAGGCCGTCGTGACACCTGCCGCGGCAAGCTTCTTGTCCAGTTCATGAATGCTGAAATCGATCGGCATCGGCGCATTCGGGCGCGGCGCAATCTCGCGCTCCACCATGTCGCCGTGAAGATCGACAAAGCCCGGCATCAACAGACGTCCGCCGCCATCGATAGCGGCGTTGGCGACCAGCTCCGGCCGAACGTCGGCAATCACACCGTCCTCGACGCGCACCGAGCCGTGGCTGACGATCTCATCTGGAAGGACAAGAGTAAAGTTGCTGAGCCACATGGGTCTTCTCCGGGAGGGTGAGTATGACAGGCGGAGCGCATAGCGCTGAAGCATGACATCGGTGTGAACGCAAAGACAAGTTGGTCATGTGGTGGACCACGGAACTCCTAACCCAAGTCGAGGCCGGCCCGGAGATTGAGATTTCGCGCGGCAGCGTTCCTGTTGCCCGGCTGAGCGAGATCGATGACCGCAATGAGCGCGCCCAGGCTATCCGTCTACTTCGTATCGAGCGCGCCGAACGCGCCACGGCGAGCGCGGCGGAAATTCGGCGATGGCGCCTCGAAGGGCGGAGCTGATGCCGTTTGTCGTCGACGCGTCCATCGCTGCCGCAGGGCTGCTACCGGACGAGGAAAATGTCGAGGCGGAAGCGGCCCTGTCTCTCCTGGAGATCGATGACGCCGTTGTGCCGGATCTCGCTTGGCATGACATGCGCAATATTCTGTTGGTAGCTGAGCGCAAACGCCGGATCGGCAGCGAGGATATTCTGGCCTGTCTTGTGCGCCTGGAAAGCTTGCCCTGCGAACAATGTTCGACGATGATCACCAAACAATCATTAGGCTCGCGAGAAAGCATCAATTGTCAGGCTATGATGCAGCCTATCTTGCTCTTGCTTTGAAACAGGCTGTACCGCTCGCAGTAATCGACGCGAAGCTAAAGCTTGCTGCCGGGGCGGAACATTTGCAGCCGATTTCGCTTTAGCTCAACAACTCGCGGTTCAATATCGCCCACTGCAGCAATATGATCGTCTTTGCGTCGGCGATCTCGCCCTGCTCGACCATCGCTATCGCCTTGCCGAGCGGCACTTGCAGAACTTCGATGTCCTCATGCTCCTCGGCAAGCCCACCGCCGTTCGATACGCGATCGGTCGTATCGATCGATGCGGCGAAAAAATGCAGCAGTTCCATGCTCGAGCCCGGCGAGCTGTAAGCCTTGAAGAGGAAGCGCACGTCGCGGACGCGGAAGCCGGTCTCTTCCATGGCTTCCCGGCGAATCGCGGTCTCCGGCTCGTCGCCATCGAGCAGCCCCGCCGGCGTCTCGATAATCCACGCCGGCTCATCGTGAAGGTAGACTGGCAGCCGGAACTGCCGGACCAGCACGACCGTGTCCCGCTTGGGATCGTAGAGCAGGATCGTTGCTGCCGGCGTACGATGGTAGACCTCGCGCTTCAGCCTATGGGTCTCGCCGTCGGAATCCGTGTAGTCGATCTGGTAGCCGCTGAGGCGTGTCCAACCGTTCGAGAGCGTCTTTTCGTGGACGATCTCGACTTTTGCCTTTTCGAACTTCGTCATGCGGCATCCCTGCGAAGCCAGACCTTGTTGTCGTGAATCGCCGCACCGCCATATGGCGCGACAGGGTCGGCTCCGGTCAGCACGTTGATGCCTTCACCGTCGACATGCGCCTTATTCGGCCAGAGGCCTTCGGCGATCAGTACGCCCGGCTTAACCTCGTCGGTGATGCGCACGTGGATGCGCAGGTCGCCGCGGCTGTTACCGATCCGCACCAGGTCGCCATGCTCGATGCCGCCCGCGGCAGCATCAGCCGGATTCATCATCAGCTCCGGTCGTCCTTCCTTCTGGCGCGAAGTCCTTGTCTCCGAGAAGCTCGAATTCAGGAAGTTGCGCGCCGGCGACGTCGCCAGGCGGAACGGATGCTCGGCATCCGCCACTTCGATGACGTCCACCTGATCCGGGAACGGCGGCAGTTGCTCGTGCGGGCCGAGAGCACCAACGGCAGCAGGCGGTTTGTTCGGTGCGGGATCGTTGACCCAGTCGGGCCGGAAATGGAACTTACTATCCGGATGTGCGAATCCGTTGAGGAAGTGCGCGTCCTCGAAAGCTGGCTGGCGATCGAACCATTTGTGCTCGAGGAAATGATCGTAGCCTGGCAGGTTGCTGGCTTCGAGAACCCGATCGACCATTTCGCGTGCGGTGAAGCCAAAGCCCGGGCGGTCGTCGACGCCGAGACGCTTTGCCAACTCCTCGATCACGAACAGGTTCGTTCGCACGCTCGGCGGCGGCTCGACCAACTTGGGACCGAGGAGGATGTGGTTCTGGCCGCCGGCGCGATAGATGTCGTCATGCTCGACGAACATCGTCGCCGGGATGACGATATCGGCCATCTCGGCCGTTTCCGTCATGAACTGCTCGTGCACAGCGACGAAGAGATCGTCGCGGGCAAAGCCGCGCTTGACCAGCCGCTGCTCGGGGGCGATGTTCACAGGATTGGTGTTCTGGATCAGCATGGCTGTTACGGGTCCGCGATGGCGCAGCGCCACGGCATCGCCCGTCAGCGCACGGCCGATCTGCGACTGGTCGATCATGCGGATATCCGCATCCTTCATCGACTTGCCAGTCAACTCCGCATTGTTCATGCGGAAGATATCGCTGTTCGAATGGAAGGCCCCGCCGCCCTCATATTGCCAGGAGCCCAGGACGGTGGCGATGGAGGCGGCTGCGTGCATGGCAACCGCGCCGTTGCGCTGGCGGGTAAAGCCGTAGCCAAGACGGAAATAGGTCTTCTTCGTCGTGCCTAGAAGCCGTGCGAAGGCCTCGATCTCATCGACGGACAGACCAGTGATGGCGGCAGCCCATTCCGGCGTCTTGGTTTTCAGATGCGTTTCCAGGCCGCTTGGATCGTCGGCATATTGGGCCATGTAGTCGCGATCTGCGTAGCCGTCGCGGAAGGCGACATGCATTGCCGCACAGGCAAGTGCCGCGTCCGTGCCCGGCTTGACGATCAGCGCCATGTCGGCCTGCTTCATCGTCGGATTGTCATAGATATCGATGGCAACGATCTTGGCGCCGCGCTCCTTGCGGGACTTGATGGCGTGGGTCATCACGTTGACCTGCGTGGACACTGCGTTTGTGCCCCAGATCACGACGCAATCGGTGCGGCCCATCTCGCGGGGATCAGGTCCGCGCAGTGTCCCCGTCGCCATGGTGAAGCCGGTCCAGGCCGGATTGGTGCAAATCGACGAGAAGAAACCGGAGTAGCGCTTGGCGTGACGCAGGCGATCGATCGAGTCGCGCTGCACCCAGCCCATCGTGCCGGCGTAGTAATAGGGCCAGATCGCCTCGCTGCCGTCCCTGGCTTCGGCTTTGACGAACGCTTCGGCGATTTCGTCCAGCGCATCGTCCCAGGAGATCTGCTGCCACTGCCCTGCCCCCTTGGCGCCCGTCCGGCGCAGTGGGTGCATCAGCCGGTCGGGATGATAGAGACGCTCGGCATAGCGTGCAACCTTCGCGCAGATGACGCCTGAGGTGTAGCTATGGTCGTTTGCGCCGCGCACACGACCGATGCGACCGTCCTCGTTGATTTCCACCTCCAGCGCGCAGGTGGAGGGACAGTCGTGCGGACAGGCGGTGTGACCGAGCCTGAGGTTCGACTTGGCGGATTTGGCGTGAATGGGGGTCGCAATATTCATAGGTTTTCTATATTCGAACCGGCAACCGGCCAAAAGCCACAAATGACGCCGATCAGGCGAATTCATCACGGGCATCAGCGAAAATGAACTACCGCCACATCTACCACGCGGGCAATTTTGCCGATGTGCTCAAACACGCCGTTCTGGCGCGGCTGATCCGCTACCTTCAGAAAAAGGACGCGGCCTTTCGCGTGCTTGATACCCATGCGGGTATAGGGCTTTACGATTTGTCCTCCGAGGAGGCCCAAAAGACCGGCGAATGGCGCGACGGCATCGGTAAGCTGCTGGAAGCCGACCTCGCTCCGCAGGTCGCGGAACTGCTGGAGCCTTACCTTTCCGCCGTCCGCGAGTTGAACCCGGAGGACGGCATCCGCTTTTATCCTGGCTCTCCGAAGCTTTCGCGCATGCTGTTTCGCCCGCAGGACAGGCTTTCCGCCATGGAACTGCATCCCGAGGATTTCGCACGGCTGCATCGGCTCTTCGAGGGCGATCATCATGCACGCATCACCGAGCTTGACGGCTGGCTGTCGCTCGGCGCGCATCTGCCGCCGAAGGAAAAGCGCGGCATCGTTCTCGTCGATCCGCCTTTCGAGGAGGACGGCGAATACGAACGGCTGGTGGATGGCTTGGCGAAGGCATACCGCCGTTTCCCCGGCGGCACCTATTGCCTTTGGTATCCGCTGAAGAAGGGCGCGCCGATCAAGGAATTCCATGAGGCACTACAGGCCCTCGATATTTCGAAGATGCTCTGCGCCGAACTCAGCGTGCGCAGCGACCGCGGCATCACAGGGCTGACCGGCTCCGGACTGATCGTCGTCAATCCGCCGTTTACGCTGAAGGACGAACTGCACGTGTTGCTTCCTGCGCTCAAGGACCACCTCGCACAGGACCGATACGCCTCGCATCGCGCGCTCTGGCTACGCGGCGAGAGCAAGGCGGCAAAGGACGGTTGACCGACTCTTGCCGGCGCGAAATAGTCGCGCCGAAACATCACCATATGGAAAAGCGACCATGAAGATCCTTTGCGCACCGACGTCTCCCTATTCCAGCAAGGTACGCATGGCCGCGCGCTACCTAGAACTCGATGCCGTTGAAATCCGGGTGGATACCAACGCCGGTCCGGCACTCCTGGTCGATAACAATCCGCTCGGCAAAATCCCGACGCTGCTGACCGACGACGGGCTGTCGATCTTCGACAGCGTCGCCATCATGCACTATTTCCACCGGCTGAAAGGCAAGAAGCTCTACCCCTCCAAGAACGGCAAACGGACGGAGGCGGAAATCCTCGAGGCGCTATGCGACGGCATTTGCGATTGCCTGCTGGCAATCGTCTACGAGCGACGCTTCCGTGACGAAGAAAAGGTGCACCAACCCTGGATCGACCGCCAGTGGAAGAAGGCAGTCAGCGGCCTGAACCATCTCAGCGTGCACCTGCCGAACATCGGCAAGCGGCTGCACGGCGGCCACTTCGCGCTCGCAGCGACGCTCGGTTACCTCGACCTGCGTTTCAAGGGACAGTGGGAAACCGACCATCCAGAACTCATCGGCTGGTGCCGCGAATTCGAAAAGAAATTCGCCGCCTACAAAGAATTGAAACCTCAAACCTGAGGCGGGGCTCTGTCGACCTTCACGAAATCCACGAAGGCGCGCAGCGCCGTCGGCAACTGCCGGCGGCTCGGATAATAGAGGAAGAAGCCCGGATAGAAGGGGCACCAGTCTTCCAGCACGCGTATCAGCCTGCCATCGGCCACCGCACTTTGGACCTGCTCCTCGAAAAGATATCCGAGACCGCAACCGTGCAGCACGGCATCTAGGATGATGTCCTGATCGCCCAACGTCAGAGGGCCTGCAACCTCGATCTCCAGTTCGATCCCGCCGCGTTCGAACTCCCATCGATAGAACGCGCCTCCGGCAAAGCGGTAGCGTATGCATTCGTGATCGCGCAGGTCACGTGGCGTCACCGGCTTGGCCCTGTTCTCGAAATAGCTTGGCGCAGCAACCACCGCGAAACGATGGCGCGGACCGATACGCACGGCGATCATATCGGCGGCTACGCTTTCACCAAACCTTACACCGGCGTCGAAACCCGATGACACCGTGTCGACGAGCGCGTCGTCGATGACGATCTCGACCTCGACGGAGGGATAGGCCTTCAGGAAGCGGGAAACGATGGGCAACAGAACAAGCTTGGTGGAAGCTCGCGCCGCATTGATGCGCAGCTTGCCATACGGTTGGCCGCGAAAGCTGTTGAGGTCTTCAAGTGCCGCGTCGATGTCGAGGAATGCCGGGCGGATGCGGTCGAACAGCCGCTCGCCGGCCTCGGTCAAGGCCACCCCGCGGGTCGTCCGGTTGACCAGGCGAACCTCCAGCCGCTCTTCGATCGCCCTCAATGCATGGCTGAGGGCGGAGGCTGTAACACCCAGTTCGACGGATGCCTTCCGGAAGCTTCGGTGATGTGCGATCGCAAGGAAGATCGCCAGATCGGTGGAGCGCACACGCTTCATTGATGAACTTTTCTCAGTAAGCCATGAAACACAGCGTAGATTCTCTCAACTATGCCAATACGCTACCTTCACTCCGTAGGCAAATCGCAGCGCAACGGACAAAGGAGATCGTCATGCGTGTTTGGTTCATCACAGGGGCATCGCGTGGTTTCGGCGCCCTCATCGCCCAAGAGGCCCTCGATGCCGGCGACGCCGTCGTCGCGACGGCGCGCAACCCGAGGGGCCTTGAGGAGAAGTTCGGCAATCATCGCAATCTGCTCGCCGTATCATTGGATGTGACCGATGAAGCCTCTGCGCACAAGGCAGCGGAAGCGGCCGTCAAGCGCTTCGGCCGGATCGACGTGCTGCTCAACAATGCCGGCTTCGGCCTGCGTGGTGCCGTGGAAGAAGCGACCACGGAAGAGATCGAGAGGCTCTACGCAACGAACGTGTTTGGCCTCTTGAAGGTTACCCGCGCGGTGCTGCCGCACATGCGTCGCCAGCGCTTTGGGCACGTGCTCAACATCTCGTCCATCGGCGGCTACGAGTCCCATGCCGGCTGGGGGGTCTATTGCTCGACCAAGTTCGCAGTCGAGGGCCTGTCTGAGGCGCTGGCCGCCGAAGTGGCCCCGCTGGGCATCAAGGTGACGATCGTCGAGCCCGGCTTCTTCCGCACCGACTTCCTGGACGAGAGCTCTCTCGCCGTCAGCCCGAGTTCGATCGCTGACTACCAGGAAACGCCTGTCGGCGCGATGCGCGAATTCGCTGCCGGTCATAACCACCAGCAGCCCGGCGACCCTGCTCGCCTTGCGAAGGCAATGGTCACACTGGCGCATTCGCAAAACCCGCCGCTGCGCATGCCGTTCGGCAGCGATACCGTGGCGGTGATCGAAGCGAAGAACGAACATGTCGCGAAGGAACTCGCCGCATGGCGTGAGCTTGCAGCTTCGACTGACTTCCCAAAGCAGGACGCTTGAGGGTTCATCTGACAAACAAAAAAAGCCGGGCTAGAGAGCCCGGCTTTTCGTATTTCGATGTTCGGCTTAGAACTTGACGCCGATACCGACCTTGACGCTGTGTTCGTCGTAACCGCGCGAAATGTTCGCGCCACCGACGTTGAAGTCGCTGTCAGCGTAGTTGGTGTAACGGTACTCGACACGTGCCGTGATGTTGTTGGTCACGAAGGTTTCTGCACCCGCGCCAACCGTGTAACCGAGCGACGTGTCGGTGTCAGAGCCGGCGGCGTTGCTGAACTTGTTCTTGGTGGCGGCAAGACCGGCCGTACCATACAGCAGGAACGGGTTCAGATCGTAGCCGATACGGCCGCGAATCGAGCCGTTGACTTCGTTCTTGCCCTCGCCGCCGCCAGCGGCGCCGTCAGCACCGGAATAGCCGATGTCGGCTTCGGCACCGTAAACGATCTGGCCAGCCTGCCAGTTGTAACCGGAATAGATCTGACCGCCGAGAGCACGAGCGTTGTACTTGTCGCCGAAGCCACCGAGGTTGTAGGTGCCGGCGCCACCGAGGTAGAAGCCCTGCCAGTTGCCTGCCGGCGTTACCGGTTCATTCTGTGCAACCGGAGCTTCCGGGATCTGGTCAACGGCATCAGCTGCATAAGCGGCGGAAAACCCGCCAAGGGCAACGGTCGAAACCAACAGGCTAGCAATAAATGTACGCATACTCGTCTCCTTTCAGACCCGCGTCCTTCGTCAACTGTCTTATAGCGAAGCATTCGCGGGCTATTACAAATGTCCCTTGCGGTTCGGAACGGAAATTGATGCCCAATTGAGGATTTGAAAGAGCCAAATTGTGATTTGATTGTGGCGCCTGAATGGCTGAAATTCGATGTTGCTTTGCCGCAACAGAATATTTGTTAACCATAACGAATGGTTAAATCATGGATACTTATTTAAGGAAAATATATTCTTAAATAATACATACAATAATTCCCACAGCATCGCAATCAAAACGCCTATTTATCTGCCCTTCGCTGCAGCCTATATAAGCAGCGAACAGAGTTTCGCGGCGAAAAGGCATGATTTTGAACGAGAAAAGACTTCGGACGGCACTCGTGACCGGGGCGGCCAAAAGAATAGGCAGGGCGATAGTCGAGGATCTGGCCGCGAATGGCTTTTCGGTCGCGATCCACGCCAGTCGTTCGATTGAGGCAGCCGAGAATTTCGCGGCGGAACTGCGGCGAAGCGGTTCTCGGGCGGTCGCCGTGCAAGCTGACCTCGAGAAAATTGACGAGACAAGCGATCTGATAAGGAAGGTCTCAGAGACGCTTGGACCGATCGATCTGCTCGTCAATAACGCCTCCGTTTTCCACGAAGATTCCGTCCGCCATATCGATGCCAAGGCCTGGGACGAGCATTTCGCCGTCCATGTCCGAGCGCCCTCGATTCTCTCGGCGAACTTTGCGGCGCAACTGCCCGAAGAGACGTACGGGCTGGTCGTCAACGTCATCGACCAGCGCGTCTGGGCGCTACGACCGAGCTTCTATTCCTATACATTATCAAAATCGGCCCTGTGGACGGCGACACAAACCATGGCGCAGGCGCTCGCGCCGCGCATTCGCGTCAACGCCATCGGCCCCGGTCCCTCGATGCCGAGCGAGCGGCAGTCGCAAGAAGACTTCCAAGCGCAGGTTTCCGCGCTTATCCTCAAGCAAGGGCCAAAGCTCGAGGAATTCGGCAAAACAATTCGCTTCCTCTACGAAATGCCCTCGATCACCGGTCAAATGATTGCTCTCGACGGCGGCCAGCATCTTGCCTGGCAGACGCCCGATGTGGCGGAGATTATGGAATGAATTCAAGAAAGCTGCCCGACGGCGGCGTTCTTTACGACGAAACGGACGAAAACGACGACGATATCGACGTGGAGAGTGAGGCCTCCGCTGCGCCGATTTCGGCTGCGATCGATTGGAATGAAGGCGGGGTCAACGAAACCGGCCTCGCCGGTGCCGAACTGATTGCCGAATTCGTCAAACGGCTGCCGAACAGCCCGGGCGTCTACCGCATGTTCAACGAGGCCGGCGACGTTCTTTACGTCGGCAAGGCCCGCAGCCTCAAGAAGCGCGTTAGCAACTACGCGCTCGGCCGCGTGCACTCGAACCGCATCGCCCAGATGGTGCGACTGACGGCGAACATGGAGTTCGTGACGACGCGCACCGAGACCGAAGCGCTGCTCTTGGAAGCGAATCTGATCAAACGTTTGCGGCCACGCTTTAATGTGCTGCTGCGCGACGACAAGTCGTTTCCCTACATCCTGATCACGGGTGATCATCGCGCCCCGGCGATCTTCAAGCACCGTGGCGCCCGTGCCCGCAAGGGCGACTATTTTGGGCCCTTTGCGTCAGCCGGCGCCGTGGGACGTACGATCAACTCGCTGCAGCGCGCCTTCCTCATTCGGACCTGTACCGACAGCGTCTTCGAAACACGCACCCGCCCCTGTCTTCTCTATCAGATCAAGCGTTGTTCCGGCCCGTGCACGCATGAGGTCAGCGACGAGGGATACGCCGAGCTCGTTCAGGAGGCCAAGGACTTCCTTTCCGGCAAGAGCCAGAAGGTCAAGGAACATATGGCGGAGGCGATGAACCTCGCGGCGGACGATCTCGACTTCGAACGCGCCGCCGTCTATCGCGACCGTTTGGCCTCGCTCTCGCATGTTTCCAGCCACCAGGGCATCAATCCGGCAGGCGTGGAAGAGGCGGATGTCTTTGCGATCCATCATGAAGGCGGCATCTCCTGCATCCAGGTGTTCTTCTTCCGCACCGGACAGAACTGGGGTAACCGCGCCTATTTCCCGAAGGCCGACCCGCAGCTGTCGGCTGCCGAGGTGATGAACGCCTTCCTGGCCCAGTTCTACGACGACAAGCCGGTGCCGAAGCAGATCCTGCTCTCGGAGACGATAGAAGAGATCGAACTGCTTGCGGCCGCGCTCGGCGAAAAAGCCGGACACAAGGTGTCCATCCTCGTGCCACAGCGCGGAGAGAAGCGTGATCTGGTCGAGCACGTGATCGCCAACGCGCGCGAGGCGCACGGCCGGAAGCTCGCTGAAACGGCCTCGCAGTCACGCCTGCTCGAGGGTTTCAAGGAGACGTTCGGGCTTCCCTATGTGCCCCAGCGCGTCGAGATCTACGACAACTCCCACATCATGGGCACCAATGCCGTCGGCGGCATGGTCGTCGCGGGGCCGGAAGGCTTCGTGAAGAACCAGTACCGAAAGTTCAACATCAAATCGACCGACATCACGCCGGGCGACGACTTCGGCATGATGCGCGAGGTGATGACGCGCCGCTTTTCCCGGCTACTCAAGGAAGAGGGAATTCCTGACCGCAGCCAGCCGGCATCGCTGGCGGATGCAGCCGATATGCCCTTCCCCGCTTGGCCTGATGTGATCCTGATCGACGGCGGACAGGGACAGATGACGGCCGTGCGCGCCATCCTCGAGGACTTGGGGATTACCGACAGCGTGATCGCCATCGGCGTGGCCAAAGGCGTCGACAGAGACGCCGGGCGCGAGCGTTTCTTCCCGCCGGGACGCGAGAGCTTCACCTTGCCGCCACGCGACCCCGTCCTCTATTTCATTCAGCGCATGCGCGACGAAGCGCACCGCTTCGCCATCGGCTCGCATCGCGCCCGGCGTAAGAAGGAGATGGTCAAGAATCCGCTCGACGAGATCGGCGGGATCGGGCCGTCGCGCAAGCGCGCCCTGCTGCAGCATTTCGGAACCGCCAAGGCGGTCTCCCGCGCCGCCCTTTCCGACCTGATGGCCGTCGAGGGTATTTCGGAGACCGTCGCCAAGCAGGTTTACAACCATTTTCACGACGACGCCGCGAAATAGGTGGAGACGGTCGCAAATTCCACGCAAAGGCAGCGAAAAAACAGAAAGAATGTTGACGCTTTGCGGTCAAAGCCGTCATCTACGGGCACATCACTTCAGAGATATGTTTCATGGCATCGCGCGCATACAATATACCGAACCTGCTGACCTACGGCCGCATTCTGGCAGTGCCGCTGATCGTGCTGTGCTTCTTTCTCGAAGGAAAGCTGGCGATCAGCAACACGGCCCGATGGGTGGCGCTGTGGATCTTCGTTATCGCGTCGATTACCGACTTTCTCGACGGCTATCTCGCCCGCATCTGGAATCAGACATCGAACATCGGCCGGATGCTCGATCCGATCGCCGACAAGCTGCTGGTCGCGTCCATTCTGCTGCTGGTCGCAGCGGATCAGACGATTGCCGGCTGGTCCATCTGGGCGGCGATCACCATTCTCTGCCGCGAGATCCTGGTTTCGGGCCTGCGCGAATATCTGGCGGCCCTCAAGGTCAGCGTGCCTGTGACCCGGATTGCCAAGTGGAAGACCACGGTGCAGCTGGTCGCGATCGCGTTCCTGCTCGCTGGTCCTGCTGGCGACGAAGTGTTCCCTTATACGACGAAGACAGGCATCGGTCTTCTCTGGATCGCAGCGATTCTGACGATCTACACTGGCTACGACTATTTCCGGGCCGGCCTGAAACACATCGTGGATGATGAAGAATGACAAAGCTCGTCTATTTCGCCTGGGTGCGCGAGCGGATCGGTAAGGCTGAAGAAGACATCGCCCTGCCCGCTTCCGTCGTCACCGTCGCTGATCTTCTGAATCATTTGAAGACGATGGGCGAAGAATATGAGACCGCGCTTCAGTTTCCCGATGTCATTCGCGTCGCGATCGACCAGGAGCACGTCGACCACGACGAGCCGATCGGCAACGCCAGGGAGATCGGTATTTTCCCGCCGATGACCGGAGGCTGACGTGAGCAGCAAGGTCCAGCCGCATATCCGCGTCCAGCGCGAGGACTTCGACCTGCAGGCTGAAGTCGACCGGATCAGCACCCGCACCGACGGTGTTGGCGCGATCGTCACGTTCTCAGGCTTGTGCCGTGACGAGGGCGGAACGCTTGCAGCACTTGAACTCGAACATTATCCGGGGATGGCCGAAGCGGAGATGACACGGATTGCAGGCCTTGCGATCGAACGTTTCGGGCTCCTCGGCCTGACAGCCATCCACCGCTACGGCAAGATCGCCGCGCAGGGGAATATCGTGCTTGTCATCGCCGCAGCGCCGCACAGGCAGGCTGCATTCGACGGTGCGAATTTCGTGATGGACTATCTGAAGACCGCCGCTCCTTTCTGGAAGAAGGAGCACGGCAAGGATGGCTTCACGGGCGAATGGGTTGCCGCCAGGGACGCGGATGACGCTGCACGCGACAAGTGGAAATAGTCAGGGTATGGCCCGCTCCCTCCTGCTGAGAACGAGAAGAAGCACAAGCAGCGAGAAGACCACGAGGTCGCGCCAGAGGTAGGGGCCGTAGGCGCTCCACATCGTCTCCGCGACACCGAGACCGGCGGCCCCGGCGGCCGACTTCAACGGGTCCGAATATCCGCCGACAGCTGCGACCATCAAAACCTTGAGGCCGAACATCAGGCCGGCGCCGAAATCCATCGTGCCGTAGTAGAAGGTGGCGAGGATGCCACATGCCGTGGCGATCAAGCCTGCCGAAGCGTAGGCGATGAGGAACACGCGATCGGCGCTGGTGCCGCAGAGTTCTGCTGCTAGGGGATCGTCGGTAACCGCGCGCCACAAACGCCCCCAGGACGTGCCCCACATGACGACAACGCCGAGCGCCATCATGGCACACATCAATCCGGTATTGATGAGTTGGATCTCCGTGAGCGTCACCTTGAACGCCCCGTCGCTCCAGAACACGACGGCCCTGTTCAGGAAAGGCGAAAGCCACAGGCTTTTCGTGTCGGATGCAAGCCTGGCCGTTTCCATGAGGACGATGGTGATGCCAAGTGCCGCCACGATCACAGTATTCGACGACTGGCGCACCAGCGGCAGCATGATGGAGCGCCCGATCCAGATTGCCGCCAGCATCGAATAGATAACCGAGAACAGAGCCCCCAGTGCCAGCGCCGCCGGCAGGATCAGCCAGAGCCTGTTGTAGCCTAGATCGGTGAAGAGCAGCAAAATCTGACCCGAGAAGGCGAAGATCGCCCCATAGGTGATATCGGCGCGCTTGGTGACCCCAAAGGCGATGGCGTAGCCGAACGCAAGCGCAGCGTAGAGTGCAGCCACAGGGACCGCGTTCGCCAATTGCTGCAGCAGATAGGCCATGAAGAACTCCCGATTGCAAGAAATCATAACTAGCAAAACTTATTTTACCAGTTATATTTTCATCATGAGCTTCTCCTGGACCCCACACCGCTTTTCCGGAGGCGCATTGGCACTGGATGTCGCCAACAGCGTCGTCCTGAGGCATGACGAGACGCGACGGATCGACCGCTTCGAAGCACCCGCCCAACTGGAAACCTTTCCGCAGGCTGCAGCGGAGTTCTGCGCGGAGCGTGCGATCTTCGGTGACATGGTTGCTCCGGCCCCAGATAACAGAAGGAACTTCCTGGAGTTGCGTGAGGCGACGGACAGGTATTTCCGGGCTCGCGTTTCAGGCGATGATGACGATCAGCTGCTCGCCGACCTTCTGGAGGCGCTGGCCCGCACGCTGCATGGTGCCAATGGAGCAAACGGACTCGACGTAGCAACCTCGCATTCCGTGTTACGGCTCATCGCGATGCCTGACCCCGAACGTATGAAGGTCTGCCGCAATTGCGGCTGGCTCTTCATCGACCGCAGCAAAAATAGAAGTCGCGCCTGGTGCGACATGGCGGTGTGCGGCAATCGCGCCAAGGCGAACCGGCATTATCGCCGGAGGAAAGAGGAGGAAGCGCCATGAAAGCGATATTGATGGCCGTGCTGCTTGCAACTGCAGTGCTGAGCGGATGCCAGCGAGAGACCGACAAGTTTGTCGAGGTCAGCGGACGCGTCTTCGTTTTCAACTACCGGATCGCGATCGCGACCTATGTCGTGACACTTAACAAGAAGGCCCCTATCCCGGAAGGCGCTGTCGCCATCGCGGAATTCGAGAACCCTGCGGGCGGCGACGTGTTGGTGACGAATGAAAAGATCTACCCGTTCTGGGACAAGATCACGCTTCAGAGCCCTGCAATTCATTGCGTCAAGAAGGACAAGCCTTACGCCGTGAGCGTTCGTCTTGTCGACGCCAAGGGAGAGACATTGCAAAGCCTGAAGACCGAGGTGATTTCGAGCCTTGACCAGTCTGTCATGCCCGGCAAGCCGCTGGTCGTTGGTCCGCTCTATACGAAGAATCCTGAGGTCTTCAAACCGGACGGCACTGTGGACTACGATTCCGCCGCGACCTGCCCTTCAACGTAAAAAGCCGGAGCAGAGCCCCGGCTTTCAGAGTCAATTCAACACCTTCAGCGGATTCGCTGAGAGCCTGTCTCAGCCGACGATTTCAGTGTCGGAGAACCAGTACTTGATTTCCTGAGCAGCGGTTTCCGGGGCGTCCGAGCCGTGAACCGAGTTTTCGCCGATCGACAGGGCGTGTGTCTTGCGGATCGTGCCTTCGTCAGCGTTGGCCGGGTTGGTCGCACCCATGACTTCGCGGTTCTTGAGGATCGCGTTTTCGCCTTCCAGAACCTGGACGATGGTCGGGCCGGAGGTCATGGTTTCAACGAGTTCACCGAAGAACGCGCGATCCTTGTGAACGGCGTAGAAGCCTTCGGCTTCGCGCTTGCTCATCCAGACGCGCTTGGAAGCGACGACGCGCAGGCCGGCGTCTTCGAGAATCTTGGTGATCGCGCCCGTCAGGTTGCGCTTCGTTGCGTCCGGCTTGATCATCGAGAAGGTGCGTTCAATCGCCATTGGTCAAAATCCTTTATTCCGTGGGAAAAGTGGGCGGTGTTTACCCGCCTGATAGCCCGAAAACAAGTGGGCATCGGCAATTTCACGCCGCTGTCACGAAACGATTGCCTGTCGCCGCAGAGCAGACGCGCGCAGGTCTGCTGTCCAGACGACGACCTTCCCATCGGACGGCATCGCATTCGTCTCGATCAAGTTCCGCTGTTCTTCGCGACAGTAAATGCGCAATGGATACTATGCATTAACTGCATTTCACCGTTTCGCGCCGCGACTTCAACTACAAGCGCAGAATTTAAGCTATCTTAAGCGCGATAGTTGCATAGAGAACCAACCGCCGGTCATATCGTCGGAACGAGGGGATCGTCATGCGAACTGCGCCGAACTCACAGGTACAACGCGAAGCCGCACCACGTCCGGCTGCCCCGACGGATATCCAGCGGATCGCGCAGCATATGGCAAGGCTTGCGATCGCCGGCCTGCCTCGCAACTATGAGCTTTTGCACGAGGCGATCATCGGCCAGAACGCCGGCCTGGCGCAGGATATCGCGGCGCTCGGCCCGAGCCCGCGGCAAGCGTCTCTCGACGGGCTGGGCCTGAAGTACCGGCTTGTCAGCCATTGCGGTCTCGCCAGCGAAGTCTCTCATGGCGAGACTAGCAAGTTGCTGCGGGAAGCAGCGGAGCGGCTTTCGGAAAGCCTACGCCAAAAGCAGGCATTCGTACGCGCTGCAGAAACAGCATTGCAATCCATCGCAGGCAATCTGGAGCAGAGCCTCTGCTCGTTCATGAGCGAGATGGAGTATCTATCGACCTCTCTCTCCACCGTGTTGGCTTCGGAAAAGGATATCGAGGCCCGGCTGAGGAGCGACGTCGAGCGCCTGGAAACAATTGAGCTTGGCATTGCAGCCGCTCATTGCGCGTCGGCCACCGACAAGCTCACCGGGATTCCCAACCGCATCGCGCTCAACAAGGCAATCGCAGATCTCTATGATCGCGAGGAAGGCGCCTCGGGCAATGCCCTGATCATGGTCGATGTCGACGACTTCAAGGCAGTCAGTACCCGCTACGGCACGCAGGTCGGCACCCGGTTGCTGAAGAAACTTGCGGATCTCTTTCGCAAGTCGATCAAGAAAAACGATCTTGTTGCGCGGACTGATGGCCATGAATTCGCGTTTCTGTTTGCCAATGTCGGTATGCAGGAGGCCCTGGCGATTGCCGATCGGCTGCGCGCCTCCGTGGAAGATCACCTGGCTTTTGCGACCTCTGACAACACCGCGCCTGCCAAGCTTACGATTTCGCTCGGGATTGCATTGAGCGCTGACGCAGCGACGGCATCGCAGCTGCAGGCGAATGCGCGCGTCGCACTGCACGCGGCCCAATCAAACCGGCGCCAGCCCGTGCAAGCCTTCGGGCGCTGAGCGCCAGGCTCAGGCTTTCATCCGCCCCAGTACGGCGACTTCAACGCGCGACCACCACGAGAATATGGCGTTGCGGGACATGAATGCCAAACCGTGCCGGTATCGCACGGGCTTATCGCCGAAGCAATCACGGCGCGCAATTTCCTTCAGCACACGCCACTTGGTAAAAGATTACGGCGGCGATGTAACTTTCCACCATATCGCGCCATCCGGCTTCGCCGCCGCCCTTGCCTTCGGGCAAGAGTTCCGCCAAAACCCGGCGCATGATCACGATTTCCGATATTTCCGCACGTGTTGCCGGCCGCCTGCTTCTCGATCACGCCAGCGTTTCGCTGCCGGCCGGCGCAAAGGCCGGACTGGTTGGCCGCAACGGTGCGGGCAAGTCCACGCTTTTTCGGGTCATCACCGGCGATTTGGCTTCGGAAAGCGGTTCGGTATCGATCCCGAAAAATGCTCGCATCGGTCAGGTGGCGCAGGAAGCACCGGGAACGGAAGACGCGCTGATTGAAATCGTACTGGCAGCCGACAAGGAGCGCTCGGCCTTGCTGGTGGAGGCGGAAAATGCCACAGATCCGCACCGCATCGCCGAAATCCAGATGCGACTGGTCGATATCGACGCGCATTCCGCGGAAGCGCGTGCCGCCAGCATCCTCGCGGGCCTCGGCTTCGATCAGGAAGCGCAGTCGCGATCGGCCTCGTCCTTCTCTGGCGGCTGGCGGATGCGCGTCGCCCTCGCGGCCGTCCTATTCTCCGAGCCCGACCTGCTGCTCCTCGACGAACCGACCAACTATCTCGACCTCGAAGGCACTTTGTGGCTCGAGGACTATGTGCGCCGTTATCCGCATACGGTCATCATCATCAGCCACGACCGGGACCTGCTGAACAACGCCGTCAATTCGATCGTTCATCTCGACCAGAAGAAGCTCACCTTCTATCGCGGCGGATACGACCAGTTCGAACGGCAAAAGGCCGAGGCTGACGAGTTGCAGACCAAGGCACGGGCAAAGAACGAGGTTGCGCGCAAACACTTGCAGAGCTTCATCGACCGCTTCAAGGCAAAGGCTTCAAAGGCGCGCCAGGCGCAGAGCCGCGTCAAGGCGCTGGAGCGCATGGGCACGGTGGCCGCCGTCATCGAGGATCACGTCCAGCCGATCACCTTCCCGGAGCCGGAAAAGCAGCCGGCCTCCCCGATCGTTGCCATCAGCGGCGGCGCGGTCGGCTATGAGCCCGGCAAGCCGATCTTGAGAGGCCTGAACCTGCGCATCGACAACGACGATCGCATCGCACTGCTCGGCTCTAACGGCAACGGCAAATCCACGTTCGCGAAATTCATTTCCGGTCGCCTGTTAGCAGAGGCGGGAGAAGTCAAGCTCGCGCCGACCCTGAAGATCGGCTTCTTCGCGCAGCATCAACTCGAGGATCTGATCCCCGACCAGTCACCCGTCGAGCATGTGCGCCGCTTGATGCCGGACGCGCCGGAAGCGAAGGTGCGAGCGCGCGTCGCCCAGATGGGCCTTGCAACCGAAAAGATGTCCACCGCGGCAAAGGATCTCTCCGGTGGCGAGAAGGCCCGCTTGCTGATGGGTCTCGCTGCCTTCCACGCGCCGAATCTGCTGATTCTCGACGAGCCGACGAACCACCTCGACATCGACAGCCGGCGGGCACTCATCGAAGCGCTCAATGACTACGAGGGTGCCGTCATCCTGATCTCGCACGATCGCCATCTCATCGAGGCGACGGTCGATCGATTGTGGCTCGTCAACAATGGTACCGTGACGACTTTCGAAGGCGATATGGACGAGTATCGCGACCTCGTCGTCGCGTCGGGCAAAAAGAAAGATGAAAAGCCTCAACTCGCTGAAGAGTTCGCCTCGAAGGCGGACCAGCGCAAGCTGAATGCCGAGAAACGCGCGTCGCTTGCGCCGCTCAAGAAAAAGATCAACGAAATCGAATCCTTGACCGGCAAGCTGGAGAAACTGATTCAGGCGCTTGATGCAGAACTTGCAGATCCGCTGCTCTATGAAAAGGCGCCCGCGAAAGCTGCCGAAAAAGCCAAGCAGCGCGGCGAAGCCGCCGCAAAGCTCGCGGCTGCTGAAGAGCAGTGGCTGGAGCTTTCGTCGGAATACGAAGAAGCCATGGCGGGATAGCCACAGCCGCCGGCGGAAGCTTGTCGGATTAAGCACTATTCGGCAATCTCGGGGCGATCGAAACCGATCGTTAACCATAATCATCAAGGTTGTCTCAACATTCATGACTGATTTGTTGAGCCCCTTTCATGCATCGCTTCGCCTTCCTTTCCAGTCTCATCTTGAGCGTGGCCCTGGCCGGCTGCCAAACCACCAAGCGGCCTGCGCCTTCGCCAGACACGACGATCAAGACCTCCTCCATCGTCGCACAGGAAGGCAGCCAGATCGCGGAAACGGAAGGTCGTCTAACCCAAATGTCTCACGACACGCGCCCCCATCACCTCGCCGGCCGAACACTGACGGTCGCTTCGGGTCACGACCTGCACTTGCAGGATAAGGAGGTCATCCTCAGCTTCGATGACGGCCCCATTCCTGGCCGGACGGACCGCGTGCTCGCGACACTGGACCAGTTTGGCGTCAAGGGCGCTTTCATGATGGTCGGCGAAATGGCGGAACTGCATCCGGAGCTTGCTCGCAAGGTCGCCATGGAAGGCAACACGATCGGAAGCCACACTTATCGGCACGACAATCTGGCGACGCTGGCCTTCGACATGGCGATGAAAGAGATCACGCGCGGCGCGGCAGCCGTCACCAAGGCGACCGGTGTCGACGTCAACTTTTTTCGCTTTCCATACCTTGCCGACAGCCACAAGCTTCGCGCCGCCGTTGCAATGCGCGACATGGTCGTGATGGATGTGGATGTGGACAGCAAGGACTACCTCAACACATCGCCTGCGACCATAACCAAGCGGACGATGGACCTGCTGCACAGGCGCGGCCGCGGCATCATTCTCATGCACGACATCCACAATCGCACCGCGACAATGCTGCCGACGCTTCTTTCAACGCTCGAGGCCGAGGGGTATAAGGTCGTAACGCTGCAGTTCGAGAAGCCGACAGCGCCCGCCGAGATGGCGTCTCTCTGATGGGGCCCATCGACGCTTGCCCGCCGGTTTCTTTCTGTTAAAACAGGCGCAAAATAAATCATACTTTTGAGCGAAACACCGAACGCGAGCCACCAGCATGTCACCTATCAACCTCGCCATCGTCGGCGTCGGCAAGATCGTCCGCGACCAGCACCTTCCCTCGATCGCCAAAAATCCCGACTTCGAGCTCGTTGCAACGGCGAGCCGTCACGGCACCGTCGAAGGCATCCAGAGCTTCACCACGATCGATGCAATGCTCGATGCAGTCCCGGCGGTCGATGCCGTTTCGCTGTGCATGCCGCCGCAGTATCGCTACGAAGCCGCCCACAAGGCGCTTTCCGCCGGCAAGCACGTCTTCCTCGAAAAACCTCCGGGCGCAACGCTGAGCGAAGTGGCCGATCTTGAAAGTCTCGCGGCAAGCAAGGGCGTTTCACTGTTTGCGAGCTGGCATTCGCGCTATGCAGCGGCCGTCGAAGCCACGAAGTCCTTCCTCGCCTCGACGACGATCAAGAGCGTTCACGTCATCTGGAAGGAAGACGTTCGCCATTGGCATCCGAACCAGGACTGGATCTGGCAGGCCGGTGGGCTCGGCGTTTTCGATCCGGGAATCAACGCCCTTTCAATCGTCACTCACATTCTGCCGAAAGCAATCTTCCTGACGGGCGCAACGCTCGAATTTCCGGAAAATCGCGACGCACCGATTGCTGCCGATCTGCATTTCAAGAACGCTGAAGACGTACCTGTTCATGCCGAGTTCGACTGGCGACAGACGGGCAAGCAGAGCTGGGACATCCTCGCGGAAACCGAAGCCGGCCATGTGCAGCTTGCCGAAGGCGGATCCAAGCTGTCGATCAATGGCGAACTGAAATTCTCGGCGCCGGAAGAGGAATACCCAGCGCTCTACCGTCGCTTCGCCGAAATCGTCAAAGCCGGCAAATCCGACGTCGATCTCGCGCCTCTTCGCCATGTTGCCGATGCCTTCATGCTCGGCAAGCGCAAATTCGTCGACGCGTTTCACGATTGATAGAAACGTGCCGAACCTCCTAATATTGTGAAGGGCTCACGGTCTGTCACGGAGGTTCGGCATGCGAGACGATGCGTCTTACGGTCTTGGGTTGAAGAACATGACGGTTTCTCTCGCCGAACCCAATACCCTGTGGCAACAAGCCTATGCCAACGAGGCACACGCCATCCGACAGGCGCTCGGAGACATCGCGATCAGTATTCAGCACGTCGGCAGTACTGCCATTCCTGGCATCAAGGCGAAGCCGATCATCGACATACTTGTCGGTGTCAAGCATTTGGACGATGGCTTGTGCTGCATCGGCCCGATGGAAGCAATCGGCTATGACTATGCCGGTGACAACATCGTTCCTGATGACCATATTTTCGGCCGCGGCATCAAAAATGAAAGCCGCACCCATCTGGTCCATGTCGTGGAGTATCGCGGTGACAACTGGAAGCGGATGATCGCCTTTCGCGACGCCCTGCGCGGCGATGCGCGGCTCGCACGTGCCTACGAGCAACTGAAGGTTGGCTTGGCCGGCGAGCATGCAGAAAGCCGCGCGCAATATACCAGGGCAAAGCAGGCTTTCATCGACGAGGTCGTGGTAGCTTCCGGCCTGGGCCAGTAGAGTTCAAGCCTTCTTCTCCCATCGCCCCTCGGGTGTTTGCTGCCAGTATGTCAGGCTGTGCCCCTCACCTTTCAGCTTCTTCCATTGCGCGCGGGCACCTTCCAGCTGCTCCTGGTCGTAACCATCGAACATGAAAACGATCCGCTGATAGGTTTCGACCGGCGGTGGCTCTGCACCATCGACGATAAACCGAACTGTCGCGGCGTTGGCATTCCCTTCGGAAACGGTGAGGAGAACCGGCTGACTTACTGCGAAGTCCCCCTCATCGGTGCCATGCGGCAGGAAGCTATCCTCCCGAAATGTCCACAGATGCTGATCAAGCAGGTCGCGCCGCGCCGCATCCTTGAGCTGCACGGCAACCCGCCAGCCGCGCTCGACGCTTTTTTCGAGCAGCGGCGGAAGGGCGTCCTCCAGCTTGGATTCCGTCAGATGATAGAACAGGACTTCCGTCATGACTCGTAGTTGGCACGCACCAGCTCATCAAGCAGGCGCACACCGTAGCCGGAACCCCAGGACTGATTGATCTCGTCCTGCGGTGAGCCCATTGCTGTTCCCGCGATGTCGAGGTGCGCCCAAGGCGTGTCCTGCACAAACCGTTTCAGGAAATGAGCCGCGGTGATCGAGCCCGCATGGCGGCCGCCGGTGTTCTTCATGTCAGCGAACTTGCTGTCGATCAGCTTGTCATATTCTTTACCGAGCGGCATGCGCCAGAGCTTCTCGCTCGTCGTCAGTCCAGCCGCAGTCAGTTGTTCAGAGAGCGCGTCATCATTCGAGAACAGACCGGCATGGACGTTGCCGAGCGCAACAAGAATCGCGCCCGTCAAGGTTGCCAAATTGATCATGAATTTGGGCTTGAAGCGGTCGTTGCAATACCAGAGCGCATCACACAGCACGAGCCGGCCCTCGGCATCGGTATTGATGACCTCGATCGTCTGGCCAGACATGGAGGTGACGATGTCGCCGGGGCGCTGGGCGTTTCCGTCGGGCATGTTCTCGACGAGGCCGATGATGCCCACGGCGTTCACGGCCGCCTTGCGCGCCGCGAGGACATGCATCAGGCCGGTGACGGCCGCAGCGCCACCCATGTCGCCTTTCATTTCCTCCATGCCGGCAGCGGGCTTGATCGAGATGCCACCGGTGTCAAAAACGACGCCCTTGCCAATGAAGGCGATCGGGCTTTCGCCGCTCTTGCCGCCTTTCCACTGCATGACTGCCAGTCGCGGAGGCCTGACGGAGCCTTGCGCCACGCCTAGCAGCGCACCCATACCAAGCTTCTGCATCTCCTTCTCGGTGAGGATTTCAACCTCAACGCCGAGCTTTTCCAGGTCGCTTGCCTTGGCTGCGAACTCCACAGGACCCAGAACATTCGGCGGCTCATTCACGAGATCGCGAGCCAGATTGACCCCTGCGGCGACAGCTTCGGAGACCCTGAAGGCCTCGGCGGCATCGGTCGCATTGGCGATAACGATCGTCACCGCCACCCGTCCATTCCGGTTATTGCCGTCCTCGTCCTTCTTTTTGGTCTTGTAAGTGTCGAAGCTGTAGGCACGCAATAGCATTCCAAGCGCAAAATCCGCCGCCTCTTTGGCGCCAACGCCGGCACCCGGCGCATCGACGAAGATCGCGACCTTTTCAGCCTTCTTGATCTTGGACGCAGCGACCCCACCGGCCTTCAGCCAATCGTGAGCGGTGAGTTCCTCCGGCTTGCCGAGGCCGACAACAATAAGCCGCTCGGCAGTTGAACCTTCGGGAGCGACGAGATCCAATACGGTCGTCGGCTTGGCGGAGAAGCCGGCGATCTTTGCGGCTCTGGCGATCACGCCAGCGGGGTCAGCGACCTTGGCTCCGGCGGCAAGATCGGCTCCGCCTGCCTGCAGCAGAATCGCGTAGCCACCGACGATATCGGCGGACGTCTCAAATGAAATATCGAACTTGGCTGACATATCTTCTCCAGTGGGATTTTCCTAAATCCGCTCCACCCGATCATTTCGGGTTTCACCCCCGAAGACAAGTCTTCGGCCCGACGATGTGGCTGCTTGACTAGCCGCGAACTCGTTAAAGGGATGTCATCATTGGCGCATATTCCTCTGGTGGAATTGAGTCCACAGGAATTGCATGGTGATTTCGACATTAGGATTATCGAGGGCGCGAGCAACTTGGCGTTTCGCTGCATCGAACGACGCTCCCGCCCGTGCATTTATCGGTCTGCTCTGTCTCTGGTGGCTGCTGCTTTTGCTGTTCAATGCCTTTCCCCAGATCGATATCTACGCATCTAAACACTTTTTTGTGCAGGAAGCCTGCAAGGCCGCAGCCACTGTTGGCGGAACCTGCGGGTATTTTCCCTACCGGCAAGAAACCTACCTCGGGCTGCTGAGGATTCTCTTTTTCCGGCTGCCATATCTCATCGCCCCCATGATGCTGTGGAAACTAGCGGTGTGCTATTGGCACTGTGGAACCACCTTCAATGTCGCACGCGCGCGCGCATTCAAGGTCGCTCTCGGCTCGCTGATCATCGGCCCGGTGATCCTGGTGAATGTCCTCCTCAAGGCACACTGGGGCAGACCGCGGCCTTGGCAGACTCTCGATTTCGGCGGCCACCTCGACTTCGTGCACGCAGGCTCCATGGCCGGAAAATGCATGTCGAACTGCTCCTTCGTTTCCGGCGAAGCGGCGGGCGCCGGCTGGGTCTTCTGTCTCATTTTCCTGATACCGCAGCCAGCGCGTTCCGCCCTTGCCCTCCCCCTTTCCGCGGTCTCGTTTCTGGCACCCGCCATGCGGGTTGCTTTCGGCGCGCACTATCTTTCCGACGTGATCCTCGGATGGCTTTCGTCCATTGTTATCTTCGCAGGTCTTCTCGCTCTCACCGATTCGCCACAGGGCAAAAAAAAATCTGAAATTTGAATGAATTTTCGACGCTGGCTTGTCGCAAAAGCCAACCAAAGAGCGTAGATGGATTTCGCTGCATAGCGGCATCGGTTCGCAAATGGCGTTCAAGGGCGTGAATGAAACTGCTTGAAACATATATACTCCGGCGTGTTGGCCAGATGTTTCTCGTTGCCCTGTTGCCGGTGCTCGCGATCATTTGGACGACTCAGGTTCTGCAGCGCGTCAATCTGGTAACCGACAGCGGCCAGTCGATGGGGTCGTTTGCCAAGCTGGCGACGCTGATCCTTCCATCGATCATTCCGATCGTGCTGCCGTTCGCACTTGTTATTGGTGTCACGCAGACGCTGACGACGATGAACAACGATTCGGAGCTGACCGTCATCGATGCGGCCGGAGCCAAGCGCGGCATCATCCTGCGCCCGATTCTTATCCTCGCCGCGGTTATCAGCGTCTTTTCCTTTCTGGTGGACAACGTCGTCGAGCCGAAGGCCAAGACCGGCGTTCGACAGATGGTGGCTGCGGCTTACGCGGATCTGCTCTCCACGGTTATTGAGGAGAAGAACTTCCGCCGCATCGATACCGGTCTTTATGTGCAGATATCGGAGCGGCTGGCGGGGCGTGTGCTTAAGGGCTTGTTCGTCGTCGACGAGCGTGACCCTGCGTTCGAGCTCATCTACTACGCACGGGAAGGCGCTGTTGACGAGAAGGGCACGTCGCTCATCATGCATGATGGCGAGGTTCACCGCAAAACGCAGACCGGCGAAGTCTCCGTCATCCGCTTCGATTCCTACTCCTTCGACCTGTCCGATCTGACGCAGAACCGCGGTCAGGCAACGCTTCGTGCATCCGACCGCGAGCTTCCGTTTTTGCTCAATCCGGATCCGAACGACAAGGACTACGTCGCCAAGCCCGGCAGTTATCGTGCCGAATTGCACCGCCGTCTGACGGATTGGGTTCTGCCGATGGTGTTTGCGCTGATTTCGCTGGCGATTGCCGGTGATGCGCGCTCCCATCGCGAAGCGCGGCTGCATCCGATGGTGGCGGCGCTCATCTTTGCATTCGCGATTCGTTGGGCGTCATTCTACGCCGCTAATCAGATCGACACTGATCCCGAGTATATTGGTGTCCTCTATGCGATTCCCGTGATCGCCAGCCTCCTCGCAATCGCGTCTCTGTCGCATCACAAGCGCCTGTCGGTCGTGTCCGCAATGAGCGACCACATCGCCGCATCTTGGCAAAGACTGTTGCGTCGCTTCGGGCGGTCGGCAGGACCCTCCGCGGGAGGTAGCGCATGATCTTCGGGACGCTCGGCCGCTATTTCTTCCGTCGTTATCTGCTGACCACAATGTGGTTCTTTCTCGGTGTGATCGGCATCGTCTACCTCGTGGATTTCAGCGAGACGGCTGGCCGCCTCTCCGGCCTTCCCGGCTACACCGTGACAGGCGGCCTCGTGATGACGGCCGTGCGCCTGCCGCTCATTATGCAGCAGACCGTTCCCTTCATTGCCCTCTTTGTGGGCATGACGGTTTTGATCGGCCTCAACAGAAAATACGAACTGGTCGTGACGCGCGCTGCCGGCATCTCGGTTTGGCAGTTTATGTCGCCCTTCCTTGCCGGCGCCTTTTTGCTCGGCGTCCTGGTCATGACGGTCCTCAATCCGCTGGCAGCATGGGGGCAACGTCAGGCCGCCATCGTCGAGAGCAACTGGCGCGGAGAAGGCTCGGCGACGAATGCCGCGCCGCAGGTTCCGTGGCTTCGCCAGATCAGCAGCGGGGACGATGCGATCATAGGAGCGCATACGGTTCTGGAGAACGGCACGCTGCTTATGGATGCGGTATTCGTGCATTTCGATTCGACCGACCACATCATCCTGAGACAGGACGCCGCGTCGGCAAAATTGGAAGATGGTTACTGGCTTCTTAAGAATGTTGTGGAGCGCCGTCCGGGCGAAGTCGCGGCACGCAAGGATGAGGTGCGAGTCCGCACCAATTTGAAACAGGATTTCGTCCAGCAGAGGCTAACAGCCCCTGAAACTATTGGATTTTTTGATCTTTCGAGCCGAATTGACGCAGCGAAATCCTTTGGGATTCCGACCAAGGCTCTCGAGACGCAATTTCATTCATTGTTGTCCCAGCCACTGCTGCTTGTTGCCATGACTCTCATTGCTGCAACAGTGTCTCTAAAATTTAGCCGGTTCAACCAATCGAGGTCGGTGATTCTGGGTGGAATCCTGTCAGGCTTCGTGCTTTATGTGGTCACCGTGCTTGTAAAAGCATTCGGAAGCAGTGGGGTTGTCCCGCCTTTCGTGGCGACGTGGATTCCGGTCACCGTCGCCTTGGCTTTGGGTGCAACAATTCTGCTTCATCAGGAGGATGGCTAGTGGCGGCAGGCGACCGCAAGACTCTTAGTAAACGGTTGGTTGCCCTGTTCGTAGGCGCGGCTCTGTCTACCTATTCCAACGGCCTTCCTGCTGCTTTCGCACAGGATGCCCTGCAAAATATGAAGCCGAACGTATCCGGCGACGAAAAGCTGATTCTGTCGGCAAACGAGCTCGTCTATAACAAGGACGCGCAGATCGTTTCGGCCATTGGCGGCGTGCAGATCAACTACGCCGGCTACAAGATGGTGTCGCAGCGCGTCGAGTATAATCAGCAGACCGGGCGCCTGATGGCGCTTGGCAACGTCGAGCTCGTTAGCCCCGACGGCAATCGCATGTACGCCGACAAGCTTGACGTCACTGACGACTTCGGCAACGGCTTCGTCAACGCGCTGAGAATCGAAACCGCCGACAATACGCGCCTGGTCGCCGAAACCGGTGAGCGTGTTGGCGGCACGCAAATGATCCTGAACAAGGGTGTCTATACTGCGTGTTTGCCTTGCGCCGAGAAACCGGAACGGCCTCCCTTCTGGCAGGTCAAGGCTGAACGGGTTATCCAGGACGGCGTCAAGCATACGATTCGCCTCGAAAAGGCGCGCTTTGAGCTCCTTGGTCATCCGCTTGCCTACGTACCGTGGATCGAAGTTCCCGACAACACCGTGAAGCGGAAGTCCGGCTTCCTGTTTCCTAGTTTTGTCACCGCTCAAAATCTCGGCTTCGGCCTGTCCGTCCCGTATTACTATGTTATTTCGCCGAGCAGCGACCTAACGGTCACGGGCACAGGTTATACGACGCAAGGCTTTCTGCTCGACGCAGAATATCGTCAGAGATTTGAAAACGGCACGCACACGTTGCGCATGGCTGGTATCAATCAGCTCAGCCCGGAGACCTTCACGGCCGGCACGAGTGATGCCGAAAATGACTTCCGCGGCGTTGTAGCGTCGAAGGGAGATTTCCAGATCAACCCTCGCTGGGCGTTCGGCTGGGACGTCATGGCGCAGAGCGACAACAACTTCTCTCGCACATATAGTCTGAAAGGACTGGACTACTCGACAAAGACAAACCAGGTCTACCTGACCGGTCTCGGCAAGCGGAATTACTTCGATCTGCGCTCGTTCTATTTCGACGTGCAGAACGCCGATCCAAACGACGTCGCCGAGAAGCAGCAGGCAATCGTCTATCCGGTGATGGACTATCACTTCGTGGCGCCGCAGCCGCTCGCCGGAGGGGAACTCTCTGCCGATGTCAACTTCACGAACCTGTCGCGCACTCACGACGACTTCTACAGCGTCGCAGGATTCGACCGGTTCCGTGGTCTTGACGGCCAGACGTCCCGTCTGACGGGCGAACTGGAATGGAAGCGGACGTTTGTGACGCCTGAGGGTTTCCTGATCACGCCGCTGCTCGCTGCGCGCGGTGATGCCTTGGCGTTGAACATGACACCGCCGCCGACCTCTGGCACGTTTGTCTATGACGGCAACTACGACGACAGCAATGCGGCGACGCGTTCGATGTTTACCGCCGGGTTGGAAATGCGCTATCCCATCCTTGGCACGACCGCAAACAGCACGCACCTGTTCGAGCCCATCGTTCAAATCTATGCGCGGCCCGACGAACGCCTTGCCGGCGGTCTTCCGAACGAGGACGCGCAGAGCTTTGTGTTCGACGCGACCAATCTTTTCGAACGTGACAAGTTCGCCGGTTACGACCGCATCGAGGGTGGCACGCGCGCCAACGTCGGCTTCCAGTACACTGGCACGTTCGACAATGGTTACAAGCTGCACGGCATATTCGGCCAGTCCTACCAGCTCGGCGGCCAGAATTCCTTCGACACAGCAGATCTGGTGAATGTCGGCGCGGACTCCGGTCTGGAGAGCGACGTGTCCGACTTCGTCGGTCTCGGCGGCATTGAAACGCCGCAGGGCCTCGCCCTCGCAGCCTCCTATCGGCTCGACGAAAAGAACCTCGGTTTCCGTCGCGGCGATTTGACAGCCGGCTTCCAGAACGACAACTTCCAAAGCCAGCTGATCTACACGCATGTCGCAGCGCAGCCGGCGTATGGCTTTGCGGAGGACAACGATGAGATCCAGGCCAAGGGAACTGTTAAATTCAAGGATTATTGGTCGGTATTTGGCGGCATAGCCTGGGATCTTCAGGACAACAGCATCGTGAGGAAAACATTCGGCCTGACCTATGAGGACGAATGCACGATCTTTACGATCGCATATAGCGAAAAGCGTGATACCAGCGCCGAAACCGCCAGCGACTGGAGTATTGGCGCCAGGTTGACCTTCCGCACGCTGGGCGACATCAACCTCGGCGGCGCGGTGGATACCAACACGACCATCTACCAGAATTGACGGAGAGTTCAGTAGTACGGCGGAAGAAAGGGCCTTTCTTTCGCCGTAAGACTATGCAGGACATTGTCGCCAGTTGATATCTAGGGCATATGCTGAATTTCCAATTTACAGCGGCAACGCCCGTTTGTCTCGAGAAGGTATGCGCGCCGCGACATAAGTGCGCGGCGTCAATGGGAAGGGTCGATAGATGATTGGCGCCAAAAGAACCGTCAAAGCGATGATTGCCGGCGCGGCTTTCGCAATGCTGGCAGCGTTTGCCTCACCGCAGACAGGATCAGTTTTTGCAGCAAGCGAAGTCAGAGTGGTCGTCAACGGCACGGCCATAACCAGCGGTGATGTCGCCAAGCGCCAGGCATTCCTCCGGCTGCAGCACCAGAAGGCTGATGCGAAGGCCGCCGAAGAACAACTGGTCGACCAAGCACTGAAGCAGCAGGAAATCGCGCGCGTGCGCATGTCGGTTTCCAAGGACGACGTCGATGCATCGTTCGCGCGGTTTGCGAGCGGCAACAAGCTGACGACCGATCAGATGACGCAGATTCTCGAACGCGCCGGCGTCGGTGTCGCTCATTTCAAGGCTTTCATTGCCGTACAGATGAGCTGGCCGCGCCTCGTCAATGCGCGCTACGGCTCGAGCGCCCGTATGTCGAATTCCGACCTTGTTGCCCGCATGATGGAGAACAAGCAGAAGCCGGAAACCACGGAATATATTCTGCAGCAGATGATCTTCGTCGTCCCCGCCAGCAAGAAGGGCATCGTCGGCAAGCGCAAGAGCGAAGCCGAGGCATCGCGGTCGAAGTATCCGGGTTGCGAGCAGGCTAAGGTGTTTGCTGCAACGATGCGCGACGTATCGGTACGCGACCTCGGCCGCGTTATGGCACCCGAACTTCCGGCAGAGTGGAAGCCGCTCGTCGAGCAGGCCAAGGGCAACACGACAGCGACGCGCGTCACCGACAGGGGTGTGGAATATATCGCCATCTGCAGCCAGCGTCAGGTGTCCGACGACCAGGCAGCGGAAATGGTGTTCCGCCAGGAAGACCTCGACAAGGCGAAGGCAGGGAAGAACGCACCTCCGGAAAACCCGAACGC
Organism: Rhizobium tibeticum; assembly: GCF_900110205.1. GTDB lineage: Bacteria > Pseudomonadota > Alphaproteobacteria > Rhizobiales > Rhizobiaceae > Rhizobium > Rhizobium tibeticum. The sequence goes on along the minus strand of NZ_FOCV01000004.1, from coordinate 204,912 downwards.
CCAGAAATATCTCGAAGAGCTGCGCAAGAAGGCGCAGATCATGCGCCCCTGAGCAAGATGGCGATTTCGTTCTCGCGTCCGCTCGCGCTGAGCCAGGGCGATCCGGCCGGTGTCGGCCCCGACATCACATTGCTGGCTTGGATGCGGCGCAGGGAGCTCGGGCTCCCTCCGTTCGTGTTCATTGGCGACCCTGATGTGCTGGCGTTGCGTGCCAAGCTGCTGGGCCTGACGGTTGCCATTCGCGAGACCGATTGTGCCAACGCCAATGACGTCTTTGCCGATGCCCTCCCCGTGCTTCCCATAGCTGCAGGCGTCGGGGTTGTGGCGGGCGAGCCCCACGTCGCAACAGCGAAGGCCACGATCGCTGCGATCGAAACAGCCGTCTCGCTGACGATTTCAGGTGAAGCCCTTGGCGTCGTCACCAATCCAATCGCCAAGTCGGTGCTTTACGAGTCCGGCTTCCCCTTCCCGGGACACACCGAATTTCTGGCAGATCTCGCCGCACGAGCGACGGGACAGGCAGCTATGCCGGTGATGATGCTCGCCGGTCCAAAGCTCCGCACCATTCCGGTCACAATCCATATCCCCTTCAAGGACGTGCCTCAGGCGCTGACGGCGGAACTCATCGTCGAGACCTGCCGGATCGCTGATGCCGACCTTAGGCGTCGCTTCGGGATCGAGCAGCCGCGGCTCGCGATAGCCGGTCTCAATCCGCACGCCGGAGAAGACGGCACGATCGGCAAAGAGGATGAGGCGATCATCAAGCCGGCCATCCAGTTCCTTAGGTCCGAAGGCATCAATGCGATCGGGCCCCTGCCCGCCGACACCATGTTTCACGACGAGGCTCGGGCGCGTTACGACGTCGCCATCTGCATGTATCACGACCAGGCGCTGATACCGGCCAAGGCGCTTGGCTTCGACGATTCTGTCAACGTCACCCTTGGCTTGCCCTTCGTGCGCACCTCGCCCGATCATGGTACCGCCTTCGGCATTGCCGGCAAGGGACTTGCACGCGAAGGCAGCCTCGTCGCAGCCCTGAAGCTCGCCGGTCACCTTGGACGCACTATGGAAGGGCGCCTTTGATGGCTGCCTTGGATGGGCTGCCGCCCCTGCGCGATGTCATTCAACGTCATGGCCTTGATGCACGGAAGGCGCTCGGCCAGAATTTTCTGCTCGATCTCAACCTGACGCAAAAGGTTGCGCGAACGGCCGGCTCGCTGGAGGACGTCACGGTTTTCGAAGTCGGCCCGGGCCCTGGGGGCCTGACGCGCGCCATTCTGGCGCTCGGCGCAAAGAAAGTGATCGCCGTCGAGCGTGATTCTCGCTGTCTACCGGCCCTCGCCGAAATTGCAGACCACTATCCGGGACGGCTTGAGGTCATTGAAGGCGACGCATTGAAGACGGACTTCGAAGCTCTGCCCCCAGAAGGTCCGGTGAAGATCATCGCCAACCTGCCCTACAATGTGGGCACCCAGCTGCTGGTCAATTGGATCCTGCCGAGAAAGTGGCCTCCCTTCTGGCAATCGCTGACGCTGATGTTCCAGAAGGAAGTCGGCGAGCGCATCGTCGCGACCGAAGAGGATGATCACTATGGACGTCTTGGCGTGCTTTGCGGATGGCGCACGAACGTGCATATGGCGTTTGATGTGTCGCCGCAGGCCTTCACGCCGCCACCGAAAGTGACGTCGACGGTCGTTCATCTGACCCCGAATGAGAACCCGATCCCCTGCTCTATCGCTGATCTGGAAAAGGTCACCCACGCGGCCTTCGGCCAGCGTCGCAAGATGCTGCGCCAGAGCCTCAAGCCCCTCGGCGGCGAGGCCTTGCTCAACAAGGCGGGCATTGACCCGCAACGGCGGGCCGAGACGCTGTCGGTCGCCGAGTTCTGCCTGCTTGCCAACAGCCTTTAAAGAGCCGGCGTTTCCTCAAGCAGCTTTGTGACGAAATCAAACATGCCGTGGCGCCGGTCGCGGCGTAGCCGTTCGGAACGAACGATCGATTGCACCGCCTCGAAAGCAGCGTTCAAATCGTCATTGACAATGACGTAGTCGTACTCCCGCCAATGCCCGATCTCCGAGCGCGAATTGGCGAGACGCGTCGCGATGACCTCCTCCGTGTCCTCGGCCCGGCGATGCAGGCGGGACTGAAGCTCCGTCATCGTCGGCGGCAGAACAAAGATGGACACGACATCGGCGGACATCTTGTCCTGAAGCTGCTGTGCGCCCTGCCAATCAATATCGAACAGCATGTCGCGGCCGTCTGCCATCGCCTGCTCGACGGGCTCCCGCGGCGTGCCATAGAAATTGCCGTGCACCTCGGCCCACTCCAGCAATTCGTCGGCATCGCGCAGCCGTTCGAATTCGCGGACCGACTTAAAATGATAGTGGATGCCCTCAATCTCGCTTGGCCGGCGCTGGCGTGTGGTCACACTGACGGACAAACCGATCTGCTTGTCCGTTTCCAGCAGGGTGCGAGCGATCGTCGACTTCCCGGCGCCCGATGGCGACGAGATGACGAGCATGAGACCGCGGCGGGCTATCGGGATGGGCGCGGTTTTCGCCGGCTTCATTGGTCTACTCCAGATTCTGGACCTGCTCGCGGAACTGGTCGATAGCGACTTTCAGCTCGATGCCGGCGGCCGTGACCGCAGCGACATTCGACTTCGCGCAGATGGTATTCGATTCGCGGTTAAATTCCTGTGCAAGGAAATCGAGCTTCCGCCCGACGGGACCGCCCTTGCTGAGCAGGTCGCGGGCGGCAACCACATGCGCCTTCAGGCGGTCGATCTCTTCGCGAAGATCCGCCCTGGTGGCCAACAACGCGGCTTCCGCATGTAGCCTGTCGCGATCCAGCTTTCCCGAACCATCCATCAGCAAGGCGACTTGCGCAGCCAGTCGGCCAGCAATCTCTTGCGGAGATCGGGAGGGGTCACGGTCGATGGTCTGCGTCAATCCTTCGATCGTGGCGATGTGGTCCAGAAGGACACGCGACAATGCGGCACCCTCCAGTTCGCGCATCTGACGCAAGTCGGCAAGGGCCGTGATCAGGCCTTCGACAATGTCGGCATCGCGCGCTGCGATCGCTTCATCGCCGTCTTCGGTCTCACGGAATTCAATGATGCCGGGGATGGCGAGCAAAGTATCCAACTGCAATGGCGCGGGATCGATGATGCCGCCAAGCTGGTCACGCAAGGCGAGCACGGCGGAGAGCGCTTCCTGATTGAGGACGGTTTCAATGCGGCTCTCGCCGGCAGAGACGGAAAGCGACGCCTGCATATTGCCGCGGCTGAAGCGCTCGCCGGCAAGGCGGCGAACATCATTTTCCATGCGCTCCAGCCCTGGCGGGAGGCGCAAGCGCAGATCCAAGCCCTTGCCGTTGACCGACCGCAGTTCCCACGCCCAGCGCCAGCGGCCACTCGTGCCTTCACACCGTGCAAAACCGGTCATGGACTGCAAAGCCATGCAAGCCTCCGAAAATCAGTTCGTTTTCTTTTTCTTCTGGGCAGCCGGCGCGGCAGGCGCATCCGACTGCGTCTGGCTTTCAGGCTGTCCGTCAACGACAATATTGGGGTCGGCACCCTTGGCCGCTTCCAGCTGACGCCAGCGTTTGACGTTGGCATTGTGCTCCTCGAGCGTGGCTGCGAAGACATGCCCGCCGGAACCGTCGGCAACGAAATAAAGATCCTGCGTCTTCCAGGGATTGGCGACAGCCTCCAGTGCGTCTCGGCCCGGATTGGCGATCGGCGTCGGGGGAAGGCCCTTGACTACATAAGTGTTGAAGGGCGTTTCCTTCTTAAGGTCTGATTGATAGATCGGGCGATCCGCCGGCTTTCCATCGCCGCCGAACAGCCCGTAAATGATCGTCGGATCGGACTGGAGGCGCATCCCCTTGTCCAGCCGGTTGAGAAATACGGAAGCCACATGGGCACGCTCGTCCGGAACGCCGGTCTCCTTTTCGACGATCGAAGCAAGGATGATCAGTTCGTCCTTTGACTTGAGCTGCAGCGACGGGTCGCGCTTATCCCAAACCTGGTCGACGAGCTTCTGCTGTGCCGCAGCCATCTGCTCGATGATCTCGGCCCGCTTCGTGCCGCGCGAGAACTTGTAGGTATCCGGACGCAGGCTTCCTTCGGCAGGCACGACGGTCGGCAGGTCGCCTTCCAGCACGCTATCCTCGTTCAGACGATTGAACATCTGGCGGACTGTGAGGCCTTCCGGAAACGCGACGGAATACAGGATCGACTTTCCGGATTTCAGCAGTTCCATGATGTCGTTCATGGAAGCATGCGCCTTGATTTCGTACTCGCCCGCCTTGAGGCTCTCGCCGTCGTCAAGATGCGTCGTGGTGAGATAACGGAAGATACGTGCGTCCGACACGATGTTGTTGCGTTCGAGGCTTGCGGCGATCTCGGCAACGCCGGCGCCGCTTCGCACGATGAAATTCGTATTTGTCTCCAGCGGACCGGGATTCTGGTAGGCAGAGATCGCGTAATAGAAAAGGAAGACGGCGGCCGCGCAGCCGAGCACGACCAGCGTCATCAGGAAGTTCAGGAAAATGATAACCTGGCTGCGCGCCTTCTTCGAGCGCTTCGGTGGCTCGGGCACGCGTTCCGGCCGAAGCGCCTCGCTCGGCGACTTGGGAATAATCGGCCCGCTCTGCGTCTGCTGGCTTTCCTCGCCGATCGTCCCGTTGCTGTGGTTCGTATCGCTCACCGGCAATCCTCTAACTTGGCCTCAAGTCCCGCTTCTTGCTAAGCAATGCGGCAAAATGCAGGTAGGGCCACGCCGCGCGTGGTGCAGCCCCACTGTCAGGACGTCAACGCCTGCACTCAAGCGACGTAGCGGCGCAGCACCAACGATGCATTCGTACCGCCGAATCCGAAGGAATTCGACAACGCGACGTTGATTTCCCGCTGGCGCGCCTTGTGCGGAACGAGATCGATTGCGCTCTCGCGCTCAGGATTGTCGAGATTGAGCGTCGGAGGCGCAACACTATCGCGGATGGCAAGCGTTGCAAAGATCGCCTCGATCGCGCCGGCCGCACCGAGCAGGTGGCCCGTCGCAGACTTCGTCGACGACATCGAGATCTTGGAGGCCGCATTGCCGACCAGGCGCTCGACGGCACCGAGTTCGATCGTATCGGCCATCGTCGATGTGCCATGCGCGTTGATGTAGTCGATATCCGCGGGCGTCAAGCCGGCGCGTTTCAACGCCATCGTCATGCAACGCTGCGCGCCTTCGCCGTCCTCTGACGGGGCGGTGATGTGATAGGCGTCACCGGAAAGACCATAGCCCACGACCTCGGCATAGATCTTGGCGCCACGCGCCTGGGCGTGTTCCAGTTCTTCGAGAACGACGATGCCGGCGCCCTCACCCATGACGAAGCCGTCGCGGTCCTTATCGTATGGACGCGATGCCTTGGTCGGATTGTCGTTATGCTGGGTGGACAGCGCCTTGCAGGCGGCGAAGCCGGCCAGTGAGATGCGGCTGACCGGGGACTCCGTGCCCCCCGCGACCATGACGTCGGCATCGCCGAATGCGATGAGACGGGCTGCGTCGCCGATCGCGTGCGCGCCGGTCGAGCATGCCGTGACCACCGAGTGGTTCGGCCCACGCAGCTTGTGACGGATCGATACTTGGCCGGATACGAGGTTGATCAGACGGCCGGGAATGAAGAATGGAGAAATACGGCGCGGGCCCTTGTCGCGCAGCGTATAGCCGGCTTCGACAATACCTTCAATGCCACCAATGCCGGAACCGATCAGCACGCCCGTCGAGACCTGCTCTTCGTCCGTCTGCGGATGCCAGTTCGCATCGTTCAGCGCCATGTCGGCGGCTGCCATGCCATAGATGATGAAGGGATCGACCTTGCGCTGTTCCTTGGGCTCCATCCAGTCGTCGACATTGAAGGTGCCGTCGCTGCCGTCACCAACCGGAATGCGGCAGGCGATCTTTGCGGGGAGGTCGTCGATTTCGAATTCAGTGACCAGGCGGGCGCCGTTGTGACCCGCAAGCAAGCGAGACCACGTCACTTCCGTTCCGCATCCCAAGGGCGATACCATACCGGTACCTGTTATAACGACCCGTCTCATCGACCGCATTCCCCGCCTTTTTGTGTTCTTGGAGAACCATGCCAGAACTAAAAAAGGGCGGACTCCGGGTCCGCCCTTTTTTAAATGCTCAGGATTAAGCCTGAGCCTTTTCGATAAACTTTACGGCATCGCCGACCGTCAGGATCGAGTCAGCAGCGTCATCCGGAATCTCAACGCCGAATTCTTCTTCGAACGCCATGACCAGTTCGACGGTATCGAGCGAGTCTGCGCCCAGATCGTCGATAAAGCTGGCGCTTTCAACAACCTTGTCGGCATCGACGCCAAGATGATCAATAACAATTTTCTTTACGCGTTCTGCGATATCGCTCATGTCGGTTTCCTCGACCTTATGTCCTGATCAGAATGCCTTGTGACATCCCTACCCTGTTTCAGCCTGCGGCGCCCCTTGAAGCCACCTCGGCAAACTCTTTGACCCCGGCTACCAGAAATGTCCCAGGCTTGCACAAAAGCCCGCCGGTCCGTCTGCTTTCTCGGGAGACTGTTGACAGTCATGGCCCGCTTAACACGGTTTAAGTCTGCCGCAAAGCCAGAAAATCAACCCCATCGGGTTGGTCAACACGCTATTGCGGGGAAAATCTGCCCGGAAGGCAGTTTCCCGTTTCAGATCATGGCCATGCCGCCGTTTACGTGCAGCGTCTGGCCAGTCATATACGCAGCTTCCGACGAGGCGAGATAGGCAACGGCGGAGGCAACTTCGGCGCCCGTGCCCATGCGCTTCATCGGGATCGCTCCCATGATCGCTTCCTTCTGCTTGTCGTTCAGCTTGCCGGTCATGGCGGACTCGATGAAGCCCGGCGCCACGCAGTTGACAGTGACGTTGCGGGTTGCAATCTCCTGAGCCAGCGACTTGGTGAAGCCGATCATGCCTGCCTTGGAGGCGCAGTAGTTCGCCTGACCGGGGTTGCCGGTAACGCCAACGACCGAGGTGATGTTGATGATGCGGCCATAACGGCGCCGCATCATCGGATGCGTCAGCTCGCGCGTCAGGCGGAACATCGCCGTCAGGTTCACTTCGATGACGTTATCCCAGTCTTCATCGCTCATACGAACAAACAGGCCGTCCTTCGTGATGCCGGCATTGTTGACGAGGATGTCGACGCCTTCGAGATCGGCCTCGGCTTTGACTCCGAGTGCTTTGACTTCGTCACGGTCTGCAAGGTTCGCCGGAAAGATCTTGACGCGATCGCCGAGATCATTCGCCAGCGCCTCGAGCTTCTCGACTCGCGTTCCGTGGAGGCCGACGATGGCGCCCTGCTTGTGAAGGATACGGGCGATTTCCTCGCCAATACCGCCGGATGCGCCGGTAACGAGAGCCTTGCGGCCGGAAAGATCGAGCATGGAAGCGTTCCTTGTAATCGTTAAATCAATCAGGCCATCAGAGCGGCAACGGCCGCATCGATATCGGCGGGCGTATTGACGGCAATGCCGTTCACGGTCTTGTCGATGCGGCGTGCGAGGCCGGTCAGGACCTTGCCGGAGCCAATCTCATAAAGGGTCGTCGCGCCATTGGCCGCGAACCATTCAACCGTCTCGCGCCAGCGGACCTGGCCCGTGACTTGCTCGACGAGCAGCCTGGCAATCTTGTCGGCGTCGGTCACCGGTGCGGCACGCACATTTGCGATCAAGGGCACGACCGGGTTCGACTTCTTCACGCCAGCCAGCGCTTCACGCATCGCTTCAGCAGCGGGCGCCATCAGCGAAGAATGGAAAGGAGCGGAGACCGGGAGCAGGATTGCGCGCTTGGCACCCTTTTCGCTGGCAATCGCAGCGCCCTTCTCGACGGCTGCCTTCTCGCCCGAAATGACGATCTGGCCGCCGCCATTGTCGTTGGCGACCTGGCAGGAGCCGACGGCTGAGGCCACTTCGCAGAGGGCGACGACATCGGCATGTTCGAGGCCAATGATGGCAGCCATCGCGCCGACGCCAACCGGTACGGCAGCCTGCATGGCATTGCCGCGAATGCGCAGCAGGCGCGCGGTATCCGCAAGCGAGAAGGTCCCGGCGGCGCAAAGCGCGGCGTATTCGCCGAGCGAATGGCCGGCGACGTAGGAGACCTTCGCCTCCAGATCGACACCCTTGGCTTCCAGGACGCGAATGACGGCCATCGAGACCGCCATCAGCGCCGGCTGTGCATTCGCGGTCAGCGTCAGCGTGTCTTCCGGACCGGTGAACATGGTCTCGGAGAGCTTCTCGCCCAGAGCTTCGTCGACTTCTTGGAAGACGGCGCGTGCCTCGGCGAAATTCTCGGCTAGATCCTTGCCCATGCCGACAGCCTGGCTGCCCTGCCCCGGAAATGTGAAAGCGATGGTCATCCTACGTCCCTTTTACATGGGCCTTTCAGCGTTTTGCCTCCAATTGACATTCTTTGTCAGAGAGTCAAGTGCCGGACGCCCGCGTTCCAAGGCTTTTGCGCCTGCGAGAAAGCCCGGTTTTGCCTCTTGCGCTTGCACAATTCCGGTCTAGATTTGCGCCGTCCTTCCAGACCTTTTCTTTTCCAGATCACCTTCAAGGCTTTCCGATGAAATACAAGAAACTTGGCCGCACGGATATTTCCGTGTCCGAAATCTGCCTCGGCACCATGACCTGGGGCACGCAAAACACGGAGGCCGAGGCGCATGGGCAGATGGACTATTGCGTCGACAAAGGCGTCAACTTCTTCGACACGGCCGAGCTTTATCCCACCACGCCGGTTTCGGTGGAGACGCAGGGGCTGACGGAAGAGTACATCGGCGGCTGGTTCCAGAAGACTGGCAAGCGCAAGGATATCGTACTGGCCACCAAGGTCGCGGGTCCCGGCCGCTCCTATATTCGCGACGGCGACGGCGCCGACGCCAACAACATTCGCTTGGCGATCGAGGCGAGCCTGAAGCGGCTGAAGACGGACTACATCGACCTCTACCAGGTTCACTGGCCGAGCCGAGGGCATTTCCATTTCCGCCAGGCTTGGCACTACGATCCCTTCAAGCAGGACCGCGCGAAGGCGCTCGCCAATGTCATCGAAATCCTCGAGACAATCGGCGAACTGGTGAAGGAGGGCAAGGTGCGCGCCTTCGGCCTCTCCAACGAGACGAGCTGGGGCACGCAAAAATATCTAACGCTTTCCGAACAGCTCGATCTGCCGCGCGTCGCGACGATCCAGAACGAGTACAATCTGCTCTACCGCCATTACGATCTCGATCTGGCGGAGTTGTCGCATCATGAGGACGTCGGTCTGCTCGCCTACTCTCCGCTTGCCGGCGGCATCCTCAGCGGCAAATATGTCGACGGCGCCAAGCCGGAGGGCTCGCGCGGATCGATCAACGGCGACATCGGCGGCCGTTTGCAGCCCTTGCAGGAAGCGCCGACGAAGGCCTATCTCGATATCGCTGCACGGCACGGGCTCGACCCTTGTACGATGGCGCTCGCATTCTGCTTGAGCCGCCGCTTCATGGCATCCGTGATCATCGGCGCGACGACGATGAAGCAGCTCGATACGGACATAAGTTCGGTCAGCCTCAAGCTGCCACACGAGGTTCTGGCTGAAATCGAGCAAGTTCACCGCCAGTACCCGATGCCGATCTAGGGCAGTCAGCCGACGCACAACGATCTGGCCTTTCTGGCCAGATCGTCCCTGCGCATGGAAGCCGTGCGGCTTTCGCCTGCATTTGCAACGACAAGTTTCGGTGACTTCGCCGGGCCATCAATTTCTGCTTCTCCGTTTTGTGCATTTCAGCTAGGTTTATGGGGCTCTGGCAGCGCCACAGGAGCGATCATACCGTGGAACGGAAGCTCGCAGTCATCCTTGCCGGCGACGTTGCCGGCTACAGCCGCCTCGTTGCAACCAACGAGGAAGATGCGCTTGCGACGCTGGGCATCTACACCGCTACGATCAGCGATTTCGTACGAGAGCATGGAGGACGGGTCTTCGGCAGCGCAGGAGACAGCGTCGTTGCGGAATTCCCAAGCGCCGTACAAGGCGTTCGCGCTGCGGTCGCGATCCAGCGCGCGCTTCATCGACGCAACGCCGACCTGCCGCCGGACCGGCGGATGGAATTCCGTCTCGGGCTCAATCTCGGCGATGTCGTCGTCTCCGGGGAGAACCTGCTTGGCGACGGGGTGAACGTCGCAGCCCGTCTGCAGGAGGTAGCGCTGCCTTCCGGAATCTGCATTTCCGGCGCGTTGCGCGAGCAGATCGAGGGAAAGCTGGACTTTCCCCTCGTGCCGATGGGCGACCGCACGCTGAAGAACATTCCTCGCCCGGTGCCAGTGCATCGGGTCCATTGGGGGCGGGAAGACCCGGTGGAAACGGGCGCGCTCGGTGGACCGCTCAGACTTCCGGACAAGCCCTCAATCGCCGTGCTGCCTTTCGTCAACATGTCTGACGACCCGGAGCAGGAGTTCTTTGCCGATGGCCTGACCGAGGACATCATCACGGCGCTCTCGCTCTACCGCTGGTTTTTCGTCATCGCTCAGAACTCCTCATTCGCCTACAAGGGGCGCGCCGTCGACGTCAAGCAGATCGGACGTGATCTCGGCGTCCGCTACCTTGTCGAGGGAAGTGTCCGCAGGTCCGGGACGCGCGTCCGCGTCACCGGGCAGCTGATCGAGGCCGAAAGCGGCGTTCACCTGTGGGCGCAGCGCTACGACAGGGAAATATCCGATATCTTCGCCATTCAGGACGAGCTGACGCAGAATGTCGTCGGTGCAATCGAGCCGGAAATCCTCATTGGTGAAAGCCGGCGTGCGCTGATAAGGACAACGGACAATCTGGACGCTTATGAGAGCCATATGCGCGGCACTTGGCTCCATAACGCGCAGGATACCGTCGAGCATTTCATCGAAGCCATTGCCTGGCACCGCCGCGCGATCGAGCTCGATCCCGATTTCGCACGCGCCCATATGATGCTTGCCCGCTCACTCTACGCCCGATGCTTCCATGGTTTCAGCGACGACGTGGACAGGGATAGCACTGAGCTGCGAATAGAGGCGGAACGCGCCGTCACGCTCGACCCGCGTGACCCCTACTCGCACTACGCGATGTGCCTTGCGCATTTCGTGGCCCATAACGCGCCGGCGGCGATCGAGGCCGCCCAGCAGGCGATCGACCTCAATCCCAATTTTGCCCTCGCGCATATGGCTCTCGGCTGGGCGCGGATATTCAACGGTCACTTTGTCGAAGCTCTGGACCCCCTTTATATGGCCACGAGGCTAAGCCCGCACGATCCGCTGGCCTATCTCATTCTCGACCGTATTGCGCTATCGCACTATCACCTGGGCAACTACGAAGAGGCTGTGCATTACTCCGAGCGAGGTCTTTCGCTCCGCCGCGCCTATTTCAATCGCGTTGTGCTTCTTGCCAGCCTGGGGCAACTCGGACGCCAGGAGGAAGCGCAGAGGCTGATCCCGGAAATCCTGACAAACGTGCCAGCCGATCTCGAGCATTACTGGAAGATCCTGACACCTTATGTCGCCCCCAGCCACTACGACCATTTTGTCGACGGCCTGCGCAAGGCGGGGCTTCCGTCGTTGAGCGCGCAGCGACAACATTGCTGACTGTCCCTTGCGTTTCCGCCAAAAATCCTTATAAGGCGCCCTGTTCGCAAACCCGGTCTTCTGGCTGGTGGCTGAACGGAGGGCCGGTTTTCGCAAGAGAATCGTCGGAACGGAAGCGTTCCAGCCTCCCGTGTCTCCGCTCTCGACCGTCTCGGAACGCTTTTCTTGCTTGGCGCTTGCCGCCTCTCAGGAGCAGTCGTTGAGGCTTAGCCGCCGAATATCGGGTTGAACCAACGCAAGAAAGGCAAAGCTGTCATGGCTCTTTATGAACATGTATTCCTTGCCCGACAGGATATTTCCGCTCAGCAGGTCGATGCCCTCGTAGAACAGTACAAGGGCGTCATCGAAGCTAACGGTGGCAAGGTCGGGCGCATCGAGAACTGGGGCCTCAAGTCCCTCAACTACCGCATCAAGAAGAACCGCAAGGCGCACTACGCCCTGATGGACATCGATGCACCGGCAGCTGCCGTCCAGGAAATGGAACGCCAGATGCGCATCAGCGAAGATGTCCTGCGCTATATGACGATCGCAGTTGAAAAGCACGAAGAAGGCCCGTCTGCCATGATGCAGAAGCGCGACCGCGACGACCGCGGCCCGCGTGATGGCGCCCGTGGCCCGCGTGAAGGCGGCTTCGGCGACCGTGGTCCTCGCCCGCCGCGTGAAGGTGGCTTCGGTGACCGTGAAGATCGTCCGCGCCGTCCGCGCGAAGACCGTGCATAAGGAGATCTAAGAATGTCTGAAGCTTCCTCCGCTCCGGTCCGTCGCCCGTTCCATCGTCGTCGCAAGACTTGCCCGTTCTCCGGCGCAAACGCTCCGCGCATCGACTACAAGGACGTCCGTCTCCTGCAGCGCTACATTTCCGAGCGCGGCAAGATCGTTCCTTCCCGTATCACGGCTGTTTCTCAGAAGAAGCAGCGCGAACTCGCTCAGGCGATCAAGCGCGCTCGTTTCCTCGGCCTGCTGCCGTATGTCGTCGCTTAATTAGCTGACGAGACCAAATCGAGGGACGGCAGCGATGCCTTCCCTTCTCCCTTTCGCGATGGGCGCGGATCGGAACTCTTAAAACCCATGTTGAGGCCTTTCTGAAACCGATTCAGGAAAGTCCCTCTAACTGCTCGATGAAGCAGGACAGCGACCGTGAAGCAACTGAACGCAAAAACGCTAGGCATCGGCGCGCTCGCTGGATTGACCGCCGCACTTCTGGTGCTCGGCGCCAGCATGCAGCCGTCGTTCAGTGCCGTTCTCTATGCTGCATCCGCACTTCCCATTCTTCTTGTCGGCCTCGGCTGGGGCAACATGGCGGCCATCTCCGCCGTCGTCACCGCGGCGACAGTTGGCGCGATCGCCATCTCGCCGTCCTTCGCGCTGATGATGACGCTGGTCACGCTGCTGCCGGCCGGCTGGCTCAGCCACCTTGCAAACCTTGCCCGCCCGGCCTCCGAACTCGGCGGTCCCGATCATCTGATGGCCTGGTATCCGCTTTCGGACATTCTGCTGCACCTCTGCGGCCTGGTGACGATCGCCGTCATCGTCGTCGGACTGATGATCGGCTACGGCCCAGATCTCATCGATCGGCTCGTGGACGTGATGTTCGGCTCGCTGGCACAGCAGCAGCCCGAGTTTTCGCCCGATCCGGCGGTAACGGCGCAGACCAAATCCCTCGTTCTGCTCATGCTGCCCGCCATTCAGGGCGGCATGTGGGTGGTCATGCTGTTTGCCGCCTATTACATCGCGACCCGGATCGTCAGCGCATCCGGCCGCGGCCTGCGTCCACGCGAGGATATCCCCTCGGCGCTGCGCATGAACCGCAATTCGATCTTCGTTTTTCTCGTCGGTCTTGCCGCCACCTTCTTTGGTGGCATGCCGGCGATGATCGGAGCAACCGTCGTCGGCACCTTCGGCGCCGGCTTCCTGCTTTCCGGCTTCGCCGCGCTGCACTTTCGCACGCGCGGCAGGGATTGGCGCCTGCCGGCGCTCATCCTCTGCTACCTGGCATCGCTCATCCTGATGGTGCCAGCCTTTTTCATCCTCGTGGTGGGCTTGAGCGATACCCGCAAGGCCATCGCACTGACCCCGCACAAGGATGTCGATGCCCCCAAACAGACAGACACGAAAATCTAGAGACACGAAAGGAACACGAACATGGAAGTCATTCTTCTTGAACGCATCTCCAGGCTCGGCCAGATGGGCGAAACCGTAAAGGTTCGCGACGGCTTCGCTCGCAACTACCTCCTGCCGCTCGGCAAGGCGCTTCGCGCCAACGAAGCCAACAAGAAGCGTTTCGAATCCGAGCGTTCAACGCTCGAAGCTCGTAACCTCGAGCGCAAGTCGGAAGCACAGAAGGTTGCTGACGCTCTCGACGGCAAGTCGTTCATCGTCGTCCGCTCGGCTGGCGAAACCGGCCAGATGTACGGCTCGGTCGCTGCTCGCGACGTCGTTGAAATTCTCGCTGCAGAAGGCTTCAACATCGGCCGCAACCAGGTTCACCTGAACACCCCGATAAAGTCGATCGGCTTGCACAAGGTTGAGCTGCAGCTCCACGCTGAAGTCGAAATCCACGTCGAGCTCAACGTTGCTCGTTCGGCTGAAGAAGCAAGCCGTCAGTCCAAGGGTGAAACCCTCACCTCCGTTGACGCCATCTACGGCGTTGACGAAGACGCTCTTCGTCCGGAAGACTTCTTCGATCCGGAAGCTGACCTCGAAGGCGACGAAGCCTAATTTTCCGAGAGATCCTCTCTGGAAATGTAAGAAAGCCCGGCCCGTGCCGGGCTTTCTGCTTATTTGGCGGCTGTGTTCTGCTGCGGCGGAGCGTTCTTGTCGACGTCGACGACGACCGAGAGCCCTGGGCCCAGATCCTTTACCGCCGGCTGGTCGGCATCGAAGCCGATGCGCACACCGACACGCTGCGCGATCTTCACGAAATTGCCAGTCGCATTGTCCGCCTTGATGACCGCGAACTCCGATCCGGCAGCGGGCGAGAAGCGCTCGATGAATCCCTTCAGGCGCTGCTTGCCAAGCGCATCGACCGTGATGGTCACCGGCTGCCCGACCTGCATGCCATAGAGCTGTGTCTCCTTGAAATTCGCGACGACCCAAACATCCTCTGGCACAACAGCCATGAGCTGTGTTCCCGCCGTCACATACTGCCCGACGCGTACGCCGACTTCGCCGAGATGACCGTCGCGCGGCGCGACGATCTTGGTGTTCTGCAGGTCTATTTCCGCAAGGTGCACCGCGGCTTCCGCGCTTGAGACATTGGCTTCCAATAGCGAGCGATTGACGATGATCGTTGCAAGGTTTTGCTCGGAAACTTCCAGCGCGGCCTTTGCCTGGTTCAGCGCCGCCTTGGCCTGGTCAAGTGTCGCCTGTGCGGCTTCTGTCTCACTTTGCGATGCAATGCCGCGGTTGCTGAGATTGCTGACGCGATCCCAGGCCTGCTGCGCACGCGTCAGCGATGCGTTCGCGCTATCGATCTGCGCCTGGCTGGAGGCGATGCTCGCCTTTGCCGAGAGTTCCGACTGGCGCGAATTCTCCAGCGACGCCTTCTGCCCGTCGAGCGCCGCACGCGCCTGGGCAAGCCTCTGGGCGTAGATGCGGTCGTCGATCTGGGCCAGCGTATCGCCCTGCTTGACCTGCTGATAGTCCTTCACGGGAACATCGACGACATAGCCGCTCACCTGCGGGCTCATGATCGTGACATAGCCTCGAACATAAGCATTGTCGGTCGTCTCTATTGACGTGACGAACGGCGGCAGGCGCCATGCATAGAGAACGAGGAGGACGCCGGCGATGCCGGCGAGCACTGCGATGACGGTCGAGGGGGACCGAAGGAGCTTCAACATGTTGGGACCCTGAGATCACGATTGAGCGGGGGTTGCATCGGGCTGGCTTGTCCTGGGCCAGGCCAGCCGGCGCCAGGCTTGATGGAGAAGAATGACGATCAGGCCAAAGACAGAGGAGTAGCCGATGACGAGGAAGGTGTCGTTGTATGCGAGAATATAGGCCTCGCGGCTGACCTGCTGGGCGAGCAGCACCAGACCTTCAGCGTTGAGCAGCATCTTGTCGCCAAGCACCTTGCCGTATGCGGCGCTCAGCTGTGAGATGCGCTGCGCCACGATCGGATCCTGCAGCAGGATGTGCTCGACGAGCACGTTCGAGTGGAACTTCTCCCGGATTGTCACGAACGTTCCAAGCATCGCCGAGGCGAACAGCGAGCCAATGCTCTGAGTGAAGACGAAGATCACAAGGAAGTTGACGATATACGGCATGCCGCGGGAGATCGCGGCCTTGAAGCCCTTCGCCATGACCGGCGGCAGGAACATCGCTGCACCGGTGGCGACCATCGCCTGGCTCAGATACATCTGAGGCGGTCTGGTCAGGCTCGTCGACTGGCTGTCCAGAAAAGCGCCGCCTGCGATGAGAGCGAGTGCAAATACGTGGGCGGTTTCAACGTAACGCGTGGTCATCAGAAATGCACAGAAAAGCCCGCCAGCCAGGGAAGCAAGGAGGATGACCGCATAGAGCGTTACGGTCTGGTCGTTTAACAACCCCAACTGCTGGTAGAAGCTGGCGGCGGAGGACGATTGCTCGGAAGAAACGAAACGGAAGAGCAGCAGGACGCCCGCCATGCGCATATTGGCGCCCGAAAACAGCCAGCGGAAATCGATCAGGGGACTGCTGCGCGGCAATTCGATCACGAGCATCAAAGCGATGGAGCCGACCGATATGGCCAACAGAACGCCGATCCACGGCGCCTCGAACCACCAATAAAGTCGGCCGAGCGTCAGCACGACAGCCAGACAGCCGAAGCCGACAGCGAGCAATAGATAGCTCAAAATGTCATGCAGCTGGATGACGTTGGCCCGAGGCGGTGCCGTGAGCGGCAACAAGTAGATGATCGGAAAAACGATCAGCGCGAGCCCCATCTCGAACATGTAGAGCGCCTCGTAGCCGCCGAACTGAAGCAGCGATGGCGAGACGATGCGCGCGACGGGCGACGCAAAAAGCGTGCACATCAGGGCAAGGCTAATCCCGAGCGAGAGCTTTTTTTCCTGAGGGAAAGGCTCCAGCATGTATAGAAAGCCGAGCGTCGAGAGCGGCGCGGCGGCCATGCCGCTCAGGGTGCGCACGACGATCGCGGAATGCAGGTCCGTGATAAGGAGATTGAGCACCGCCGCAGCGACGAAACAGATAATGCCGAGTTCAGCGAAACGGCGAAGACCGTATTGTGTACGGATCTTGAAGAGTGCAATCGACATGCTGGCATAAGGTGCCATATAGGCCGCCGAGAGCCAGGAGACTTCAGTGGTGGTCGCGGAAAACGAGCCCTGCAGCTGATAGATGTTGGCGGTCAGCAGGTTCATGCCGAGGCCCTGCGTCAGAAAAAGCAGGAACGACGCCGCCATGTAGAGCGGCATTTTCCAGACCGGCATCGGCACGCCCGCCGCCGGTGGCGGCGACGGCGTCTGTTGCGTGTCCGGCTTCGCCTCTTCGGCGGGCCGTGGCGCCACATTGTCGTTGGCGGTCTCGGCGAGGCTCATCGGCAGGACCTCAAATTCCGCGAATGCCCTGCAGGTTGGCTTGCATGGCCCGGATCACTTCCAAAGTAGTCTTCAGATCATTTTCGGGAATACCGGCGATGACCTGCGCGCGCACTTTCACGGCGATGTCATCAATCTCGCCGGCCACGACCTTGCCGGTCTCGGTGATATAGATTTCCTTGGCGCGACGATCGGAGCCGGCCACACGCCGCTGGACGAAACCTTGCCCTTCCATCGCATCCAGAATTCTGACGAGCGTTGGCGTCTCCAGCTCCAGCCGTTCGGCAAGTTCACGCTGGTTGATTCCGTCCTTTTTGTTGAGCGTGAAGAAGACACGGGCGCGCGGCAACGTCATGTTGCGCTCCCGCACTATCTTGTCGAAGACGGCTCTGAGCTTGCGATTGAAAGCGGCAAGGTCTTCGATAAGCTCGCGCCCGAGAACGGGATTTCCCATATATTTCAGTCCTATTTTGTTAGCATGCTAATTATATCTTTGCTACCTATATTGTTTTCCGATCTTTTTCAAGAGCCGTCCGTCTCTGTTTGGATGCAAGTCTCCCCCGACAGGCTTAGACTATCACGCAAGAGACAATGGAAGTGAGTCGTTTCTGGCCGTGTTCTGCAGGTGACACTTTCGGTATTTTTGCACTGACCGCAAGTACGGCTGTGGAGAAGTCGAACAACGGGCAAAGGCCTTCTGTATCGACGGCGGCACACAAGCCTTCTCGCTTCCGCGCTTGATTTTGTCGCTTGCGCGCGCCACACCCGAAGCTGAAGAAGACAGAACGGATCAAGATGAACGACGTCGCTCGAAAGATTGCCGCCGTTGCTCCAGCGGAGCAGCACTATCGGGAAGCCCCCAACAATATCGAAGCCGAACAGGCGCTTCTCGGCGCGATCCTGATGAACAACGACGCCTACTACCGGGTGTCGGATTTCCTGAAGCCGATCCATCTCTACGAACCGCTGCACCGCAAGATCTTCGAAGTCGCCGGCGACATCATCCGTATGGGCAAGATCGCCAATCCAGTGACGATCAAGACCTTCCTCAAGGCTGAGGAAAAGGTCGGCGACATGACGGTCTCCGAATACCTCGCTCGGCTTGCCCGCGAAGCCGTGACCATCATCAACGCCGAAGACTACGGTCGGGCGATCTATGATCTGGCGCTCCGCCGCGCACTCATCACAATCGGTGAAGACGTCGTCAACATCGCTTATGATGCACCGCTGGACATGCCGCCGCAGACACAGATCGAGGACACGGAGCGCCGTCTGTTCGAACTCGCCGAAAACGGTCGCTACGACGGCGGTTTCCAGGCGTTCAACGACGCGGTCGCGCTGGCGATCGACATGGCGGCCGTGGCCAAGGAACGCGACGGCGGCCTTTCTGGCATTTCCACCGGCATCCACTCGCTCGACTCGAAGATGGGCGGCCTGCAGCGCTCCGACTTGATCGTACTTGCCGGACGTCCGGGCATGGGCAAGACCTCGCTTGCAACCAACATCGCCTACAACATCGCCGCCGCCTATGAGGGCGAAGTGCAGGCGGACGGCAGCATGAAGGCGAAGAACGGCGGTGTGGTCGGCTTCTACTCGCTCGAAATGTCGTCCGAACAGCTCGCCACGCGTATCATCTCCGAACAGACAGAAGTCTCGTCCTCGAAGATCCGCCGCGGCGACATCAACGATGCCGACTTCGAAAAGCTCGTCGCCTGCTCGATGATGATGCAGAAGGTGCCGCTCTATATCGACCAGACAGGTGGTATCTCGATCGCCCAGCTTTCCGCTCGCGCCCGCCGACTGAAGCGCCAGCGCGGCCTCGATTGCCTGGTGGTGGACTATATCCAGCTGATGACCGGCTCGGGCAAGTCAGGCGAAAACCGCGTGCAGGAAATCACCCAGATCACCACCGGCCTGAAGGCGCTCGGCAAGGAACTGAACGTTCCGATCATCGCGCTTTCCCAGCTGTCGCGTCAGGTGGAAAGCCGCGACGACAAGCGCCCACAGCTCTCCGACCTTCGTGAATCGGGCTCGATCGAGCAGGACGCCGACGTGGTGCTGTTCGTGTTCCGCGAGGAGTATTACGTCAAGAACAGTGAACCGCGCGATATCGCCGATCCGAAGTACCCGGAATGGGAAGCCCTGTTCGACAAGGTAAAGGGCACCGCCGACGTCATCATTGCCAAGCAGCGCCACGGACCGACAGGCACCGTGAAGCTTGCCTTCCAGTCGGAGTTCACGCGTTTTGCGGATCTCGCCGATCCCTCATTCATCCAATACGAAGAGCACTGACGAGATCTTTCTCGTCAGCACGCCATTCGATCTACAGGCCGGCAGCGCGCAGGACGGCAACGGTTGCCACGCCGACGGCAACACTTGCAAGCATCGGCAGGCGGCGCGCTGCGAGCGCCGTCACGAGGCAGGCAGCCGTTTCGGCCCAGCCTGTCGCAAAGGCGGTGGGCGCGATCACCGCCATTAGGACCGCCGGCGGGATAGCCTCAATGGCCGTTCGGGTCTGCTCGGTCATCTCGACATGGCGAATGAGAAGCAGGCCGCTCATCCGCGTCATGACCGTTGCAGCAGCCATGGCGAGGATCGCAAGAAGCGTGTGTATCTCCAGGGTCATGCCGTGACCGCCTTCGCCTTGCCCGTCCAAAGCGCCGCGGCAAGTCCGGCGAGCGCGCCGGCGGCGATGTACCAGACGCCAGGGGCGAATTGGTGAACCAGAACGGCCGCCAGAGCGCTCGCAGCCAGCACCGATCCCGTCTCACGCCCCTTCCAGAATCCCATCGCCAGCACCAGGAAAACTGCCGGAAAGGCGAAGTCGAGCCCGAGGCCAGCCGGATCGCCGAGGAAGGCGCCGAGCGAGGCGCCAATCAGTGTGGCGCCGACCCAAGCCACATAGAACGGCATGGCGATGCCGGCAAACCACGAAGGCGTCAGCCGCGCAACACCTGCCCGGAATTCGGCGATCGCCCATATCTCATCGGCCAGGAACAGCATGGCCGCATATTTCCGCACGCCCGAGAATGATTGCATCTTCGTGCCGAGGGACGCGCTCATCAGGATGTGGCGGATATTGACGAGGAGCGCGGCAAAGCCAACGCCCGCCCAGCTTGCCGGGTGCGTCCAGAGATCCATGGCAACGAACTGCGAGCCACCGGCAAAGACCAGTGCACTCATCAGGGTCGCCTCAAGAGGAGACAGACCTTTGGTAGCCGACACTGCGCCGAAGACGAGACCGATCGGAATAACGGCGACGACGAGAGGCAGGATTGCTCTCGCTCCGGCAAGAAAATCGCCGATCGGTCGCCTTTGAGTAGGCATTGAATCCTCCAGAACTTGCTAAAGCTCGGAGGGTGTTAAGCCCCTGCACGGCGACCGTCTTGAACGAAAGTGATCACCCCGCGCGATACTGTCCCGGCGTGACGCCGGTACGCGCTTTAAAGTGGCGGGTGAAATGCGCCTGGTCGGCGAAGCCACACTGGATCGCCACGTCGGCAGGCGCCTGCCCTGCCCGCAATAGCTTGCGCGCCTCACGCACCCGCTTGTCGGTCAAAAAGGCATGCGGGGTGATGTGATACTCGCGCCGGAACGCCCGGATGAGATGCGCGCGGCTCAAAGCCGCGACGTCAGCCAATTCATCGAGCCCAATGTCGCTGTCGAAATTATCGGTCAGATAATCGCGAGCGCGGCCAACGGCGCTACGCTCCTTCGTATCCACCGGCACGACGATCGTGCTGCCGTAACGCTGGAAGATCGCCGCGAGCACGCGAAACATCGCCTCCTCCGATTCCAGTGCTCCGGCACCGCTCTCCAGCACGCGGTGAGCGCAATGGAAGGCAGCCGCCATCTCGGGATCGTTGAGAAGCTCCTTCGGGAAGGACGGCGTGCCGTTGAAGGCCCTGCCGGTCACGTCTTCGAGGATGTCGACGAAGAGTTTGGCATCGGGGTAGATCATTCGATAGCGATACCCCTCGCCGCCCGGAACGCCGTCATGCACGACACCTGGGTCGATGAGATAGAGATCGCCTGCGCCGGTCTCCTCCCGGACGCCCTTCATCGTGGCGATCTGCGTGCCGCTTTCGATCGCGCCAATCGAGAAGGTGTCGTGGGCATGAGGCGCATACTCATGCGTCAGGAAGCTTGCGCTCAGGCATTCCATGTTGCGGAATCTCCGGTCACGCCAGAAGCGCGCCCGTTCGATGCCTGCGAGCGGCATCGCGTCGGCCGCCTCTTTTTGCGATACATTCTCCATCGAACCAAACTACTTCAGGCGCGCCCCTGCGTCTTGAACAAAAGTGATCGCAAGATCGATATCTCCTTGGCTTGCTTTCACTTTGCCTTATTGATCTCTAGACTGCCATGCGACAAGCACCCTCCCCACGTTTGTGAAGTACCATGACTGATTTTATTGATAGTTTCGAAGACGAAGATCCATTCGATTCCGCCGGCCTGCGCCTGACCGTCGATCTGACGGCGTTGACGGAAAACTGGAAGGACATGGCGCGACGCTCCACAAAGGCGCGGGTCGCCGCGGTCGTGAAGGCGGACGCCTATGGCACCGGCATCGAAGACTCCGGCGAAGCGCTCTACATGGCCGGCGCACGTGATTTCTTCGTGGCCACCGTCGATGAAGGCGTGACACTGCGGCCCTACGTGCCGGACGCACGCATTTTCGTCCTCTCCGGCATCTGGCCCGGCACAGAGCGGCGGCTCTTCGAAAACGACCTCGTGCCGGTGCTCTCGTCGGAAGAGCAACTCGCCTTCTGGATGGCGGTTCTTGCCGAATACGGCGATTACCCCTGCGCGCTCAATGTCGATACGGGCTTCAACAGGCTGGGCCTTTCCATGGACGAGGCGATCGCGCTTGCCGACGACGTTTCGCGCCCGGCAAGTTTTGCGCCGGTGCTCGTCATGAGTCATCTCGCCTGCAGCGACGACCGTTCGTCGGAGATGAACCGGCAGCAGCTTGAATCATTTCGACAGGTTAGCGCCGCCTATGAAGGTATCGATTCAAGCCTTGCAGCGTCGGCCGGCATCTTCCTCGGCAGCGACTATCACTTTGATCTCACGCGTCCCGGCATCGCGCTCTACGGCGGCGAAGCCGTCAACAACATGGTGAACCCGATGCGGCCGGTGGTGAGCGCCGAGGCGCGGATCATTCAGGTTCGCACGGTGAAAGAGGGCGAATCCGTCGGCTATGGCCGCGCCACGCGACTGACCCGCGACAGCAGGCTCGCCATCGTGTCGGCCGGCTATGCCGACGGGTACCTGCGCAGCCAGTCGAGCGCTGGCGTGCCGCTGCGTCAGACCGTGCCGCAGGGTGGACAGGGCTTCGTGGCCGGGCGGAAGGTTCCGGTTGCGGGGCGCATCACCATGGACCTGACAATTTTCGACGTCACGGATCTTCCCGAAAACGCAGTGCGTGCAGGCGATTACGTGGAACTGTTCGGGAAGAACGTGCTCGTCGACGACGTCGCGCGGTCGGCCGGCACGATCGGCTATGAGATCTTGACCAGCATCGGCCTACGCCACGAGCGGCGCTACCTGTACGAGGAAGACTAAGGACCTCAGCGCGTCGTCAGGGCCAGTCGCACGCCGAGCGCCACCAGCAGCGCGCCAAGACCGCGGTCGAGCCAGAGGCCGATGCTTCTCTTGCGCTTGATGAGATCGGCAAGGCGGCCTCCCGCCAGAATGAGCGGCGGCTCGATGAAGGCGGCAACGGCGATGATGAGCACGCCATGGACCGCCAGCTGCAGCCAGGTCGGCCCGGCGCCGTCGACCACAAATTGCGGCAGGAAGGCGAGGAAGAAGATCGCGACTTTCGGGTTCAGAAGCGAAACCAGGATGCCCTGTCTGTAGACGCGGCTCCAGGGCAGGACGTCCTTCGCTGCATTGACCAGACCGCCATCGCCTTTCGAGCGCAGGGCCTGAAGGCCGAGCCAGATGAGGTAGATTGCACCGACCCATTTCACGATCGAAAACGCCAGCGCAGAGGCGGCGAGGATCGCGGACAGACCGAATGCCGCCATAGCCACATGCAGGCTGGCGCCGGTCCAGATGCCGAAGAGTGCGGCAAAGCCGGTCCTTGTCCCGCTTTTGAGGGTGTGGCCGAGAATGAAGGCCATGTCGGGACCCGGTGACAGGTTGAGCAGGACTGCCGCGGAAAGAAACGCGATCCAGTGCGCGAGGGAATAGTCCAGCATCGTCGTGGCCTCCAAGATAGTGGAGAACAAGTGCCACCGGAGCCCCTGATAGGGAAATCATTAGTTTTGATCAGTGCCGCGAATGATTATTTGAGCAATCAAAGTGATTCGATGCGACGCGCTGGCGGCCATCCAACCGAAAGCATGATTGATGGCGAAGGCCAGGACACAATTCATCTGCCAGAGCTGCGGTGCGGTCCATAACCGCTGGGCGGGCAAGTGTGATAACTGCGGCGAGTGGAATACAATCGTCGAAGAAGACCCGATGGGCGGCATTGGCGGCGGGCCGACCAAGACGCCGAAAAAAGGCCGCCCGGTGGCACTGACGGCACTCTCTGGCGAGATTGAAGAAGCGCCGCGCATCCACACCGGCATCTCGGAACTCGACCGGGCGCTCGGCGGCGGTTTCGTGCGCGGTTCGGCCGTGCTGATCGGTGGCGATCCTGGTATCGGCAAGTCGACGCTGCTGATGCAGGGGGCGGCAGCGCTTTCCCGTCGCGGCCATAGGATCATCTATGTTTCGGGTGAAGAGGCGGTAGCCCAGGTACGGTTGCGGGCGCAGCGCCTCAAGGCGGCCGACACCGATGTCCTGCTGGCGGCCGAAACCAATGTCGAGGACATTCTGGCGACGGTTGCGGAAGGCAAGCGGCCCGATCTTGTGATCATCGACTCCATCCAGACGCTTTGGAGCGAACTGGCTGAATCCGCGCCTGGAACGGTGACGCAGGTGCGCACCGGCGTTCAGTCGATGATCCGCTTCGCCAAGCAGACCGGCGCCGCGATGGTTCTCGTCGGCCACGTCACCAAGGACGGGCAGATCGCAGGCCCCCGTGTCGTCGAGCACATGGTTGATGCCGTTCTCTACTTCGAAGGCGATCGCGGCCATCACTACCGTATCCTGCGCACCGTCAAGAACCGCTTTGGACCGACGGACGAGATCGGCGTCTTCGAAATGTCAGACAAGGGGCTGCGCGAGGTCGCCAATCCCTCTGAACTCTTCCTTGGCGAGCGCAACGAGAAATCGCCGGGAGCAGCCGTCTTTGCCGGTATGGAGGGCACGCGTCCAATCCTGGTGGAAGTGCAGGCGCTCGTTGCCCCGACGTCGCTCGGCACCCCCCGCCGCGCCGTCGTCGGCTGGGATTCGGCGCGTCTGTCGATGATCCTTGCCGTACTCGAGGCCCATTGCGGGGTGCGCCTCGGCCAGCACGACGTCTATCTCAACATCGCAGGCGGCTACCGCATCTCCGAGCCGGCCGCCGATCTCGCCGTCGCCTCGGCGCTCGTTTCCTCGCTCGCCGGTATTGCCCTCCCGGCCAATTGTGTCTATTTCGGCGAAGTCAGCCTGTCGGGCGCCGTCCGGCCGGTTTCACATACGTCCCAGCGCCTCAAAGAAGCCGAGAAGCTGGGCTTTTCTGCCGCGCTGCTTCCCTCGGCGTCAGCTGACCTGCCGAAGGGTTCCGGCGGTCGCTGGAGTGAGATTGAAAGCCTGCCGGACCTGGTTGCACGTATCGCCGGGTCGAAAGGCGCACTGCGACGTGTGGAAGAAGAGGTTTGATCCTTTCATCGCCAGCATCGGTGATGTTATAGGAAGCACGCAATGAGGCGCGACCAAGCCGTAGATAAACGGCGGTCCTGGAGTTGAATTTATATGCCCATTACGATTTTCGACGGTATTGTCATCGGCGTCGTTCTTTTCTCCGCCGTACTTGCAATGGTGCGCGGCTTCTCCCGCGAAGTTCTTTCGATCGCAAGCTGGGGCGGCTCTGCAGCCGCCGCATACTATTTCTATCCCTACCTCGTTCCCTATGCGAGGAAGTACACGGATGACGACCGCATCGCGATCGTCGGTTCGGCCGCGGTCGTGTTCCTGATCGCGCTGATCGTGATTTCCTTCATTACCATGAAGATCGCTGACTTCATCATCGACAGCCGGATCGGCGCGCTGGACCGCACTTTGGGCTTTCTCTTCGGCGCGGCTAGGGGCATACTTCTTCTCGTCGTCGCCGTCGCTTTCTGGAACTGGCTCGTGGACGCGGATCACCGCCCGGCGTGGGTGAACAACGCCAAGTCGAAACCGTTCCTGGACTCAATGGTCGTCAAGTTGCAGTCCGTACTGCCGGCCGAATTCGCGCAGATGGTGCGGGCGAGCGTGATGGACAAAATTCAGCCGCAGGGCGGCAATACTGAGAGTGGCAATGCGCCGGCATCCGATCAGGCCCCAGCCGAAGATGCCGCGCCCGCCCCTACGAATGGTGCACAACAGCCGTCTAATTGACGCAGTGTTCAACAGCTTGACCCGCCACCTGGCAATTGCCATTTGAGCGGAACGTGAATAAAGGTCCGGCCGGGCATCCGCTCCGCCGGGCCTCAGCCGTTTAAAACGCATGACAACGGCGTCATGCTATGGAAAAGCCGATCCATTCTTGTGAGAGCAAAGGCCCGCATCGATGAACCAGTCTCATTCCTTGACGCTCAATGATGAATTCGATGGAGATACGCTCCACGAAGAATGCGGCGTCTTCGGCATTCTTGGCCATGACGATGCGTCAACGTTGACGGCGCTCGGCCTTCACGCCCTTCAGCATCGCGGGCAGGAAGCGGCCGGCATCGTCTCTTTCGATGGCTTGCGCTTCCACTCCGAACGGCATATGGGCCTCGTCGGCGATCACTACACGAACCCGACCACCCTCGCCCGCCTGCCCGGCAACATCTCCATCGGCCACAATCGCTATTCAACGACCGGCGAAGTGGCGCTCCGCAATGTGCAGCCGCTCTTTGCGGAACTCGAAGTCGGCGGCATCGCCATCGCCCACAACGGCAACTTCACGAACGGGCTCACCCTTCGCCGCCAGCTGATCGCCGGTGGCGCCATCTGTCAGTCGACCTCCGATACGGAAGTTGTTCTCCACCTCATCGCCCGCTCACGCTACAGCTCCACGGCCGACCGCTTCATCGACGCGATCCGCCAGATGGAAGGCGGCTATTCGATGCTCGCCATGACGCGCACGAAGCTGATTGCAGCGCGTGATCCCACCGGCATCCGTCCGCTCGTCATGGGTGAGCTCGACGGCAAGCCGATCTTCTGCTCGGAGACCTGCGCGCTTGACATCATCGGCGCCAAGTTCGTCCGCGACGTCGAGAACGGTGAAGTCATCATCTGCGAAATCCAGCCGGACGGCTCGATCTCGATCGACGCCCGCAAGGCCGGCAACGGCCAGCCGGAGCGCCTCTGCCTGTTCGAATATGTCTATTTCGCTCGTCCGGACTCTGTCGTCGGCGGTCGCAGCGTCTATGTCGCGCGCAAGAACATGGGCGTCAACCTTGCCAAGGAAGCGCCTGTTGCGGCTGACGTCGTCGTTCCCGTACCGGACGGCGGCACACCGGCAGCGCTCGGCTACGCTCAGGAAAGCGGCATTCCCTTCGAATACGGCATCATCCGCAACCATTATGTCGGCCGCACCTTCATCGAGCCGACGCAGCAGATCCGCGCCTTCGGCGTCAAGCTGAAGCACTCCGCCAACCGGGCGATGATCGAGGGCAAGCGCGTCGTGCTCGTCGACGATTCGGTCGTGCGCGGCACCACCTCGCTGAAGATCGTGCAGATGATCCGCGATGCCGGCGCCAGGGAAGTGCATTTGCGCGTCGCAAGCCCGATGATCTACTATCCCGACTTCTACGGCATCGACACGCCGGACCGCGAGAAGTTGCTGGCCAACCAGTACGACAGCCTCGAGGCCATGTGCAAATATATCGGCGCCGACTCCCTGCAGTTCCTGTCGATCAACGGCCTTTATCGCGCCGTCGGCGGCGAGGACCGTAACGACGCCCGCCCGCAGTTCACCGACCACTACTTCACCGGCGACTATCCGACTCGCCTTCTCGACAAGGACGGCGAAACGATGGGCCGCAAGGTTTCCCTGCTCGCGACCAATGGCTGACAGCCATGGGCTTTGACATTTGACGAGGGGGCGCTTATTGCGCCCCTTGGTTTTTCAGCGACGCAGGACCGGGGCACAATGACTATCAACCTTGAAGGCAAGATCGCGCTCGTCACCGGCGCATCCCGCGGCATCGGTTATTTCACGGCACTTGAACTGGCAAAGGCCGGCGCCCATGTGATTGCCTGTGCTCGCACGGTCGGCGGCCTCGAGGATCTCGACGATGCGATCAAGTCCGTTGGCGGCTCGGCCACCCTTGTCCCGTTCGACCTGGCCGACATGAACGCGATCGATGCGCTCGGCGCCTCGATCTTCGAGCGCTGGGGCAAACTCGACATCCTGGTCGCCAATGCGGGCGTACTCGGCGTGATTTCGCCGATCGGGCATATTGAGGCAAAGACCTTCGAGAAGGTGATGAACATCAACGTCACGGCGACGTGGCGACTGATCCGTTCGGTCGATCCGCTGCTTTCGCGCTCGGAGGCCGGCCGCGCCGTCATTCTCTCATCGGGCGCTGCGCACAAGTGCCGTCCTTTCTGGGGTCCCTACTCCGCGTCCAAGGCTGCCGTCGAAGCGCTTGCCCGGACCTGGGCCGGAGAAACGCAGCGCACGCCGCTTCGCATCACCAGTGTCGATCCCGGCGCCACCCGCACCGCCATGCGCGCGCAGGCCGTTCCGGGCGAAGATCCAGAGACGTTGCCGCATCCCTCCGAGGTCGCCAAGGCGATCCTGCCGCTGGTCGGCCCTGACGTGACCGAGACCGGCAAGCTCTTCATCGTTCGCGAAAACAAGCTCGTCGATTACCGCCTGCCGGAGTAAGGCAACAATCAACTCGACGGAGCGACCCGCAACAGGTGAGCGAAGCCTGTTTCCGAGGGACATAGCGCGTTGAGGTCCACTGGTCCCTGAATGCCGTTCAGCGTGCCGTTATCGGCGAACTGCCAGATTGACCAGTCGCGGCAGTCGTTCTGCCGTGGCTCCTGCCCGATGCTGCGCAGCCATAGATAGTGATCGGGGAACCGTGCCTCGTTTCCCTTCAGGTATTGATCGAAGAATTGCTGGTTCAGATAGAAGATCGGCCGGCCGGGATAAGCGCCGTTCAGTTCGTCCAGGAATGCGTTGATTTCCGCACTCAGTTCATCGAGCGTCGGCACCTTGCCACAGTTGCCGGTGAATTCGAGGTCGATCGCGATCGGCAATGCGTCCGCTTCGACAGGCACGGTCGCCATCAGATTACGGGCCTGTTCACGGCCGGGCCGGCAGAATGTGAAGAAGTGATAGGCGCCGCGCACGATTCCGGCATCTTTCGCAGCCTTCCAGTTTTCGGCAAAGCGCGTGTCGCGGTGATCCCCGCCCTCGGTCGCCTTCATGATCGCGAAGCGAACGTTCGGCTGCCGCGCCAAGGCTCGCCAATCTACGGCGCCCTGATGGTGGCTGATGTCGATGCCCTGTATGGGATAGTCCGCAAGTGTCGGAGGAGTGAACGGTGCCATCGCGCGATCGTATGCCAGATACGATGTGACCGCGACAGTCAGAATCACCAGTGCGAGGATTGCTCGACAGAGTGTTTTCACACCAGGGCTCTTTCGCTTTCTTTGGCGGGTTGTAGCAGAATTTTGTTGCCCTGCGATGCGGGAGGTCCCCAGGCCCTGCGCTTACGCTTCGGGCGTCAGTCGGACCGCTCCTCACCCCCTTGACCAAACCCGGTTCCCGCGCCATAAAACCCGCCATGAAAACGGTTGTCTGCATTATCTGCCGGAAGATTATTCGCTAGCGCGCTCGCTGGCCTGGCCGTTTTCGTCTCCTGAAAAGTCCAAGATGAGAAACGCCCCGGCCCGCCGGTGGTAGAATTTTTCGGATCATTGCATTTGGGAGAGTAGATATGGCCGGCGCGCCAGACACTAAGAAGCCGGAACTGAAGCTTTACAACACGCTGACGCGCGAAAAGGTGGCTTTTGCGCCGATCGATTCGCAGAACGTGCGCATGTATGTTTGCGGCCCGACTGTTTATGACTACGCCCATATCGGCAACGCACGTCCCGCCATCATCTTCGATGTGCTGTTTCGGCTGCTGAACCATGTCTATGGCGCCGAACATGTCACCTATGCGCGCAACATCACCGACGTCGATGACAAGATCAATGCGCGGGCTCTGCGCGACCACCCCGGCTTGCCGCTGAACGAGGCGATCCGCTTGGTCACCGAAAGAACCGAGACGCAATATCTCGAAGACGCCAAGGCCCTCGGCTGCCTTGATCCGACGATCCAGCCGCGGGCGACCGACAACATTGCCCAGATGATCGCGATCATCGAGAAGCTGATTGCCAAGAGCCACGCCTATCAGGCGGAGGGCGAAGTGCTGTTCAATACGAAATCCATGACAGATTACGGCGCGCTTTCCAGGCGCAACCTCGAGGAACAGCAGGCCGGCGCCCGCGTCGCGGTCGAGGCGCACAAGAAAAACCCGGGCGACTTCGTCCTCTGGAAGCTTTCGAGCGACAACGAACCCGGCTGGGAAAGCCCTTGGGGACGCGGTCGCCCGGGCTGGCATATCGAATGCTCGGCCATGAGCGAACGCTATCTCGGCGAGGTCTTCGACATTCACGGCGGCGGTCTCGACCTGATCTTCCCCCACCATGAGAACGAGATCGCCCAGTCGCGTTGCGCCCATGGCACCAAGGTCATGGCGAACGTCTGGATGCACAACGGCTTCCTGCAGGTCGAGGGCCGCAAGATGTCGAAGTCGGAAGGCAATTTCGTCACTATCTACGAGTTGCTACACACCGAGAAGTTCGGCGGCCGGCAGTGGCCCGGCGAAGTCCTGCGTCTTGCCATGCTGATGACCCACTACCGAGAGCCGATCGACTTTTCGGTCAAGCGGCTGGAGGAGGCCGAACGGGTGCTCGCCAAGTGGCCGGCAGCGGACGCAGGGGGCGCGCAGCCCGACGCCGCTGTCCTCAGCGCTTTGGCCGACGACCTCAACACGGTGGCGGCCATTCAAGCGTTGCATGCGCTTGCCCAGTCCGGCGATCACGCAACTTTTGCCGCCAGCGCGACCCTGCTCGGTGTCCTGCCTGAGAAGGCAGAAATCGACGAAGCGGTCGCCATCGAAATCGACCGACGCGTGAAGGCGCGGCTCGAATTGCTCAAGGCGAAGAACTTCGCCGAGGCCGACACAATACGCGACACCCTGCTTGCCGAAGGCATCCAGCTGAAGGACGGCAAGGATCCGGCCACGGGCGAACGGGTGACTAAGTGGGAGGTGAAGAGATGACCACCTATACCGGTGGGTGCCAGTGCGGGGCGATCCGTTTTCGCGTTCGTGGCACGTTGAAGGAAACGTCCATCTGTCATTGCCGCATGTGTCAGAAGGCGTTCGGTGCCTATTACGCACCGCTGGTCTCCGTGCGTGGCGCCGAGTTCGAATGGACGCGCGGCGAGCGCAAGCGCTTTCGTTCGTCCAACATGGTCGAGCGCGGCTTCTGCGCCGATTGCGGCACGCCGCTGACTTACGAGGCGCCGGATGGCATGGCAGTCGCGGCAGGCGCCTTCGATGATCCGTCCGCCCTTGCACCAGTCATCCAGTTCGGCACCGAAGGCAAGATCGGCTTCGTCGACCATCTGCACGAGTTGCCCGCCCGAGAGACGGAAGACGATGCCGAGGCTGCTCCCTTCGTGCTCGACATCGTATCCTACCAGCATCCGGACCATGACACGACGACGTGGCCTGAGGAGAGAAATCCATGACCTCCGCTGCGGCTCTGAGCGGAGGTTGCCAGTGCGGCGCGGTTCGCTACCGGGCCGTCGGCGAACTCGGCTATCCGCACCTTTGCCACTGCCGCATGTGCCAGAAGGCGGCCGGAAACTACTTCATGCCGCTGGCTGTGGCGAAGCGAACAGATTTTGCACTGACGCGCGGTGAGCCCAAATGGTTCCACTCTTCCGGTATCGTAAGGCGCGGCTTTTGCGCGGACTGCGGGACGCCGCTTTTCTACGATGTTCCGGATGCCGACTTCATCAACATCGTGCTCGGCTCATTGGACGATCCCGATTGCGTCAAGCCGGTGATGCAATCGAACATCGGACACAGGATGAGCTGGTTTCGCGAGCTCGATGCCCTGCCCGTCGAGCCGGAACCCGAAACGCCCGATCGCGACAACGCCATTGCCGCGAGCAATCACCAGCATCCCGATCACGACACGGCCCATTGGCCAACCGGAGCGTCACAATGAGCGAACCCATTCGAACCGGCGGCTGCCAATGCGGCGCAGTTAGATTCCGCATCAGCGGCAAGCTTGGCCGTCCCTCGATCTGCCATTGCCGTATGTGCCAGAAGCAGTTCGGCGGGTTCTTCTCCGCCCTGGTCACGACGCCTGACGAAGGCATGGCGTGGACGCGCGGCGCGCCCAGCTATTTCCAGTCCTCCGTCAATATCGAGCGCGGTTTCTGCAAGAATTGCGGCACGCCGATGACCTACCGCCACCCGGGCGGCCTCGAGCTGGCGATCGGAACATTCGACGACCGCAGCGATCTGGCACCGCAAATTCAGGTCAACTACGACACCCGCATTCCCTGGGTCGAGACGATCTTCGACCAACCCATTCACAAGGATCCGGATTACTACGCGCAGCAGGAGGCAATCATTTCCTTCCAGCATCCCGATCACGATACTGCAATCTGGCCAGCCGAAGGCGTCAAAATATGACTGAAGTGTTGCGTACCCTCTACCCCGAGATCGAACTCTATGCCTCCGGCCACCTCGACGTCGGCGACGGCCATAAGATCTATTGGGAGCGTTCGGGCACGCCGGGTGCAAAGCCGGCGATCTTCCTGCACGGCGGGCCTGGCGGCGGCTTTTCGCCGAGCCACCGCCGCCTCTTCGACCCTGCGCTCTACGACGTATTGCTGTTCGACCAGCGTGGTTGCGGCAAGTCCACGCCGCACGCCGATCTCAATGCCAACACGACCTGGCACCTTGTCGGCGACATCGAGCGGCTGCGTGAGATGGCAGGCGTCGAGAAGTGGCAAGTCTTCGGTGGCTCGTGGGGCTCGACGCTGGCGCTCGCTTATGCCGAGAAGCATCCGGAGCGTGTTTCCGAACTGATCGTGCGCGGCATCTATACGCTCACCAAGGCCGAGCTCGACTGGTACTATCAGTTCGGGGTGTCGGAAATGTTCCCCGACAAATGGGAGCGCTTCATTGCGCCGATCCCGCCGGAAGAGCGCCATGAAATGATGCATGCCTACAATCGCCGGCTTACCGGCGCGGACAGGGCCGTTGCCTTAGAGGCTGCCAAAGCCTGGAGCATCTGGGAAGGCGAGACGATCACGCTGCTGCCGGAAAAGTCGACCAGCGGCAAGTTCGAGGAGGCCGACTTTGCCTATGCTTTCGCGCGCATCGAAAACCACTTCTTCGTCAATGCGGGTTGGATGGACGAAGGACAGTTGCTGCGCGATGCTTATAAGCTGAATGACATTCCCGGTGTCATCGTGCACGGCCGCTACGACATGCCCTGCCCGGCAAAGTATGCCTGGCTATTGCACAAGGCGTGGCCAAGGGCAGAGTTCCATCTGATCGAAGGCGCCGGACACGCCTATTCGGAACCAGGCATCCTCGACAAGCTGATCCGCGCTACTGACAAGTTCGCCGGAAAGCATTAGCGAGCCACAAGGCCGACAGGACCACCATCATGACACGCGAAAAGATCTACCTCTTCGACACGACGCTGCGCGACGGGCAGCAGACGCCCGGCATCGACTTCTCCGTCGAGGACAAGATTGCGATCGCAGGCATGCTTGATGAGTTCGGCCTTGACTACGTGGAAGGCGGCTATCCTGGCGCCAATCCGACGGATACTGCCTTCTTCAGCGAGAAGCGCACGACGCAAGCTCGCTTCGTCGCCTTCGGAATGACGAAGCGAGCCGGTATTTCAGCCTCCAACGACCCGGGCCTGGCGAGTCTACTGCAGGCCGAGAGCGACGCGATCTGTTTTGTCGCCAAGAGCTGGGACTATCACGTGAAGGTGGCGCTTGGCTGCACCAACGAGGAAAACCTCGAAAGCATCGCTGAGAGCGTCAAAGCCGCCGTCGCCGCGGGCAAGGAGGCATTGGTCGACTGCGAACATTTCTTCGACGGTTACAAGGCAAACCCCGCCTATGCTATCGCCTGCGCCAAGACCGCCTATGAATCCGGCGCACGCTGGGTCGTGCTCTGCGACACCAATGGCGGCACGCAACCGCCAGAAATCCGCAATATCGTCCACGCGGTTATTGCGGCGGGCGTTCCCGGTCACTGTCTTGGCATCCACGCGCACAACGACACCGGTCAGGCGGTCGCCAATTCGCTTGCCGCCGTGGAGGCGGGTGTGCGACAGATCCAGGGCACGCTGAACGGCATCGGCGAGCGCTGCGGCAATGCCAACCTCGTGACCCTGATCCCAACGCTGGCGCTGAAGGAAACCTATTCATCCCGGTTCGAAACCTCGATCGACACCGAGCGATTGTTGAATCTCACACGACTCTCGCACGCTTTCGACGAGCTGTTGAACCGCTCGCCCGATCATCAGATGCCTTATGTCGGCGCGTCTGCCTTTGCGACAAAGGCTGGCATTCATGCTTCGGCTTTGCTCAAGGATCCGCGCACCTACGAGCATGTGACGCCTGAAAGCGTCGGTAATTTCCGCAAGGTCATGGTCTCAGACCAGGGTGGCAAGGCGAACTTCATCAATGCGCTAAAGCGCCGCGGCATCGAGGTCGGCAAGGACGACCCGAAGCTCGACCGCTTGATCGCGCTGGTCAAGGAGCGTGAAGCATCAGGCTATGCCTATGAGGGCGCCGATGCCAGCTTCGAGCTGCTTGCTCGGCGGACCCTCGGCACGATCCCGGAATTCTTCTCTGTCGAGGGCTTCCGCATCATGGTCGAGCGCCGCTTCGATTCCCATGGCCGCGTGAAAATCGTCTCGGAAGCCGTCGTGAAGATCGTCATCGACGGGCAGACGATCATGTCGGTCGCGGAAGGCGACGGTCCGGTCAACGCGCTCGACCTTGCGCTGCGCAAGGACTTCGGCAAATATCAGCACGAGATCGATGATCTGGTTCTGGCCGACTTCAAGGTCCGCATCCTCAACGGCGGCACCGAGGCCATCACCCGCGTTCTCATCGAATCCACCGATAGCGACGGGGTTCGCTGGTGGACGGTCGGCGTGTCCGAGAACATCATCGACGCATCGTTCCAGGCACTGATGGACTCGGTGATCTATAAGCTGATGAAGAACCGGCAACTGGCCGGCAAGATCGCCGCCGAATAGGCGTCACATACCGAATACGAGGCCCCAATCGGCCTCCGAATACCACTCCTTGCCCTGCCGTGCGGTCTTCCAGCGCAGGGCACGGACATGCTGCATACCGCCCCTGCTGAAGGCGGCTTCGAGCCGCCTGTAGCTGTCGAAGCCACCCGCCACGGCCTCTGCCCAGACAAACGCGACCGCGCCAAGATACTCGGCTGCGTAGCCATGTTCTTCGCGGCAAAACAGGAAGAAACCAGCGTAGGAAGCAAGCCCGGTCGGGCCGGCCGCATCGACGTCAGGGACGCCCAGCGGCATGATCAGTCGACCGCCGACACTCAACCGCTCCACCCAGGCTTCGGCCGGAAAATGGACGGCAAAGTTCACATAGACGGCATCGGTCAGCTCGCGCGGCCATTCGACCCCGTTGCCACGGACGACGTGAACGTTCGGATAGGCCCGCAGATTATCCTCGGCGCGCCTCGCCAGCTCCTCATTGAATTCGACGGCAGTGACGTGGCCATCGCCGCCAACCAGCAGGGACATGATCGCCGTGTAGTAGCCACTGCCGGCGCCTACATGGCAGACCGTTTCCCCACGGCGCAGCGCCAGCTTATGGATGCCCCTGGCATGCAAGCTCGGGCTACCGTTGTTGACATGCCGCTCATGCTGAAGCGCAAACAGGGCATCCTGGTAGACGACAGAGGGATCCCCCGAGGGAACATCGACATAGCCGCACCAACTCGCCATCTTCCACGGCGGCGGCCCCAGGAACCGCTCGCGCGGCACCGTCGCGAAGGCGCGCAACAGCGCGTCGTCGCTTTGCACGCCCTCCTTTGAAAGCACCTGCGCGGCAAACGCCCTTCGGCAGTTCGCAAGAGCCTCTTCGTCCATGGTCTTCACCGTCGCGATGGCCGGCATCCATTCACCGAAATGAATTGGCCTATTCACGTCCGTTGCGTTAAGCGGATCCATAACAAGAACAAATATGGAAACACTCGATGTCCGCCAATGCAAGCGCTCCGATCGTCAAGAACGAAGACAGTCCACGTGGCTTCGCCTTTGCGCTGACGGCGTATCTTCTGTGGGGCTTCCTACCGATCTACATGAAGGCCGTCGCTCATATTTCGCCGGCGGAGGTTATCGCTCATCGCATCCTCTGGTCCTTGCCCTTGGCAGGGCTGGTGCTCGTCGTCCTCGGCCGCACGCAAGATATCCACACAGCCTTGCGATCACCGCGGATGCTGGCCATGGCGGCGCTCACCGCTAGCCTGATCACTGTCAATTGGGGCACCTATGTCTGGGCGATCGGCAGCGGCCACGCGATCGACGCGGCGCTCGGCTATTTCATCAATCCGCTGTTCAGCATCTTCCTCGGCGCCGTGGTATTGAAAGAGCGATTGCAACCTGTTCAAATCGCAGCGATTGCGTTGGCTGGCCTTGCGGTCGTCGTGCTGGCGCTCGATAGCGGCGGCTTGCCGTGGGTGTCGCTGACGCTGACGATTTCCTGGGGTCTCTATGCGCTGTTTCGCAAGACGCTGCCGCTCGGTCCGAACCAGGGTTTCTTCCTGGAGGTGCTGATCCTCAGCGTCCCGGCCCTGTTCTACGTTCTCTATCTGGAGCTCGGCAGCGGCGAAGGACACTTCTATCGCACCGGCTGGGCCGACACCGCCCTGTTGCTCGGCTGCGGCATCGTCACCGCCGTACCGCTGATGATCTATGCCAATGGCGCCAAGCTGCTGCGCCTTTCGACCATCGGCATCATGCAGTACATCGCCCCGACGATGATCTTCCTCATCGCGATCTTCGTGTTCCGCGAACCGCTCGGCACGGCGCGCATGATCGCCTTCCCGCTGATCTGGGCGGGCTTGTTCCTCTACAGCTGGGCGACGCTCAAGGGGAGCCGGGAGCGCTAGAGCAGGAGCCGGGGCAGCATTTAGATTTCAGGCCCATCGGGCCTAAAGTCATCCTGATCTAGGAACGCGTTACATCTTCGAGATCACCTCGTCCTCACCCTCGCGGTCCAGGGATGCGATCTCGGCCGCCTGTGCCATGATGCCGGGGATGATTTCGGATATGTCGTCTATGACGAGCGGCTGAACGCGATGGGCCGTATGGACGAAACCCTCGTCGGTCATGTGGCGCATGAGCTCCATCATCGGATCCCAGAAGCCGCCGACGTTGGCAAACACCATCGGCTTCTCGTGACGGCCGAGCTGCGCCCAGGTCATGATCTCGACGATTTCCTCCAGCGTACCGATGCCGCCCGGAAGCGCTACGAAGGCGTCGGAGCGCTCGAACATCGCATGTTTGCGCGTATGCATATCAGGCGTTACAATCAGTTCATTGAGCTGGCCGAGGGAATGGCGCGTAGCCTCCATGTCGATCAGGAATTCGGGGATGATGCCGGTTACCTGACCACCGTTCGAAAGCACGCCGCTCGCCACAGCCCCCATGATGCCCTTGGTGCCTCCACCATAGATGAGGCGCAGGCCATATTCGGCGATTTCCTTACCCAGCGCACGGCCGGCCGCCATGTGGCGAGGATCGCTGCCCGGCCGCGAGCCACAGTAAACACAGATGGAGCGAATGGAATGAGATTGATCTGTCATACGGGCAAACAACTATTCTCTCTGGCTCCAGTCAAGAAAAATGACGGAAAACCTGCGTCTTACATTTGCCTGGCTACTTTGACTGCTTGTGCAAAGCAGCGGGAATCGCTAGCAATTTTAGGAAGTCCGGCAAGATTGCCGCCTGGGGAGACGTGATGATGAGAAACCGTGCCGGCTTGCTGGCCCTTGCAGTGCTTGTAGTCGCAATTCTGTTGATGGTCTTTTTCGTCATGCCCCGCATCGGCGGAGACGCCGCGAAAGTTGGTGACGCAATCAACCAGGCCGGCTCCGAAGTGAAGAAGACGGTCACCGATTCCGCGAAGACATCGCGCCCCTCAGCCCCGGACGATGCCGCGACGACCCAGACAGTCGGGCGCCTTGCTTCGGAGGCAGGCCAATCCATTTCGCAACTTAAGGCGCTCTTTGCCGACGGCAAGGGCCCGACCCAGGAAGGTTTCGAAGCCGCCAAGTCGAAGGCGACGACCTCGCTTCAGGCACTTGCAGACCTTGCGATCCCTGATGGCACGAACCCGGTTACGGCCGCCGCCGCCTCCAAAGCCAAGGATGGCGCAGCGAAGGCACTGACCATCATCAAGGCACTGCCGGAAACCGCTGCCGATGCGACAGCGGCGATTGCGATGGCTGAAGCGGCGCTGACAGGCTCCAGGGAAGCCGGCGCGCCTGCGAGCCAACCGTCCGCGGTTGCCCCGGCAGAGAGTGCCAGCAAGCTCCCGACATTCGATGTGCTACGCGTCGAACCGGACGGCTCCACCGTCATTGCCGGCTCGGCCGAGCCGAACAGCAGGCTTGAAATCATGGACGGCGACAAGGTCGTGACCACGACCGACGTCGGTCCGACCGGCGACTTTGCTGCCGTGCTCGAAAACCCGCTTGCCGCTGGCGATCACCAGCTCGTCCTGCGCGCCACCGGCAAGGATGGCAAGGCCTCGACATCGGAAGAAGTCGCGACCGTATCGGTTCCCAAGGATGGCAAGAGCTCCGAACTGCTGGCTATGGTTTCCAAGTCCGGCACCGCAAGTCGCATCATCACGGCGCCCAAGCCGGACGCCCAGGTTGCCTCCAATGGCGGCGTCGCTCCGTCTGATCAGCCTGCAGCCCAAGTCACGCCGGGCTCGACGGATGTGGCGAACGTGCCCGCAGCCGATGGCACGCAGCCAGGCACAGCTACGGCTGCCGACGTTATGGTCAGCGCCGTCGAGATCGAAGGCGACAAGATCTTTGTCGCAGGCGCGGCGAAGCCTTCGGCAAACGTCGTCGCCTATGCGGATGACAAGCTGATCGGCAAGGCGAAAGCCGGTCCCGATGGCCATTTCGTGATCGATGGCGTGATGCCGCTTTCCGTCGGCGATCACAAGATTCGCGTCGACGTTCTCGACGACGCCGGCAAGGTCGCCGTGCGCGCCTCGGTGAATTTCAACCGCCCGGAAGGAAATCAGGTGACGGTTGCCGCGCAAGGCGCCAATCTCCAGACCGGAAATACGGCAGGGTTGGTGCCACTGGATGAAGGTGCGCTCGAAAAGCTGAAGAATGATGCCGCCAAGGCCTTCTCTCTGCTCAGCGGGCTCTTCGCCGACGGCAAATTGCCGGGAGCAGAACAGCTCGCCGCAGCCCGCTCCGCCAACGAGTTCGCCCTGCGTGCCATCATGGAATTCCGCGCGGCAGCCGATGCCACGGCCGACTTCAAACAACAGGCTTCGACAGCGGCCCAGGCCGCCGCCGGCGCCCTGCAGACACTACAGGCTCTGCCGAAGGATGCCGAATCGGTCGGCACTGCACTGGGCAAGCTCGGCGGCGACATCGCCCAGTTGACCGGCCCTGCGGCCACGCCGGCCACGCCGGACGCACCTGCGGCCAAGGTCGCAGGAGACCAAGGCGGACCGACAACGATCGAGCAAGCACCGCTCGCTCCAAGTAACGAGACGGTCATCATCCGCCGTGGCGACACGCTCTGGCAGATATCGCGGCGCATCTACGGCGCGGGCGTACGCTATACGACAATCTACGTCGCCAACGAGGACAAGATCACAAACCCGGATCGGATCTTGCCGGGCCAGATCTTCGGCCTTCCCAAGGACGCCTTGCCAAACGCGGAAGAGCTTCACCGCAAGCGGATTTCGGGCGAGCATCTCTAGGCGATCATATTCTGAATAGAGCGGCCGGACGGATATCATGCCCGGCCGCTCTTTTCCTGCAGTGTCCATTTGTTGTATTGCTCCCGAAAACCCCTATCTGGCGGTGACGACGATCATGTCCGGCGAGGCGCCTTTTCGGTATTTCCGCCGCTCCCAATTTGTCGGCAACGCAGCGCCATCAGCGCCTTTCGGCGGGAGATTCGCATGGCAAACGACAAAACCGTCTCGGATTCCAATCTCCTGCGGACGCTGTTCAACCTCTGGCCCTATATGTGGCCGACCGGTCGCCCGGATCTCAAGATGCGTGTCGTCTGGGCCTCAGTTTACCTGCTCGTTTCCAAGTTCGTGCTGCTGCTCGTCCCCTATTTCTTCAAGTGGTCGACGGATGCGCTGAACGGGAGGATGGATCTGGCCGGCAAGGTGCCGGACCTGCTTGTTGGTGCAACGGCATTGGTCGTCGCCTACAATCTCACCCGCCTGCTCCAACTCGGTCTGAACCAGTTGCGCGACGCGCTCTTTGCCAGTGTCGGGCAGCATGCCGTGCGGCAGTTGGCCTACAAGACCTTCGTGCACATGCACGAACTGTCGCTGCGCTTCCACCTCGAACGAAAGACCGGTGGGCTTTCGCGTGTGATCGAGCGCGGCACAAAGGGGATCGAGACCATCGTGCGGTTCACGATCCTCAACTCCGTCCCGACTCTGATCGAGTTCCTGCTGACAGCCATCATCTTCTGGTGGGGCTACGGCTTCTCCTATCTCGCCGTCACCGCGTTCACAGTCTGGGCCTATATCTGGTTCACGATCCGCGCCAGCGACTGGCGCATCGCCATCCGCCGCACGATGAACGACAGCGATACCGACGCCAACACCAAGGCGATCGATTCCCTCCTCAACTTCGAGACGGTCAAGTACTTCGGCAACGAGGAGATGGAGGCCCGGCGCTTCGACAGGTCGATGGAACGCTACGAGAAGGCGGCCACCGATGTCTGGACCTCGCTCGGCTGGCTCAACTTCGGCCAGGGGGTGATTTTCGGACTAGGCACGACAGTGATGTTGATCCTGTCGGCCCTTGCGGTCCAACGCGGCGAGCAGACGGTCGGCGACTTCGTCTTCGTCAACGCCATGCTGCTGCAGCTTTCCGTCCCGCTAAACTTCATCGGCTTCGTCTACCGTGAAATCCGCCAGGGCTTGACCGATATCGAGCAGATGTTCGATCTCCTCGAAGTCAAGGCTGAAGTGATGGATGCGCCCGATGCCGCACCTCTGACCATCAAGCAAGGCGCCATCTCGTTCAAGGACGTGCATTTTTCCTATGACCCTGCCCGTCCGATCCTCAAAGGCATTTCCTTCGAGGTGCCTGCCGGCAAGACCGTTGCCGTCGTTGGACCATCGGGCGCTGGAAAATCGACATTGTCGCGTCTGCTCTACCGTTTCTATGACATTCAGAGCGGCTCGGTCACGGTCGATGGTCAGGATATCAGGACGGTGACCCAGAAAAGCTTGCGATCGGTAATCGGGATGGTTCCGCAAGACACCGTCCTTTTCAACGATACGGTCGCCTACAACATCCGCTATGGGCGCCCTTCCGCCAGCGAAGCCGAGGTAAAAACCGCGGCCGAGATCGCGCAGATCGCGCACTTTATCGATCTGCTGCCACAGGGCTTTGAGACCAAGGTCGGCGAGCGCGGCTTGAAGCTCTCGGGCGGCGAGAAACAACGCGTTGCGATCGCGCGGACGATCCTGAAAGCGCCACCGATACTGATCCTCGACGAGGCGACGTCGGCCCTCGACACAACCACCGAGCGGGACATCCAGACCGCGCTCGATGTCGTATCCAAGAACCGCACGACGCTGGTCATTGCCCACCGCCTGTCCACCGTCATCGGCGCGCACGAGATCATCGTTCTGAAGAGCGGCGAGATTGCAGAGCGCGGCACCCACGCCGCGCTTCTCCAGAAGAATGGCCTTTATGCTTCGATGTGGAACCGCCAG
This sequence comes from Rhizobium tibeticum, assembly GCF_900110205.1. Lineage (GTDB taxonomy): Bacteria > Pseudomonadota > Alphaproteobacteria > Rhizobiales > Rhizobiaceae > Rhizobium > Rhizobium tibeticum. Next base: position 163,541 of record NZ_FOCV01000004.1, on the reverse strand, counting down.
CGCGAGGCAACGCAGGCCGAAGAGCATCTGAAGCAAGTCCGCGAGAGCGACGACATGGGCGTCGTCAACAGACTTGCGCCCGCGAGCTAAGCTGAATGGTCGGCAATCGGGCTGCTTTGCTGTTCAGGAGCCCGTCATAGATGTGGGTCAAGGAGCCGCAGCATTGCCCCGGCGGCGGTTTCCCTGTAACCAGCGATGAGAAAGGAACGCCAAGCACGGCGCGATCTTTGAGATTCGCTTGTCGCGCTTTAGTTCTTTGTTTTCACGCATGTCTTTGGCCCGAAGCCGGTTCCCGCCTTCGGGAGACATGCTTTAGGAGCGCGGTATAAATGAGCTTGTTCAATACGGTACGCAACACGATCGTTCCGGTGCACAAGGAAGGGTATCCCTTCATAGCCGCCTTCTTCGTCGCCTCGCTGGTCCTCGGCTGGATCTTCAAGCCGCTGTTCTGGATCGGGCTGATCCTGACGCTCTGGTGCGCTTATTTCTTCCGCGATCCCGAGAGAATGACGCCTCAGGACGACGATCTCGTCATCTCCCCGGCCGATGGCAAGGTGTCATCGGTCCAGATGGTCGTGCCGCCCGCCGAACTGAGCCTTGGCAGCGAGCCGATGCTGCGTATCTCTGTGTTCATGAATGTCTTCAACTGCCACGTGAACCGCTCCCCGGTGCGCGGACGGATCGTCAGCGTCAACTACCGGTCGGGCGGCTTCGTGAATGCCGAACTCGACAAGGCAAGCGAGGACAACGAGCGCAACGGCCTTGTTATCGAAACAAAGCACGGCCAGATCGGCGTCGTTCAGATCGCCGGCCTTGTTGCACGACGTATCCTGTGCTGGGCAAACCAGAACGAGCCTCTGGATGCTGGCGAGCGCTTTGGCCTCATTCGTTTCGGCTCACGCCTTGACGTGTTTTTGCCGGCAAGCGCAGCGCCCCGGGTGACACTCGGCCAGACGGCCATTGCCGGAGAAACCGTGCTGGCCGAATTCGGCGCGGTCAAGGGTCCGGTCGTCAGCCGCCGAAGCTAACAGTACTGGAGAGCGACATGGAAACGCCCTTCCCGCCCTTCGAGCCCAACGGCCCTCCTGATGATTCGGGCCGCGGACCGCGGCTTCGCGAGATTCCGCTTCGCCTCATCATACCCAACCTCATCACGATTCTGGCGATCTGTGCCGGCCTCACCGGCATTCGCCTCGCGTTCGAGAACCGGTACGAGCTGGCGGTCGGCATGGTGCTCCTGGCTGCATTCCTCGACGGGATCGACGGCCGTGTTGCCCGCCTGATGAAGGCGACGTCGAAGTTCGGCGCGCAAATGGATTCGCTCGCGGACATCGTGAATTTCGGCGTCGCGCCGGCACTCGTCGTGTATGTCTTTGCACTGGATCAGGCCCGCTCGATCGGCTGGATCGCCGCCCTGATCTATTCGATTGCGGCGGGTCTTCGCCTAGCCCGCTTCAACGTCATGGCCGAGCGCGAGAACAAGGCAACGTGGCAGTCGGAGTATTTCGTCGGCGTGCCCGCGCCAGCCGGCGCGATGCTGGTACTGCTGCCAGTCTATCTCGGCTTTCTCGGCCTGACTACGGATCGCACCTTCGCCTATCTCTCCTCGGCCTATACGGTTCTGATCGCGTTCCTCCTCATCAGCCGTCTTCCTGTCTGGTCCGGAAAGTCAGAAGGCAGCAGACTGCGGCGTGATCTGGTGCTTCCGGTGATGCTCGGCGTCGTTCTCTACGTTGCGCTGCTATCGAGTTTCACCTGGGAAGTCATGGTCGTGACCGCGGTTCTCTACCTCCTCACGTTGCCCTTCGGCGCCCGCAAATGGAAGCGCAAATACGGTACGCTGACGATCGAGGAACCCGGCGTCGGCGAAGACGATATCGGCCGACACATCTGACATTTTCCGGCTCTCCTTGCGGAAGAATGCCTGACTCAAGCCTCGCGAATTATGCATTAGATACATAATTCCTGATATGCGGCGCCTCTATTTTGTCGCTATTACAGGCAAAAGAGCAATAAATATAAGAGTCTAGGGACAGCACGTAAGGAGAGTATTGTGACCCCGAAGAAGACAAGCGTCGAACAGCCGGCAAAGTCCGACCTCAGCGCTAACTACCGCCCGCTCGGCCTGAAGGCCGTCCTTGCGGCGGCCCTGATGCTCAAGAGCAAGCCGACTCTGATCAAGAAGCCTGCCTAAGAACCTGCCAAAAAGCGGACGACCAGGCTGATCGCCAGTAGTCCCATGACCACGCCGATGATGATATCCAGAACCCGCCAGGCGGCGGGTTTTGCGAAGACTGGCTGCAGCAGGCGAGCGCCGTATTCCAATCCAAAGAACCAGACGAATGATGAGGTCGCCGCGCCGAGGCCGTAGGCCAAACGGGTCCGCGCCGCTATAGGCTGCGGACAGGCTGCCGAGCAGAACAACCGCGTCCAGATAGACATGCGGGTTCAGGAAGGTGAAGGCCAGGCAGGTCGCCACGGCGGCTTTCGGGCCCAGCGCTTGGCGCCGAGAAAGAAACCTGCAAGCGCGGCCGAAAAGGAGATCATGTGATTTTCCGGAAATGATGCGCCAGGAGTAGCGGACTAGAAGAAGCTCAGCTGGCCATCGTCCGGCTTTTTCTTTTCAGGCGACGGCGGCTTTTCGACGGCCACTCTTTCCTGCAGATCGGCCCCCATGTTGGTCACCTTTGTTGACCTTGTCGGAAACTGGGATTGCCTCGAAGAAATCCTCTTCCACCGGTTTCATCAGATCGGCCACGTCGCGCGGCTCCTGTGTCTTGCAATCCAGCCAGCGCGAAAAATTCTCCGGCTTGATGACGACGGGCATGCGGTCGTGGATCGGTACGATGCCAGCGTTTGCCGCGGTCGTCAGGATCGCGCCGGTATCGACCTCCGAACCATCGGCGGAGGACCACGTTTCCATCAGGCCCGCGAACGCGACAACACCGCCGCCGCGCGGCTTGATCCAATAGGCCTGAGATCTCTCGCCGCTCTCCTTGCTGGGGCGATGCCATTCATAGAAGCCGGAAGCGGGCACGAGCACGCGCCGATGGCGCATGGCGGCGCGAAACGATGCCTTGCCGATCGCCGTTTCGGCGCGGGCATTGATCAGGAGCGGAAATTGCTTCGGATCCTTTACCCAGCCGGGCGTAAAGCCCCAGCGTACGAGCACCGCGCGCCGCTCGGGAAGGTTGCTGCCTTTCTCCCTTGTTTCATCGCTGACGACGACCAGAATGGGCTGGGTCGGGGAAATGTTATAACGCGCGGGAAAATCCTCGAGATCCATGATCCCCAAGATTTCCTTGAGTTCTTCGGGGGAAATCGTCAGCGCATAACGTCCACACATGGGGATGTCTTTGCACTCAGACCCGCTATGGTCAAGGCTCACTCAGCCACGCGGAGCGACCAGTATGGTTGCAGTGCCGCCGAGGGCCGCGCGCGCCACCGATGTAGATGCCGCCATAGGCGGCACATGTGCGGCCGGCGGCCTCGCTCGGCACAAGCCCAAGAAGCCAGGCGAACAGCGCCAGAGACACCATGCCTGGCGCGAGCCACCAGGCAAACGTTGTCATTTTCAGCCATGCCAAGCATAAAAAGCAACCGGCAATCTCGAAAACAGCTGCAGCGGCATAGATGATACAAGTCACGGCTCCTTCGAATCGCCGAACTCAATATCCGGCGCAACGTCGGTTGCGCCAAGTACAGCCACCACCAATCGACGCGGATCCCCTATGACTTCCACTCCGAAGGCGGCATCCTCCGCCATCCTGCAGCGCGGCGACCGGTTCCTCCTCGTGCTCCGGCGCAATCCGCCGTCGGCCGACATGTATGCCTTTCCGGGAGGACGGGCCGAACCCGGCGAGACGCCCGCGGAAACCGCGCTGCGGGAATTCGAGGAGGAGACCGGCATAAAGGCACGCGGCCCTCGGCTCTTCGCAACATACGATCTGAAGACGCATTCCGCCGACGGCACCGTCGTGAGCCATTTCTTCCTTTCGGTATTTCAAGTCGAGGCGGACGACGAGACTGTCGCCATCGCCGCCGACGACGCTGCCGACCTCGGCTGGTTCAGCGTGGAAGAGATCCGCCGACTGCCTGCCCCTCAAAGCGTGCTTGAATGCGCCGAACGCCTGGCGTCCGGCAGTGAATAAGCAAGTGGAAATTCCTGCATGCGCCTTGCTCCCGTCACTGTCAGCGTATCAACTATGTGCATGATTCCCGTTCGATGCGTGTTCCTGTCTCTTGCATTGTGCGTAAGCGCCGCCCGACCCGCCCCCGCATGGGCACAGGGCCCGACGCCAACACTGCCGGAGGAGAATGCGCCAAAAGCGGTCACCGTGCCCTATGACGACAAGCTCTCGCGGCTTGCTGAAGTGCTGGGCTCAGTTCACTACCTGAGGACCCTGTGCAAAGCGGAAGACAGCGGCGAATGGCGAGGGCGCATGCAGCAATTGCTTGATTCAGAAGCCAAAGACGAGCCGCAGCGTAAGGAACAGTTGACCGCGGCCTTCAATCGCGGCTACCGCGCCTTCGCGTCGGTTTATACGGATTGCACGCCGGCCGCCATCGTGGCAGAAGAGCGATACCGTGCCGAAGGTGCAACACTCGCCACAGAAATTACGTCACGGTTCGGAAATTAACGGTTAATTAACCTCTTTTCACGGCCGGCCGTGTCGTTTTGGGAAAAGGCTGATAAGGTCGTTAACTAGGCAGTAAGGCATGCAGTTTGAGGAAATGACAATGGAACCAAGCCTCAATGACATCGACGACATGATCGTTCATGAGAAGACTCAGGCGGCCTTGGAGTACCATAACGAAGCCTGGGCCGACGGCATGGCAGACGGAATCGAACCCGAGATCATCGCCGATACGGCAATCATCCATGCGCTACGTGAAACCATTCGCCTCCATGGCGAAAACAGTGCCGAAGCGCTGCTGGATTCCTTGCGCGAGCGTATGCTTGCCGGCGAGTTTTCTCCGAACCGCACCTTGCAATAACGATCACAGAGAGTTTCATGCATACCGCTAGGGACAATGCTTCGCGGCCCGCGATCGCGCCGCTTTTGCTTGCAATCGGCCTTAGCGCCAGCAGCTTTTTGACCGGGACCTCGGCCCTGGCACTTTCCGAGCTGCAGAAGACCCCGGGCCAAGCTGAACAAAGCGCTCCGGGGCAAGGCAGCGAAAAGCCCGCAGCATCGCCAACCGCGCCCGGCGTTCCAATGCCCGACCCGCTGGTCAACTCGCAGGCCGGCCAGGGCAACGACAAGACACCTGGCGCCCAGGACAGCACAAAGCCTGTCGAAGTCATCTACGATATCAGCAAGGTCCCCGAGCCCGTTCGCAAGATGCGCGAGCAGATCGTCGAAGCCGCCGCTTCGGGCGATCTCGAGCGGCTGCGGCCTCTGCTCGGCACAGGGGCCGGCCAGACCCAGGTAACAGTCGGCGAGCCGACCGACGATCCAATCAGCGCACTCAAGGACCTTTCGGGCGATCCCGAGGGCGATGAGATCCTGGCGATCATGCTCGACATCATTTCCACCGGGTTCGTTCATGTTGGCCAAGGCACGCCTGACGAGATGTACGTCTGGCCCTACTTCGCCGAGAAGGATCTCAAGGCGCTGACACCCCCCGAGCGGGTCGAATTGCTACGCATCGTTACAGCAGGTGACCTGTCCGACATGCAGGAATTCGGCGGCTATAATTTCTATCGGCTGGGCATCACCCCCGACGGCAAGTGGAAGTACTTTACCGCCGGCGACTGAGGCTTGCGAAGCCTTAAACGAAGACATACTTCTGAGCGATAACGAACGCGACAGGTGCCGCCATGCCAGCCGTATTTCTGAAGAACCGCTCGCTCATCCGGGTCAGCGGCTCGGAGGTTCAATCCTTCCTGCAGAACCTGATCACCACAGACATCGCCGCACTTTCGGCCGACGAAGCGCGGCCAGGCGCGCTCTTGACCCCTCAGGGCAAAATCCTCTTCGACTTCATGATCTGGCGGGACGGCGACGGGTTCGTCATTGAGACGGACGATCATCAGCGGGATGCCCTCATCAAGCGACTGACGATGTATAAGCTCCGGGCTGCCATCGACCTATCGCCTGCCGGCGAAGGCGTGACGGTTTCCTGGGAAAATACAAACAATGGGCTGGCTGACAGTCGGTTTACCAAGGCCGGCGTCACTCTTATCCGGCAACCGGGTGAGCACGGCACCGACGATCTCGATGCTTACGATGCGTTGCGCATTGCGAACGGCATCGCAGTATCCGGACAGGATTATGCCCTGCAGGATGCCTTTCCGCACGATGTCCTGATGGATTTCAACGGCAGCCTCTCCTTCAAGAAGGGCTGCTATGTCGGCCAGGAGGTCGTCTCACGCATGCAGCATCGTGGAACGGCGCGCCGCCGCGTCGTTACGGTGAAGGCCGAGGTGGCACTCCCGTCATCGGGGACGGAGATAACCGCCGCGGGCAAGCCGGTCGGCGCACTCGGCTCGGTCGTGGGAAAAGGCGGCCTTGCGATCGTTCGCATCGACCGTGCCGGTGAAGCCATGGCAGCACACACGCCGCTGCTGGCAGGCGACACATCCGTTACCCTGGAATTGCCTGCCTGGACGGGGCTGACATTCCCGTCGACGGCGGACGAGGCAAGCGCGTGACTGCTAAGGCGCCGCGCGCGTGGCAACGCATGCTTTCTGGCCGCCGGCTCGATCTGCTCGACCCCTCTCCCGTCGACGTCGAGGTGAGCGATATCGCACATGGACTTGCGCGCGTCGCCCGCTGGAATGGACAGACCTCGGGGGATCACGCCTTCTCCGTCGCCCAGCATTGCCTTGTCGTTGAGGACATTTTCCGCCGCCTCAACGATGCGACCGCCGAGCAATGCCTGATGGCGTTGCTGCACGATGCGCCGGAATATGTGATCGGCGACATGATTTCACCATTCAAGTCGGTCGTCGGCGGCGGATACAAGGCCGTCGAAAAGCGGCTGGAGGCTGCCGTCCATCTTCGCTTCGGCCTGCCACCTCACCCAACACGCGAGCTCAAGGACAGGATAAAGAAGGCCGACACCATCGCCGCTTATTTCGAGGCGACGCAGCTTGCCGGCTTTACCTCGGCGGAGGCGCAGAAGTTCTTCGGCCAGCCACGTGGGATCACCAAAGACATGCTGGTAATGACCCCGCTGCCTGCTGTCGAGGCGCAACGCCTCTTTTGCGCGCGCTTCGAGGCAATCGAGGCCATTCGAGGCGGCAAAGCATGACCAGGATCGTTGTTGCGCCCCTTTCCCGGATCGCCGAAATGGCGGTCAGGCATGGCGCGCGCGAGATGATCAGCCTGATGGCGAAGGAGCAAGCCTTTCACCGGCCTGCCGTAATCCAGGCGCACCGGCACCTTCTCCTGAAAATGAATGACATCGCCTTCAGGGGAACCGGCAACCTTGTCGCGCCTGATGAAACCCACGTGCGGGAGATCATCGATTTTACGCGCGATTGGGATCGGGGCGCGCCTCTTCTCATCCACTGCTGGATGGGCGTGTCACGGTCGCCCGCCGCCGCCTTGATTGCCGCTCTTTCCGTGTCGCCGGAGCAAGAGGACATGGGGCTCGTCCGCCGGCTGCGCGCTGCCTCCCCCTATGCCACACCCAATGCGCGCCTCGTTCAAATCGGTGACGACATGCTCGGCCGCAGGGGACGGCTGGTCGATGCGGTTCGCGTTATCGGAAGAGGCGCCGACGCGGACGGAAACGCGCCGTTTACGCTGAACGTGGAAGAGCCGACCGCCGGAACGTTTTCTGTCGATACCGGTTAACCTCTAGAGGAGGTTGATCGATGTCGCTGCAGAATTATCGCGATACGTTTGTGAGCTGTTTGGCGACACTCAAGAGCCTGACAAGTGCGTCCGACGAATATGCGCGGTTTCGGTGGCAAGCGATCTATCTCACGCGTGACCGATTTTCCTACTTCTTCCGCGGAGATCTGGATGGCGTCAAAACCAGCTTCTTCGGCCAGCAGATCGACGTGACCACCGGCGCGGCCAGTTCGGTTCCGACGCGCTCGATCACGCTTTATGGGGCAACATTCGGCCTGAACGAGGCCATCACCGTCTATGATGGGCCGCAGAAGTCTGTCATCGACGTCGCGCACGCCTTCAGCGAAGAAGGCGCTGAATACCAGGCTGAGTTCTTCTATGTCAGGATGAACCTGCTGTACTCGGGAGAAGACGGCCGCATCGGCTTCGGCATCGATCCCCTGCTGCGCGAAAACACCAATATCATATTTGTCGGGCTGGAGGACCACGCCACCGCCGATCTGCTCGAAGCAAGCAATGCCGGGCAATGGGTCGCGACGGATAAGCCCATGGCATCAAGCGAGTGGTATGCCGAGCGATACTACTACCGCTGACGTTGCACGGCCAAGCTTATTTGATGACGCCGCACGCCAGGCGCTCGCCTGCATCCCCTGCAGGTTGGCTGCGATAATCATCGGAATTGGCGTGAACGATCAGCGCTCGACCGCGGATGCCATCGGTCTTGCCGTCGAGGGTGACCATGCTGTCAAAGATTTGCGCCCGCAGAACGCCGTCCTGGTCAACATACTGATTGGGCATGTCACCGGCGTGGGGTCCCTTTGCTGACAACAGACCATGCTCAGCATTGGTCGGATTGAAGTGTTTTCCAGCCGACTCGTGATGCCCGGCCGCGTCGCAATTGCCGGTCTCGTGGACATGGAATGCGACCCATTTGTTCGCAGGCAATCCAGTGACTTCGACCTCGATCAGGACACCGCCGTTCGCTGCAGCCGTCAGAGTGGCCCGACCGCTTGCCTTTCCGTCACCGCCGACGAAGTCCGCAGTGGCCGTTTGCTTGTCCTGAGCCAACGTGGCCGAAGAGACCGCAATGAACGCCAGAGCGGCAATCGAGAGGACTGTTTTCATTGGACCTTCCTTCCCTTGCATCGCTGCTTTCAACGTGCGAGGCCTGAAGCTGTTCCTGAAATGGCAGCAAAGAAAAAGCCCGCCCCTGGGCCAGCCTTGCGAATTTAGCGCACGGCGCGATCAGGCGACGGTATCGAGATCGTATTGACCGTAGGTGCTCTTATACAGATCGTCAGAAGCGTTATGCTGCTGATAGAAATTGATGCCACCACTCTCGCGAGTGCCCATCATGAATGCAAGCACGCCGTCAGACAGCTTGGGTGCAAATTCCTGGATCGTTCCTTCTTCGCCCAACTGCTTTAAGATGCCCGGCTTATCATCAGCCGCCCGCTCGCCCCTGCTCAGCAGGCCATCGCCATTTGTGTCCAGCCGCGACAGCGTCGCGAGATACGCGTAGGAGGTATCACTAACCGATGAAACTTGGCTCATACAAACCTCCATTCACCGCCGTTTCGGTGATGTTTGTACGCAATACGAAATGGGGAAAATCAAAGGCTAATCGGTCGTTAAACTGATTTGCGCACTGCGTCAATAAGCTGTTAACATGCCATTAACCATGATTGACAAAGTGTGATCTTGGCGCATCAGCGACGTGTGGCCTGGGCCCAGATCGCCTGCATTTGCGCGCATTTCGGCTGAAGCAGCCAAATATCGTGCCAGCGATATATTCATTTGCGTCGCAACAGAATTTTAATGCGACCAACGGATTATCTTTGCCACGGTGGCAGCTGTCGGTTGAGTTTAAAATTGTATAGACGATATTTTTTCGATTGTTTCAGAAAGTCCTTTCATGTTTGACGCGCCGCGTCGCAATTGCAGGTTAGCAGGCGGTTCACTGGGCTCCGCACACCTTCCTTTCTCTCCCGACGTGGAGATTGCCGCAAATGGACGCTGAAGCCCTTTTTCGGCAACAGTGCACAACCGCTGTCAATGAGGACGGCTCTGCCAACCCCGAGCGTCTGATGGCTCTTGTCGTCGAGACATATCGGCTGCAGGCAGGAAAGAAGCGCGCCGCGGAGGATCGTTCTCGACTGCTCGTCAAGGAAAACGGCGCGCTGAAGGGCAGCCTCTTCGCCTCAAAGACAGATCTCGCGCAGCAGAAGCGACTCTTCGGGATCGTTCTCGACAACCTGCCTCAGGGCCTGAGTGTCTTCGACTCGCAGCAGCGGTTGACGGTCTGCAACATCCGCTTCCGGCAACTCTTCGGGTTCAGCAGCGAGGAGGCCTCTCCCAGCGCTTCGATGGGATCGCTGATCGCAAAGATCCGCGGCAACGAGCGCGGTGAGAAAAAGGTTTCCCGTTTGCGTGACGCTGCCTCGGAGGGCGGACACATCCGTCACCGCGAATGGGTGATGGAAGACGGCCGCACGATCCAGAGCGTTATCACCGTCCTGCCCGATGGGAGCAATATTTCCATCCACGCCGACATCACCGAAGACCGGAAAGCGGCCGAGCGTATTGCCTATCTCGCTCATCACGATCCGCTGACAGGCCTGCCGAACCGCATCAGCCTCAGGGAACGCATCGACGCCGCGCTGGCCGGCCGCAAGCCGGACGAACACATTGCCCTCGTGCACCTCAATCTTGATCGCTTCAAATCGATCAACAACACGCTCGGCGTCTCGGCCGGTGACAAGATCCTGCGGCAGGTGGCCGAGCGCATCCGCATGTCGGCCGGCGCTGGCAATGTGCTGGCACGCCTTGGCTCGGACGAATTTGCGGTTCTCCAATTCGGGCGGCAGCAGCCGTGGAATGTCACGGCTCTTGTCGACCAGATCCGGCGGGAACTTTCCGAGCCGTTCTTTCGCGGCGACAAAGCCGTCGAGCTCAGCGTGTCGATGGGTATCGCCATCAGTCCGCAAGACGGAACCGAGACGGATGTCCTGCTGAAACATGCCGGCGTCGCGCTGTCGCATGCCAAGAGCAGCGGCGGCAACGGCGAGCGTTTCTTCACCGCCGAGATGGAAGCTGAAATCGAAGCGCGGCATGCGCTCGAAGCGGATTTGCGCAAAGCCGTGGAACGCGAGGAGTTCGAACTTCACTATCAACCGCTCTATGATCTCGGCCAGCAGCGGATCTGCGGTTTCGAGGCGCTCGTGCGATGGAACCACCCGACGCGTGGTCGGGTGCCACCGCTGGAATTTATCCCACTTGCGGAAGAGGTCGGGCTCGTGGTCGACATCGGACGCTGGGTGCTGCGCCGTGCCTGCCGCGATGCGGTGCACTGGCCGGAAGATATCAAGGTCGCAGTCAACGTTTCAGCCATTCAATTCACGAACAGTGATCTGCCGGCCGATGTCGCCGCAGCACTGGCGCAAGCGCGGCTTGCGGCCTGCCGGTTGGAAATCGAGATCACCGAAAGTGTGCTGATGGAAAATCTCGATGAGGCCCTGCCCATCCTGCACGTGCTCAAACAAAGCGGCATTCGCATCGCCATGGACGATTTCGGCACCGGCTACTCATCGCTGAGCTATCTCCGGCGGTTCCCCTTCGACAAGATCAAGATCGACAAGTCGTTCGTCAACGGTATCGTCGAAGACCGGGAAGCCTTTGCGATCATGCGCGCCATCATCCTTCTCGGCGATGCGCTCGGCATGCGCGTAACGGTGGAAGGTGTGGAAACGGCCGACCAGTTGGCGCTGCTGCGGCGTGAAGCCTGCGATGAGATCCAGGGGTATCACATCAGTCCGCCGCGGCCTGCCGTCGACGTGCCCTACCTGTTGTCGCAGCCACCGGAACACACCAGCGCCAGGGCGAGCTGACACGGACTTCGTTGCGACTCGTGGTTCCTGCGTTTATGGAGGGACACCCTCTTCCAATGCGGTGATCCCATGTTCCAGACGAAGGCCTTTGCTCCATTTGAAAATCTTGCCACCGAGCTCGTGCCGCATTCGTCTGAAGGCGACGACGGCTCGCATGACCTTGCGCATGTCTTGCGTGTCTTCAAGAACGCGATGCGAATCCAGGCTCTCGAGGGTGGCGATGCAAGAATCCTTGCGGCTGCCGTCCTTCTGCATGACTGCGTGGCCGTGGAAAAGAACTCCCCCATACGATCGAGGGCCTCTGCACTGGCGGCAGATAAGGCATCGGCTATTCTCGCCGAGCTTGGCTGGGACGGCAACGATATCGCAGCGGTCGCGCACGCGATCGTCGCGCACAGCTTCTCCGCCAACGTCGCGCCGGAGACCCTGGAGGCCAAGATACTGCAGGATGCCGACCGGCTGGATGCGATAGGCATGGTCGGCGCCGGGCGTTGCTTCTATATCGGTGGGCGGATGTCGTCAGCGCTCTACGACCCGTTCGATCCGGCTGGCAGCTATCGAGAGCTTGACGACAAACGATATGTCATCGACCACTTCCAGACCAAACTGTTCAAACTGGCGGATGGCTTTCAGACGAAAGCAGGGCGGACGCTCGCGGCCGAACGCGACGAACGGCTGCGAGACTTCCTGGCGGCATTCATGGACGAAATCTAGGAGCACTTGATGCGTATCGCCGATCTTTTCATCTATCCGCTCAAGAGTGCCCGAGGTATTGCCCTGCCGTCCTCCGAGATCGATGCATTCGGGCTGCCGGGCGACCGGCGCGCAATCATCTGCTTGTCACCACCTATGGTGAGATGGAGTTGAGACGGCCCGGCCTGCACGGCAATGCGCGCAAGCTCGGGCAACTCGCGCTGTGTGATAAAGTGTCCGTCCCGATCGGTGATCATCGCACGCAGATCCCGATGGCCGCAAGGCGAATGGACGTTTCGATCTGGAAGTCCATCGTCAATGCTGCGGTTGCCGATGACGTGGCGAATAACCAACTTTCCACTTGGCTGGGGCGAGACGTAAAACTGGTGTTTTTCGATGAGGATGCCAGGCGCTCCGCCAGCGCAGAATGGGCCGGCCAAGGCACACCGGTTACATTTGCCGATGGCTACCAGATCCTAATGACGACGACCGGCTCCCTACGGGCACTGAATGCCGACCTCGAAAGGCACGGCGAAGGCGGTGTCGGCATGGAGCGGTTCCGGCCCAACATCGTCATCGATACCGATGAAGCTTGGCAGGAAGATCGTTGGGCAGCGATCGAAATCGGAGGCATTCGTTTCGATCTCGTCAAACCTTGTGCGCGCTGCATCATGACGACGCAGGACCAATCGACCGGATCGCGCGACGTTGCCAACCCGATGCCAGCCATGGGCCGCATACGGATGTCGGCGGACCGGCGCGTACCCGGCCCGCTCTTTGGCTGGAATGTCACGCCTCGTGGAATCGGCCGGATAGCGGTCGGCGATCCGGTCAAGGTCATCGAAGAGAGGCCCGAGGGCTGGGCTTTCAAGATCCGTAACCGCGACTAGGCTCGAACCTGGGCAAGCGCCTCGTCTATTTCCATCATGACCGCTGGCGATAGCGGTCCTTTGGCCAGCGCGCCGGCGTTTTCGTCAACCTGGGCGACGGTGCGGAAGCCCGGGATCGGCAAGGTTCGGGGCGAGCGCGCCCAGAGCCACGCCAGAGCCCCTTGCGTGAGAGTTCGACCGTCGGACCTCAACAGCTCGCGAACCGCCTCCAGTCGGGCCGCGAACTCAGGCGCGATGCGCCCATCCTTGAAATAGACCATCCAATCGAGGCTCGCGCCGCGAACATCCTTGTCGCCGACCTTCGTGTCGGCGCGGAATTTTCCGCTGAGCAACCCCATCGCGAGCGGCCCGCGATTGATCGAGATCAGTCCATGCCGTTCGATCACCGAGATCATATCCGGCACCGGCTCGAAGACGTTCATCGTGTGCTGGATGGTAACGAAACCACGACGCTCGGCATGTCGTGCAGCACGATCCGGGAAATCGGTGCTCCAGCCGAAGGCGTCGATCTTGCCCTCGCTGCGCAGATCCTCCAGAGTGTCGAACACCGCGTCTGACTGCTCCGGCGGAAAATCGTTCAAATGAAACTGGAGCAGATCGAGGCGATCTCTCTTCAGCCGACGGAGCGATGTCTCGGCCGAGCGACGAATGAAGGCTGGATCGGCGAAGGCGCCGGTCGCCTGCTTTGTCTCGGGGTCGGTGGCAAAACCGAACTTGGTCGCGATGACAATATCACTGCGGTTGCCGATGGCGCGCCCGAGGATTTCCTCTGAATGCCCCGCCCCATAGTTTGAAGCGGTATCAAAGAGACGGATACCGAGCTCGATTGCGCGATGAATGGCGGCGACCGACACGTCGTCATCGACCTCGCCCCAGCCGAGCGGCGTATCGCCGGCATAGAACGGCCCGCCGATCGCCCAGCAGCCCATACCCAATCTGGGTATTTCATAGTTGTTCCAGAGGTTTATCGTGGTCGTCACGTTGGGCTTGGTCAGCATCGTCTACTCCTCCGATCGCTGGGCTGCATGCGATCGAAATAGGCAGGCGCGTGAGGCGCGTAAAGCACCTCATCTGCATGATATTTTTCACCAATGAAAAATGATCGATCAGGCCGGCAGTTCGTCCGGCGTGGCGGCTGCCCTCAGTGCTTTCAGCGCCGCCTGAACGAAGCCCTCGCGTGCAGCCGCCGCCTCCACTCCGCGCGGCTCATAGACATGGCGATGGAGAAAGAATGCCGTTAGGCGGAACGCAGCGTTGAGGCTGTCGATATCGGCCGCGCGGTTTTCCTCGCTGCTCAGGAATGACGGCAGGAGCAGCATCTTGTCCGCCCATGGAGCCCCCGCAGTCCGGCTGACCGCCCTGCCCGACTTCGGCGACACATAGGCAAGGTCGGAACGCGCGCCCGTGGCGGCACATTCGGTCAGATCGAGGCCGAAACCAAGGTCGTTTAGAACTGCGAGTTCGAACCGGACAAAAAGCTCACCCGCATCGGCCGGATTGTGGAGATTGTCGAGGATGACCTCAAGCGCTTCGAAGAGATGCGGATGCGGATCTCGCTCCGGCAAAAACCGCAGCAGCGCGCCCATGGCCTGCACACCATAGACGGCAGTCGCCGTTTCCATCAGGCGCGCGGCCCGCAACGTCAGCGGCTCGATGCGAAACTCTCCAAGGTGCTCATCAAGACGCGCGCGCCATGTAACCTCGACCTCGTTGCCGGGCTGAAGGACAGGTTGCATGGCCCGCGACCGGCCGGCACGGACCATGCCCAGATGGCGCCCGCGCTCATGCGTCATCACCTCGGCGATAACGCTCGTCTCGCCGTGGCGCTTGACGCCCAAGATGATTGCCCGGTCGTGCCACTGCATTGGAAGCGAACCTTAAACCTTCGATTCGATCCTACCGCAACACCGGTGCTCTGTCATGAAGAGGCATTTAGACGCTGGCTGGGAAGAGCTTCTGAAGGAAGTCGCGCATCGCCGATTCGCCAAACGGTTTGACGAGCAGCGGCACATTCTGGAGGTCTTCGGGAAAATCCTTCGTGTCCGAATAGCCGCTCACAAACCCAAACGGGATGTTGATGTTGGCCAAATGACGGGCGAAATCGAAGCTCATGACTTCGCCGAGGTTGACGTCCAGCAACGCGAAATCGAAGGTTTCGGTCTTGGTCGCCTCCATTGCCTGGTCGAGGCTGCTGACGATACCAATCGTTTCCACGCCCACCTGGCGAAGGATATCCTCGGCTTCCATCGCGATGATCAAACTGTCCTCAAGGACCAGAACACGGTTTGCCTTCATACCCAATACGCCCCTCGCTGAGTGTCATCGAAGACGCTCGGCATTGCATTTCCCGGATTTCCACCTCTGACGCCCCATGGCTCATTGGCCGACAACCATTTACCGCTTAGCTTGCATAGCCGCTTTTTCGTTTCGCGTCGATAAAAAGCAAGCAGGAAGAAAGATGGCACGCAGGACCTTAGGTCCCCTTCGCGTGATGTGCATTTAGAAAAGACATACCGGCGACGCGTATCATATGAAGGGACGGACTTTTTCTCCGAGCCCCTCCCAGCCGGCAGCAGCCATCAGGCCTTCGCCATCGAGCACCTCGCAGGCACGCTCCTGCCAGCGGATGAGGTTACGATTGGCGAGTTTTTTCAATGTCTTGTTGGTATGAACAATCGAAAGCCCCAACGTGTCGGCCACATGCTGCTGCGTGATCGGAATCGACGCATGGCCGTTGAAGAGCTTCAACACCCTCCCGCGCTCAAATAGAAAGGCGATGAGGTAGGCGGCCCGTTCGAGCGCCGTCCGACGGCCAATGCTCAACAGGTGTTCGTCAAGGATGCGTTCCTCTTGGGCAGCAATCCAGGTGATGTCGAAGGCCAGAGATGCATGCTTGTTATAGAGGGTCGCCAGCTTGTCGCGCTCGAAGACGCAAAGAGACACAGGCGACAACGCTTCGACGGAATGCTGCATCTCCCCCATGATCGTTCCCTGAAGACCGATTAGATCACCGGGCATTACATAGTTCAGGATTTGCCGGCGTCCGTCCTCCAGTGCCTTGTAGCGGAAGCCCCAGCCGGAAAGAACGGTGAACAGGTGCGCACTATGTGCGCCCTCGACGAGGATCGTGGCACCGGCATCCACGGCCAACTCTCCTCTCTTGAACTTCGAAACGAATTCGAGCTCTTCGCTGCTGAACGCCCTGAACGTCGCGATAGCACGCAACGGACAGCGCTCGCACGGCGTTTTGAACGAGGAAGTGGGGCGCTGGGTCGCCATAGAGGCCCTTGTGCTCAAAGGAAGAGCGCCGCCGGGATTGGCGCGCTTCACATAGGAACACCCGGACCCCGAGGATTGTTCCACACGGAGGCAATTTTTACTATAGAAACAAAGCTGTAGAAGGGTCGGCCCTACTTCGGAAAATCCAACCCCATTTCGCGGAAGCGCTCGGGGTCATCGCCCCAGTTTTCGCGAACCTTCACGAACAGGAAAAGATGGACCGGCTGCTCGAGGATTTCGGAGAGCTCCCGCCGGGAGGCCGACGAGATCGCCTTGATGGTTTCGCCACCCTTGCCGAGGGCAATTTTCTTCTGGCTGTCGCGTTCGACGTAGATCACCTGCTCGATCCGCACCGAGCCGTCCTTGCGCTCTTCCCACTTCTCCGTCTCGACATGCGATGCATAGGGAAGCTCCTGATGCAGGCGCAGGAACAGCTTCTCGCGGGTAATCTCCGCCGCAAGCTGGCGCATCGGCAGATCGGAAATCTGATCTTCGGGATAGTACCAAGGTCCTTCGGGCAGCGTCTTTGCCAGATAGTCCATGACGTCGTCGCAACCGGAGCCATTCTCGGCCGAGATCATGAAGGTATGAGTGAAGTCAATCTTCTCGTTGGCGGCTGCCGCGAGCGCCAGCAGATCTTCGCGTTTGACGCGGTCGATCTTGTTCAAGACGAGGATTTTCGGCTGTTGCACCTCCTTGAGGCCCTCAAGGATGGCTTCCGCATCACCGCGCAGACCGCGTTCGCTGTCGATCAGCAACATGATCAGGTCGGCATCCTTGGCGCCGCCCCAGGCCGATGTGACCATGGCGCGGTCGAGCCGCCGACGCGGCTTGAAAATACCGGGCGTATCCATGAACACGACTTGCGCATTGTCGTGGATCGCGATGCCGCGCACGATGGCGCGCGTCGTCTGCACCTTATGGCTGACGATGGAGACCTTGGCGCCGACCAGGCGGTTGACCAGCGTTGACTTGCCGGCGTTGGTCGCACCGATCAGAGCGACGAAGCCCGATCGTGTCGCGCCCGTAGTTTCAGGGGCGTCATGCGCCATATCGTGTTCTTTCGTCATTTATCCCGTCAGTTTCCGGCAGAGGATTTCTGCCAAATGCCTTCGCGTTCCAGCATTCGTGTGGCTGCGACCTGCTCGGCCGCCCGCTTTGAGCGCTCAATGCCCGTTTCGGGCTGAACACCGGCGACCTCCACCGTCACCGTGAAGCGCGGATCATGATCCGGTCCGGTGCGTTCTTCAACCCGGTAGATCGGCGTGATGCCGAATTTGGCATGCGACCATTCCTGCAACTCGGTCTTCGCGTCGCGCCTCGCGCCGTCGGCGCGTGCTGCCCGCTTCTCCCAGAATTTCAGGATAAACCGGCGGGCTACTTCCAGACCGCCGTCGAGGTAGATCGCCGCGATGAGGCTTTCGACCACATCAGCGCGCACATTCATCATACGCTTGCCGGTCAGCTTCTTGACGTCGGCGCCGGTGCGAATGAAGAGGTGCAGGCCAAGCTCATCGGCGACTTCCGCACAGGTATCGGCGCTGACGAGCTGATTGAGACGCACCGAAAGTTCGCCCTCTGTCGCCGCGCCGAACGTGCGGAACAGCAGTTCCGCGACGCAGAGGCCGAGCACCCTGTCGCCAAGAAACTCCAGCCGCTCGTAGTTGCCGCCTTTTTGCGTGCGGGCACTGGCATGCGTCAACGCCCGGTCCAGCCGCTCTTTCTCGGCGAACTCGTGACCGATCAGGGCTTCAAGCCTTGTCCGATCCGCCGCCGAGAGCGTCTGCGCCTTACTCATTCAACGCCCTTGAAAAGACGATCCCAACGCATGTTCGTCGGCCACTTCCAGATCTCGCGGAACGAGGTGTCGTTGCCGAGTGAGAAGAAGATGACGCTGGCGCGGCCGACCAGGTTCTCCGCAGGCACGAAGCCGACATCGAAGCGGCTGTCGAGCGAATTGTCGCGATTATCGCCCATCATGAAGTAGTGACCTTCGGGAACGATGAACTCGCGCGTGTTGTCGCCACGGGAAACCGGGGACTGGTCCAGTGTGTCGTAGCTGACGCCGCTATCCAGGGTCTCGCGGAAAACCGGCACGTCCTGGCCCGGATCCTGCGCGTAGTCGGAATTGAAAGTGCCGTCCGGCACTTTCGGAACCGGCTTGCCGTTCACGTAGAGAACGCCTTCCGTGACCTGAATGTGATCGCCGGGAAGACCGACCAGCCGCTTGATGTAATCGACATCGGGATTCGGCGGGAAACGGAAGACAACGATGTCACCGCGCTTCGGCTCACTCGCGAAGATACGGCCGCTGAACAGGTTCGGCGAGAAAGGCAGCGAGTACTTCGAATAGCCATAGGCGAACTTGTTGACGAAGATGTAGTCGCCCACAAGCAAAGTCGGCATCATCGAGCCGGAGGGAATGGTGAACGGCTGAAAAAACACGGTTCGGATAACCATCGCCAAAATCAGCGCCTGGGCGATGACCTTGATGTTTTCCCAAAGGGCGTTCGGCTTGGTTTCGACTTTTTCGGACACGCAGTCTTATTCCTTAAATGCACCGTCAAGGGCGCAACTCTTGTTTGCTTCTCTCTAGCGGCTTCGGCCGATTGCGGCAATGGCGCCAACATTAAAAGCGACTCTACGTCGCTGATGAGGCACTTTCCGGCATGGCCTCTATGATGACGAAGGCCTGGGCCAAGGGGTAATCATCGGTTATCGTCAAATGAATGGCAGCCCTGTGGCCCGCCGGCAGCATCGACCGCAGCATCTCGGCTGCCCCGCCCGTCAGCCTCATCGTCGGCTTGCCACTCGGCAGGTTCACGACGCCGAGATCCTTCCAGAAAACACCTTGCGCCATGCCTGTCCCAAGCGCCTTGGAGCAGGCTTCCTTGGCCGCAAAGCGTTTGGCATAGGAGGCCGCACGGTTGGCACGCCGATCGGACTTCGCCCGCTCGACCTCGGTGAAGCAGCGATTGGTGAAGCGCTCGCCAAAGCGTTCGAGGGATTTCTCGACGCGCCTGATGTCGATGAGATCGCTGCCGATGCCGATAATCATACGGTTTCCTGTACTGCGTCTAGCAGCCGCATGCGGGCACGCTCCATCAGACGCTCGCGGCGGCGCGTCTGGAAGCCCTTCACGGCGTAGAAGGTTCCGAAGTAGACGATGACGGAAGTCAAAAGCGCCGGCGGGATGGAGCCGATAAGCATCGGCTCGAGAACGGGCCGCCAGAGTTCGGAGAAATGCAACTCATGGAACAATGCACCAAGATCGATCGAGTGCCCCTGCATCGTATCCTGACGAGCGAGCAGCAGGTGACCGATCTCCCAGGTCGCCCCCCAGATAAAGGGATAGGTCAGCGGATTGCCGAAAGCCGCGCAACCAAGCGCGGCGGCGACCATATTGCCGGAGAAGAGATAGCTGAGCACGAAGGCCATAACAAAATGAACGCCGATAAAGGGCGTCCAGGACACAAAGATCCCTGCGGCCACACCCATGGCGACGGCGTGCGGCGATGCCGTCAAGCGCAGAACACGCATCGTGAGATAGCGCAGCGGCCGCAAGAACCCCTTGCGAGGCCATAGCACCTCACGCACTTTTTCACGAAATCCAGCAGGTTTTCGACGTCGGAACAACATGGCGCGTATGTAGTGCAACCCGCACCGGCGTGACAAGAGCGTCAAACCATCTCAGTCATTATTTGCTTGCTGCAGTCTGCAACACTCACCAGGGGCGTGATATGCAATACGCCCCTTCCATTCTTCAAGTATAGATCCGATATTAACGAATACGGAACAGACCGCGGTCAACCTGTCGCTGACGATATTCGAGATCGATACGGTCAAACGAGCCGTTCAGGTAAGCCATTTCGCGTTCTTCAGCAGTCGGTGCGCGCAGTGCGCGGGCGATCTTCTTGATCGGTGTAAACATTTCTTTGCCTCATCTTCTGTTCGTTTCCTGATGACTGGAAGATAGGCGCTCACGGCAGCAATTACCAACGCTCTAACATAAGCGCAGCCATGCGCCGTACGCATATCTAGCCTTGTATCAGTGCGATTTTCGTCACGAAACGATCACAAAATGTGCAGATGGCTCGCCAACCGGCTCCGTCGGCCTACTCGTAAAGCCGGCGGACCGTCGCGACGCATTCCAGATCCTTCATTTGAGCAAGCAGTTGATTCAACTGCCGAAGGTCCCACACCTCAACATCAAGCGTCATTTCGGTGAAGTCGGTTGCCACGCGCACCGTGTTGAACACGCGGATATTGACGTCGACACCTGCAACGGTCTGTGCGAGTTTTGCCAACGTACCGGGCTCGTTCAAGGCATTGACCATGATCCGCGCCATGAACCGCGACTTGTTGGCCTCATCGAGATCCCAGCGAACATCGATCCATCGGTCCGGCTGATCATCGAAATGCTGCAGCGTCGGCGACTGGATCGGGTAGATCGTAATGCCGTTGCCCTTCTCCGTCGTATTCATGATCCCGACGATGCGGTCACCGGGTACGGCGCCTGTCGGCGCAAACTGCACATCGACATTGCTCGAAATGCCGCGGATGGGCATCGTATCCATACCGATATCGGCTTTGAGGTCTGCGGCCGCGCCGTCGACACCCGACTTCGCCTTGCCCGGTATCTTGAAGATCATCCCCGAGGCACTGCGAACATTGAACCAACCGTCGTCACCGCTCGGCTTGGCCGTCACGCGTTCTTCCAGATGGTCCGGATAAACGGCGCGCAACACGTCGAGCGACGACATTTCGCCACGACCGACAGCGGCGATGGCATCTTCGACATCCTTCTGCCCAAGCCGATGGAGCGCGGGCTTCATCGCTTCGCGCGAGAAGATCTTGCCGGCCCGCTCGAAGGTGCGCTCCAGGATGCGATGGCCGAGGCCGGCATACTGCTTACGGATGGCCAATCGGGTGGCGCGGCGGATCGCGGCCCTCGCCTTGCCCGTCACGACAATCTCCTCCCAGGCCGCAGGCGGCACCTGCACGCCGGAGCGAATGATCTCGACCTCATCGCCATTTGCCAGCCGGGTCACGAGCGGCATGATACGACCGTTGATCTTGGCACCGACTGTCGTATCGCCGATATTGGTGTGAACCGCATAGGCAAAGTCGATCGGGGTCGCGCCTCGCGGAAGCGCGATCAGCTTGCCCTTGGGCGTGAAGCAGAAGACCTGATCCTGGAACAACTCGAGCTTTGTATGCTCCAGGAACTCCTCCGGGCTGTCTCCTTCGGCAAGCGCCTCGATCGTGTGTCGCAGCCATGAATAGGCGTTGGATTCACGCGACAGGATATCGTTGTCGGAGGTCGAAGCGGCATCCTTGTAGAGCGTGTGGGCGGCGATACCGAACTCCGCGATCTCGTGCATCCGCTTGGTGCGGATCTGAAGCTCGATGCGCTGGCTGGACGGACCGACGATCGTCGTGTGCAGTGAACGGTAGTCATTCTGCTTCGGCGTCGAGATATAGTCCTTGAAGCGCCCGGGAACCACGCGCCAGCGGGTGTGAACGATACCGAGAGCCCGGTAGCAAGCTGGAATATCATCGACGATGATGCGGAAGCCGTAGACGTCCGAAAGCTGCTCGAAGGACAGCGACTTCGATTGCATCTTGCGGAACACGGAGTAAGGCTTCTTCTGGCGTCCCTTGACGATGGCGCTATTCAGCCCGTTCGCAACGAGCAGATCGCCCAATTCGGTCTCGATCTTCTTGACCAGACCTTCGTTGCGCTTCGAAAGCTCCTCGAGCCGCCCAGTGACGGTCTCGTAGGCCTCCGGGTTGATGTGGCGGAAGGAGAGGTCTTCCAGCTCCTCGCGCATGTCCTGCATGCCCATGCGTCCGGCAAGCGGCGCATAAATATCCATGGTCTCCTCGGAAATGCGCGCACGCTTTTCCGGTGACATGTGATCCAGCGTTCGCATGTTGTGCAGACGATCTGCAAGCTTGACGAGCAGCACACGCACGTCGTCTGAGATGGCGAGCAGCAGCTTACGAAGGTTTTCGGCCTGCTTGGCCTTCTTGGTGACGAGATCGAGTTTCTTGATCTTCGTCAGTCCCTCAACCAGCCGACCGATATCCTCGCCGAAGAGTTCATCGATCTCGGCGCGCGTCGCCGTCGTGTCCTCGATGGTGTCGTGAAGCAGCGCGACGGCGATCGTCGACTCGTCGAGGTGCATGTCGGTCAGGATCGCAGCAACTTCAAGCGGATGCGAGATGTAGGGATCGCCGCTGGCACGCTTCTGTTGTCCATGCTTTTGCATTGCATAGACATAGGCTTTGTTCAGCAGGGCTTCGTTGGCGTCGGGCTTGTATTTCTGAACCCGCTCCACGAGCTCGTACTGCCGCATCATCCCGAAACCACTCCATTAAAAAAGAAAAGCGCGCCAATCACGGATTGGCGCACATGATATGCAATAATATGCCGAAGCAATAACGGCGCAAGGTTGACGATTAGTAATCGTCGCTCTTTTCCGGTGGCACGAGGCCTTCGATGCCAGCCAGAAGCTCTTCTTCCGACATCTGGTCGAAGGTGATCGTTTCGGGCAGATCCTCCTGCTCTTCGCTATCGGCCGCAGCAACGCCGCCAGCTGCAATGAGGCTGGCCGGATCGGGCTCGGGCTCGTCGATTTCGACATGCTTCTGCAGCGAGTGGATCAGATCTTCCTTGAGATCGTCCGGAGAAAGCGTCTCGTCGGCGATCTCGCGAAGAGCCACAACCGGGTTCTTGTCGTTGTCACGATCGATGGTGATCGAGGCGCCCTGGGAAATCAGCCGGGCACGGTGGCTGGCAAGCAGAACCAGCTCGAAGCGGTTCTCAACTTTATCAATGCAGTCTTCTACGGTGACACGGGCCATTGCCTGTCCTTTACGGTCGTGATCTCGGGATTAACACGCCCGATACAATTAAAACCGGACAAATTCAAGTTTTCATTGCGCGAAGCCCCAACCGGCGAAGACGGCAAATTTTGGAACGGAAAGCGGATTTCCACCAAAAGTTGCTTGGAATATCGCGAATCGTGCCCTAAATCTTTCTTATATGAATAGTTCATAAAGTAAGAATTGTTCCAAGCGACCGCATAACCCATTGTTTTATTGGATTTTGACGGAAGCATCAAGATTGCTCACATTGGATTGGTACGCGATGTTTGATCCACGCGAAAAAATTGCTCTTTTTATCGATGGCGCCAATCTCTACGCTGCGTCCAAAAGTCTTGGTTTCGATATCGACTACCGCAAGCTGTTGAAGGCGTTTCAGAAACGCGGCTATCTCTTGCGCGCCTACTACTACACAGCGCTGATCGAGGATCAGGAGTACTCGTCCATTCGCCCGCTGATCGATTGGCTGGACTACAACGGCTACAAGGTCGTGACGAAACCGGCGAAGGAATTCACGGATTCGATGGGCCGCCGAAAGATCAAGGGCAACATGGATATCGAGCTTGCGATCGA
Source organism: Rhizobium tibeticum (assembly GCF_900110205.1). Classification (GTDB taxonomy): domain Bacteria; phylum Pseudomonadota; class Alphaproteobacteria; order Rhizobiales; family Rhizobiaceae; genus Rhizobium; species Rhizobium tibeticum. The sequence continues at coordinate 139,520 of NZ_FOCV01000004.1, read as the reverse complement.
CGCCATGGAGCAATCGGAAACCGTCGACCATCTCGTCATCTTCTCCGGCGACGGAGACTTCACGACGCTTGTTGAGGCACTTCAGCGTAAGGGCCGAAAGGTCTCGGTCATCTCAACGATGGCAACGCAACCTCCGATGATTGCCGACGACCTGCGTCGCCAGGCCGATCATTTCATAGACCTTCTGTCCTTGAAGAGCGAAATCGGGCGGGATCCCTCGGAGCGACCACCGCGGCCAACCGAAACCGCGACGCCCACCGATCTGGAAGCTTAAGCCGATCAATGGAGTGCCATTGTGTCCGGCAGGAATGCCGGCCCCAGATGGTGACTAGCTGTTGTCCTTGAGCAGACGGCTTTTCTGTCTGTTCCAATCGCGCTCCTTCTCCGACTCGCGCTTGTCGTGCAGCTTCTTACCCTTGGCGAGCGCCAGTTCTATCTTTGCGCGACCGCGATCGTTGAAATAGATCTTCAACGGGACCAAGGTCATGCCTTCGCGATTGATCCCCGCCCGCAGGCGATTGATCTCGCGACCCGAAAGCAGGAGCTTGCGGCGCCGGCGCGGCTCATGGTTGAAGCGGTTTGCCTGCAGATATTCTGGCAAGTAGGAGTTGATCAGCCAGATCTCGCCATCCTCATCAGAGGCATAGGATTCCGCGATATTGGCCTTACCCTCGCGCAGCGACTTGACCTCGGTGCCCTTAAGCACCAATCCGGCTTCGTAGGTATCGATGATCTCATAGTTGAAGCGCGCCTTGCGGTTTTCCGCAACGATCTTCTTGACCACGCGCTCGCTGCCTTTGGGGGCCATGACACACATTCCAAATACTTGAGGGCGCGACTGCCGCGCCCTTCTCTCTTACCTTCTATGTAAGGGAACATCGCCCGCCTGTGAAGGCAGGCGCCTAGTGGCTTGTCTTAGTTCAGCAAGCCGGCATGGCGCATGGCGGCATCGATTGCCGTTTCCGTGGCGGGTTCCAGTGTCGAAACCAGCGGCGAACGCACATTTCGGCTCATCCGCCCCAGCTTTGCCAGGCCATACTTTGCCCCGCAGAGGCCGGGCTCCAGGAAGATTGCCTTGTGCAGTGGCATCAGGCGATCCTGATATTCCAACGCCTTCGCGTAGTCACCGGCAAGCGTGGCAGCCTGGAACTCCGCGCAAAGCCGCGGCGCCACGTTGGCCGTCACCGAGATGCAGCCGACACCGCCATGGGCATTGAAGCCGAGTGCGGTCGCATCCTCGCCAGACAGCTGCTTGAACTCCTTGCCGCACGTCAGGCGCTGCTCGGACACGCGCTCGATCTTACCGGTTGCATCCTTGACGCCCACAATGTTCGAGTGGGCCTTGGCAAGCGCGCCCATCGTTTCCGGCGTCATGTCGATCACCGAGCGGCCAGGGATATTGTAGATATAGATCGGCAGGTTTACGGCATCGGCGATTGCCGAAAAATGCGCGATCAATCCCTTCTGCGTCGGTTTGTTGTAGTAGGGCGTGACGACGAGGATCGCATCCGCCCCTGCCTTCTCGGCGTGTTGAGCAAGTTCGATCGCTTCACGCGTATTGTTCGAACCAGCGCCGGCCATCACGGGTGCGCGCTTGGCTGCGGCTTCGATGCAGAGTTCCACCACCCGTTTGTGCTCGGCATGCGACAGCGTCGGAGATTCGCCGGTCGTACCGACCGGAACGAGACCGCTGCTGCCTTCCTTGATCTGCCAGTCGACGTGGGCCGCGAACGAGGCCTCATCCACTTGTCCAGCATCAGTGAAGGGAGTGACGAGAGCGGGAATGGATCCCTGAAACATGCAGAACTCCTCATGGCCGAATTCACGCTTCGGCCGCATTCCTTGAATATTGGTGGGGCACCATAGTGCGGTGAAATCGCCGCGACAAGCACGCATGGATCGGTTTAGGGCAAATTCCGCTAGCAAATGTGAACGAAGTTTACTGACTTTCGTAAGCTTTCGTTAAGAGGGCTCCCGCCAAATGGTTGGGCGTGTTTTCGTTGTGAGTGTCCCATGAAGAAAGCAGTCCTGATCCTGTCCGCCCTCGGCTTTAGCGCCGCTGCGTGGAGCAGCGCCGCGTCTTCGCTTCCGAACCAGGACACCCCCGTTCCCGATGTAAAGCCGATCGGTTTTGTGCCGCAGACGACAATGCCGGAATCGATCGTCACCGGCTCGATTCCGCGCGGGCAGGCAATTGCACCCGTCAACAGCGATTTGAAGTCCGGCCTGGATGCGCTTTCGGAAAACGATCCCCTGCAGGCGCTTTCCACCCGCGACCGGATGGGACGCGGGACACTGGACCGGCACATTCTGACATGGGCGATTGCGGTCTCCGGGCAGAAGGGCATTCCCTCGACGGAGATTGCGGCAGCGGCGCAGGAATTGCAGGGATGGCCAGGGCTCGCGAAACTACGGGCTTACTCCGAACGCGCTCTTTACGATGAAAACCCTGGCCCGACCGCGGTCTTGGCGGCCTTCGGGCAGACAGCACCGGAGACGACTTCGGGCGCGATAATCCTTTCCCGTGCACTTGTCGCGACCGGCAAACAGAGCCAGGCCGCGAAATACATTCGCAAGGTCTGGCGTGGCGAGACGCTGGACAAGCCGACCGAAGACAAGATTGTGGCGGAGTTTTCCGGTCTGCTCACATCGGCCGATCACAAGGCGCGAATGGACTACCTGATGTATCGCAATCGCGCGGTGCAGGCCAAGCGCTTTGGCGACATGGGTCAGGCCCAATCTCTCTACAAGGCCTGGGCTGCCGTGATGAGCAAGGCGCCCAATGCCGGCGCGCTTCTTGCGGCAGTCGATGGCAAGTGGAAGGGCGATGCCGGCTACCTCTTTGCGCGCATTGAATACCTCCGAAAACAGGATAACTATGCTGAAGCCGCCAAGCTACTGCAGCAGGCGCCTCGCAATCGGGACGAACTGGTCAATGCCGGCGAGTGGTGGAACGAGCAGCGGATCGTCAGCCGAGGCCTCGTCGACGAGGGAGATTTCAAGTCCGCCTACAGGATCGTTGCCAGCTATGCCGCAACGACGCCGACCGACATCGTCGAGGCCGAGTTCCACGCCGGCTGGTATGCCCTACGCGGCCTGCAGGATCCGGCAGCGGCGCAGGCGCATTTCCGCAAGATCCTCGACTTTTCCAATGGACCGATTTCCGTATCGCGCGCCTGGTACTGGATGGGACGATCTGCCGAGGCCGGCGGACCTGGAAAGGCGTCCGAATTCTACGCGAAGGCCGGCAGCTATCCGACGACCTTCTACGGCCAGCTTGCGAGCGACAAGCTTGGCCGCAAGACATTGAATGTGAGTTATCCATCGCCGACCCAGGCCGACCGCCAGCGCTATCTGTCACGCGAAGCAGTACAGGCCATTGCCCGTCTCGATGCAGCCGGCCATGGCTGGCGGGCCAAGAGCTTGTACCTGGCGCTTGCCGAACAATTGCAGAGCCCCGGCGAACTTGCGGTTCTAAGTGCGCAGGCGGAACGTTCAGACGACCACCATCTGTCGCTGCAGGTCGGCAAGATAGCCTACTCCCGCGGCGTCGACGTAGCGGCGCTGGCGTTCCCGCTTGGTGTTATTCCGACGAATGCCAACATCTCCGGCTCCGGCAAGGCGCTCGCTTACGCGATTGCCCGCCAGGAAAGTGCTTTCAATCCGGCCGCCGTCTCGGCCGCAGATGCCCGCGGGCTGCTGCAAATCTTGCCGGGAACAGCGAAGGCCGTCGCCAAGCGCCACAACATCGCCTATTCCAAGGACCGGCTGACGGCAGACGCCGGCTACAATGCAACACTCGGGGCGCACTATCTTGGCGAACAGATCGACGCCTTCGGCGGCTCCTACATCATGACCTTCATCGCCTACAACGCAGGTCCGAAGCGAGTACCAGAGTGGATCGACCGCTATGGCGATCCACGCGGACAGTCAATCGATGCTATCGTCGACTGGATCGAGCGGATCCCCTTCCCCGAAACGCGCAATTATGTGCAGCGCGTGATGGAGAACTACGAAGTCTACAAGGCCCGGCTTGGCCAGCCGAGCGACATCGTCCGCGACCTGACCGACGGCCGCTCCTCCTAATCGCGATTTGCGAATATTGCCGGCCTCGCTAATCTGTCCTCGGCACAACGAGGACGATGGGCGTGGACAAGGCAAGAGATGATCGATTCCGGGCGTTAACCTACCTCACTGAGGATAGACTGACGCTTTATGCGCGAGACTATGGTGGCACCGAGGACACGAACCGGCTGCCGGTCATCTGCCTGCCGGGATTGACCCGGAATTCGCGCGACTTTCACGGGCTGGCACTGTTGCTCTCGACCGACCCGACGACGCCGAGACGTGTCATCACCCTCGACTATCGCGGACGCGGCCACTCCGACTGGGACGCCGACAAGGCCAACTACACTCTCGGCGTCGAAACGCGGGATGTCATCACGGCTTGCGAGCATTTCGGCATCGATGGCGCCATCTTCATCGGCACGTCGCGGGGTGGGCTGATTCTTCATCTGCTGGCGCAAATGAGGTCGGACTTGATCGCCGGCGCCATTCTCAACGACATCGGGCCGAAGATTGAGGCGGAGGGCCTGAAGCGCATTCGCGACTATCTCAATTCCGCCGCGCCGCCGCGCGACTGGCCCGAGGCCGTCGCGTTTCTCAAGGCCTGTCATGGCCGGTACTTTCCTGCGCTTGATGAGCGCGACTGGCAGGAGATGGCTGCAGCAATCTATCGGGACATCGACGGGAGGCTGGTGGCCGACTTCGATCCGGCGATTGCCGCGCAACTGCAGACAATCGATTTCGACCAGCCGTTGCCCGATCTCTGGTCGTATTACGATGGATTGGCTGCAAAACCACTGATGGTCATCAGAGGGGAACATTCCGATCTTCTTTCGAATCGGACCACTGCGGAGATGGCTGCTCGGCAGCCTTTACTGCAAGTGCTCGAAGCTCCGGGTCAGGGGCATGCACCGCTGCTGCATCTTGAGCCGGTCTTATCGCGCATTGCTCAATTCCTGGCGCGATCGGCGTGACGTCGCGCCGCGTGTGTCATCGCAGCACGTTCATGACAAACAAAAAAAGCCCGGCTCGAAAGCCGGGCTCTCCTGATTGACCGAAGTCAGATCAGATTAGAATGCACGCTGCAGACGGAAGTAGCCAGTCGTGACGTCGTCCTGATTCTCGACGTCGAGGTACTGGACCGAAGCCTTAGCGTAGAAGTTCTCTACGATCTGGTAGTCAACCGTGAGGCCAGCCTTCCAAGCGGAGTCGTTGGTGAAGTCGGTAACAGTTGCAGCAGAGCCGCCGTTCTTGACGTTATCGAACCACTGAACACCGGGGGTGATCTTCAGCTTGTCGGTCGCCTGGATGGCGTACTCAGCTGCGATCGTCCATTCGGATTCTTCGAAGTAGGCGTTCGGACCAGATGCCCAAGCTGCTGCGAGGCCAAGCGTGCCCGGACCGATGGCAACCGTACCCATAGCGCGGATTGCGCCGTCTTCCGTGTCGGTGTCGTAACCGCCGATGACCTGGTAGGTGAAGGCACCAGCCTTGCCACCGATGCCGACAGCAATACCGACGTCGTTGGGGTTTTCACCCTCAGCGAAGTGGATGGAGTCTTCGAGTTCGTCAACCGAGATACCGGCGTAGAAGTCGCCAGACTCATACTGATAACGGATCGAGTTGTGCAGCGTCGAGTTCGAAGCCAGAACGTCGGTTTCGCCAGACAGACCGTCATCCCACCAGCTGTAGAACAGACCAGCGCGGAAGCCAGCGATGTCGAGGTAGGCCGAGTCGAGGATCGTTTCCTGGACAGAAGCGTTGTCGGCATTGGCCTGCAGAACGATCACGCCGGTGAGCGGACCATACTCGGTGTCGCTCTTGGCAGTGAACTGAACCTGACCGCGGGTAACCGCATCCCAGCTGGACGGACCAGAGAGGTCATCGCCAGCGTTAACCTGGAAACGGATGTAACCTTCGATCTTCAGGCAGGTTTCCGTGCCCGGGATGTAGAAGTAGCCGGTGCCGTAAGCGTCGCAGACGCGGACATATTCAACCGGTTCCGGCTCAGCAGCAACGATAGCGTCAGCAGCCTGAGCACCGGAAACTACTGCGAGAGCAGCAGCGGAGCCGAGAAGAAGGCTCTTGATGTTCATATTGACCTCCAATTCAAAGTTTCGATCGGGTCTGGGTTTTTCGCCGTTAGAGCAGCGTTCCCTGCCCCATCCCCATGTTTCAAGAAGTCGGACGATCAACCGCCCTCGCTTCCGAAGTTGAAAATACAAGACCGGGACTGTCACGCAATCACCAACTTGCCCGTTTGGGGTATTTGCGACAGCCTTCCGCATGCGCTGTTGCTGAAAGGTCACAAATGCGGCATGCGCCCCTGTCGTTTCTTTATACTTTGTTAAGAAAGCCCTGATTTTGCGGGAGTTTACCCGCGTGGTACGGCAGGCAGCCGCTGTGGATCGTGCCACATTGGAACCAGTTTCTCGCCAGATTCTCGTCTTTTATAGGGGATGCAGATGACAAGGAGTTGGCGCCCACATCAGGGCTGCGCCCTCCATCGGAGCAGAATCAGGTTCGCTGAGTACGGATGATTCTCAATTCGATTCTGCTGACGCGAGATTCGGAGCGCCAAGCGCAGGGGTGGTAGGTCCAAACGAAAGGGACAGTGTGGAGAGAGCCTTCGGTGATGGAGGAACGTCTACGTTTCGTCGCCCGCCTTCTCGAGGGCGAAGGGATGAGCGATGTGTGCCGGGCACTCGGCATCTCGCGCAAGACCGGCTACAAGACTTTCAATCGCTATAGGACGACGGTCTGGAGGCACTGACGGATCGGTTGCCGGCACCGGTGGAAGCCCTGATCGTCTCCTGCAAGAAGGACAAGCTGCACTGGGGGACGCGTAAGATCCGCGAACTTTTGCTCAGGAAGCTCGCCGGCGACGTGCGTGTGCCCTCGAAAAGCACGGTGCATGCCGTCCTCGACCGGCACGGGCCGGACGCTCATGCCCGCCAGCGACAGCGTTATCGGGCAGAGGGAACGGCCTTGTCTCAGGCATTGCTGCCGAACGATCTGTGGTGTGCCGACTTCAAGGGCGAGTTCAAGCTCGGCGATGGCCGCTACTGTTACCCGCTGACGGTCACCGACCAGGCGTCACGCTACCTGCTTGCCTGTGAAGCCTTCGAATCGACAAGGGAGGTGGGTGTGTTCGAGGCGTTCCGGCGGCTGTTTGCAGAGCGTGGCCTGCCGCTCGCGATCCGCAGCGACAACGGCCTGCCGTTCGCCAGCCCCAACGGCCTCTACAATCTGTCGAGGCTGTCGGTGTGGTGGCTGCGGCTCGGCATCGCGCTCGAGCGCATCAGGCCGGGCCATCCGCAAGAGAATGGCCGGCATGAGCGCATGCACTTGACGCTGAAGAAAGAGGCGACCAGGCCACCCGGCAGAAACATCCTGCAGCAACAGGCGCGCTTCGATGCGTTCGTCAGCGAATTCAATCAGGAGCGGCCGCACGAGGCGCTCAACATGAAGGTGCCGGCAGATCTCTACGTCGCTTCGTCACGCCCCTATCAGGGCCTGCCGGAGATCGACTACCCCTTCCACGACAGAGAGGCGCTGGTGACCCATTGCGGCCGCATCTGAATCTACCGCAAGAAGATCAACATATCGACCGTGATGGCCGGCCAGAAACTCGGAATCACGGAAGTCGACGACGGCATTTGGCTCGTCAGCTTCATGCACTATGATCTCGGATATATCGACCTGGAGCAGAGGACCTTGAGAACCATCGACAAGCCGTTCGGCACGAGGTTGTCACCCATGTCTTAGGGACGCTCTGTTACCTATGTCTTCGGGCTGGACAATTGTGTGATGGCGGAGAGGAAGGGATTCGAACCCTCGATACGCTTTTGACGTATACTCCCTTAGCAGGGGAGCGCCTTCGACCACTCGGCCACCTCTCCGGTGGGAGCCTGATAGAGTCATTCGACAGGTGACGCAAGCGCTTTTTCGGCTTTTTCACCTGATGCTGAGGCTACTCAGTTCAACAGCTGCTTGAGATCGGCGGATGCATCGGCAATGATCGCCTTGTCGGGATTGATCCCGGCTTCCAGCATCTTCTTGCCGCTGACATAGGCCTTGGCGTCATTGATCGCATCGACAGCTATGAACGACCCGTTCTTGAAATACCAGATCGAGTGCGCGCCGTCGCGCGCTCCCGGGCGCAGGACCGTCTCGTCATAGCCCATATTGAAGCCGGCGATCTGCAGCTTCACATCATACTGGTCCGACCAGAACCAGGGCCTGGGATCATATGCTTCGTTGCCGCCCGCAATGATGGCGGCAACGGCCTCTGCCTGGTCGACGGCATTCTGCACTGATTCGAGACGGATGCGTCCGCCTTGCCACGGCAGGACCGCGCAATCACCGGCAGCAAAAATCGACGGATCGGATGTGCGGGCAAATTCGTCGACGATGATCCCGTTGGCGACCTCGAGACCGGCCTCCTTGGCGAGCTGGTCGTTCGGGACGACGCCAATGCCGACGACCACGAAATCGACCTCGATCGTAGACCCGTCTGCGAGCTCTGCGGCGATGACCCTGTTATCACGGCCGACGAGGTGTTTTAGTCCTGTCTTCTCTCGGATGACGACATCATGCGCTTCGTGAATCACCCGCATGATGTCGGCCGTCTCCTTGGCGGCGACGCGTTGGAGGATTCGATCGGCCATCTCGATGACCGTGACCTCGAGACCACGGTGGCGGGCGACCGCAGCTGCCTCGAGTCCGATATAGCCTCCGCCGATGATAAGGACACGACGACCCGGGCGCATTTCATCGGCCAGCAAATCGGCGTCGCGCTTGTCGCGCGCCACATAGACGCCTTCGAGATCTCCGCCGATCGACGCCGGCAGCGCGCGCGGAGTCGATCCGGTCGTCAATGCCAGAGTACCGTAGTCGAGCGAGGAGCCGTCCTGCAGCAGGACCTGCTTCTTGTCGCGCACGATCTGCTCAGCCCAGGTGGAGAGCCTGATCTCGACATTGTTGTCGGCATACCAGTGTTCCGGCCGGAACAGCAGACGGTCGAACGTCATCTCGCCGAGCAGATATTTCTTCGTGAGCGGCGGCCGCTGATAGGGCAGCGCATCTTCGGCTCCGATGATGGTGATGGGTCGCATATCCTTGAGCGCGCGCAGTTTCGCGGCCAGCGCAAAACCCGCCTGCCCCGCGCCGATGATCACCAATCTGTCCGTCACGTTCCCACTCCCAGCATCCATTCGCGCGTTCCAGCAAAGGCCTAGCCCCTACCCCCAGCCCCGTCAACCGGAAGCTGATCGACCTCAGTCGATCTCGATCCAGCGGCGCTCGTGGAACGACTGTGCCATGGCGTGAACGGACTTCTCTATCCTAAGACCGTCTTCGAATGTCACGATCGACGACGGCTCGCCGGAAACTGCGCGGATCAATTCGCGGCATTCGATGATTTTCAGGTCGTTGAAGCCAAGCCCGTGGCCTGGCGCCGGAATAAACCGATCATAGGGTTGGTGAGCCGGACCGGCGAGTATCTTGCGGAAGCCCTGTTCGGAGCCGCGGCCTTGCGCCTGGTAGAGCTCGAATTCGTTCATGCGCTCTTGATCGTAGGCAATCGAGCCCTTCGAGCCGAAGATCTGTAGCGCGATTCGACCTTTTCGCCCCCAAGCGGCGCGGTTCGCCATCAGCACAGCAGAGATACCCCCGTCGAGGCGCATGAGAACATTGGCCGCATCGTGATTTTCGACGTCGCGGCGGCCACCCTCCCTCAGCGGTCGGCTGCCGTACGGCTTCACCATATCCGCGATAACAGCCTCCACGTGACCGAACAGATACCAGAGCAGCGACAGCGGATGCACGGCGAAATCATCCAGAGCGCCGTAGCCGGCAGAAAGTTCGCTCTTCCAATAGAAGAAGACATCGGGATCGGCCATGAAGTCCTCGTCCATCTCGACGCGGATATGATTGACGGCACCGATCGCCCCTTCCTCGATCAGCGCCTTGATATGCCGCATCACGGGATTCTGGATGTAGTTGTAGCCGAGAACGGCAACCTTGCCCGAGGCCCGTGCCGTCTTCAGCATGCGCTCGGCATCGGCGTACACCGGCGCCATCGGCTTCTCGCACCAGACATGCTTGCCCGCGTCAAGCGCGGCAATCGCCATCTCGGCATGGAACTGGTTCGGCGTCGTGACGGAAACGACATCGACTTCGGGATCGGCGATCAGCGTGCGCCAATCGGCCGTCGCCTTTTCGAAACCGAATTCGGAGGCGCGCTTCCCGGCAAGCTCGGCATTGGCTTCGGCCAGATGAACCAGGCGCGGGCGCTCGACGTCGCCGAAGACGGCTTTGACCGCGTTCCACGCCAGGGCATGGCATTTGCCCATATAGCCGGTGCCGATCAGGCCGATTCCCAGTGCTTTCATCATTTCTCCTCCAGATGCCGAGTGGTTTTTGGAATATTTAGATCATTTTGACAAGCGTCCCTGCCGCGTACGCTTGCGCCACGAAACTTGAGAACTGTTCAAAACTCTTGGATTTCAAGGCAATAAAAACAATTGGGTTCCCGTATGAAAATCATTTATGGTGATCATTATGGAATGTTTATTTCGTCCAATGGACCGCATGCATGGACAGTGACAGCAAAACGACCCCTAGGGTTCCGCGCGACTTCGAGAGCCTGCGCAGCATCATCATCGAACGCAAAGCAAACATGCCTAAGCGCCTTGCACAGGTCGCGGCTTTTGCGCTCGGCAATCCTGATGAAATTGCATTCGGCACGACGGCAAGCATCGCGGCGGCATCCGACGTGCAGCCGTCGACCCTCGTGCGCCTCGCACACCATCTCGGTTACGAGGGCTTCTCGGACCTGCAGAGTATCTTTCGCGAGCGCCTGCGCGACCGCACGCTGTCATATGAAGAGCGACTCGTAACACTGGAGGAGGCAAGCGGCGAGGACGAAGATGCCAGCCTGCTTTCCGGCTTCATTTTCGCCGCAAGCCAATCGATCAATCGGCTGGCGGCCACGGTGCAAACGGACACCTTTGCCAAGGCAGTCGATATCCTCGCGGGCGCGGAGACGATCTACCTGATCGCCAAGCGGCGCTCCTATCCGCTGACGGCGCATATGACCTACGCCTTCTCGAAGCTGAATATTCGGCACCAGATCGTCGCTTCACCAAACGGCGTCGATCCGGAGATGGTGCAATTCGCGACGCAGAACGATGCGGCAATCGCCGCAAGCTTCTCGCCCTATGCCGCCGATAGCCTGAGCCAGGCGGAAGCACTGGCGGATCGCGGCGTGCCTGTCGTCGCCATCACCGATTCGGCTTTTTCGCCGCTTGCTGCTTGCGCCACCTGCTGGTTCGAGGTGGCGGAGGCGGACTTTGCCGGTTTCCGCTCGCTCTCGGCCTCGATGGCACTGGCGATGGCCCTGCCAGTCGCCATTGCCGAGCGGCGGCGTAAAAGAACTCACGCAAAATCGGTGAAATGAAAAATGGAATAAACATTCCGAATTGACAACAATACGGAACCGATGTTTCATTACTAGCAATCGGCAGGCACCAAGCCGTAGCTAAAATCTAGCGGGAGGACATCATGGCACAACCGAACCCGGGCTCGCAGCCGGAGCCGTCGCTTGACGTGATCACCATCGGCCGCTCCTCGGTCGACCTCTACGGGCAGCAGATCGGTTCGCGGCTTGAGGATATCGGCTCCTTTGCCAAGTCGGTCGGCGGCTGCCCCGCCAACATTGCCATCGGCACCGCGCGCCTCGGGCTCAAGTCCGGCCTGATCACGCGCGTTGGCGACGAGCAGATGGGTCGCTTCATCATCGAGCAATCGGCGCGTGAAGGGGTCGAGACGAAAGGTATCAGGACCGATAAGGAACGCCTGACGGCACTGGTGCTTCTCGCCGTCGAGGCCGAAGGCGTTTCGCCGATGATTTTCTACCGCTCGGATTGTGCCGACATGGCGCTCGATGAAGGCGATATCGACGAAAGCTTCATAAAATCGTCGCGCGCCGTGCTGGTGTCGGGTACGCATTTTTCCCGACCAAACACCGAAGCCGCACAGCGCAAGGCAATCCGTATCGCCAAGGCCAACGGCCGCAAGGTGATCTTTGACATCGACTATCGGCCGAATCTCTGGGGTCTTGCGGGCCACGCCGAGGGCTTCGAGCGCTATGTGAAGTCTGACCGCGTCTCATCTAAGATGAAGGAAACGCTTCCAGACTGCGATTTGATCGTCGGAACCGAAGAAGAAATCCTGATTGCCTCCGGGGCCGATGACGTGCTCGGCGCACTCAAGGAAATCCGCCGCCTGTCGCCGGCAACGATCGTTCTCAAGCGCGGCGCCATGGGCTGCATCGTCTATGACGGTCCGATCAGCGACAATCTGGAAGACGGCATTGTCGGCGAAGGTTTCCCCATCGAGGTGTTCAACGTGCTCGGCGCCGGCGACGCCTTTATGTCCGGCCTCTTGCGCGGTTGGCTGAAAAATGAGCCGCTGAAGACCTGCGCCACCTGGGCCAACGCCTGCGGCGCCTTCGCCGTTTCCCGCCTGCTTTGCTCGCCGGAATATCCGACCTGGGCCGAGCTCGATTTCTTCCTGAAGCACGGCAGCAAGCATCGCGCGCTGCGCAAGGACGACGCGATCAACCACATCCATTGGGCCTCGACCCGCAAGGGCGATATTCCGCTTCTCATGGCGCTTGCGATCGACCATCGCTCGCAGCTCACCAGCGTCTGCGACGAGCTCGGCGTCGATTACAAGAAAATTGTCGCCTTCAAGCGCCTTGCCGTTCAAGCCGCCGCGCGTGTCGCGGATGGCCGCACTGGCTATGGAATGTTGATCGATGAGCGCTTCGGGCGCGACGCCTTCTTCGATGCGGCGACCAAAAACTTTGCCTGGATCGGTCGCCCTGTGGAACTGCCGGGATCAAAGCCGCTGCGCTTCGAGTTCAGCCAGGACATCGGCTCGCAGCTCGTGGAATGGCCGCTCGACCATTGCATCAAGTGCCTGTGCTTCTACCATCCGGATGATCCGGCAGCACTGAAGACCGAACAGCAGGAAAAGCTGCGCACGCTATTCGAGGCCGCTCGCAAGGTCGGCCGCGAACTGCTCATCGAGATCATAGCAAGCAAGAACGGGCCGTTGACGGACGATACGATCTCGACGGCGATGGACGAGCTTTATGCGCTTGGCATCAAGCCCGATTGGTGGAAGCTGGAGCCTCAGGCCTCGACGGCTGCCTGGAAGAAGATCGACGCCGTAATCGCCAAGAACGATCCCTGGTGCCGCGGCATCGTGCTGCTCGGCCTTGAAGCGCCGGCCGACGAGCTGGTGAAGGGCTTCGAGGCGACGCTGGCGGCCCCTTCCGTCAAAGGCTTTGCCGTGGGGCGGACGATTTTTGCCGATGCGGCACGCGCCTGGCTGTCCGGCAAGATGAACGACGAGGAGGCGATCGCCGATATGGCCGGACGCTTCCGCCAATTGACCGAGGCCTGGTTGAAAACCCGCGGCCTACATTAATTAGAGCATTTGGGAGGTGCCCCATGGGCAAGACTGTACGATTGACGATGGCGCAGGCGGTTGCGCATTTTCTCAAGAAGCAGATGACCATCGTCGACGGCAAGAAGGTGCCGGTCTTCGGTGGCGTCTGGGCGATCTTCGGGCACGGCAACGTTGCCGGCATCGGCGAAGCGCTCTATCAGGTGCGCGGTGAACTGCCGACCTATCGCGCCCACAACGAGCAAGGCATGGCGCATGCGGCCATCGCATATGCCAAAGCGAGTTTCCGCCAGCGATTCATGGCGTGCACCACCTCCATTGGCCCCGGCGCACTCAACATGGTGACGGCTGCCGGCGTCGCGCACGTCAATCGCATTCCTGTTCTCTTCCTGCCGGGCGACGTCTTCGCCAACCGCGCGCCGGATCCGGTGCTGCAGCAGATCGAGGATTTTGGCGATGGTACGGTGTCGGCCAACGACGCCTTCCGCCCGGTTTCGCGATATTTCGATCGGATCACGCGACCGGAACAGATCATCGCGGCGCTGAAGCGTGCCATGCAGGTGCTGACCGATCCACTGGATTGCGGCCCGGTTACGCTGTCTCTTTGCCAGGACGTGCAGGCGGAAGCTTTCGATTATCCAGAGAGCTTCTTTGAGGAACGCGTCTGGACGACGCGCCGTCCGCGCCCGGATGCCGATGAGCTGGCGAATGCGATTGCGCTCATCAAGAAATCCGAAAAGCCGGTCATCATCGCTGGCGGCGGCGTCCTCTACTCGCAGGCGACCAAGGAACTGACCGCCTTTGCCGAGGAGCACCGCATTCCGGTCGTCGTCACGCAGGCCGGAAAGTCGGCGATCGACGAGCGGCATCCGCTGGCGCTTGGCTCCGTTGGTGTCACAGGCACATCGGCGGCCAATGCGATTGCCGTCGAAACGGACCTGATCATCGCGGTCGGCACGCGCTGCCAGGACTTCACGACCGGTTCGTGGGCGCTCTTCCAGAACGAGAAACTGAATATTCTCGGCCTGAACATCGCCGCCTACGATGCCGCAAAGCACGACGGCCAGACGTTGGTGGCCGACGCCCGCGAAGGCCTGAAGGCCGTGTCGAGCGGCCTCGCCGGCTGGAAGGCGCCGGCTGCATTGGCGGAGAAGGCCGAACGGGAAAAGCACGTCTGGATGGAGGCAGCCGCCAAGGCGATGGCGAGCACCAACGCCGCCCTGCCCTCCGACGCCCAGGTGATCGGCGCGGTCACGCGCTCGATCGATCTCGAAAAGGCAATCGGCCTCTGCGCAGCGGGCGGTTTGCCGGGCGAGATGCACAAGCTCTGGCCGGCGACCGCACCGGGCAGCTACCATATGGAATACGGCTTCTCCTGCATGGGCTACGAGATCGCCGGCGGCCTTGGCGCCAAGATGGCGCATCCCGAAAAGGAAGTGTTCGTCCTCGTCGGCGACGGCTCCTACATGATGCTGAATTCCGAGCTGGCGACATCGGTCATGCTCGGCCTGAAGCTCAACATTGTGCTGCTCGACAATCGCGGCTACGGGTGCATCAACCGCCTGCAGATGGCAACCGGGGGTGCGAACTTCAACAACCTTCTGAAGGACGCGCACTACGAAGTGATGCCGGAGATCGATTTCCGGGGCCATGCCGAGAGCATGGGGGCCGTTGCGGTGAAGGTCGCGTCGATCGCCGAGCTCGAGAAGGCAATCGCCGACTCGAAGAAGAACGACCGCACATCGGTCTTCGTCATCGACACCGACCCGCTGATCACCACGGAAGCCGGCGGCTACTGGTGGGATGTTGCCGTCCCCGAAGTCAGCCCGCGCGAGCAGGTCAACAAGGCGCGCAAAGCCTACGTCGAAGCGCGCGCCGCCCAGCGTATCAGCTAGTTGATTGTTGTCGTTTTTCGGAAGAGCGATTGCCGTTCTTCGGAAAATGCGTTTAAGGAGAATATTGATGAAGGCCAAACTTGGCATGTCGCCGATCGCGTGGTGGAACGACGACCTTCCGGAGCTCAGCGACGATGTATCCCTTGAGGAATGCCTGCGCCAATCGCGCAGTGCGGGCTTTACCGGCATGGAACAGGGCCGCCGCTTCCCCAACGATCCCAAGGAGATGCTGCCCATTCTGCGCGCCGCCGACGTGACGCTTTGCGGCGGCTGGTTCTCGGGCACGCTGGTCGACGAGGAACTTGCCGCCAACAAGGACCGCATCGCTCCGATGATCGAGCTGTTCAAAGCGGTCAATGCGCCCTGCATCGTCTATGGCGAAACCGGCCGCTCCATCCAGGGCGACCGTTCCAAGCCGCTTGCGACCAAGCCGCGCCTCTCCGACGACGAGATGAAGGCCTATGCGCGCCGTGTCACCCAGTTCGGGGAATGGTGTGCCGATGAGGGCATGCCGCTCTCCTATCACCATCATATGGCCGCCGTGGTCGAAACCGAGCCGGAACTCGACGCCTTCATGCGCAATTCCGGCCAAGGCATTCCACTGTTGCTCGATGCCGGGCACCTGGCCTTTGCCGGCGGCGACGTGTTGCGCGCCATTGGCAATCACCACGCCCGCATCAACCACGTTCATGTCAAGGACATCCGCAAGCCCGTGGTGGACGGGTTGGACCGCAGCCGGCAGTCCTTCCTTGATGCGGTGGCGCTCGGCGCTTTCACCGTGCCGGGCGACGGCTCGCTCGATTTCGGCGCCATCGTCCAGCGGCTGGCCGATCACGGCTACGAGGGATGGTTCGTCGTCGAGGCCGAACAGGATCCGCGCAGGGCTCCGCCGCAGAAAATGGCCGAGATTGGCCACGCCGAACTGATGCGCGTCATGACCGCCGCCGGCTACACGGTGGAAACCGAAGGCTTCCCCAAGGAATAGCGCGCCGTCCGTGACAGGTGTGGCCAATTGCATTTCTGCTCCTCCCACGACCCCTCGCGCAACGCGGAGGGGTCGAGGACAAGAAAGCCAGATCATCAAGGAGTACCACGAATGCCAAACCTCAAGGTGAAACCGTCGGGCGCGCACGGCCGCGTTACTCATGTCACGCCGGAAAATGCCGGCTGGACCTATGTCGGCTTCGACATGCATCGGTTGAGGCCCAATGAAACCGTTTCGGGAGAAACGGGCGAACGCGAGGTTTGCCTCGTCTGGGTCAGCGGCAAGGGCAAGGCCAAGGCCGGCACCAAGGATTTCGGCACGCTGGGCGAGCGCATGAGCCCCTTCGATGGTGCACCGCATGCGCTCTATATTCCGATGGAATCCGCGTGGTCGGTGACGGCCGAGACGGACCTCGAACTCGCGGTCTGCTCTGCTCCGGGCGGCGGCACCTACGAGGCGAAAGCGATTCCACCCGGCACCCACCCGGCACTGACGCGTGGCAAGGGCACCAATGTGCGCCACGTCAACAACATTATGCCCGAAGACGACGCCTCGGCGCATTCGCTGTTGGTCGTCGAAGTCATCACGCCGGGCGGGCACACGTCGAGCTACCCGCCGCACAAGCACGATCAGGACGATCTTCCCAACGAGAGTTTCCTGGAAGAGACCTACTATCACCGCCTCAACCCGCCGCAGGGCTTCGGCTTCCAACGCGTCTACACCGACGACCGATCGCTGGACGAAGTGATGGTGCTCGAGGACGGCGACGTGACGCTGGTGCCGAAAGGCTACCATCCTTGCGCGGCCTGCCACGGCTATGACCTCTACTATCTGAACGTCATGGCTGGGCCAAAGCGCATCTGGAAGTTCTACAATGCGCCGGAACACGAGTGGCTGCTGAAAGCCTAAGCGAGATGACGATCGCTAAATAATCTGACAGCGCCGCAGAGGCGCTGATGGTTCAATTCCTCCATCAACATCCACGGATGGAGGAATGTCATGCGACACCCGACCGAGACACTGCCCCTTCACAGGTCCTTTTCAAAGCAAGCGTTCGGGCCATGGTTGGTCGCAACGCTTCTCGGCCTGATCCGGTGGAGCGTGCGCAAGCTGGCCGAACGGCGAGATCGTAATGCGCTGCTGGAGCTTTCCGACGAACAGCTGAAAGATATCGGCCTCTCCCGTGGTCAGACCGGAAGCGATGTCCATATCTACAGCCGGCATTCGTCTAGCAATCGCAATGATTGTGGTAGCATTGGATAGGCCGATGATCCTGCCCGGTCCGAGAAGGTAATGAAGCTGATGTCGCAATTCTCGAGCGCCCTGCTGTTGAGGACGAAAACGATCGCGATTCGCGATGTCGTCTGCAGCGGCGAGTGCCGCCACAAAAGCGATGAAGAATGCGCGCACAAGACCAGCTTGGTTTATCCCTATCGCGGCGTCTTCATGCGCCATGTCGGACGTAACGACACCGTCGCGGAAGCCAATCAGGTGCTGTTCTTCAACGCCTCGCAAGGCTATCGGATCAGCCATCCGGTCGAGGGCGGGGATGCCTGCCTCGATCTTGCGATCGATGAGGCGCTGTTGGCAGAACTTGCCCCCAAAGAGCAGTTGCAATCCTCCATTCCGGTCTCCTTCCATCGCCAGCGGCGACGCATCGACCCGCGCGCGCAAGCGCTCGTTGCGCTGCTTCGCCATGGTCTGCATCGAGGCGCCGCCGAAACCCTGGAGGCGGAGACATTGGCTCTCACGTTGGTGCGACGTTCGCTCGGGGAGCAGACTTCGCACGGCGCAGCTGCAAGCGTCGGCCGTCAGAAACTCGTCGACCGCGCAAAGCTCGTGCTCTCTTGCGATCTTTCGCGACGCTGGACGCTCAGCGATGTTGCGGCAGAGGTTGGCGTCTCCCCGGTCTATCTCACCCAGGTCTTCCAGCAAGTGGAGGCGACGCCGCTCTATCGCTACCAGTTGCGGCTGCGCCTTGCCCGTGCGCTCGATCTGCTCGGCAGGTATGAGGATCTGACGGCGCTCGGGCTCGATCTTGGCTTCTCCAGCCACAGCCATTTCGCATCGTCCTTCCGGCAGGCCTTCGGCCAGACGCCAGCGGAATTCCAGCGCGCAGCGCGCTTGCGGGCATGATCGCTAAAGATTTCGACAGCGGTCCTGTGGGTGGAATGCTCTGATGGCATCGTCCCAAGCCGGGACTGCAAACGGAGGATAATCCCATGAAGAAGACCACATGTGCCGCCTGCGACTGTGAACTCGGCCCCGACACCATCAGCGTGAAACTCGGCGGGAAAACCGTCGAGGTTTGCTGTCGGGAATG
Source organism: Rhizobium tibeticum (assembly GCF_900110205.1). Taxonomy (GTDB): domain Bacteria; phylum Pseudomonadota; class Alphaproteobacteria; order Rhizobiales; family Rhizobiaceae; genus Rhizobium; species Rhizobium tibeticum. Next base: position 120,772 of record NZ_FOCV01000004.1, on the reverse strand, counting down.
TGCTGAGGCCTTGAAGGAGGCCTCGGCAGCCGCAAGCAACGCGCCTGGCAAAGACTAGGTGCCTCACTGGATGTCGAGCACGAGATGCGGAACGCCGTTCGACGTCTTGCGCGGCGATACGCCGTTGCCGTCGATCTGCGCATTGATTCGCTGACGGAAGGCGGAAAAGCTCTCGAAGGTCACGACATCCACCGGTTCGTCGAAGTGGATGGTGATCTTGTGGAGCCCGCCTCCCGGCTGCCCCGCAAGCGCGAGCACCTTGCCGGTGAACGGCTGGTTCAGATAGCGGCCGTGCACCAGGGAGCCGACGGAGATGGCGGCGATTGGCTCGTCGTTCCGCCGAGTGGCGAGTGCGGAGAGCGTATTCCAGTCGCGCACGCCGTGCTGCTGGGCAACGAGTTCGAGCACGGCGCTGTGAGAGATCACAGTGCCGCGTGTTTCCATGGCATGGCGAAGGCGTCTGGCTTGCGATTTCAGTTCTTCGATTGTCGGATATGCAATGGTCACGGATTCAGCCTTTCGGAAGGCATGCCATTTCGACCTGTACAAGGGAGCTCGCATTGCCTGCAGTCAGCATGCACCTGCACCAAATTGGCTGTGACTGGTCTTGTCGAGGACTTCACCATGGACTTGTCGTCCGCGAGCGGCCGGCGCCTCGAGCCACGCCCGATATGCTGGAAGGACAGCGGGCTGTCAAGCGGCGCCTAAACCTCAGCGACCGCCCATCCCTGCCCAATAATGACGCATTCTGCTCTCCAGACAGGCATAAGCCTCGGATTGTAGGGAGATTATTCAGAAGTTGTCAGCAATCTTGCGCTAGTCTCGAAACCTACAACAAGCGGAGGCTACCATGGCCTTTCAGATGCACCTCGACACAGAGCACCCGCAGCCCGAGCAGGCTTACCGGGAGTTTGCGCTCGACCGCCCCGGCAAGATCATCTTCGTCGGGCATCACCTCAGCACGGGAACGCAGGTCCGCTGCCTGATCCGCACCATCACGCTTGCGGGCGCGGTGCTGGAGGTCAATCCGAACCTCGAGGTCCCGAACCACTTCTTCCTCGAGATCCTCGGCATCCATGACGAGATCGGCTCGACGGTGGTCAAGCGCGAGGGCGACCTTGTGACGATCAGCTTCAACATGTTGATCAATCCGGAATTCCTGCATCACGTCTTGAGGCTGAACTTCGAAACGTAGCCTCGATCCGGCCCGCTCTCACACTTCGCCTGCGAAAGCGCGGCGCTTCTCGCGGCACTGCGCCTTGCGGCCCGCCAGGCGATGAACCGAACGATCAGTTGAAGGTCCTGCCATTCCGGCCCTTCGAGCGGGTCGGCGAACCGATCCCGGCGAACTTTCCGACCACAAACTTGAAACGCATTCCAGAGAGCCACCCAGTTGAGATCCATTGCTTCAGCCTCCATCTATTGCTGGAGTGACTGAGCTAAGTCGTCCGGTGCTCTTGATGTAGACGCACAGGAGAAAGGGGGTTTTCATCCATGAAGGATGCGAGTTGGGACGATCTGCAACTGTTCTTTCATGTCGCGACCGGCGGCGGGCTCTCGGCTGCGGCAACGCAAACCGGCCTCAGCGCGCCTACGATCGGCCGTCGCATGCTGGCACTGGAGCGCGCGACGGGACGCGCGCTCTTCAGTCGCGGCCCGACCGGATACTTGCTGGCCAAGGACGGCGTTGCGCTCCTCGAGCGGGTGCGCTTGATGCAGGAAGCAGCCCAGTCCATTGCGGATTGGCGGGGCGAAGTCCTGACGTTTCCCATCGTCTCAATGGCCGCGGACAGCTGGACATCACGCTTTATCGCTTCCCGCCTTGCCAACGTCTGGACCCCGAAGGACGCTTTTCGCATGTGCTACAAGACTTGCGATGCCGGCGTCGACTTCACCTATCGCGAGGCGCACATCGCCATACGCCATAGCCGCCCCGACAGCGGCAATGTTGCCATCCGCCGATCCGTCACCGTTGCACATGCCGTTTACCAGGCACGCAGCTTCGACGATCGCAACCGCAACTGGATTTCACTCGGCACCGACATCGCCACGACGCCAGCCGACAAGTGGACATTCGAGCAACCGGATTATTGGATCACAGGCTGGACGAATACGCCGCATATGCTGCAGGGGGTGCGCCAGGGGCTGAGAACCGGCAGCACAGGTAAAACCCACACTTGTACAATATAGCGTCAGGCGGCCAGATGCCGCTCTATCTGGTCAACCGGCAGATTGATATAATCCTTCGGCACCTCAGCCGAAATCGCAGCCTGAACATCGGCCGTCAGATTGCCGCGTAGCGTACCGAGTGCCTTTGGCGGCGCAACCAGAATGATCCGACGCGCGTTCTTTTCGCGCACCAGTTCATCCATCTTTGCGGCAACCTGCTTCAGAAACGCGGCTTCGGCCTGCTCGTGCCAATCCGTTTGCTCCACAGCACGAGCGCTCTGCCCATCGGCCGCGTGGGTTCGACCCGGTTTGTCGGTGCCTATTTCGCGGTCCGGTTCATTAGGCTGGCTCAAGATCTCCTCAACCTTGAGGTTCATCAATTCCACATCGCCTGCGTTCCGCAGGATCAATGCCTTGGCACCATCGCAAACGACCACCCACGATTTCGACGGAACTCTGACATCAACCATTGTGATTTCCTCGCTTTACAATTTTGGAGCGCCGGACGTCTCCGACAATTATGCAAACGTGCGGGCCGGCAAAGAGTTCGATGACATTTCGCGACAATGACGGTGCTTGGCGATCCAAGGCGATCGGCGCGTAAAGGCGATATAGTCAGAAAGGCTCTAAGCGGGCAGAAAAAGGCCGCATCGCTAAAATTGTATTTTCTTCTTTGACAATTGCGCAAAGCATTCGTGTGAGGCTCCAATCGAAGAGGACCGGGATCACCTTGGTTCAAGGGAGACACGCGGGATGTCGATGCTTCGCGCCACACACCTTGCGACCGTAAAATCCGCGGTTTACGAGACGCGTTGGGAACAATTCAACGTAAGGCGCCCAGCCCGGATCGTCGCGGTGCGACCCTGCCTCACCGGTATCTCCATTCGCAGTGCGGAGATCGTCGATATCTCGCGCGGTGGCGCCACGTTTATCGTGTCATCGACCGCAGGCCTGCCGAAGCACTACTACCTCAATATTCTTGGCCTTGCCTATCGCATCGGTTGCGCCGAAGTCTATCGCAACAACGAACGGATCGGCGTCCGGTTCATCAATACGATCGAGCCCGAAGTTCTGCGTCGAGTCGTTCGCGCCGACTTCATGAGCGGCAATGTGGAAGCTATCGAGGCTCGCGGCGCCGTGCGCATGTAAATCGCCTGGACCTGGAATAATGTTTCTTGCCTTGGCGGCAGCAGGGCCTATTGTCGGTCCGATTTTTCACAGCATCCAGGAAATTGCCCCAGCATGTCCGCCTTCTCGCGCTTCACGCCGCTTGCTAGCGCCCTTCCCTCCACCGTTCCTTTCGTCGGCCCAGAAGCGATCGAACGTCAGCGCGGCCTCCAGGTCAAGGCGCGCATAGGCGCCAACGAGAATGGCTTCGGCCCTGCCCCGTCGGTGCTCGCCGCCATGCGTGAGCAGGCTGGCGAGATATGGAAATACAACGATCCTGAAAACTACGTGCTTAGGGAAGCACTTGCCAACCATCTCGGCGTCGGAATCGACTCTGTCGCGATCGGCGGCGGCATCGACGAACTGCTCGGCCAGATCGTACGGCTCGTGATCGAGCCGGGGGCACCTGTCGTGACATCGCTCGGTGGCTATCCAACCTTCAATTTCCACGTTACCGGCTTCGGCGGGCGGCTCGTCACCGTGCCTTACGCGAGCGACCGCGAGGATCTCGACGGTCTCCTTGAGGCCGTCAAGCGCGGGAACGCGCCTCTGGTCTATTTCGCCAATCCGGACAATCCCATGGGAAGCTGGTGGGATGCCGAAAGCATCGTCGCATTTGCTCGTGCGCTGCCGGAAACCACCATGCTCGTCCTCGACGAGGCCTACAGCGAAACCGGGCCGGCAGGATCTCTGCCCTCGACCGACGCACTGATCGAGCTGCCCAACATCGTGCGCACGCGCACCTTCTCGAAAGCCTACGGCCTCGCCGGCGCCAGGGTCGGTTACGTCATTTCGACGCCCGGTACGGCGCGCGCTTTCGACAAGATCCGCAATCATTTCGGCATGAACCGGCTGGCAACGGTCGCTGCGCTGGCCGCACTCAAGGATCAGGCCTATCTCGCCGAGGTGGTGGCCAATATCCACGGCGCGCGTGACCGGATCGCCGGTATTGCCAAGGCCAACGAGCTGCTTCCGCTCGCCTCCGCGACGAATTTCGTTGCGATCGATGCCGGACGCGACGGCACCTATGCCCGTGCCATCGTCGATGGCCTGATGCAGCACGGCGTCTTCATCCGCATGCCGGGTGTGGCTCCGCTCAATCGCTGCATCCGCGTCAGCGTCGGACCGGAGGCCGACATGGCGCTTTTCGAGGAAGCATTGCCGCAGGTGCTCAAGGCGCTGGGTTAATGCAAGGAACCGCGCCGGCCTTGTTCCTGCCGGTCGCGGTTGCTGTTCGTGGCATCGGTCCGTCCAAAGCGCCTCCCTACCCCTCTTTTGAGGTTGTTATCGGTTTCGCCCGCGCGTTAGCGGGCAGGCGGTCCTCAGTGGATCGTCATCCATTCGCGAGCAGCACGTAGCGCCTCTACGAGCTGCATCTTGTCCATGCTTGCAGCAACGTCGGCGCGAAGCTCCGCGGCGCGGTCGTTGCCCTTGATCGCCGCGATATTCAGCCACTTGTGAGCGGCCACTAGATCGACGGCGCAGCCGCGGCCGGTCGCATACATCAGACCCATTTCGCAGAAGATGTCGGCGTTGTTCTCGCCACCCATGGTGGCCATTTCAGCATTGTGCATTTCGAAGCGTGCCATCGGTTTGTCCCTGTTTAGCCTGTTGTCGACTTACCCTGTTTTACCTTTGGGACCTGCCGTCTATCGCGGCTTTAGTACCCTTCGGTTCGGCGGGTTTGCCCCGCTCGTTTGATGGCTCCACTATGCCAAGGGGCTTTCAAAAAACGCCTAAAATGCATGATTAATTTGAGACAAACAAAGTGCAAATGCTTGGTAAAATTGGTCTTTTGTTAAACATCGGGATCCCTGCAGATTAAGGATTTTCGACACAATTTTACGGAATATTAAGATCTGAAAATCAACCTTCCGTTCACCACGAAATCACTACCCCTTGCGTGAAGTGGAAGATATCGAAGCTTCTGAGTTATGAAAAACCGTTGTCCCGAATGGCGAAAAATACATTTACGTTTACGTTCGCGTCATATATTTTCGCGCCTGGACATTAGGGAGGAACGAATGATCCGCACACTTATTCTCGCTGGCGCATTGGTGCTTGCCGCCGGGGCAGCCTTTGCAGACGAGCCGATCGTCGGCAACTGGAAGACGGCTGCGGGCGATACGGCCCATATTGCATCGTGCGGCGGCAGCTACTGCATCGTGCTGAAGTCAGGCAAGTATGCCGGCAAGAAGATTGGAACGCTTGCAGGAAGCGGCGTCACCTATACCGGCCAGATCACGGATCCGGCCAACGACAAGACCTACAGCGGATCGGGCAACCTTCTCGGAAATTCGCTGAAGATGAAGGGGTGCGTCCTCAGCGTGCTCTGCAAATCGCAGACCTGGACCCGCCTGTAAAAAGAACGAACCGGAAAGAGAAGCGCCTGGAAACCGCCGGGCGCTTTTCTGCATTGGGTGTCAGCGGGCGCGCTGATTGAACAGTATCTTCTGTGCTTCCTTGTCCTCGGCAAGGTTGCTGCGTTCGCGCTCTTCCTTGCCGATCGCCGTGCCACGGATCACGGCCGGACGCCCCATCATCGTCTCGAACCAGCGCTTGAGGTTGGGAAACTCGTTGAGGTCCTGTCCCTGCTTCTCGTAAGGAATGACCCAGCCGATGCAGGCCATGTCGGCGATCGAATAGTCGCCGGCGAGATAATCGCGCTCTGCCAACCGCTTGTTCATCACGCCGTACAGGCGGTTTACTTCATTGGTATAGCGCCTGATGCCGTATTCGATCTTCTCCGGCGCATAACCGCGGAAGTGATGCGCCTGACCCGCCATCGGGCCCAATCCGCCCACCTGCCAGAAAAGCCACTCCTCGATCTGGACGCGTGTGCGCTCGTCCGCAGAATAGAACTTCCCAAATTTGCGGCCGAGATACTGCAGGATGGCGCCCGACTCGAACACGGAGATCGGTTCACGGCCAGGACCATCCGGATCGATGATCGCGGGCATGCGGTTGTTGGGGGCGATCTTCAGGAATTCCGGCGCGAATTGCTCGCCCCGGCCGATATTGATGTACTTGACCTCGTAGGGAACGCCGAGTTCCTCGAGCATGATGCTGATCTTCCAGCCATTTGGCGTCGGCCAATAATAAAGCTCAATCGGTGCCGTCATGAAAATCTCCTTTGCGGGACTAAAGAGATAAGCAGCGCCCGCCGCGCTTCAAGCTGCCCGGCTTCCTGAACGCCTGATGAACCGTGATCTCAGCACCGGTTCAGCCACAACGTGGCAAAACTGTCTCAACGCTAAGGCGATACCGGGGCAGAGTCATGGATATGCTCATTTTGGCAAGACGCTTCACCATCATCACACTGTTTGCGGCGCTCTTCGCCGTCAGCTTCTCGGCAGTTGTCAGCCGCAATGCGGGCGGCGGTGCGCAGTCTCATTTCGGAGCCAACTACACCTGCTTCGACGCCACCAGCCCATTCTGCAGGACAAGCCGCTAGTCCATCGGCGCGGCGGCACATCGCCGCGCCCAAATCGGTGCAATCCCCTCCGACGCGTCGTTTGCTTGTTAAAAACAACACTCTATAATGGCGCATGAGCAAACGAATCTCTTCCCCCCTCGACATTTCGTCCCCGTCACCCTTCGTTCCGCAAACCTTTGACGATCCGGTCAAGGCTGTCGACGTGCTGACGGAACTTTACGAGCGCAACACCACCTTCCTGATTGAGAGCTTCGCCAGGCTCGCCAAGGGCGCGCCGATCACATCGCGCTATCGCGCCTTCTATCCGCAGGTGAGCATCGAGACGACGAGTTACGGCCACATCGATACCCGCCTGTCCTACGGCCATGTTACCGCTCCCGGCGTCTACACGACGACGATCACGCGGCCGCAGCTTTTCCGGCACTATCTGAAGCAGCAGCTTGGCCTGCTGATGAAAAATCATGACGTGCCGGTCGTCGTCTCTGAATCGACGACGCCTATTCCGTTGCATTTTGCTTTCGGAGAGGGCGCGCATGTCGAGGCATCAGCCGCAGCCTTCCTGGACATTCCGATGCGCGATCTCTTCGACACGCCGGACCTGAATACGACGGACGACGAAATCGCCAACGGCGAATACATCCCGCCGCCGGGTGAACCTTCGCCGCTTGCGGCCTTTACGGCCCAGCGCATCGACTATTCGTTCGCCCGTCTTGCGCACTACACGGCAACCGGCGCGCAGCACTTCCAGAATTTCGTGCTGTTTACGAACTACCAGTTCTACATCGACGAATTCTGCCTCTGGGCACGCAAGCTGATGGCAGAAGGGGGCGATGGCTATACTGCCTTCGTCGAGCCTGGCAACATCATCACGCATGCCGGCTCCAGTCAGCCCGAGACCGACGTTACGCTTGCACGCCTGCCGCAAATGCCTGCCTACCACCTGAAAAAGAAGGGGCATGCCGGCATCACCATGATCAACATCGGCGTCGGCCCGTCCAACGCCAAGACGATCACCGACCACGTGGCCGTGCTTCGTCCGCATGCCTGGCTGATGCTCGGCCATTGCGCTGGTCTGCGCAACAGCCAGCGCTTGGGCGATTATGTCCTGGCACACGCCTATATGCGCGAAGACCATGTCCTGGACGACGATCTGCCCGTCTGGGTGCCGATTCCGGCGCTTGCGGAAGTGCAGGTAGCGCTGGAGGGTGCGGTCGCCGAGGTCACCGGTTATGAAGGCTTCGAATTGAAGCGAATCATGCGCACCGGCACGGTCGGCACGATCGACAACCGGAATTGGGAGTTGCGCGACCAGCGCGGCCCGGTCCGACGCCTGTCCCAGGCACGCGCCATTGCGCTCGACATGGAGTCGGCGACGATTGCAGCGAACGGCTTCCGCTTCCGCGTACCCTACGGCACTTTGCTCTGCGTATCGGACAAACCGCTGCATGGCGAATTGAAGCTGCCGGGCATGGCGACTGCATTCTACAGGACGCAGGTCAACCAGCACCTGCAGATCGGCATCCGTGCGATCCAGAAGCTCGCGGCAATGCCGCCGGAAACGCTGCATTCACGCAAGCTCAGGAGCTTCTTCGAAACGGCCTTTCAATAGGCCGTTTTCCTTACTGTCGTGTGGCGGCAACCGCGTTGGTGGCGAGCTGACGCTCATAACGCTCGCCGGCCGTATCCAGCGCTAGGATAGAGATCGCAAAAAGGGCAGCGACCGCAGCGAGCCTGGTGATCATGGCCCGCGTCGTTGGCAGGTCCGTATCGACCCGATGAGGCTGCTTGTCCTGTTGGCTTCTTGCCCGGATGCAGTTCGCCAGCACAATCTCGAAAAGACTCATCGTCGTCACTCCATGTTGTTGACGACACTTGGTCGAAGCCAGCCTGCTCGTTTCGACGCAAACTTCCGCAAAAAGATTTTCTCGCATCCTGTCGAAATCGCCCTAGGCTGATCGTCCAATGATTATTGGCACCAGGGAGAGCGAACGATGAAATATCTCTGCCAGGTCTGGTTCGAGCCTGCGACGCTTGAAGCGATGACCGATGAGGAGAAAGGGAGCCTCGACAGGGCGTCCCTCGGCTACGATGATGATCTGATCGCTAGCGGCCACATGGTCACCGCGCACGCGCTGCAATCGCCGAAGAATGCCGTGACCGTCCGCGTTCGCAACGATGAAATGTCGGTGACGGACGGCCCTTTTGCGGAAACAAAGGAGCAACTCGGCGGCTTCATTCTCATCGACGCGAAAGATCTCAACGATGCCATTCGCGTTGCGGCCGGCATCCCGCTCGCGAAGCTGGGATCGATCGAAGTCCGGCCGATCTACGATATTCCGGTCCACAATTGAGAGAGACGTCATGAAGTATCTCTGCCAGATCTGGTTCGACACCGAGAAGAGCAAGCTCGTACCGCAGGAAGAGTGGGATGTGCTGACGCAAGAGTGCATCGCAAGCGACGATCATTGGCGGGAGCGCGGCGTCCTGCAGGCCGCGCTTGCGCTGCAAGCGCCCGAGGCGGCGGTAACCCTGCGCCTGAGGCAGGGCATCACCACGGCAACCGACGGTCCCTTCGCCGAGATCAAGGAACATCTCGGTGGCTTCGTGCTGATCGAAGCCGCCGACATGGAAAAAGCCAAGGCGGTTGTCTCGACATTCCCCATACTGAAGTACGCCTCCATCGAAATACGCCCGGCCTATTCCATCAAAGACGGGAGATAATGCGATGCGCTATGTTTGCTTGATCTACAATTCGGCCGACGTTGACGGTCGACAGACCGCGGCCGAAACCGAGGCCGTCGTTCGCGCTCATTTCAGCTTCGACGAAGAGTTGCGCGATCGTCGCACGCTGATCCATGCCGACGCTCTCGAGACGCCTGATAAGGCTGTCGTCCTGCGAGTGCGCAACAATGAGCTCAGCATGACGGACGGCCCCTATGTCGAGACGAAGGAGCATCTGGCCGGCGTGTATGTTATCGATGCCTCCGACATGGATGAGGCGAAGGCAATCGCTGCTGGAATTCCGTGCGCCAAAATTGGCGCGGTGGAGGTCCGCCCGGTGCGGATATTGACACGACCGGAGTGAATTTTGGAACGCCTGATCGAGGATATCTACCGATCGCAGTCTCGCCGGGTGCTTGCGACGCTCATCCGCCTCCTCGGCGACTTCGACAGGGCCGAAGAGGCCTTGCATGACGCGTTTGCCGCCGCCGCGCGGACATGGCCACGCGATGGCGTTCCGGCCAATCCCTTCGGCTGGCTCGTGTCCGCCGGACGATTTCGTGCGATCGATCACATCAGACGCCGGTCGCGGTTCGATATGTCGGTGAAGGACATCGAGGAAAGTCTGTACGGCTCTTTCGACGAAACGGAGATCGGCGACGTGGACTTGATTGAAGACGACATGCTCCGGCTGATCTTCACATGCTGCCATCCGGTCATACCGGCTGATGCGCAGATGGCGATGGCGCTCCGCGAGATATGCGGGCTTACGACGGAGGAGATCGCTCACGCGTTTCTTGTCCCTGCTCCGACTGTGGCGCAACGTATCGTGCGTGCGAAGAACAAGATCCGCACGGCGAACGTTCCCTATGAGGTCCCTGAGCGCGACGAATTGCCCGAGCGGCTCGACCGGGTGCTGCATGTCATCTACCTGGTCTTCAACGAGGGCTATTCCGCCTCTTCCGGCAACGAGGTGATCCGCACGGATCTGACCTCGGAAGCGATCCGGCTCACACGGCTGCTCGCGCGTCTCCTGCCGCATCCTGACGTCTCGGGACTGCTTGCCCTGCTACTTCTGCAGGACTCGCGTCGCGTCGCCAGGCGAAGCTCGGAGGGAGGTCTCATTCTCCTTGCCGATCAGGATCGCAGGCTTTGGGATCGTGAAAAGATTAGCGAAGGCCTTCAACGCCTCGACGGCGCCATGCGAAATGGTGAGGTTGGTGTCTACACGCTACAGGCAGCCATCGCCGCGGAGCATGCGCGGGCTGAGACGCCTGTGGAAACGGACTGGCGGCGCATCGTCGGTTACTACGATCTCTTGCTTTCCGCGCAGTCGTCGCCGATTGCCGAGCTTAATAGAGCAGTCGCAGTGGCGATGGTGGAGGGAGCAGAAACGGGATTGCAACTCGTAGACGCGATCCTGCAGACGGGAGAACTGGAGAGCTACCATCTTGCGCATTCCGCCCGTGCCGATTTTCTGCGGCAGCTGGGGCGGAAGGCAGATGCGATTGCGGCCTACGAGGCAGCCTTGCGGCTGTGCCAGCAGGCGCCGGAGCGAGCATTTCTGAGCAAACGAATCTCAGAGCTTTCGACGGCGGCCGAGCGGCAGTGAGATTGCCGTGCCTGTCAGGGCCGAAACGATGATCAGCAGGTGCGCATTGATGCTTGCCTGTGCCAAGGCAGCGAGGGCCGTCTTTTCGCTCGATGCGCCAAGAGCCATGGCACCGGCGGCTATGCCGGCCGGATAAGTACCCACGCCACCCGGCGCATGCACCGGAAGCACCGAGGAGAGTTCGCCGCCAAGCGCCCCGCCGAAGCTTGCAGCCATCGGCAAAACACCCATGAGGTTGAGCGCCCAGGCGAGCACGAGAACCTTGACGAGCCAGTTGATGACCGTCATCGCCCAGGCGCGCGTGAAGGCTGCTGCATCAACTGGGAGTCCCCTCTTGATCTCGACCACAAGCTTCTGCGCCTTGGCCGGTAGAAGCCTGCTGGCAAGCCGCAACAAGGGTTGCCTGAGCGCAAAAGCGACCACAGGCAGTGACAGGAAAGCCGTCCAGACAACCCATGCGATGATCTTGTCCTGTGACGCGATCGCAAACCCAATACCGGCGGCAGCCAGCAAGGCGTGTAGATCGAGCAGGCGCATAACGAGGAGCGCAGACGTGCCGCGCGCCAGCGGGATACCGAACTCGGTACGCATCAAGACCGGAAAGCTGGTCTCCCCGGTTCGAAACGGCAGCATGATGTTCAGGAGGTTATGGATCTGCGTCACGCGGAAGAGCACCTTGAAGCGACCGGCGGTCTCGCGCGGAAAGTAGTCGTAGATGCGCCAGGTCCTGAGAAAGTAGGTGCTAGTGAGCAAAATCAGGGCGCCAATAACCGGGATTGCACCCACTTCAGCCCATTGCCCGAGGATGACCGGCCAGCCCCAGAACCACTGGATAAAAAGCGCATAAACAGCCACGATTACGATCGTCAGCAGGGTCATCCGATTGCGGATAAACCAGGATTGTCGGCTGGCAACAACCGGAAACTTCATATAGTAGGTCCTGACTATCGCGGCGAAAGCCGCCTGTGGCCGTGCGCCTTGTAGGAGAAATCAAACGTGCAGACAACGGTGGACTCGCGTCAAGGCCTCGTGGAAGCGATGCGGCCGGTCGAATTGTCGCTGGTAGTGCCTGTCTTCAACGAGGAAGAGAGCGTCGGCCCACTTATCGATCGTATCTGCTTGGCCATGGCAGGCTATCCCGACCAATGGGAGCTTATCCTGATCGACGATGGCAGCACGGACGCGACGCTGGCAAATGCGCGCAAGCATATCGGCCGTGAGGGACTTGTCCTGAAGATTGTCGAACTGCAGCGCAACTTCGGCCAGACCGCCGCGATGCAGGCAGGCATCGACGCCGCGACAGGGCGGTTGATCGCCACGATGGACGGCGACTTACAGAACGACCCGAAAGATATTCCGTCCATGGTTGGCGAACTCGAGCGCCGCCAGCTCGATCTTCTGGTGGGCTGGCGCAGGAACCGTCAGGACGGTCTCTTGCTGCGCAAGATCCCATCGTGGTGCGCCAACTACCTGATCGGGCGCATTACCGGCGTGAAGCTGCACGACTATGGCTGCAGCCTGAAAATCTACCGTGCCTCGATCATCAAGCAGGTGAAGCTGATGGGCGAAATGCACCGCTTCATCCCGGCCTGGGTCGCCGGCGTCGTGCCGAGCTCGCGCATCGGCGAGATGGTCGTCACCCACCATGCCCGTCAGCACGGACAGTCGAAGTACGGCATCTCGCGCACCTTCCGTGTCATCCTTGATCTGCTCTCGGTCATGTTCTTCATGCGCTACAAGGCACGGCCCGGCCACTTTTTCGGCTCGCTCGGCCTTGGCCTTGGTGCAATCTCCGCGCTGATCATGTTGTATCTGTTCGTCGACAAGTTCATCTTGGGCAACGATATCGGCACCCGCCCGATGCTGATGGTCGGCATCGTCTTTATGCTTTCCTCGGTCCAACTGATCACGACCGGCATTCTCGCCGAGATGATCGCCCGTACCTACTACCGTGACGATACCTCGCCGAACTATATCGTCCGCCAAGTCTTCGACGGAAGTGAGAATGCGTAATCTGCTGGCTCGCAAGCCGGACACCGTTGTCCTACTGCTGGCGGCATATTTTGTCGTCGCCATAGTCGTTCGCCTGCTCGTGCCAAACGGTTTGCGGGTGGATGAATCCCAGCAGGCGTTCTTCTCGCAATGGCTTGTGGCCGGCTACGACACCCAGCCGCCGCTCTATAACTGGTTCCAGGCGACGGTCGTGTCCGTCTTCGGACTGTCGATCGCAACGATTGCCTCAGCCAAGAATCTGGTCCTTTTTCTTCTTTTCCTGAGCTACTACAAGCTCGCAAAACTTGTACTCGATGACCGGTTGTTTGCTGCCATCGCGACGCTATCGCTGTTCACGATTCCACAGGTTTTCTGGCAAGCACAAAGGGACCTGACCCATACGGTCGCCCAGATGCTGATGATCAACCTGTTTATCTACAGCATCATCAAGACGCTGAAGGCGCCTTCGCTGTTCTCCTACGTGATGATCGGCGCGACGCTCGGCCTCGGCATGCTGTCGAAGTACAATTTCAGCCTCGTCGCGTCTGGGGCACTTATTGCGGTGCTCCTGCATCCGGAGGGCCTGAAGCGGTTGCTCGACCGACGCTTCCTGATGTCATTGGCCATTGCGGTCGTGATCTTTCTACCGCATGGCCTTTGGCTACTCGACAATGTCAGCCTAGCGGCAACCCGCACGTTAAATACAATGGCGCAAGAAGCGCCAAGCGGCGCATTCGCGAAACTGATCAAGGGGCCGACCGAATTCTTCGGGCAGATCCTCGTGATCATCGCGCCTCTCGTCGCAGTTTATGCGATCATATTCGGCAAGAAGTTTCTCCGCAATCTGAGGCCGACAACCGTCTGGGCTCACTTTTTCGACACGATATTCCTGGCGATTGGTCTGCAGGTTCTGCTGCTGGTTTTCGCCATCGGCATAACATCCATGCGCGACCGATGGGTGCTACCCTTCCTGTTCCTGATGCCGATCGCATTTTGCCTGAAGATGCAGGCGCGTGGGATTCGAGCCGAGGATTTCGCGAAGCGCTTCTTTGTCGTGCCGCTTGCCGTGATGATCGTTGCGCCGTCGCTGGTCTTCGTACGCGCGAACGTGCCGACGCTTTTTGGCCGACCAGAGGCCTATAATGCGCCTTACGAGGAGTTCGTCAGCAAGATTCTTGCCGAGGAAGGCAAGCGCCCAGGGCTCGTGTTAACCGATGGCTGGGTCGCGTCCGGCAACATGCATCTACAACTGCCCGAGGTTCCGACACTATGCACGTTTTTCGGCAATCTGGAGGTCGACTACGAGTGGAGCGCAGAGAAGCCAATCTTGGCCGTTTGGCTTACCTCCCAAGAGGCTTCGGCTTTGCAGCCGGATTTGGCTGCATGGGTACAGAAAAATCTCGGCCCGCAATACCCTGCCGTGGCGGTGAAACACATGAGTGTCGGGTATGTTCGCGGGCGAGCGGAAGACCAGCGTCTCTTCAGCTACGCATGGATCTATCCACGCGAGCCAAGCTAGACGCACCGTTCTAGTTCCGCAGTTCTTTCCATGCAGCGCCAAGCGCGATCTTTGCGATACGCGCCATCTCATCCACCTCCTCGTGTGTAATAACAAGTGGCGGTGAAGCCAGCATCCGATCTCCAGTAGCGCGCAGAACAAGACCGTTTGCGAGAGCGTTATTGCGCACCAGCGCGCCGACCGCATCCGGCTTTTCGAAGCGCGTGCGGCCTGCCTTGTCGGCGGTCAATTGAAGCGCTCCCATGAGGCCGACGCTTACGGCCTCTCCAACGAGATCGTGTTCGCCAAGCGCGCCCCAGACCTTGCCAAAGTACGGACCGATGTCGTCACGAACGCGTTCGACGAGCTTTTCGTCCTCGATGATACGGAGATTTTCGAGCGCTGCGGCAGCGCAAACGGGGTGACCGGAGTAGGTAAAGCCGTGATTGAAGTCCCCGACCTCGTTGATCAGAACGTTAGCGATACGGTCGCTGACGAGCACACCACCGATCGGGAGGTAGCCCGACGAAAGCCCTTTGGCTATCGGTGCAAAATCTGGTTCGACGCCGTAGTGCTGGTGGCCGAACCATTCCCCGAGACGGCCGAAACCGCAGATGACCTCATCGCAGACAAGCAGGATGTTGCGGGACTTGCAGATGCGCGCGATCTCCGGCCAGTAGGTTGCGGGCGGGATGATGACACCCGCGGCCCCCTGAATCGGCTCCGCCACAAACGCCGAGACATTCTCTTCGCCGAGTTCGTCGATCTTGGCCTCCAATTCACGTGCGACCTTCAGACCGAACTCGGCCGGAGACAACTCACCACCCTCGCCGTACCAGTAAGGTTGTCCGATGTGCACGATGCCCGGTATCGGCAGGTCCCCCTGCTCATGCATATACTTCATGCCGCCGAGGCTGGCGCCGGCAACGGTCGAGCCGTGGTAACCGTTTTTCCGGGCGATCACGATCTTCTTCGAGGGCTTGCCGACCGCGCTCCAATAGACGCGCGCCATACGGAACCAGGTGTCGTTTGCCTCGGAGCCGGAACCGGTGAAAAAGACGTGGTTGAAGTGCGGCCCCGCATGGGAGGTGACCTTCTCCGCAAGGAGCGTGGCCGGTGTCGTCGTCGTGCCGAAGAAGGTATTGTAATAGGGCAGCTCATTCATCTGCCGGGCAACGGCGTCGGCAATCTCCTTGCGCCCATAGCCGACGTTGACGCACCACAGCCCGGCAAAGCCGTCCAGATACCGCTTTCCCTGACTGTCCCAGATGTAGACGCCCTCGCCACGCTGAATGACACGGGTGCCGTCAGCATTCAGCTTCGCCATGTCGGAGAACGGATGCAGGTGGTGTGCCGCGTCGATGGCGGCGAGATTGGAGCGCGCGTAAGTATCGGACATAATTTGCAAATCACCTTCAGAGATTGAAAGCCTCTTCCCAATAGGCTACGACCTTGGCCTTCTCCGCGGGGATTTTCAAGATCATGGCAGACGACAAGCTTCACGGCACAGCAGCGGGCAACCCGCGCGTCGAGCTCCTGCTCGTCGGCATGAATGGCGACCTGCGCGGGAAGCAGATTCCGCTCGACGCCCAAAAGAAAATCTGGGCCGGCGAAGTGCGCCTGCCCTCCTCGACACAGTCGCTCGATATTTGGGGGGACGACAACGACGACATCACCGGCCTTTCGCTTTCCGTCGGCGATCCCGATGGCAATTGCATTGCGGACGAGCGCAGCCTGGCTGCGATGCCATGGGCGCCCGAGGGTTCGATGCAAGTGCTTGCAACCATGCACGAGTTCGATGGCACGCCGAGCTTCATGGATCCCCGAGCTATCCTTGCATCCGTGCTGAAGCGGTATGAAGTGCGCGGCCTGAGGCCAGTCGTCGCGACCGAACTCGAATTCTACGTCGTCGAACCGGATTGGCGCGAGACCGGCCGGCCTTCGCCGCCTGTCAATCTCACTTATCGCGGCGAGCCGAACGGCTTCCAGCTCTATGACATGAGCGCGGTCGATGCGCTCGATGACTATCTGCAGACCGTGCGCGCCTATGCCAAGGCGCAAGGGCTACCGGCAGATGCGACGACGGCGGAATTCGGCCCCGGACAGTTCGAGATCAACTTGCTGCATCGCCCCGACGCCCTCGCCGCCGCCGACGACTGCATCTATCTGAAGCGCATTGTGGAACAGGCGGCGCGCAAGCACGGACTGAAGTCGACCTGCATGGCCAAACCCTACTCCGATCATGCCGGTTCGGGCCTTCACGTGCACGCCAGCGTCATCGACAAGGATGGAAGCAATCTTCTCGATGCAAAAGGCGACGAACCGCGAAAGCTGAAATCTGTCTGCGCCGGCCTGCTTCAAACCATACGGGATGCGCAACTCGTCTTCGCGCCGTTCGCTAACTCCTATCGCCGCTTCCAGCCCGGCTCGTTCGCCCCCGTCGACCTGACCTGGGGCTACGGTCACCGTGGCACAGCTGTCCGCATACCCGATCTGAATGGCCCGGCCGCTCGCGTTGAACACCGCGTGGCCGGAGCCGACGCAAACCCCTATCTGCTGCTTGCTGTCATTCTCGGGGGAATGCTGCTCGGCATCGATTCCGAGCTCGATCCCGGCGAGGAGACGACACCTTCACACACGCCAGAAGACACGACGCAACTGACCCACGATTTCCTGACGGCGGTCGACGCTTTCAGCGCCTCCCCGTTCATCGCAGACACATTCGGAAAGCGCTACCAGAAGCTCTACGGCGACACGAAGCGCAAGGAAGCCATCACCTACCTACGCACAGTCTCGGATTTTGACTACCGCACGTACCTGCCGCGCCTGTAGTCTCCACATATCGTCGATCAATGCTCGACGATGAGACCATGCTGACGTGCGCCTGACCGGATCCGGAACTCCCGCGACATAACAACGCTTGGATTGCTAGGGAGCGACTTCGCGCCGCTCGGCTTCGTCAATCTGCGCCGCAAGTCCTTGCCGGACCAAAACCTTGAGTTCGCCGGGATGCAATTTCAACGCAACGTCCCGCTCCAGCGGACGCAACTCGCCATCCATCACGCAATTCGCCTTTGAATGAAGCTTGGGAAAGTGCAAATGTACTTGCGCCGGATGCATGATCATCACGTCCGCATTCTCCCTCACCTTGCCTCTCAAGAGGTCGATCGCCAGGCGTGCGACGCCGAGCGGTTTCAGCGGCTTGGCGGTATAGAAGCCCAGTTCGCCGCCGGTGAGGCTGTCTGCATAAAGCAAGGCATTCTGGCCGAAAGGGTTGTTCGAAACCGAGACTGCGGAAACGCGGCGGCGCTCGTAAACGCCCGCGGCTTCAAAGTCGACCTCGAATTCGGGCGGATTGAGCACGACACCGAAGGCGGCACGCGCGCTTGCTCCGATCTTTCCGAGACGCGAGCGGTATGTATAGGAATTTCGATAACGAACCATGCGCGCATGAAGCCCGGCCGAGAATTGATGAATGAAGGGCCGGCCGTTGGCGCTGGCTATATCGACGTGATCGACTTCGCCAAAAGCGAGTGTCTCAAGCGCCTGCCAGATGTCGAGGGGAACGCGCAAGGAACGGGCGAAAAGGTTCATTGTACCGGCCGGCACGACGCCAAGTGCAATACCGTTCTTCCAAGCTATGGACGCAGCCGCCGAGATCGTCCCGTCGCCGCCGCCAGCGACGATGCCATCGATGTCGTCACGGCGGGCCGCCCGCTCCATGGCAGGCACGATCTCCCTACCGGAGAAGACGATTGCATTGAAATCGTGGCCAGCCTCCCTGAAGACCGCTTCGGCCCGGCTTTCATAGGCTTCCATATCGGTGGTTCTGAACGTCCCGCCATCGCGATTGAAAAAGCCAATAAGTTTCATATGGTTCCTGTTATCCGCAGCAAAAGGCGACAACCTGTCCCGCGCTGCTAAGAGATGGTTCTTGCACCCGCGATTTCAAGCTGAAACGCGCTTGGCGAACTTCAGGAGCGGCGGCAGGGCCACCAAATTTGCAAGGCACGTATGCATGTGAGGGGACGCTGCACTGCAGAAAACGCACTCGACCTCCAGCAGCTATCGTTGATAGATGGGCCGTGGGGCATCGCCCCCATCTCCCTTCATGTCCCAGCCTACCGGTCACGGCTCTCGGTTCCGTCCCGTACGTCAAGCATCGAATGCCAAGGAGTGCCTCTTGAGCCAGCTCGCCGTAAACGATTCCATTGACACAAGCTCTGTGGTCGAAGCCCCATCGCCGACGGCGATTGCGCTCGTGCAGCTGGCGCTTGCGTGCGGCGGCTTTGGCATTGGCACCGGCGAGTTCGCGATCATGGGTCTTCTGCCGAATGTGGCCGACACGTTCTCGGTGACAACTCCGCAGGCAGGCTACGTAATCAGCGCCTATGCACTCGGCGTCGTTGTCGGTGCACCCATCATTGCGGTGCTTGCCGCAAAGATGGCGCGCCGCTCGCTGCTCCTGCTCGTTATGGGCATCTTTGCCGTCGGCAACATCTTGAGCGCGATGGCGCCAACCTTCGAGAGCTTCACGGTGATGCGCTTCATAACGGGCCTGCCGCATGGTGCCTACTTCGGTGTCGCCGCAATCGTCGCTGCATCCATGGTGCCGATGCACAAACGCGCTCGCGCCGTCGGCCGCGTCATGCTCGGGTTGACGGTCGCGACTTTGCTCGGGACGGCGCTCGCCACCGTGTTCGGGCAGTCGCTCAACTGGCGCCTTGCCTTTACGATCGTCGGCATCATCGGCCTTCTGACGGTTGCTCTGATCTGGTATTACGTACCGCGCGACCGTGTTGCCGAGGGTGCAAGCTTCAGGCGGGAACTCGGCGCCTTCAAGCGCCCGCAAGTCCTCCTGACGCTTGCGACGGCATCCGTCGGCTTCGGCGGGATGTTTGCCATGTTCAGCTATATCGCGCCAACCACGACGCAAGTGGCGATGCTGCCAGACAGCATGGTCGCCGTAATGCTGATCATCTTCGGCATCGGCATGAACGTTGGCAATGTCGTCGGCTCCTGGTTCGCCGACAAGTCGCTGATGGGAACGATCGGCGGCTCCCTTGTCTTCAACATCGTCGTGCTGACGATGTTCTCCCTGACGGCCGCCAGTCCCTTCATGCTGGCCATTTGTGTATTCTGCATCGGTTGCGGCTTTGCCGCGGGTCCCGCAGTCCAGACCCGTCTCATGGATGTCGCCGCCGATGCGCAGACACTGGCTGCCGCGTCGCACCATTCCGCCTTCAATATCGCGAATGCGCTTGGTGCCTGGCTCGGTGGCCTGGTCATTGCACAAGGCTACGGCTTCGCCGCCACCGGCTACGTCGGCGCGATCCTGTCGTTGATCGGTATCTTTGTGTTTGCAGCGTCCCTAGGCCTCGATCGCCGGAGCGCCTGAGGCGGCCGAGACGTCGCGAAGGTGGCGCCCCTCCGGGAGGCAGAAGACATTCTCCTCCCCCCAGGCGGCGAGCGCATTGATGACAGGCTTCAGCGTTATGCCGAGCGGCGTCAACGCATAATCGACACGCGGCGGCACGACAGGGAAGACCGTCCGCGAGACGAGGCCCGATTCCTCCAGCTCACGCAACTGCTTCGTCAGCATCCGTTGCGTCACGGAGGGCAGCTTGCGACGCAGTTCGTTGAAGCGCAGCGTCCCACCCATCAGATGGAATAGGATCACGCCCTTCCACTTTCCGTCCAGGAAACTCAACGTCGCTTCGACGGGGCAACCCGGAAAGTTGCGGGTCAGCTTGGCACGAGGGAGCGACATTTGACGGTATCCTTTTTGGTACTACGTACAGAATTTGTGCATTCTTGTCCTTGTCGAGCATAAGACGCATCTAGCCTCTGTGCAAACGAACACAGGAGTTTTCCATGCGCGCCGTCGCCTACAAGGTTCCTCAGCCCATCTCCGCCGAAACGTCCCTGATCGACGTCGATCTACCGATCCCGGAAGCGAAGGGTCATGATTTGCTGGTCGAGATCAAGGCGGTATCCGTCAATCCGGTCGACGTGAAGGTGCGCGCTGGCGTTGCGCCTGCTGCTGATGAATTCAAAGTGCTCGGATGGGACGCCGCCGGTGTCGTCAAGGCGGTCGGCCCGGAGGTCACGCTGTTCAAAGCCGGCGATGAAGTCTTCTACTCCGGGGTAATCAATCGCCCGGGTTCCAATGCCGAATTCCACCTCGTCGACGAGCGGATTGTTGGACGCAAACCGAAGACGCTCGACTTCGCCTCAGCTGCGGCCTTGCCTCTGACGTCGATCACCGCTTACGAAGCGCTTTTTGATCGGCTGCGAGTACAAGATCCGGTTCCGGGGGCCGCACCGGCAATCCTTATAATCGGCGGCGCTGGAGGCGTCGGATCGGTCGCGATCCAGATCGCACGTGCGCTGACGGACCTGATGGTCATTGCAACGGCATCCCGGCCCGAAACGAGCGAATGGATCAAGCAGCTTGGCGCCCATCATGTCGTCGACCATTCACAGCCGATCGCCGCGCAGGTGGCGGCCCTCGGCTTTGGCGCCCCGGGCTTCGTCTTCTCGACGACCAATACCGATCAGCACATCAAGGAAATCGTTGAGTTGATTGCGCCGCAGGGCCGCTTCGCGCTGATCGACGATCCGACGACTCTCGACATCGTGCCGTTCAAGCGCAAGGCCGCGTCCATCCATTGGGAGCTGATGTTCACGCGACCGCTCTTTGGCACGCCCGACATGATCGAACAGCACAAGCTGCTCAACAAGCTTGCCGAACTCGTCGATGCCGGAGAGATCCGCACGACGCTCAGCGAGACGCTGGGCACGATCAATGCTGCCAATCTGAAGAAGGCGCACCTGATGATTGAAAGCGGGCGGACGAAAGGAAAGCTGGTTCTGGAGGGCTTCTAACACCTCCCGCGATTCAAACAAAAGCTGCTCGAACGAAATGCCGCGCCGGAAGGTGCGGCATTCTGGCACCAAGAGCCTCAAGCGCTTGACTTTTCTGCCAATTGAGACCACCTACAGCCATACGCGGATTACGTCCGTTTTCCGCGGATATCAACGGAGCCATCATCACGATGCCAAGCGACAGTAGCAGTCGATTGCCTTTGCCGTACGCGGCCCTCGTGCGCTGACCGACTCCTGTCGGGCTCGCCCGTCGGACGCTGCGGCGGATCGACGGAAAGGCGAGCCTATGAACATCAATCGCTTCCCACGGCGGGCGGGCCATGCCGCTCGTTTCTTCACCAACGACCACCTCGGTGCCATCACGACGGCCGAGCGCGTCGAACGGCTGAACGCACTTGAAATCCCCGAAGCTGCAGCAATCCTGGTAACGCTGCCGCAGCAGAAGGCTGTCCGTATTCTCGGCCGCCCTGAGCTGCACAATGCCGCAGCGATCATCGCTCAAATGCCGGTCGATCACGGCGCACGCCTGCTGAACGCCACGGCGAACGACCGCGTTGCGGACCTCTTTCAGGAAATGAACGAAGAGGCCCGCGCGCACCTGTTCTCGCGGCTTGACCGTACGACCTGCCTTGCCGTCCAGCACCTGATGGGCTATCCGCCCCGCACGGCCGGCAGCATCATGACGACGGAGTTCGTCAGCGTGCCCGACATCTGGACGGTCGAGCAGACGCTGGAGCATGTGCGCAAGGTCGAGCGTTCCCGCGAGACGGTGTATGCCATCTATGTTCTCGACGCGGTGAGCCACGTTCTGACGAGCGTCGTTACGCTGCGACGTCTGATCACCGGCGATCCCGGCGAATCCGTTCTCACGGTTGCGCAGAAGGAAGGGGTTGTGCGTGCCGATCCGCTGATGACGCAGGAAGATGTCGCCCGGCTGATCCGCAAGCACAATCTGCTGGCCCTGCCTGTCGTCAGCGAGGACGGCCACATGCTCGGCATCGTCACGGTCGACGACGTTATCGACACGATGATTGCCGACCAGACCGAAGACGCCCATAAGTTCGGCGGTATGGAAGCACTCGGCAAGCCGTATATGAAGATCGGCTTTGCCGGCATGATCCGCAAGCGTGCAGGCTGGCTCTGCGCCCTCTTCCTCGGCGAAATGCTGACGGCAAGCGCCATGCAGCATTTCGAAGGCGAGTTGGAAAAGGCGATCGTGCTGACGCTATTCGTGCCGCTGATCATGAGCTCGGGCGGCAATAGCGGTTCGCAGGCAACGTCGCTGATCATCCGTGCGTTGGCGCTCGGTGAGCTCAAGCTCTCCGACTGGTGGCGTGTTCTTTTGCGTGAACTGCCGACGGGCATAGTGCTGGGCTCGATCCTCGGCCTCGTCGGCTTCGCCCGCATCGCGCTCTGGCAGAATATTGGTCTCTTTGACTACGGCGAGCACTGGGTCTTGGTCGGTTTCACGATCTTTACCGCGCTGATCGGCATCGTGACTTTTGGTTCGATCTCCGGCTCAATGCTGCCTTTCATCCTGCAGAAGCTGCGGCTCGATCCGGCCAGTGCTTCCGCGCCCTTCGTCGCAACTCTTGTCGACGTGAGCGGACTGGTGATCTACTTCTCGGTCGCGGTGCTGATCCTCAGCGGGACGCTACTCTAAGCATGAAAACGGGGCCGATCGGCCCTGCTTTCATTACGGCCCAGGCAGCTTCAACGCTCCATGGGTTTTCATGCTGCGGATGGCGAAGTTCGAGCGGATATCGCTGACATTCGGCAAGGTCAGCAATGTGTCCGTCAGCAGCCGCTCATAGGCTGCAAGGTCCTCGACCACGACCTCGGCCAGGAAGTCCGCCGTTCCGGATATCAGGAAACACGAGACCACCTCGGGAATGGCGAGCAACGCCGCCTCCTGCGCTTGCGCGTTCTCGCGGCTGTGATGGGCGACCTTGAGTTCGACAAAAACAGTCAAGCCGAGACCGACCTCCTTGCGGTCGATGTCCGCGCGGTAGCCGCGGATGACGCCGGTCTTTTCGAGGTTGCGGATTCGACGGAGGCAAGGCGACGGCGACAGATTGACCTTCTGGGCGATCTCCACGTTGGTTGCGCGCGCATCCTCCTGCAGGCATTTCAATATCGCCAGATCGAAATTATCCAGATTTGGCATTATCGGTAACATCCATTGAGCTTCTTGGCAGATAATTGCTTATGCTAGCATTATGATGGCATAGATAGCAAGGACATGCCTCGCCGTTTCCGCCTATTCTTCTCTCAACCGGACAGCCTCCGGACGATCATGAGAGGAGAGATCGATGAGCGTCCTTGCCTTCACAAACAATGAAAAGTCCACTTCGACATCTGTTGGATATGCGGGTGCCGTCGTCACGGTCCTGATCTGGGCGGCGTGGATCTTGGCGACCCGCCACAGCGCGACGACACAGCTTGGAACGATCGATATCGGCCTGATCCGTTACGGCATTCCAGCCCTCGTGCTGGCGCCCGTCTGGCTGAAGACCGGCTTGCTGCCGAAGGGCGTGCCGCTTGGTATGCTCGCTACAATGGTCGCCGGTGCAGGCGCCGTCTTCTTCCAGCTGACCACATCGGCGATTCATTCGACCCCTGCATCTGCGGCCGGCATCCTGCTCGGCGGTTCGATGCCGCTCGCCGCGGCCATTATCGGCATCGTCGTTTTCCGTGAACGACCGGACTTCACACGGTTGCTTGGCTTGGCTGCGATTGTCACGGGCGTCGGCATCCTGCTTGTCCGCAGCCTTGTCGGTGCGGCCTTGCCCTGGAGCAGCTTCGTCCTGCTGCCGATGGGGGCAATTCTCTGGGCAAGCTACACGCACGCCTTCCGTCGCTCCGGCTTGAGCGCCGTGCAGGCCAGCGCGCTGATCGCCATCTGGTCATGCCTGATCCATGTTGGCCTTGCCATCGTCTTCGGCACCTCGATTGCCAGCGCACCGCTTGCCGAAGTCGGCCTGCAGATGTTGAGCCAAGGCATCCTTTCCGGCCTCGCCGCGACTGTCGCCTATGGCCTAGCCGTGCATGCGCTGGGCGGGACGCAGGCTGCCGCCTTCACCGCGATCACGCCGGTGCTGGCGACCATCGGCGGCGGCGTGCTGCTTGGGGAGGAGATCGGGATTGCGGAGATTGCTGCCGCTGTCGTCACCGGCATTGGCGTTGCCCTTTCGACCGGCATTGCATCGCGCAGGTAGTGGCGCAAAGCACCCTTCGAGCCGGCGGTCGCTCCGCCGGCTCGTTCCTTTGAATGCTACGGCTCTCCAAAGGCGAGCACCATCGCGATCCGTCGATCAGGATCCATCCCGGTCTCGATCTCATAGTCCAGCTTCTTCTGCAGAAACTGCGGCATTGCCTCTGGTTCCGGCTCTATAAAGCCCAGAGAAGCATAGAATGGCGCATTGAAGGGCACATCGCGATCGGTCGTCAGCGTCACCCCTGAGAAGCCGCCCGCACGGGCCATTTCGATCACTGCCAGCATCAAGCGCCGTCCGGTTCCTCGGCGCTGCCATGCCTGGCAAACATCGAACTCGATCACGTAAAGCGAGGTTTCAATTTCCTCAGCCGCGAGAAAGGCGATCGATTGATCCTCGTCATCGGCGGCCACAAGCAGGAGACCCGCATCGAGCGATCGCTGCAAGACATCACGCGGCAATGCGTGCGGTTCCCGCACGACGCCGAGCGCCTCCGCCAATGTTGCGAAGGCATCTATTTCGATCTCGGTCAGACGCGGCAAGTCGTCGAGACGTGCCTGACGTATGATGCAGGCTGGCGTCTCGCTCATGCCTGCTCCTCACATATTCGGATAGACCGGCCCCTCGCCGCCCTGTGGCGGCACCCAGTTGATGTTCTGGTTGGGGTCCTTGATGTCGCAGGTCTTGCAGTGGACGCAGTTCTGGGCGTTGATGACGAAGGTCTCCTTGCCATCCTTCTTAACCCATTCGTAGACACCAGCCGGACAGTAGCGGGTCGAGGGACCGGCATAGATGTCGTGCTCGGACGATATCTGCAGCGCCATATCCTTCACCTGGAGGTGCACCGGTTGGTCTTCCTCATGGTTGGTGTTCGATAGGAACACCGAGGAGAGACGGTCGAAGGTCAAAACGCCATCCGGCTTCGGATAGGCGATCGGCTTGTGCTTGGAGGCCGGTTCCAGCGACGCCGCATCGGTCTTGCCGTGCTTCAGCGTGCCGAACAGCGAGAGGCCGAAGAGCTGGTTCGTCCACATGTCGAGACCGCCGAGCGCCACGCCGATCGCCGTGCCGAACTTCGACCACAGCGGCTTGACGTTGCGCACCCTCTTCAGGTCCTTGCCGATGTCGCTCGAACGCCAGTCGGTCTCGATCTCGACCACCTCGTCATTGGCACGGCCCGCCGCGATCGCGGTAGCGATCCGGTCCGCCGCCAGCATGCCCGACAGCACCGCATTGTGGCTGCCCTTGATGCGCGGCACGTTGACAAAACCGGCCGAACAGCCGATCAGCGCGCCGCCGGGGAAGGAAAGCTTCGGCACCGACTGATAGCCGCCCTCGGTGATGGCCCGCGCCCCATAGGACAGCCGCTTGCCGCCCTCGAAGGTTCCGCGGATCGCCGGATGCGTCTTGAAGCGCTGGAATTCTTCGAACGGATAGAGATAGGGGTTCTTGTAGTTCAGGTGGACGACGAAGCCGACGGCAACGAGGTTGTCCTCCAGGTGATAGAGGAAGGAGCCGCCGCCGGTCTTCATGCCGAGCGGCCAGCCGAAGGAGTGCTGCACGAGGCCCTGTTTGTGGTGCTCGGGCTTGACCTGCCAGAGTTCCTTGATGCCGATGCCGAACTTCTGCGGCTCACGGTCTTTGGATAGATCGAATTTGGCAATCAGCTGCTTGGCGAGCGAGCCGCGCACGCCTTCGCCGATCAGGGTATACTTGCCAAGCAGCGCCATGCCGCGGGTGTAGTTCGGGCCGGGCTCGCCGTTCTTCTCGATGCCCATGTCGCCGGTGGCGACACCAATGACCGCACCCTCCTCATTGTAGAGCACTTCGGTTGCGGCAAAGCCGGGATAGATTTCGACGCCGAGTTCTTCCGCCTTGGTGGCGAGCCAGCGACAGACGTTGCCGAGCGAGACGATATAGTTACCATGATTGCTCATCAGCGGCGGCATCAGGATATTCGGCAAGCGCACCGAGCCTGCCGGACCGAGCACCAGGAAGTGGTCGTCCGTCACCTCCGTCTTGAATGGATGGTCAGCCTCGTCGCGCCAGCCGGGCAGCAGACGGTCGATGCCAATGGGATCGACGACGGCACCCGACAGGATATGCGCGCCGACTTCGGCCCCCTTCTCGAGCACGACGACCGACAGCTCCGCATTGACCTGCTTCAGACGGATCGCAGCCGAAAGCCCCGCAGGACCGCCACCGACGATCACCACGTCGAATTCCATGCTCTCGCGTTCGGGCAGTTCACTCGTATCAGTCATGCATCCATCTCCGCTCGGCCGACATTGCTGCCATTTCCCCGTAATGGGACTATCTCTTGGCAAAACAGGGAGCCATTGTCGAGCCGGGAAACGACAGCCAATCCCCCAATTCGCGCAACGGCATTTCTGGCCTCAAAGAATTATATGCAGTTTACGTAAACGTCAAATACCAAACAAATGGCCGTCCCGCCACTTTCATCGGCTTTTGCACCACCATATAGAGGGATGGACGACTGGAGGAATATGGCATGGATCTTGGCATCAAAGGCAAGCGCGCACTCGTCTTGGCGTCATCGCGCGGATTGGGTCACGGCATCGCGGTGGCTTTGGCGCGTGAGGGCGCACATGTTCTTCTCTCCGGGCGCAGCGGCGAGACGCTGGAGGCAAACTGTCGCGCGATCAATGCCGAGGGCAAAGGCAAGGCGGATTGGATCTGGGCCGATCTTTCCGATGAGACTTTCGTGGAGATAGTGGCCGCCGCGGTGCGCGACAAGTTCGGCGGCATCGATATTCTGGTCAACAATACCGGCGGCCCGACGCCGGGAACGACGCAGGACATGACGCCCGAGAAGCTCGAGGCCTATTTCTTCTCTATGGTCCTGCGGGTCATTGCGCTCACCAATGCACTGTTGCCATCCATGAAGGAACAAGGCTGGGGGCGCATTCTCACCGTCGCATCATCGGGCGTTATCGAACCCATAGCCAATCTTGCCCTTTCAAACACCCTGCGCCCTGCCCTCGCCGGTTGGAGCAAGACGGTGGCAACGGAGATCGGGCGTTTTGGAATCACCTCGAACCTGCTGCTTCCCGGGAGCATCCTGACTGGGCGGCTTGACGATCTCGATGGCGCCGCCGCCAAGCGCACCGGCAAAAGCCTCGATGACATCCGCACCGCAAAGGAAGCGGCGATTCCCGTCGGTCGCTACGGAACGGTGGAAGAGTTCGCAGCAACGGCTGCCTTTCTTTGCAGCCAGCCGGCGAGCTACATTACCGGCAGCCTGGTGCGCTGCGATGGCGGCGCGGCGCGATCCGTCTGATTGCAAAAGGGAAATTGCAAAAACCTGTGCGGCCGAACCTTGTTGACGCCTGCGAAAGGTCACATCAGCACATTCTTTCATTACAGAAATTTAAGCTATTATAACCACTTAGTGATGGCCGGTTGGGAAATTGTGTCTTTTTTGCGCCGTAATAGGCGTGGTTCAATAGAGCCTGGATTTACCCGCAATTTGCCCCAACCCGGTCTCGCTCATGAAGAAATTTTTGGTCACGGTCTGCATCATCGCTGCTGCCAGCGTTAGCGCATGGCGGTATAGGGAAGGCATCCCTTATCTTTCGCAATTTTTACCCAAGACGCCGCAGCAGGCTGATGCCGCCGACGGCAGTCACCCAACGGCGGGCGATGCATCCCAGAAATCCGGTGATCAGAAGGGCAGCGGCAAGGGCCGGAACCGCAATGGCGGACCGACGCTGGTAAAGACTGTCGCCGCGGTAAAGACCACCCTGCCCCGAGACGTCACGGCTTCGGGCTGGGCGGACGCCGACGACAACACGACGATCGCGGCCCAGGAACAGGGGATCGTTACCAAAATCCTCGCGTCGGACGGCGCCACCGTAAAACAGGGAGACCTCATCGCCGAGCTTGATGCCCGCACGGCGCAAGCAACGGTCGACAAGGACAGCGCCATGGTCGTCCGCGACCAGGCCACCCTGGCAGAGGCCGAAACTGCACTGGCACGTGCCAACGACTTGCTGAGCTCAAAGGCCGGCACACAGCAAAGCTATGATCAGGCAAAGGCAGCGCGCGACACAGCATCGGCCACGGTTGAGGCAGACAAGGCGGCTCTCGCTGCTGATCAGGTCCTGCTCGAACATACCGATATCCGCGCGCCCTTCGACGGACGCCTTGGTGATATTGCCGTCAGTCCTGGAGCTTTTCTGAATGCCGGCTCGGCGATCGTAACGATCGCGAAATACGATCCGATCTACGTGAAGTTCCACCTGCAAGAGCGTGACCTGCGGCAGTTGAAGCTTGCACTCGCCGCAGGACCAGTAGACGTCAGCACCGTCCCCCAATCGGACAAGGGCAAGCCGCGCCAGGGTCACATCAGCTTCTACGATAACACCGTTGATCCGGCGTCCGGCACCATCCTCGCGAAGGCGAAGTTTGAGAACGCGTCCGGCGCCCTCTGGCCCGGCCAATCGGTCAACATCGTTGTCCACTTCAACAACAATGAGCAGCAGGTTGTAGTCCCGACCGTTGCGGTCAGTCCGGGCGCCGACGGCTTCTTCGCCGTTGTCGTGCGCGACGGCAAGGCTCATCTTTCGCCCGTAACGGTGGCACGAGCAAACGGTGGCTTCAGCGCCATTACGAAGGGCCTCTCCGAGGGCGACCACGTCATCATCGAGGGACAGGCACAACTTGTCGACCAGCAGCCCGTGAAGGAGCAGTTTGACGATAAGGCATTGAACGTTGCCTCCGCGGACCACGCCGCAAACAAGACCGAAATCCTCACAGCGGGCACGGAAGAATGATACCGAATTTCTGTATCCGACGTCCTGTCGCGACGACGCTGCTTGCCATCGGCGTCGTGCTTGCCGGCCTTGCCGGCTATCAGCTGGTACCGGTGGCAGCCTTGCCGCAGGTGGACTTCCCGACGATCAACGTCTCGGCCGCCCTGACCGGTGCCTCGCCGCAGACAATGGCGACCTCGGTGGCGACGCCACTGATCAAGCAGTTCCAGACAATTCCCGGAATCAGCGAGATCAGCGCCACAAACTCGCTCGGCAATACGAGCATCGTCCTGCAGTTCGACCTCAACCGTGACATCGACGCCGCAGCCGCCGACGTTCAGGCGGCGATCTCGCATGCGACGCGTCAGTTGCCGGACAACATGACGACGCCGCCGAGCTACCGGAAAACCAATCCTGCCGACGCACCCGTTATGTTGCTTGCCGTGCAGAGCGATACCATGCCCCGCAGCAAGCTCGATGAGATTGCCGAGGACATCATCTCGCCCTCGCTTTCGACGCTTCCCGGTGTCGCGGAGGTGTCGGTATTCGGTGCGCAGACCTACGCGGTGCGGGTCGAGGTCGACCCCAACAAGCTTCTCAACCGCGGCATCGGTATCGACACGGTCAACCAGGCCCTGGCTGCGGCCAACAGCCAAGTTCCGGTCGGCTCTCTGCAGAACGACACGCAGAGCATGACGATCAATGCCAATACCCAACGTACCAATGCCGCCGAATTCCGGACACTGGTGATCGCCAACCCGAATGGCGCACCGATCCATCTCGGCGATGTTGCCGATGTGCAAGATAGCGTCGAGAATCTTTACACAGGCAGTTGGTACGACGGCAATCGTGGCATCATCCTCGCCATTCAGCGTCAGCCCGATGCGAACACCGTTGAGGTGGTCGAGGCGATCAACGCGAAGCTGCCGGGGCTGCACGCGGAGATTCCGGCATCGGTATCGACGAAGGTCATGAACGATTCGGCCAAGCCGATCCGCGATGCCATCAGCGACGTGAAGTTCACGCTGTTCCTGACGATCGGCCTCGTCGTCTTGGTCATTTACCTCTTTACCGGCCATCTGACGGCGACGATCATTCCCGGGCTCGCGGTGCCGCTGTCGCTGATCTCCACCTTCGGCATGATGTACGCGCTGGGATACAGCATCGACAACATCTCGCTGCTTGGCCTGACACTTGCGGTCGGCCTCGTCGTCGATGACGCGATCGTCATGCTGGAAAACATTCTCCGGCATGTCGAGGAAGGCATGCCTGTTCTCGATGCAGCGATCAAGGGTGCCGGCGAAGTGAGCTACACGATCATCTCGATGTCGGTGTCGCTGATCGCGGTATTCATTCCGATCCTGTTGATGGGTGGCGTCGTCGGCCGCATCTTCAACGAGTTCGGCATGGTCGTTGCCATTGCAATCGTGGCCTCCGCAATCGTGTCGCTCACGGTAACCCCCATGCTCGCGTCCCGTCTCGGCAGCGGCCACGAGCGCCCGCCGTTCTTTATCCGCTGGTTCGACGCCGGCTTCGAACGGACGCTCCGGGGGTACGAGAAATCGGTCGGCTGGTGCTTGAAGCATCGTCCAACGGTGCTTGCGCTGTTTTTGGCGTCTGTCGGATTGACCATCTATCTGTTCATGACGCTGCCGGCGAGCTTCTTCCCCACGGAGGATATCGGTCGCCTGAACATCTCGACGCGCGCTCGTCAGGATATCTCCTATCCGGCGATGCAGGCGCTGCAGAACCAGGCGGCGGAACTCGTGAAGCAAAACCCTGCCGTCAACCACGTCATGTCGATCGTTGGCGGCAATGCGCGCAGCCCGCTCAACAATGGCACGATGTATGTCGAATTGAAGGACAAGGATCAGCGCCCACCGCTTGACCAGACGTTGAGGGAGTTGCGGGCGAGCATCAGCAAGATCCCCGGCCTGCAGGCCTATATTACGCCTCAGCAAAGCCTCCGCTTCGGCGGCCGCCAGACTGCGAGCCAATACCAACTCGTCGTCCAGGCGCTGAGCGCCGATCAGACGAACCTTTGGGCCAACAAGATTCAGCAAGCGATGCGTGCCGACCCGCGCTTCACCGACGTCACTTCCGACGCCCAGAACAACGCGTTGCAGGCCAATATCGTCGTCGATACGGAGAAGGCCGCGGCCTTCGGCATTACCGACGCACAGCTGCGGACGACCCTGCAGGAAGCCTTTGGGGGATATACGGCGGCACAGATCCAGTCGACTGGCGACAGCTACGATGTGATCGTGGAATACGACACCAGCAAGCCCTGGGACGATCAGAAGCTTCAGGAAATCCGAGTCGCGTCCAACAGTGGCGCCCTGGTTCCCCTGTCCAACTTTGCGACCGTTCAGCGCACGACCGGCCCGGTGACCATCAACCAGACCGGCCAGCTTGTCTCGACGACCGTCTCCTTCAACCTGCCTGCAGGCGAGGCGCTTGGTGACGCCACCGCGGCAATCGATCAAATCAAGAAAGACATCGACATGCCCGCGGACGTCTTCACGTCCTACGGCGGCACTGCGCAGATATTCGAGCAGTCTCAGGGCAACACCCCGCTCCTGATCCTGGCAGCCGTGCTGACGATCTACGTCGTGCTGGGTGTGCTCTACGAGAGCTTCATTCACCCGTTGACGATTCTCTCCGGCCTGCCGGCCGCAGCACTGGGCGCGTTGCTGGCGCTGAAAGTGATGGGCTTCGACCTTTCTATCATCGCCCTCATCGGCCTGCTCATGCTGATCGGCATCGTCAAGAAGAACGCGATCATGATGATCGACGTAGCGCTGGAGAACCTGCGCTCCGGCAATGGCATGTCGCCATCGGAAGCGATCCACGAAGCCTGCGTCCGACGTTTCCGACCGATCATGATGACGACCTTCTGCGCCCTCCTCGGTGCGCTTCCGATCGCTCTTGGGACTGGGGCAAGCTCTGAACTTCGCCAGCCCCTCGGCATTGCCGTCGTCGGCGGTCTTGTCGTTTCGCAAGCGCTGACACTGTTCATCACCCCGGTGATTTTCGTCGAGATGGGTAGGCTCAGCGATTGGCTCCTCAGCTTTGGACGCAGGAAGAAAGCCGAGGACAACGAGCAAGTGCCTCAGGCAATGGCGGCCGAATGAAAGACAAGCGGGCGCCAATGGCGCCCGCTGCATTTTTCGCTCGAAGCCTTGAATAACGACGGCCTCTGTGGCATCACGCGCCCTCTTTGAATTAGGGCGCGTCGTTGCGCGCCTTTGCGGAGCCTGCCTCCGTTCCCAAAAAACAATCGGCATGATGAGGTGCGAGCATGGCTCAGGCGCTGGGATTCGACTTCGGCACAACCAACACAGTTTTGGCGACGGCGGACGGGCAGACGACGCATTCGATGGCCTTCACGAGCGCCGCCGGCGGCGCCGACAGCATGCGCACTGCATTGTCCTTCATGAAGGATCGGCAACTCGGCGCGTCCGCCTTGAAGGTCGAGGCCGGCCACGCCGCGATCCGGCAATTCATCGACAATGCGGGCGATTGTCGGTTCCTGCAATCGATCAAGACCTTTGCGGCAAGCGCTCTTTTCCAGGGCACACTCATTTACGCAAAGCGTCACAGTTTCGAGGATCTGATGGAGGTCTTCATTCGGCGCCTGCGCAACTACGCCGGTGACAACTGGCCCTCCGATGTCAAACGCATCGTTACCGGCCGCCCGGTGCATTTTGCCGGCGCGAACCCCGACCCGGTTCTGGCGACAGAGCGCTACAACGAGGCGCTTTCCCGCTTCGGCTTTCCCGAGGTTCACTATGTCTACGAACCCGTGGCGGCGGCATTCTACTTCGCGCAGAATCTGAAGTCGGACGCCACTGTGCTTGTCGCCGACTTCGGTGGTGGTACGACCGACTATTCGCTCATCCGCTTCGAAACGGTCGGCGGAAAACTGACAGCAACCCCGATCGGTCATTCGGGCGTGGGAATTGCCGGCGACCACTTTGACTATCGCATGATCGACAACATCGTGGCCCCGCAGATCGGCAAGGGGAGCCATTTCAAGAGTTTCGACAAGATCCTTGAAGTTCCGACGAACTACTATTCGAGCTTCGGCCGCTGGAATCAGCTTTCCATCTTCAAGACATCGCGCGAATTCGAGGATCTCAAAAAGCTCGTGCGCGTGGCACTCGAACCCGAGAAGCTTGAGAGATTCATCGATCTGGTCGATCACGACGAGGGTTATCCCCTCTATCAGGCCGTATCGGCCACGAAAATGGCGCTCTCGGCGGCCGACGAGGCCGCCTTCGACTTTGCCCCCCTCGGTCGTGGTGGACACCGGACAATCCGCCGGGCCGATTTCGAAACCTGGATTGCAGATGACCTCGCGCGAATCGAAACGGCGCTTGATGAGGTGCTGGCAAAGACAAACACGACATCAGACATGATCGATAAGGTGTTCCTCACGGGAGGCACGTCGTTTGTCCCGGCTGTGCGTCGAATCTTTACCGAGCGCTTCGACAAGGACCGGATCGAGACAGGCGGCGAGCTGCTTTCGATCGCGCACGGCTTGGCACTGATCGGCGAGCGCGAGGACATCACGCAATGGACGGTGCAATAGGTCGTCCTGCGGCCAACGCGCTCTTTCTTTGACGTCGCGGCTTCGCTAAAGTCCCCGCCATGATCTGCGTCAACGAACTTTCTGCGGGCGAACTCGCCGCGCTTCTGCATTTCCATGCCGAAGCGGGCGTGGAATGGCTGCTCGAAGAGGAAGCCGTCAATCGCTTCGCTGAGTTCGAGGCGTTGAAGGCGGCTAAGCGGAGCGCGGCCTCGTCGCCGCAGGCCACCGAAGCTCGGGAAACCTCGGCCCGCCCAGCAGTTCAGGCGACGCAAAGGAACGCCCCTGCCCCCGAGCGTGCGGTTTTGCGGCCGCAGCCTTCGATCCCCGATGGCGAGGCCGTGCAACAGGCACGCTTCGCGGCCGAAAGCGCCCGTTCGCTGCCGGAGCTGAAAACGGCGATTGAGGCATTCAATGGATGCAATCTCAAGCACAGCGCACGTTCGACGATCTTCGCTAGCGGAGATGCCACAAGCGGGATCATGGTCATCGGTTCGGCGCCCGGGGCCGACGACGATCGTGAAGGCCAACCCTTTGCCGGGCGACCTGGCCAACTGCTCGACAAAATGCTCGCGGCGATCGGCCTGCAACGCGATGCCATAGTGCTGACCCAGGTCATTCCCTGGCGACCACCTGGCAATCGCATTGCGTCGACCGCCGAGATGGATATCTGCCGTCCTTTCATCGAGCGGCAGATCGCGCTTGCCGAGCCAAAGGCGATTCTCGTGCTCGGCAATTTTGCCGCCCGGGTCTTTTTCGGCGAGACCGATACGATTCACGGCTTGCGCGGGCAATGGCGGGAGATCGCGATCGGACACCGCATCGTTCCTGCGATCGCGACATTGCATCCGCAAGATCTATTGACGGCACCCGTCAACAAACGATTGGCCTGGAACGATCTTTTGGCTTTTCAGGCCAAACTGGCGGCACTCTAATATGCCCTCCAAATAGGCAAATCTAAACGTTTTATGAAAAGATCCATGCGATTTATGCATACCTGCCGCTTATTCTAATGCATTGAAAATCTCATGCTGCAGTGCAATATGATGGGGTGTCTTGGGAGGAATCAACAGGAACCAAGGCAATGACTGCACCTTTTCGTTCTATCCACTGCGGGTTTGAAACCCTTCGCCTTGCCAATGAGCAGGGTCGCACAACGCAAAGCTACAACCGCATCGGCTTCGCCACAAACGAGCAGATGGTTGCTCGTGGGACTGGCGCCAGCGGGCGCATCGCGCGTCCCGCCACGATGTTTGCGGATTTCCAGCAATACTAAGGTCGAGGCTGGCATTTGCTGGCCTCTTGCCCATTGCGCACCGTGTCACCAAGCGCGATTATCGCCGATCTGGCCTCTCAGCCGGCCGCGCCTTGCCACACTATCTCGTCCCCCAGTGGAACGCCTCATCAACATAGGCGAATTTGATCGCTTGCCACAGACTGTACTGCTCGACGAACGAGCGCGAGATCCAGAGTACAGGTTTCCTGTCGGTCGCATTCCAGCCAAGAGATCCTTGCTGCGCCGCCTTGGCGAAAAGCCGCTGCAAGTGCGTGCGCGATATCATGAAATCCGCCGCCAGGGCGCGACTGTCGAGATGACCGACTACGACGCGGTCGGGGTCATTTCCTTCCAGATCGATCCGGGAGACAAGATGATCGACGATCAGCCCTCCAGCATCGTTCCACAGGAAAAGCGCCACATGCTCTGAGGGCTCCCGCCACTGCGGATCCTGAAGGCAATTGCGCGCGATCCGCGGCTGCATGATGCGGATCAATTCAGGGTGGGCCTCGACATGGGCAACCCGGTTTCCGCCATCCAGCAGATCAAGGGCTCCGAGGTTCGAGACCAGCCAGCCAAACATCGCCTGATGACTGATCTCTGCCGGCTCGAACTGGCGGGGGCGCCGCCGCTCCGCCCCCGGCTCATAGGCGATGAAGCGGTAGGTGAAGAGTTCGTCGATGAAGCTCAACACCGTGTTGCGGCTGGCCACCTTGCGGGACGTGATCTCGCCCGTCAGCCGCACGGCAGTGAAGCCTGAGGCCGGATCAGCAGGATCGCGCTCCATGGCAAGGGCAAAGGCGGTCTGCGTCAGCAGCCAGCGTTGCTGGGATGCAAGCAATCGTGCCAGTCGCGGGCCAGCATCGAACATGCCGCGCATGCGCCCCGCGTGGAAACGAATGGCTAGGATGAACTGCGGGTTCGCAACCAAGTCTTCGGCACTAAAAGGCATTTTTCTCCCGCCGCGCACATGCCCGGCGTCGGCACCCCAGGCACCACGCCGTCCGATCAACCCATAACATGCGCATTCGCGAATAAATGAAGCTTCGTCAAGTTCATAAGACGCAACAAACGTTCGCTCACGTCACTATTTCGTTTGAAATCCTCCCGCATAACGAGAGAACTTCCGCGACATGATCACAAAGATAAGATTAAGGCGGCTTCACGATCCGGCTTGCCTGGCGGCTCGCCGCTCCAGATCAAGTTGGTGCTCGCGATAGATGATGAATATCCCGGCTGCCACGACAATTGCAGTCCCCATCAGCGTGCTGCCGCTTGGGACATCGCCAAATACAAAATAGGCGATGACGCTTCCGATGACGATCGATGTGTACTCAAACGGAGCAACCGTCGAGACATCTGCGTGCCGATAGCTCTCCGTTAACAGGATCTGCGCCACGCCGCCGCAGAAGCCGGCTGCAACGAGAAGCAATTGCGGTTTCAGATCAAGGACCTGCCAACCGACCGGAACCGTCACGAGCGAGAACACTGTGGCAATGATCGAAAAATAGAGAACGATTGTGGCCGTCTTCTCTTCCTCCACCAGTCGCCGCACCTGAATCATCGCCATGCCGCCGAGCACGGAAGCCAGCAGCACCGTGATCGCACCGATCGCTTGCTCGGAATGGATGCCGCCCTCCCGAAAAAGGGTGAGCTTCGGCCAGGATATGATGGCCACGCCCACCATTCCGAAAAATACCGCACTCCAGCGGTAGATTCGTACGGTTTCACCGAGGAACAGCGCCGCAAAAATCACCGCGACGAGCGGCATCGCGTAGCCGAGCGCAATTGCCTCCGGTAGCGGCAGGTGCAGGAGCCCGTAGAAGCCTAGTCCCATCGATATGATGCCGAGCGTCCCCCGCTTCAGGTGTCCGATCGGATTGGCCGTATAAAATGCCGATCGCAGCTGCCCGCGATAGGCCAGGTAGGCCATGATCGGAAACAGCGCAAAGAAGGAACGACAGAAGGTCACCTGCCCCGGCTGGATGTCGCTGCCGGCAAGCTTGATGAAGGTCTGCATTGCAAGGAAGACAACAACCGAGCCGACCTTGAACGCAATGCCCCTCATCGGGTTTACCGTAGCCGACCGCATGTCTTGCACTCTTGTATTGCTGTTTTGAGGCGGGAGAATGCGCCAGACTCGACGCAGCGTGACTGTGACAGTCGTTGCGACGAATGAACAGATAGAAAATCGGAAAGTTTACAGAGCCACCGCCACGCCTGCTCGATAGGCGTGGCGACTTGAGGGAATTGGTACAAATCCCGAGATCTCAGCGCTGTAAAGACGACGCAGAATCGTCGTTCAGCGAACTCAAGACGATGAGGATCAAAGCAGCCATCAGCCTCAGATCCCATTCCCAGATCCGCCCACATATAGCCGCTTCCAGCGTCTCCAAATCTTCCGCTGCCGCGATTTCGCTTTAACTTTAGTTCAGACTTTATTGTAATCATGCCCTCAAAATTTGTGGCGGAGTGCCCACTCCGCAGACGAAGCAGCCATCCGCTCAAGGTCTTCAGGGAACATCATGCGTACAGATACCGGCCAGGTCATCAATCTGGCAGACTACCAGCCCACCGAATTCGTTCTGGAACGCGTGGACCTTACCTTCGAACTCGATCCGACTGAAACCAAGGTCGAAGCACGACTGATCTTCCATCGCCGCGAGGGCGTCGACCCCAAGGCCTCGCTGGTGCTCGATGGCGATGAACTTGCGCTTTCCGGCCTGCTGTTCGACCAGATGGAAATGCCGGCGGATCAATACACCGTGACGCCGGAAAGCCTGACAGTGCGCGATCTACCGGCATCCGATCCGTTCGAACTGACGATCACAACCATCATCAACCCCGAAGCCAATACGAAACTGATGGGCCTCTACCGCACCGGCGGCATCTACTGCACGCAGTGCGAGGCAGAGGGCTTCCGCCGCATCACCTATTTCCCCGACCGCCCCGACGTCCTGGCGCCTTACACGGTCAATATCATTGCCGACAAGTCCGCCAATCCGCTGCTGCTGTCGAACGGCAATTTCCTCGGCGGCGCCGGCTATGGCGAAGGCAAACACTTTGCTGCCTGGTTCGATCCGCATCCCAAGCCGAGCTATCTCTTCGCGCTGGTCGCCGGCGATCTCGGCATCATCGAAGACACGTTCACGACGATGTCCGGTCGCGAGGTCGCCCTGAAGATCTATGTCGAGCACGGCAAAGAGTCGCGTGCGGCCTATGCGATGGACGCGCTGAAACGCTCGATGAAGTGGGACGAAGACGTCTTCGGACGCGAGTATGATCTCGACATCTGCATGATCGTCGCAGTCTCCGATTTCAACATGGGCGCCATGGAGAACAAGGGGCTCAATGTCTTCAACGACAAGTACGTCCTTGCCGATCCGGAAACGGCCACCGACAGCGACTACGCCAACATCGAAGCGATCATTGCCCACGAATACTTCCACAACTGGACCGGCAACCGCATCGCCTGCCGCGATTGGTTCCAGCTGTGCCTGAAGGAAGGATTGACCGTCTATCGCGATCACGAGTTCTCGGCCGATCAGCGCTCTCGCCCGGTCAAGCGCATCGCCGAGGTTCGTCACCTGAAATCCGAGCAGTTCCCGGAGGATGCAGGTCCGCTCGCTCATCCCGTTCGACCGATAAAATACCGCGAAATCAATAACTTCTATACGACGACTGTCTATGAGAAGGGCAGCGAAGTTACGCGAATGATCGCAACGCTGCTCGGCAAGGAGACTTTCAAGAAGGGAATGGGCATCTACTTCGATCGTCATGATGGCCAGGCTGTGACGATCGAGGACTTCGTCAAATGCTTCGAGGACGCCAGCGGACGCGACCTTACACAGTTCTCACTCTGGTATCATCAGGCGGGCACGCCGCTGGTTACGGCCTCCGGCTCATACGATGCCGCAGCGAAGACCTTCAGCCTTTCGCTGGAGCAGATGATCCCCGCAACGCCCGGCCAGTCCGACAAGAAGCCGATGCACATCCCGCTGAGCCTGCAGCTCTTCGCGCAGGATGGTGCCGCCATGGCTCCGGCCTTTGTCGAAGGTGCGGAGTATACGGGCAGCGTGCTACATCTGATCGAGCGCACGCAAATGGCCGTATTCCACGGCGTTCCAACGCGGCCAGTTGTTTCGATCAATCGCAGCTTCTCGGCACCGATCAATCTCCATTTCGACCAGTCGCCCGCCGACCTCGCCCTGCTTGCCCGCTGCGAGACAGACCATTTTGCGCGCTGGCAGGCGCTGACGGACCTTGCACTTCCGAACCTTCTGAAGGCGGCGCGCGATGCCCGCGAAGGAAAGACTGTCGGTTCTGAGGCGACATTCGTCGACACCCTGGTTATTGCCGCGGCTGACGAGGGCCTCGAGCCCGCCTTCCGCGCCCAGGCGCTGGCCCTGCCAAGCGAAGCCGACATCGCCCGCGAACTCGGTGGCAACAACGATCCAGACGCCATCCATGCCGGACGCCAGGCGGTGATCAAGCACGTCGCCGACGCGGGACGGGAGACATTCGTCGCACTCTATGGTTCGATGACAACGCCGGGCGCCTTCAGCGCGGACGCAACAAGTGCGGGTCGCCGCGCCTTGCGCAACGCGGCACTGACCTACCTTTCCTACGCGGAACATTCGCCGGCTCGCACCAAGGCTGCCTTCGATGCTGCCAACAACATGACGGACCTGCTGCATGCGCTGACGATCCTTGCGCACCGCTTTCCCGACAGTGCGGAAGCTGCCGAAGCGTTGTCGATCTTCCGGGATCGTTTCGCTGAAAACGCACTGGTCGTCGACAAGTGGTTCTCAGTGCAGGCAACCATACCCGGCGCCGGCACGCTCGATCGGGTGCTGAAGCTGATGGAGAACCCTCTGTTCAAGAGGACCAACCCCAATCGCGTTCGTTCGCTTGTCGGTACCTTTGCTTTCGCAAATCCGACTGGCTTCGGCCGCGCCGATGGAGAAGGCTACCGCT
Source organism: Rhizobium tibeticum (assembly GCF_900110205.1). GTDB lineage: Bacteria > Pseudomonadota > Alphaproteobacteria > Rhizobiales > Rhizobiaceae > Rhizobium > Rhizobium tibeticum. The sequence continues at coordinate 80,455 of NZ_FOCV01000004.1, read as the reverse complement.
TCCTCGCCCGCGAGATCCTCGACATCGACCGGCGCAACCCTCAGTTGGCGGCCCGCATCCTGACGTCAATGCGCTCCTGGCGCTCCCTGGAGCCGGTCAGGCAGGACCACGCCCGCTTGTCCCTGTTGGAAATCGAACGGGCTGCCGAGCTTTCGACCGACGTCCGCGACATCGTCGAACGCACTCTCAAAGGGTGATTTGCCATCGCAAGCCGCTGCACCACCCACAGCGGCTTTCGGATCGCCGAGGAAAATTCAGCATCTAGAATCGGTTAACAAATTTTTACCTTTTCCTCTGGACAAGGCGAATCACCAGTGATTCATTGAGTCAGGTTCGGGCGAGCGGCGCTGCGAATCACACGAGGGATCAAGGTTGAAGCGATGATGAACGTGCGGCGGGCAACCGCAGCCGACGGGCGGCTGCGTGTCGATTTCGACGACCTCCTGGCCTGGCGCGATAGCTTTTCAGCCACGCGCTCCCGCGTTTCCTCGTCGTCCTCGCGCAACCTCTCCCAGGTCGAAATCGTCCTGAAGCGAATTATTCCGATTCTGATCGTAGCCTTCCTTACGGTTGTGGCTGCATCGCACTTTTTCGGAATGATCTCCGAGTATGGTCGGACAGAGGCCGCCGCCCGCCATTCCACCGCACTTGCGGCCGCGACTGCCGCTGCGGCCTTCGCCGATGCCAACCAGATATTCGAAACCGCAGACGTCATGCAGGCGCAGGTTCGGCTGGCGCGCTTTCTTCCGCAGGATCGCCTGGACGATGACGCCTTCGTGCTGCTGGTGCAGCCAAGCGGCAAGGTGTTCGCAGCAACGGCAGCCGGCTCAGCCTATCTTGGCGCCAGCGTCGGAGACTTTTTCTCGGAGATCTCAGCGATCCGCCGTTTCGGCGATCGCGCCGGCGTCATCGAAACGACGATCAGCGGCCGTCCCCACTACGCCGAGATTACTCTGATCCGCGGGTCCGGGGGTTATGTCATCGCCGCGACATCGCTGGAGCGGATCGGCAAACTCTGGCGGGACGAAGTCACGCTGAACGTGACACTGTTCGCAGGCATCTCCTCCATCCTGCTCGTCATCCTATATGCCTACTACATGCAGGTGAAGCGCGCCCGCGATGCCGACGATATCTTTCTAGAGTCGAACCTCCGCGTCGAAACCGCGCTGTCGCGCGGCCGCTGCGGACTTTGGGACTTCGATTTCGACAGTCGCGAATTCTACTGGTCGCGCTCGATGTACGAAATGCTGGGCCTTCCCGCTTCGGAGCGGACGATGTGCTTCAGCGATGCGGCCCGCCTGATGCATCCGGATGACGGCGGTGTCTACGAAATCGCCCGGTCGATCGCACGTGGCGATGCCGGTCAGGTCGACCAGATATTCCGTATGCGGCATGCCGGCGGCCACTATGTCTGGATGCGGGCTCGCGCCCAGGTGATCCGTACCAATTCCGGCCGCGTCCACATGATCGGGATCGCAATGGACGTGACCGAGCAGCATCGCCTCGCCCAGCGTTACGCCGAGGCCGATCAGCGGCTGGCAGACGCCATCGAATGCACCTCGGAAGCGTTCGTGCTCTGGGATAAGAACGACCGTCTCGTCATGTGCAACGCGCATTTCCAGCAGGCGTACGGACTTCCCGATAGCGTTCTGGTCCCGGGGACCGAGCGCACACTTGTCAATGCCGCGGCAGCGCGCCCGGTAATCGAACGCCGCATCGCCGATGCAGATGGCCCCGGCTACTCCCGCACGACCGAAGTACAGCTTGCTGATGAGCGCTGGCTGCAGATCAATGAGCGCCGTACGCGCGACGGCGGCATGGTTTCTGTCGGCACCGATATCACGTTGCTGAAACGCAACCAGGAGCGTCTGCGTGACTCCGAACGCCGGCTCATGGCGACGATCGGTGACCTCTCCTCTTCCCGTCAGACTCTGGAAAGCCAGAAGGCTGCACTCTCCGTCGCCAACTCCAACTATCTCGTCGAGAAGGAGCGCGCGGAAGGCGCCAACCGGGCGAAGAGCGAGTTCCTGGCGAACATGTCCCACGAGCTTCGCACGCCGCTCAACGCAATCCTCGGCTTTTCGGAAATCCTGCAGGATCAGATGTTTGGCCCGCTCGGCTCGTCGAAATACAATGAATACGCGCGCGACATCCACGATAGCGGCAAGCACCTCCTGAACGTCATCAGCGATATTCTCGACATGTCGAAGATCGAAGCAGGCCACATGAAGCTTGAGTGCGAAACGATCGATCTCGCGCCGCTCATCGAAGAAAGCCTTCGCTTCACCGCGATCCCCGCCGCACAGAAGAATATCTTCGTCGAGCAGCGCATTTGCGATGGCATGAGGCTGACCGCCGATCGCCGCGCGATGAAGCAGATCCTGCTCAACCTGCTCTCCAACGCAGTAAAGTTTACCAACGAAGGTGGCCGTATCGCCGTTCGCACGCGTCGCACCAACAGCGGCGTCATGCTGACGATTGCCGACACCGGTATCGGCATCCCTCGCGCGGCGCTCGGCAAGATCGGCCAGCCTTTCGAGCAGGTGCAAAACCAGTACGCAAAGAGCAAGGGAGGCTCTGGCCTCGGTCTTGCCATCTCTCGGTCGTTGACGACACTTCACGGGGGCAAGATGAAGATCCGGTCGCGCGAGGCGATTGGCACCGTCATTTCACTGCACATTCCAAACAACGGCCACTAAGATTTCACTACCGTCTGGAAAATTTTCCTGACGGCTTTCGAAAGACGCTTGATCTCTCCCTCAAGCGTCTTGATGTCAGGGCAGTCACCGGCACGGGAAACGAGATCGGTGAGGCCCGCCGGAGCCTCCTTGGGATCGAACAGACCGTCGATGCACAGGCGGATGAGCTGCGAAATATCCGTATAGAGCGACAGCGCTGCCAGGCAGAGTTCCATGTCATCGCGGTCCATCAGCTCCACACCGATAAGCTTCACCTGCCCCGCCGTGTTGAAGTCGTCCCCGTCAACGGCGATACCTTTCGTGGAGGCCACTAGCCGCAGATACTGCGCGATGAATTCGATATCGATCAGTCCGCCGGGAATAAGCTTCAGGTCCCAGATGCTGGCCGGCGGCTTTTCCTGCTCGATCAAGGCCCGCATCTCGGACACGTCCTTGGCGATCTTGTCTGAGTCCGTCTTTGCGAAGAGCACTTCGGCGATGATCCGCTCGGCCTCACCGATCAGTTCTCTGTCTCCGCACACGAGGCGGGCGCGCGTCAGCGCCATGTGCTCCCAAGTCCAAGCCTCATCACGCTGATATTTTTCGAAGGACTTGATACGGGTAGCGACCGGCCCCTTGTTTCCCGACGGCCTGAGGCGCATGTCGACCTCATAGAGCACGCCCTCAGCCGTCGGCGCCGAGAGCGCCGAGATCAGCCGCTGCGTGACGCGGGTGAAATAGCGCGTCGCGTCGAGAGGCTTGGGGCCGGAGGATTCGGCGGCTTCATCGTCGTAGTCGTAGAGCAAGATGATATCGATGTCAGAGCCGGCAGTGAGTTCGAAGCTCCCGAGCTTGCCCATGCCGACGACCGCCACGCGGCCGCCCGGAAAATTGCCATGTGCCGCCCTGATCTCCTTCATGACGGCATCGAGTGCCGCTTCGAGGACGAGATCGGCCAAATGCGTGAAGGCGCGGCCGGCCATGGCGCCCCGGATCGCGCCGGTCAACAGCCGGATTCCGATGAGGAAGCGCTGTTCGTAGGCGAAGATGCGCAGTCGATCGAGCACCTCCTCATAGTACCGTGCGGGCGCGAGAAAGCCGCCAATACGTTCGGCGAGATAGGCGCGCGTCGGCAATTCCGCCATCAGGCCGGGATCGAGCATGCCGTCGAAAACATGCGGCTTGGCGGCAATCACCTCAGCCAGCTTCGGTGCGGAGGACATGATGTTGACGATCAGCGATAGAAGCGCCGGGTTGCTGCCGAGGAGCGAAAACAATTGAATGCCTGCGGGCAGACCCGACAGAAAGCTGTCGAACCGCAGGATCGCCTCATCGGCGCGTTTGCTTTCGCCGAACACACGCAGCAGTTCCGGCGTCAGTTCGGTCAGGCGCTCGCGCGCCTCCACGGACTGCGTCGCCTTGTAGCGACCGTAATGCCACGTGCGGATGACACGGGAGATATCGGAGGGTCGTTCGAAGCCGAGCTTGCGCAGCGTGTTAAGCGTATCGGGGTCATCGGCCTGTCCGGTAAAAACCAGATTGCCCGTTTCCGTTGAAAGCTTGGTCTCCTGTTCGAATAGGCGAGCATAGCGTCGCTCGACCGTTTTGAAGACCTCGACCAAGCGCGCGGCAAAACTCGGCGTATTGTCGAACCCCATCATGAAGGCGATGCGCTTCAGGTCGGTTTCGGTCTCTGGCAGAAGATGTGTTTGCTCGTCGTGCACCATTTGAATTCGATGCTCGACATCGCGAAGGAACCAATAGGCCTCGGTCAGCTCGTCCCGCGTTTCCTCGTCAATCCATTTCGCCTTTGTCAGCTCCGCTAACGTCTGCTCGGTGCCGCGGCAACGAAGTGCCGGCATCCGGCCGCCGGCGATCAGCTGCTGTGTCTGCGCGAAGAACTCGATCTCGCGGATGCCGCCGCGACCGAGCTTGACGTTGTGGCCCTTAACCGCGATCGCGCCATGCCCCTTGTGGGCATGGATCTGGCGCTTGATGGAATGGATATCGGCGATGGCGGCGTAGTCGAGATACTTGCGAAAGACGAACGGAACGAGCCCGCGCAGGAATTGCTCGCCAGAAAGGATATCGCCAGCGACGGCGCGCGCCTTGATGAAGGCGGCACGCTCCCAGTTCTGCCCCCTGCCCTCATAGTAGATCATCGCCGCGTCGACGGGGATGGCAAGCGGCGTTGATCCTGGATCGGGTCGCAGCCGAAGGTCGGTCCGGAAGACATATCCATCCGCCGTACGCTCCTGCATGATCCGCACCAGCCGTCGCATCAGCCGCGGGAAGATTTCGATCGCGTCGTCCGGATCCGGGATGATCCCCGCCTCTTCGTCGAAGAATACGACGAGATCGATATCGGACGAGTAGTTGAGTTCGCAAGCGCCGAGCTTGCCCATGCCGAGGACGATCAGCCCCGAGCCCTCGCTGGGAGCGGAAACATCCTTTAGCGTGACCTTGCCCCCGTGGTGGGCGGCAAGCAGCAGGTGATCTATCGCCGCACCGACAGACGCTTCCGCAAGCTGGCTCAACCAAGCCGTGGTCGCGCGACCATCGAATATCCGGGCGAGATCTGCCATGGCGACAAGGAAGGCGACCTTGCGCTTGATGATACGCAGGCGGCTCATCACGTCGGCTTCACTCGGCAGATCGCCGCTTGCCGCCGGCTTCCAACATGCGCGCGCTTCTGCGATCAGCGCCTCTATCCGGGGTTCCAGCGGCTCCGAAATTGCAGTTGCGAGAATTGCCGTATCGATATTCGCGATGTCACGCAGATAGGGAGACAAGGTCAGCGCGGCCGTGATGAAGTCGCGAAATCCGCCTTCCGCCCTGAGCATCTCCGCCACATCGGGCTCGCTCTTGCCGATCCTTTGGAGATCCGCCTGCGCAAGCTTCAGCTCGCCCTTGTTCAGCGGCTTCAGCAACCCGTCGGCTACTTCAACAAGGCTATGCCTCGAACTCGTCAGCATGCACCCTCCCTGGCGAACAGAACCGCGAACAACCGGGAGAATCATAGCGACTTCCGGCAATTACGCTCTAAGGTAGGGTCTGTGGCGGTAATGGCCAACATCGAATTCGATCCGCTGCCGCCATGATGGTCAGTGCTATTTCACCGGAAAGATCATGCTGACGGTGAGACCTCGCTTCTCCTGATTCTGCGCATCAGTGTCCGAAAGCTCCAGTTTCCCGCCATGCAATTCCATGACCGCCTCCACCAAGGAGAGGCCAAGACCGGTGCCGGGCTTGGAGCGGCTTTCATCCAGCCGCACGAAGCGCTTCAGTACATCTTCGCGCTTCTCGGCCGGGACACCTAGTCCGCGATCAGCAATGGAGAGGCAAATGCCATCGGCGCGGCGAAGCAACTTCAGCGTGATATCGCCGTGGCCTTCCGCATCCGAGGAATACTTGATGGCGTTGTCGATGAGATTGAAAATCGCTTGGCCGATCAGCTCGCGGTTGCCCTGAACTTCGATGTCGGGCTCGATCGACGAGGTGAGCGCAAGCCCTGCATCATCGGCGACGGGCTCATACAGTTCCGCGCTGTCTGCGACGATGGCGGTGAGATCGACCCGAGACATTTCGGCGGCGACCGAACCCGCCTCGACGCGCGAAATCATCAGCAGTGCATTGAACGTGCGGATCAACTGATCGGACTCGGATATGATCCCCTCAAGCGCGGTGCGTCGCACCTCGGCGTCTGCGGTTTCCAGAGCATCGGTAGCCTTGTTGCGCAACCGCGTCAGCGGTGTCTTCAGATCATGCGCAATGTTGTCGGAAACCTGCCGCAAACCTTCGTTCAGCTTCTCTATCCGGCCGAGCATTGTATTGAGCGAGACCGACAGACGATCGAACTCGTCGCCCGAGCCGCCGACCGGAAGCCGCTGCGAGAGATCCCCGGCCATGATCTTTTTGCTCGCATCGGACATGCGGTCGATCCGCTTCAGGGCGTTCCGACCGATGCCGAACCAGATGATGATGGCGCCGAGGCCCATGATCGCGAGAGCGATCATCAGAGCCTGCCGCACCAGCCCGCGGAATGCCTCAGGCTCGCCGAGGTCGCGGCCGATCAGCAGACGCAGCCCGTTGTCCAGCACGAAAATGTTGGCAACCGCCATATGCCGGCGGCTGAGGCCGCTGTCGGCATAACGCTGATACATGAAGGGCAAGGAGGTCCACCCCTCTTCATCGAGCACACCGGGCTGCACGGATGCGACGTTCCCGGCGAGGATATCGCCCGAGGGACCGGCAATGATGTAGAGATTGGCGCCTGGCTGGCGCGCGCGCCGCTCCATCGTGCGCAGAAGAAGATTCATGCCGCCGGCGTCGTAGGCCCGCTGGACCTGGTCCACTTCCTGCTGCACGGCTTCGCGGATCTGGTTGGTCAGAAGCCGCTCGGACATCGCCGTCACATAGAAGACCAGCGTCGCGGCGCAGATGGCAAAGAGCAGGATGTAAAGTGCCGAAAGGCGGACTGCCGTGGACTTGAAGAGAAACCAGAAACGGTTCATCCCTCGTCCTTGATCATATACCCCGCGCCGCGAATGGTCTTGAGAAGCGGCTGGCTGAAGTCCTTCTCGATCTTGGACCGCAGCCGAGAAACGTGCACGTCGATGACGTTGGTCTGCGGATCGAAGTGGTAATCCCAGACGTTCTCCAGAAGCATCGTGCGGGTCACCACCTGGCCGGCGTTCTTCATCAGATACTCAAGCAGACGGAATTCGCGCGGCTGCAGCGGTATCTCCTTGCCGCCGCGGCGGACCTCGTGCGCGAGCCGATCGAGTTCAAGGTCGCCGACGCGGTAAACAACGTCCTGGTCCGGTGCCCCCTTGCGACGTCCGAGCACCTCGACACGCGCAAGAAGTTCGCTGAACGCATAGGGCTTCGGCAGATAGTCGTCGCCGCCCGCTCTGAGGCCGGTAACGCGGTCGTCCACCTGACCGAGGGCAGAGAGAATGAGAACAGGCGTGTGGATTCCCTTGCGGCGCAATTCGCTGATGACGGACAGACCGTCGCGGCGCGGCAACATGCGATCGATGACGATCACGTCGTAGGTGTTTTCCGAGCCCATGAAGAGCCCGCTTTCGCCGTCGCTTGCGTGATCGGCCACGATGCCCGCCTCACGAAACGCCTTGGTGAGATAAACCGCTGCTTCGAGATCGTCTTCGATGATGAGAATCTTCATGCGGCCGACATTACCCGCCAGTTGCGTTTCGGCAAGGCTCAAAGCTGCTTCCTGTGGCACAGAGGTCATTGCGATCACCTGCGAATATTTGGCGAAAGGAAGCCGCGCCCAGAGGGCGCGGCTCCCCACTCTGTCAGGGTTGGGAGGATTAACCCTGGCCGTTGATCGGAAGGGCGACGAAGCGGCTGCCGTCCTTCGACTGGATCTGGAAGAGTGCCCGCGTGCGGCCATCTTTCTTCGCCTGGTTCAGGACCTTGACGACATCATCGGCATTGGAGACTTCCTGGTTGTTGACCGAGGTGATCTTCTCGCCTTCCTTGATGCCCTTGTCGGCAGCGTCGGAGTCCGGGTCGATACCGGTGATCTGAAGCCCCTTGCCATCGTCAGAAGGCCCAACCGTCAGGCCGAGGTCAGCAAGTGCCTTTTCGGAAGCAGGAGCCTGAGTTTCCGGCGCCTGATCGCCGTCGTCAGCGGAAGCATCCTTCTGTTCAGCAGGCAGCGTGCCAAGTTCGACCGTCAGAGACTGAGCCTTGCCGGAGCGCCAGACAGAAAGCTCGACCTTCTTGCCGGGCGTCATGGCGCCGATGCGGCGGCTGAGGTCGCGGGCATCCTTGACCGTCTCGCCGTTGACGGCGGTGACCACATCGCCGGCCTTCATGCCCGCCTTCTCACCCGGCGTACCCGCCTGAGCGGAGACAACAAGCGCGCCGCTCGCCTCGGAAAGGCCGAGCGAGTCGGCGATGTCCTTGGTAACGGGCTGGATCTGAACGCCCAGGTAGCCGCGGGAGACTTGTCCATCCTTCATGAGGTCGGCAACGACATCCTTGGCCGTAGACGCCGGAATGGCAAACGCAATACCTACACTGCCACCGGACGGAGAGAAGATCGCGGTGTTGATGCCGACGACTTCGCCATTGAGATTGAAGGTCGGGCCACCGGAGTTACCGCGGTTCACTGCGGCGTCAACCTGCAGGTAGTCGTCATACGGACCAGAGCCGATGTCGCGGCCACGTGCCGAGACGATACCGGCTGTTACCGTACCGCCGAGACCGAAGGGGTTACCGACCGCGACAACCCAGTCGCCGACGCGAACATTGTTGTCATCTGCCCAGTTGACGTAGGTGAACTTGCGGCCCTTGCCATCAACCTTGAGAACGGCGAGGTCCGTACGCGGATCCTTGCCGATCAACTTGGCATCAAGCTCGGTGCCGTCGTTCATCACTGCAACGAAGGCTGCGCCATCGGAAACGACGTGGTTGTTGGTGACGATGTAACCATCCTCAGAAATGAAGAAGCCCGAGCCCTGGGCAACCGGACGCAGGCGGCCCTTGCCATCCTGCGGGCCATGGTGCGGAGGACCGCGGCGATCCTGCGGACCCTGTGGACCTTGCTCACCGAACTGGCGGAAGAAAGGCTTCAGGGCATCGGGAAGATCGTCGAAGCCGCGACCGTTGAAGTCGAAGGCGAAGCCGTTGGCATCATCATCGGACACCGGTTTGACGCGATTTTCGACACGGACCGAAATGACCGCCGGCGAAACGGCATCGACGACGTTCGCGAAGCTCGGAACGGACGGAGCCTGAACCTTGACAGCTTCGGCATAGGAGCGAGTGATTTCGAGCGGAATACCGGTCGCAAGCACCGCAGCGGCAAGACCCGCGACGGTCGAGGCCTTCAGCGCGGTATTGAGCGACGGAGCTTTGATATTCTTGAACATGAGTGGCACCTTCTTTGACTTCAACATCTTCAGGATCAGGATGACCGGATCGGCTGATGAAGGAAGATATAGGACGGCACACCTTACTGCGAACTGTCCGAGCGATGAATAATTCGTAATGTGCAATACGACCGCATTGCGATCCGGTGCAGCAATCTCCCTCGACTAAAGCGCTTAGAGTCGATAAGCCTCCTGCTTACAACCGGAGGAGGACGAAACCATGGCCCATGTGGTCACGGGAGAGGATTTTGCGCCCGATACTGCTGCGCTCGCTGCCGTCATCTTCGGTGTCACCGCCTTCGCGGTTGCACAGGGACTGACCTATCCGCTGATTTCTCTTGTCCTTGAGCATCGCAATGTTTCGCCGAGCCTCATCGGCTTCAACGCCGGCTGCTTTGCGGCAGGTTTGGCCGTGGCGACGTTCGCGGTGACGTGGCTGTCGCGAAAGGTGCGGGGCGACCGGCTGATCGTCGCGGGCCTCGTCGGCTGTGCGGTCAGTCTCTCGACCTTCGCGACATTCGACACTTTCTGGGTGTGGTGCATCGCTCGATTTTTTCTCGGCTTTTTCGTCAGCCTGATCTTCATGCTGAGCGAGGCCTGGCTTAATACGGCCTGCCCTGACCGCCTGCGCGGGCGTGTCTCCGGTCTCTATGGGGCAGGCATGTGCGGCGGCTTTGCCGCGGGTCCGCTGGTGATTCCGATCTTCGGCACGGAGCAAGGCTTTGCCTTCGCGCTGCTTGCCGTCTACGTCGCCTGCGTCGCCTTCCTGACGATCATCCTAACCCGGAGAGCACGCACGCTTCCCGAGCAGGCCGCATCAGGAGCGCTCTTCAAGTTTGTCAGAAGCGCACCGATGCTGATCTGCATGGTGGTCGCATTTGCATTCGCCGATATTGCCGCCATCTCAGCCATGCCGGTCTATTTCGTCCGGCTCGGCTATTCCGAGGCGTTCGCCGCCATCAGCGTTACAGTGCTTGCGCTACCGACCGCACTTGCCCAACCGCTGGTCGGCTGGCTTCTCGACAAGACCTCGCGCTTCGGAGTAGCCATCTGCTCCGGCCTACTTGCCGGGCTGAGCTTCATCGCGATCCCGTTCCTTCAGTCGCAGGCAGCAATTCTGGTGATGTTCGGCATCATGGGAGCAGCGAGTTTTTCGCTCTACACCTGCGCCTTGACAATCCTCGGCGAACGCTATGCCGGCGATAGGCTTGTCGCGGGAAGCGCTGCCTTCGCCCTTGCCTACGCCGTCGGCAGCGCGGTGGGCTCGTCCTCGGTCGGCGCGGTGATGGACGTGTATTCGCCGTCTGCAGGACCAATCGCGGCGGGCTGCGTGGTGTTGGCATTCACCGCAGCGCTGGTCGCGTCTGTGGTGCGAGACCGCCTCCGTAGATGGTCGTAAGATCACTCGTCGAGCAGTTCGTTCAATCGGGCCTGTTCTTCGGCGGTCAGCTTGGAGCCTGTCGGCCTGCCTGCCCTCTTGCGTGCGAAGACGATCAGCGACAGGCCGCCTGCAACAACCAGCAGGAGCGGCGCGCCCCACAGCAGGATCGTTTTCGTTTCGAAACGTGGCTTCAACAGCACGAACTCGCCATATCGAGAAACGATGTAGTTCATGACCTGTTCATCGGTATCGCCATCGGTTAGCCGCTCGCGCACCAGCAAGCGCAGGTCCTTTGCGAGCTCGGCATTGGAATCGTCGATCGACTGATTCTGACAGACCATGCAGCGCAGTTCCGCGGAGATCGTCCGGGCTCGTGCCTCGAGCTTCGGATCTGCAAGAACCTCGTCCGGGTTGACGGCCGGCGCTGACGAAAGGAACATCGCCAGCACGAGGAGCAAGCGCCGGATCATTCCGCCGGCTCCATGGCCGGGGGCGCCGGTTTTGCTCTCCGGCTCGGAGCGCCGACACGCAGACGCCGGTCGCTGAGCGAAACGAACCCACCGATCGCCATGATCAGCGCACCGCCCCAGATGCAGAGGATGAAGGGCTTCCACCAGATACGCACGACGATACCGCCATCGTCCGTAGAATCCCCGAGGGACATGTAGAGCTGGCTAAGGCCGAAAGTCAGGATGCCGGCTTCGGTCGTCGGCATTTGGCGCGCCGCGTAGATCCGCTTGGATGACCAGACATCGGCCACCTCCACGCCACCGCGGCCGATGCTGAAGTGACCCCGCTCCTCGCTGTAGTTCGGGCCAGTGGCCGGCTTCATGCCGTCGAAACGCACGGAGTAGCCTCCGGCCTCCACGGTCTGGCCGGGTTTCATCTCGACCACATGCTCGGTTTCGAAGGTGGTGACCGCGACGATGCCGAGGACGGCGACGCCAAGCCCGGCATGAGCGAGCGCTGTGCCGAAGGCCGAGCGCGGCAGGCCGGCAAGGCGCCTCCAGGCGACAGAAGCCGCGACCTTGCCCGCGCCCGCGCGATACCAAAGATCGGCAATCGCGCCGAAAATCAGGAACAAAGCGGCAGCCAGCCCGAGCACGGCAAGCACCGGACCGCCATGCTCGATATAGAAAACGATGACCGCTGCAACAAAGGCCAGGATCGCAACCAGATAAAGCCGCTGGAAAACAGCCAGCAAGTCACCGCGCTTCCATGCCAGCAGCGGACCGAAGGGGACGATCACCAGCAGCGGCGCCATCAACAAGCCGAAGGTCATGTTAAAGAAGGGCGGTCCGACCGAGATCTTGTCGCCGGTCAGCGTCTCCAGCAGCAGCGGATAGAGCGTACCGGTCAGCACCGTGCCGCAAGCCACGGTGAGGATCAGATTGTTGAGAACGAGCGCACCTTCGCGCGAGATGGGAGCGAACAGGCCGCCTGCCGACAGGAGCGGCGCGCGGAATGCGAAGAGCGACAGCGCTCCGCCAATGAAAATCAGCAAAATGCACAGGATGAAGACGCCGCGCGACGGATCACTGGCAAAAGCATGTACCGAAGTCAGGACGCCGGATCGGACAAGAAAAGTGCCCATCAGCGACAGCGAGAACGTCAGGATGGCAAGCAGAACCGTCCAGATCTTCAGCGCCTCGCGCTTTTCCATGACGAGTGCCGAATGCAGCAGCGCCGTTCCGGCAAGCCACGGCATGAATGACGCATTCTCGACCGGGTCCCAAAACCACCAGCCGCCCCATCCAAGCTCGTAGTAGGCCCAATAAGAACCCATGGCGATGCCGAGCGTCAGAAACGTCCAGGCAGCCAGCGTCCAGGGGCGCACCCAGCGCGCCCACGCCGCGTCGATGCGCCCTTCGAGCAGCGCTGCCACGGCAAAGGAGAAGCAGACGGAGAAGCCGACGTAGCCGAGATAGAGCAACGGCGGGTGGATCGCCAAGCCGACGTCCTGCAGGACAGGGTTGAGGTCCTTCCCCTCGGCCGGAGCCGGATCCAAACGCATGAACGGGTTGGAGGTAAGAAGGATGAACAGGATGAACGCGACCGATATCCAAGCCTGAACGGCAAGCACGTTTGCCCGCAGCGAGTCCGGCAAATTGCGCCCGAAGGCTGCAACCAAGGCGCTGAAGAGCGCCAGGATCAGCAGCCAGAGCATCATGGAGCCTTCGTGATTGCCCCAGACCCCGGAAAACTTGAAAAGCAGCGGCACCAGCGAATGCGAATTCTCCCAGACGTTCGCCACCGAAAAGTCCGATACGACGTGAGCGTAAGTCAGAACGGCGAACGAGAAAGCCACAAGCGCGAACATCGCCAGGGAGCCTACGGACGCGACGTCCATCATCGCCCGGTCGAGGCGCCTTGCACCGATCACCGGAACAACGGAGACAATGAGCGCCGTCGCAAGCGCCAGGATAAGAGCGTAGTGGCCGATCTCGATGATCATTGCACCGCCTCCCCTTCCTTCCAGAGCCCTTGCGCCTTCAGCTTGTCGGCGACGTCCTTCGGCATGTACTTCTCATCGTGCTTGGCGAGCACCGTATCGGCGGTGAAGACGTCGCTGCCTGTTTCGAAACGGCCCTCGGTCACGACCCCCTGGCCCTCGCGAAAGAGGTCGGGGAGAATCCCGGTGTATCGCACCCTGACAAGGTCGCCAGTCGCGTCCGTCACGGCAAACTGCACCGTCGATCCCGCGCCGCGCACGATGCTGCCGTCGCCGACAAGACCGCCGAGCCGGATCCGGGTTCCAGGCGGCACCGGATTTTTCGCGATATCCGCGGGCATATAGAAATAGGCGACCGACTGGCTGAAGGCGAACATGACGAGCAGCACGGCGGCAATGATGAAACTCATGCCGCCACCGATGATTGCCAAGCGTTTCTGCTTGCGCGTCATTCCGTCATTCCTTCTGTCGCGATGTCGAGCTCTCGTGCCAACGCCAGCAGCTGCTTGCCTTGCTCGCTGCTTGCCGGAAACGCTGCCAGTCCGCGCTTCAAAGCTCCAACCGCACGATCCTTGTCCTTCAATACGACATAAGAGCGGACGAGCCGCAACCAGCCTTCTAGATTGTTCGGGTCTTCGGTGAGCTTGGCATCGAGGCTTTCCACCATGCCCTCAATCATCTGCTGCCGATCGCCAGTGTTCATGCTCTCGGCGGAAGCAACATCTGCCTGCGTCGGATTGCCCGGCGCCTGCCCAGCGCTGCCCGGCGACGCACCACCGTTCTTCGCAATATGCTCGGCGACCAGCGGCATCCAGGGCGCGTCGGCGGGCGATTGCTTGGCGAGGGCTTCAAAGGCGGCCTTAGCCTGTGCAGCCTGGCCGGCCTGTTCCATGCCGAGCGCAAGGTAGAAGCTCGCCTTCGGATTGTCGGGCTGCAGTTGAAGCGACTGTTCCAGCACCTTGCGTGCATCTTCGGTGACGACGCCGTTCGAGGTCGCCATTAGCGTCTCGGCAAGTCCGTCGAGGCGCGCAGCACTTGGCCCGAGCAGACGGATCGCATTGCGATAGGCGGTCTCGGCTTCGGCAACACGCATGGTGTTGAAGTAGATCGGCGCCAGCACCTCCCAGCCCCTGCCGTCATTGGGGCTCTGCGCCAGATGGCGCTCGGCCTTGGCGACCAGGATCGCCATATCGTTGCCGGGGTTCAAAAGTCGGGCTTCCAGCGGCTGCGACGGCAAATCCGGTCGCCCCACCAGAATGTAAAGACAGAGCCCCACGACCGGCAGCATCAGCAGCACGAAGGCTTCGGAGAGACGGTGATGCTTGGTGACCTTGCGATCGGTGACCGGCGCGACCGAGACGGTGATCAGGCGTCGGCCGATTTCGGCCCGCGCATAGTCCGCTTCCTCGGCTGAAATCAGTCCGCTGGCAAGGTCACGATCGAGCTCTCGCAACTGATCGCGATAGACGGCAGCCTCGCCGGCGCGCGTATCGTCGACCGCTCTCGCTCCACGCAAAAGCGGATAAAGCAGAATGACAGCAACAGCCGCCGTCAAAACGGCCACAAGAATCCAGAAAAGCATAGGCGCCAAATACTCGAAGCGAACGTCTATTCCAACAAGCAAAGCCGCAATGACGATTATTTGAGGCGTTTGGCCGCAATACGCAGCCTGCGGCTCATCCTATCGTCTGTTTTTGCTGCAAAACCGACTAACCGAGCGGCGACCAGCTACCATTGTCGTTTCGGCAGGCGGAGCCGCGCGCCACCGTCTCCTTGCCGTCGATCGTCACGCTGTGAGTATACTGACGGCAATTCTGCGAGCCGACCTGATAGGGCGCAGCCGCGACGACCTTGCCGCTGACATTGCGTCCGCTCCAGACGACAGGCTGTCCGACGCCGGCCCCTTCCAAGGCACGATACTCGGCTTCGAGGGCGCGCTGACGGTCGCTGTCGCTGAGGTCCACGTCGCTACGACCGATGATGCCGCCCTGCAACGCCGCAATATAGGTGGCCGAAGCCGGAGGCTTCCGCGAGAAAAGACCGCCCGAGCCACCGCTCTTCGTCGATTGACATCCAGAAAGCGTCATGGCGACGAGAAGCGAGGAAACGATCATGCCTTGCGAGCGTAGCATCATTCAGCCGAACCAGAATCAGGTGTCAATCAACGAGCCACACGCGCACCAAGCCGTGTCGGCAATAAGGCAAAGCATGCTATGCAATCGCCCAAGTCTATGTGACATCAAGCAATTGCTCACGCAACATCCTTTGTGATGCCCGGCAAAATAAGGCGGGCCTTCAGTCCCTGCCACTCGCCGCGGGACAATTCGAGTCGCCCCTGATACTCGTTGGAAATCTCCGTCACGATGGACAAGCCAAGCCCCGTACCTGGTTTGCTTTCATCCAGCCGCTTGCCGCGCTTCAGCGCTTCGCGGATCTGATCCGGCTCAAGTCCCGGTCCATCGTCCTCGACGACAAGCTCGACCCAGTGGCGGCGCCCGCTGCCCTCGGCGCCCTTGAGCTCCCCGGGTGCCTCCGCGACGGACAGGCGCACCTTGGTCGACGCAAAACGGGCGGCGTTCTCCAGAAGGTTGCCGACGACCTCCTCGAGGTCCTGCTGCTCCATGGCAACCGCGATATGGGGCGGCGCCACCGTGAGTTCGAACTCCTTGTCGACGTTCAAGCGTCGCATGACGCGCACCAGCCGTTCCATCGCCGGTTCGGCGTCGGTGCGGGCGAGCACGGATTCGCGTTGTGCGGCAATTCGGGCGCGGTTCAGATACGACTGCACCTGACCCTGCATCGCCTCCGCCTGGCTCCGCACGAGGTCGCCGTGAGAGCGTTCCAGAACGCGCGCCTCGTTGAGCAGCACGGCGATCGGCGTCTTCAGAGAGTGGGCCAGATTGCCGACCTGCATGCGCGCCCGCTCCACGATCCGGCGATTGCTGTCGATCAGCGCGTTGACTTCGTTTGCAAGCGGCAGGATCTCGCGCGGAAACTCGCCCTTCAACTGTTCGCTCTCGCCGGCGCGGATGCGTTCCAAAGCGGCGCGCGCCTTGTCGAGCGGCTTGAGGCCGTAGAGAATCGCGAGTGCGTTGACGATGAGGCTGCCGACGCCGAAGCCAGCCAGCGCCAGGTAAAGGCTGTGGGAAAAATTGCGAACGTCGTCTTCGACCACGTCGACGTTGCCGGTGACGCGGAAGCGCGCGGCGCGACCATCGGTATCCAGCACGACCTCGGTCTCGGCAACTTGGATACGGTTCCCCGAGGCATCGGTCACCTGGTAGTAGCGCTCGTAGTTCTTGTCGAAGGGCGCTTCGAGAACGGAGGGAACGGGGATCGAGACGGAGCCGAGCGACGGCGAGACCAGCGGCGGGGCCGTGTAAGTGCCGAGCGGCTCGACAACCCAGTACCAGCCCGTTTTCGGCTGAGCAAAGCGCAGATCGCCAAGCTGCGGGCTGCCGCTGAGCGCTCCTTGATCGCCAATCGTCACGGAGTTGATGACGTTGTAGAGCTGGGCGCGCAAAAGGTCCTGAAAGCCGCGCTCAGCGCTCTTCCGGTACAGCGTCGAGATCAAAAGGCCGATGACAACAAGCGCGACGGTTGACCAGATCGTGGTCAGCAGCAGGACGCGTGCAGTAAGCGACTTAATTCGCATTGTTCGGCGCTTGGATACGGTAGCCAAGCCCGCGCACCGTTTCGATCAGATCGACACCCATCTTTTTGCGAAGGCGCCCGACGAAAACCTCGATCGTGTTGGAATCGCGGTCGAAATCCTGATCGTACATATGCTCGACCAGTTCGGTGCGCGAAACCACTTCGCCCATGTGATGCATGAGATAGGAAAGCAGCCGGTATTCATGCGAGGTCAGCTTCAGCGCCACGCCGTTGACCGTGGCCTTCGAGCTCTTGGTATCGAGCCGCACCGGGCCGCAGATGATTTCGGACGAAGAGTGCCCCGCCGCCCGGCGGATTAGCGCGCGGATACGCGCCAGTACTTCCTCGACGTGGAAAGGCTTGGTGACATAGTCGTCGGCGCCGGCATCGATACCGGCGACCTTGTCGCTCCAGCGGTCGCGAGCCGTGAGGATCAGCACCGGCATACCGCGACCGGCGCCGCGCCACTTCTCGAGCACCGTCACGCCATCCAGTTCCGGCAGGCCGATATCAAGGATGATGGCATCATAGGGCTCGGTATCGCCAAGGAAATGCCCTTCCTCGCCGTCAAAAGCCTGATCGACGACGTAGCCTGCTTCCTTGAGGGTATCGCTGAGCTGCCGGTTCAGGTTGACGTCGTCTTCGACTACCAGAATGCGCATCGGTCCGCTTTACTCCGCTTGATCTTCTCGGTGTTTAGATAGGCCGATTCTGCCTACATCGGAACCTTGACGGTTACCTTACGCGGGCGCTGGCCGTTGCCCTGGACGAGAACGGTAATGATGCAGCTATCGCCCAAAGGCTGGACGGAAAGGAGCTGGCCTCCCGTTTTTTCCACAACGTCACGCGCCGCCTCGCTGCAATCGCCTGCAACGCGCACCGTCAGGGTACGCGGATTATCCGGTGTGGGCGACGTTATCGCCAGCCCGGCGGCTAGCGCTGCGACGCTCAAGGGAGAGGCCATGTGCAATGCTTTCAATGGATACTAACTTGGCCCAGACTATGTACTCAAGCGACCTGAATGGCAAATGAATGCCTTGTAATCCCTGATGCTTAGAACAATTCCGAATTCGCGCCACCCGTGTTCAAAAATGCGCTCGGCGAACGACGCCGCCGCTCGCCGGACCGGCGTCAAGCGGCGGACTTGATGGCCTCCTTGGCGGTGACATGCCCAAAGACGGCCAGCAGGCCGCCAAGCGCCGCCGGACTTTGCTGGATACCATCCACGGCAATGACCAGCGAGCCCGCTGCAGGATTGTGAATGGTGCGAACGCTGCTTGCAGCCGCATCGCGCCGGCGCCGCCCAGCAACTCGCGTTAGCCCCCGCTCTCGGCATCGGTGACATCGACGGTTTCGGCGTTGAAGGCGAGGCGTTTCGATGTCAGTCCCGCCACCGTTTCGTAGCTTGTTCCGTTGAATATCGTCAGGAGCAGGTCCTTGCCCTTCTGCGTCACCATCGCTCGCGCCCACTGATGTCATCCACTTGTCACTTTCAACCAGCCGGCGAAGCTGCTACGACCGACCGCCTCGCCGCAACCCCATCCGCCTCAAAGCCCGCCCATGCCTCGATCCATCCCCCTGCGCTCGGCGCAGACGGTCGCCGTCCTTGCCGTCACGCAGCTGATTGGCTGGGGCACCAGCTTCGATATGCTCGGCGTCATGGGTCGCGTCATCGCGCCCGATCTCGGCTTGCCGAACGAGGTGGTCTTCGGCGGGCTGAGCATCATGATGATCGTCAGCGCCTTTGCCGGCCCTGCAACGGGGCGCCTGCTGAACCGACATGGCGCCGCACGCCTGCTCGCCGCCGCATCGATCACCTTCACCCTCGGCCTGCTGCTGTTAGCCGCCGCGCAGGGTATCATCCTCTATGTGCTTGCCTGGATCGCCGTCGGCGCCAGTGGCGCCTTCGGTCTCTCCGCCCCGGCCTATACCGCCGTCGTCGAGCGCGCCGGACCTGACAGCAAACGCGTGATCGCCATCCTCATGCTGTTCACCGGCCTTTCGAGCGCAATCTTCTGGCCGATCCTCAGCCTGCTCAACGAGACCGTCGGCTGGCGCATCACTTTTCTGATCTGCGCTGCGCTGCAGTTTTTCGTATGCCTGCCGCTGCATCTTTTCGCCCTGCCGAAGCCGATCGCCTTTGCCGCGGACGGTAACGCCACACAGCAAACGCCGGTACCACTCTCCCCCGACGGACAACGCAAGGCGTTCCTTCTGATTGCCGCGGCAACGACGATCTCGACCTTCATCACCTTCGGCCTGTCGCCATCGCTGCTCGAAATCTTCCGCCAGTCCGGCGCCTCGCCGGCGCTGGCGCTGCAGCTCGGTTCGGCACGCGGTGTCATCGGCATTTCCGCTCGCTTCCTGGACATGCTGCTCGGCCGCCGTGGCAACCCGATTCTCAGCGCCGCAATGGGCGTGACCCTGATGGTATCAAGCTTTTTGCTGATGCTCGCAATGCCGCCCTCGACGCCGCTGCTGATCAGCTTCATCCTGCTCTACGGCTTCGGCTCCGGTGTGATGACGGTCGCCCGCGCACTGTTGCCGCTCGCCCTGTTCTCGCCACGCGAATACGGACTGCAATCCGCCCGGCTGTCGCTGCCGCAAAATCTCGCCAACGCCATCGCACCGGTCGTTTTCACGGCGATCCTCGACCGCGGAGGCGCTGGAACCGCAATCGCGACCTGCGCCATGCTTGCCCTCATGTCGCTCGGCTTCGTCCTGATGCTGGCGGCGCAGGTCAAGGCCGCCACTAGGCTGTGCGGACAGATTTGAGCGAGACGAAGCCCGCTGTGCATGCGACAATGGGCGAGAAATGTCGGTTCGTCTCTCGCATCGTGGGGCGACGCGCGCGTTCCCCGATCGCAGCGAGCAATAGCGACAACAATGCTGTTCGTTGTAAACAGTTCACCGCTTGATCTTGGAGAAGAAGCATGGACCGGTTCACTGGCGGCTGCCTGTGCGGCAGCGTCCGAATTGTGGCGTCGGGACGACCATACCGGGTCGGCCTTTGTCACTGTCTCGACTGCCGCAAGCATCATGGGGCTCTTTTTCACGCTTCTGCGATATTTCCTCAGGATGCGGTGACGATCGACGGCGAAACACGTGACTACGCCGGGCGGTTCTTCTGCCCCAGTTGCGGCTCGCCCGTCTTCGGACGCACTGGCGACGAGATCGAAGTGAACCTGGGGTCTCTCGATGCTCCCGACCAATTGAGGCCGACCTACGAACTCTGGACCGTCCGTCGCGAGTCCTGGCTGCCGCCGTTTCCACTGGCGAGACGATACGACCGCGATCGGGACACCACGAGTCGCTTCGAGGAATAGGTCGCCCGAACGGTGCGAGGCGCCGTTACGAAGCGACAGCGGGAGCCGGTTTTGTCACTTCCCTGAACCGCAGCTCTGCAACATAGAGCTTCGCCCTCGGTTCGCGCCGGCTCTGTGTCCTCAGGGAGACCGGGGCCGCGCCTTCTTTAGCGCCAACTGGTCTAGCACCTTCTTGAAGCTGAAGGACTGGGCGCTGGCGCTCGCAAGGCGGTCGACGATGCGAAAGGCGCGGATTGCTCTCGCACGGCGGCTTGCCATCATCATGCATGCGATGCTCAGGCGCGGCACCGAGTTCAAAGCCGCATAGCAAACGATCGCCCGGATAGGAGACCGAAACGAGCTTCCGAGCGGCGCGACGCCCAGGGAGGGAATGGATGACGGCGCCGATACTGTAGCATGCGGCCAACCAGATCGGCCGACTCCCATCAAGTACCACCTGAGCACGTAGAGAAGCCAGGCTCTCGAAAGCGTCCACAATGCTTGTAATCGAGCTGCCGCTCCTTGACCCATTAGAGAACGAGCTTCCGAGCGGCGCGACGCCCAGGGAGGGAATGGATGACGGCGCCGATACTGTAGCATGCGGCCAACCAGATCGGCCGACTCCCATCAAGTACCACCTGAGCACGTAGAGAAGCCAGGCTCTCGAAAGCGTCCACAATGCTTGTAATCGAGCTGCCGCTCCTTGACCCATTAGAGAACAATATCGGCGCAAAGCGGACGCTGGCGCTACCCCCAAGCTTAGTGGACAACGCGGCAACTTGCCGACACCATCACCCCAGCGGCTGCTTCACGGCCGCGTCGCTGTCATAGTCCGCCGCCATCCGCATTTCGCGGATCGGGCGCACGAGGTCGATGGAGCGCTGGTAGTCGGGATGTGCCTTGTAGGCGGCGAGTGCCGCCTCGTCGTCGAATTCGCCGTAGACCACGAGGTCGACGTCGGTTCCGAGCTGGTCGGTCTTGATGTTGGTGCCGATCTCCAGCAGGCGGGCGTGCGGGATGGCCGTCAGGATCGACAGGCCGGCGCGCACTTCATCCAGATTTTCCGCAGGCGCTGTGAAGAAGACGATGTGGCGGATCACGCGGAAACTCCTGTCAGGGTCTAGCCGAAGATCCGCGCGATAGCACGCACGAGCCAGGCCTTCAACCGCGCAAGCCGGCCCTTCGGCTGCTCGCGGCGGATGGCCGCAAGAAAGGTCTTGCCGTAGCCGGCGAGCTTCTCCGCCCGGTCCGTGCCGTTGACGATGCGGCGCGCATTGATCCAGTCGTCCGTCGTCTCGTTCAGATGGTCGGCGAGCTTGTGAGTGGCAAAGGAGCCCTGCACCATGCCTTCGATCAGGATCGAAACGGCCGCGTCCATCTCCATCGCCCGGTCGGGTTCGGCCACGAGATCGATGCCGGTCAGCCGGCTCATGGCCTCGTAGTTGCGCTTGTGGGTGAGCTGCACCAGGCCGCGGCCGAGCCAGCTCTTGCCATCCTCGTCCGGCCGCCAGTAGGGCGTCTTCACCCAGGAGAGCTTGCCGCCCGCATAAGCGTTTTCCAGGATCTCGATCGCCCGGGCGTCGGTCGCCGCCAGCGTCTCGCGCACCGGCTGCATCGCGTAGGCCGTCTCGTGATAGGCGGTCGCCATGATGTAGGCGAGCCAGCGCGGATCGGTGTCGGGCATCCGGTCCTCCCAGAAGTCGAGGATCGCCGTCATGCCCTCCACCTGCGGCTGATTCAGAGCACCCTTGAAGAGCGAACCCCGCACCGTGTCGAAGAAGAAGGGCCTGTCGATGTGGATAACCATGATACCCGCCTCAAAAAGTGGTACGGCGCTTTGCGCCTCAATCGATTAAAATTAATTCAATCGTTTAAAGTGTTTAAGCGCATGATTTACACGTAGTTTAAGCCGTGCCAGTGATTAACTCACCGTTAAATCAAGCACTCGGAGGAGAGCATGCAGCAGCCTGGCAACAGCAATCAGCCGACCATTCCCCAGCATGTCATCGACCAGCTCGAAAACGAGTGGCGCCAGGTCCGCCCTGAGCGGCAGACCCCGCGCCCGCCGCAGCCGCAGCCGCAACGCTAAGCCTCAGATACCCCTCACCCGGGTTCTTCATTTCCCTCCAGCATCAATGCCGTCAACGCCCAGACCAGCGCATCCAGCCGGTCGGGCGAGCGGCCGGATGAAATCCGGTCCGGGCCGAAGTCGCAACATCTGGTCTTCCAGCGCGACGAAGCGGCCGGCATGGGCAACTCGCCTCTGCTCGCAGAGTGCGGCGACCGGCTCGGCCCTCAGATACTTACCGCGGGTGGCGCGCACGGTCGAGAGCGGCAGGCTCTCGTCGAGGCTCTTTCGCATCGCGGCGACCATCTCGCCGCCCTGGTTGATCTCGGCGACCACGCGGTCGGCCGAAAAGCGCCGGCAGGCCCGCACCACCGCGCTTGCCCAGCCGGCCGTGCTTGCGCCCTGCAGCCAACAATCGGCAAGCACCGC
Organism: Rhizobium tibeticum; assembly: GCF_900110205.1. Classification (GTDB taxonomy): domain Bacteria; phylum Pseudomonadota; class Alphaproteobacteria; order Rhizobiales; family Rhizobiaceae; genus Rhizobium; species Rhizobium tibeticum. Next base: position 57,583 of record NZ_FOCV01000004.1, on the reverse strand, counting down.
AGCCCGGCCCGACGACGCCTCCTCCTGTCACGACGATGCGCAGCACGATTGCGGCGCCGCCGCCGGCGGATCGACGGCAACGACGACACGCCTGAGTTCGCCAGTGAAGCGGATCGTGGCGGCCTCGATCAACTCGCGCCGCCAGAGCGCGTCTTCGCGATCCTCGATCAGCTCATCGTCCAGCTTCTGACGCCCGAGCCGGGTGCCGCCGTAGCAGCCGGCGAGCGGGCGGCCGCGTGAGTTTTTCTGATTGGCCCGCGCCTATCAGCCTGTGCTAATTTTAAGAGCATGAACCAGGACGAGGTCATTTCGTTTGCGCTCAGCCTGCCGGAGGCGGTCGAGAGCGCGCACCACGGCACGCGCGATTTGCGCGTGCGCGGCAAGATATTCCTGACGATGCCGGATCAGGACTACTGCGTCGTCCGCCTGACACCCGACCAGCAGCATATGACGCTGGCTGTGGCACCCGACGACACGACTGCCGTGCCCGGGGGCTGGGGACTGCGCGGCTCGACCCGGCTCTTCTACGGCAAGGCGAGCGACGAACTGGTGCAGGATCTCGTGCGCAAGTCTTGGCGGAACGCCGCGCCGAAAACACTGCAAAGACAGTTCGTTGTCATCCCGTCCGGCTAATCCGATTCAACGATAGCCGGTCGCGTCGGCCGGCTTTTCGGCCTCCATCACCTCGTCCATGTAGCGCCAGCAATCCGGCCGCGAACCGTCCACGTCGTCGAAACCGTAGACCTTGGCCAGCCCGCCGCTCGAGAGCGACTGGCCGTTCCAGCGGGCGCGTTCGGGATCGGCTGCGAGTGCGGCGACCGCGCGGCCGGTAAAACGCGGCGTCTCGGAGATGACGAAGTGGGACTGCACCGCCGTTGCATCGCGCCAGTTCTCCTCGCCCACGCCGAGGATATCGAGCATCATCTCCGATCGCATCCAGCCGGGCGTGATGGCGACCGCGGTGGCGCCATGCGGCGCAAGGTCCTTTGCATGCGCCCAGGCCATGCGGATGACGCCCGTCTTGACGAGATCATAATAGGGGCAGAGGCGGTAATGCGTGGCATTGTATTCGGCCGTGCCGTCGGTCAGTTCGACCAGCAGGCCGCCGGGGTGTTCGATCATCAGCGCCAGCGCGTAGTGCGCGGTGATCAGGTGGGTGTCGATCGCCAGCCGCAGCATGTGCAGCCCCTTCTCCAGCGAATGCTCCCAAACTGGCTTGTTCCACTCCGTCAGATGCTCGCCGCCCCAGATATCGTTGACCAGGATGTCGAGCCGGCCCTGCTCGCGGCGGATCCTGCCGACCAGCGCCTCGACCTCCGCTGGTATGAGATGGTCGACGCGAAGAGCGATGCCCTTGCCGCCGGCGGCTGTGACCATGTCGGCCGTCTCCTCGATCGTTTCCGGCCGGGCGTACTCCGATTGCTCTGTCCGCGTCGTGCGGCCGGTAACGTAGACCGTGGCGCCGGCACCGCCCAGCTCCACCGCAATGCCGCGACCGGCACCGCGGGTGCCGCCGGCCACGAGGGCAATCTTTCCCGAAAGGTCTGCTGACACTGGCTTCTCCTCCACGCTTGAACCCGATGGATCGGTTTAACCGCGACTTGAATATAAACGAACGTTCGTTCATATTTAACGCGAACGCAAGAGGGAATTTGATGCCGCGCCCACGCACGCTTTCGGACGAACAGCTTCTCGACATGGTGCTGGAGCTCGTGCATGCCAAAGGACCAGATGCCGCAAGCTTCGGAGCGGTGTCGAAGATCAGCGGCCTTTCCGGCTCGACGCTCGTGCAGCGCTTCGGCACCAAGGCGGCAATGCTGCGGGCCTGCCTACTGCGCGCCTGGGACCGGCTGGACATGCAAACGGCCCGACTGATCCAATCCGTTCCGACGACATACGAGGGGGCCATAGACCTGCTCGTCGGCCTTTCGAAGGACTATGGCGACGATGTCGCCTCCTATGCGGAGGGATTGCTGCTCCTGAGGGAAGATCTGCGAGATCGGGCCTTGCGTGCTCGCGGTGCGGCGTGGGGCAGGACGCTCGCCGACGCGCTCGACCAGTGCCTTCACGCCCAAGGCAAGAAGCCTCTTGGAAGGCTGATGCTCTCGCAGTGGCAGGGCTGCCTGCTCTGGTGGGGCTTCGAGCCGCAAGGCTCGATCGAAGCCTATGTTCGCGGCGAGCTAAAGCAATTCCTTGAGACGACCGGTCAGTCCGGCACTACTTAGCCGTCTCCGGCTTCTTGGCACGCGCTTCGTCGCCAACCGTGAGCGGCCAATCAACCACGTAATCCTCGAAGTCGTCGACATCGACTTCGGTTTCGCTGATCGTGCGGCCGCGCGCCGAAACGCCGGCCGCATGCACCGTCTCGGGATCGCCGGAGACCAGCGGATGCCACCAGTAGAGATCGCGTCCCTCGTTGATCAATCGGTAGCCACAGGTCGGCGGCAGCCAGGCGATCTCGTCGACATTCTGCTTGGTCAGCTGAACGCAATCGGGCACAAAGTCCCAGCGGTTTTCGTAGCTGGAACAGCGACAACTCTCATTGTCGAGCAGCTTGCAGCGGATCGACGTGAAGTAGATGTCGCCGCTATCCCACTCCTCGAGCTTGTTGAGACAACACAGGCCGCAGCCGTCGCACAGGCTCTCCCATTCCGTCGTCGTCATCTCGGCGAGCGTCTTCGTCTTCCAGAAGGGTATTTCTTCCATCATTCCGTTCTTGCAACAGCTCCTCGCAAAATCGCGTGAGAGCTTCCATTTCTCTTGTTCTTGTCAGGCAAATCAACCAATGATTCACCAAGCTCCGGTTGCTCCGGGGCACTGTCGGCAGATTTGCCATAGTCCGGCGTCAGGTTCCTCCGACGTCGAAGTGACTGATCGGGCGGGAATATAAGACGTGACGGATCCGGACAATCCAGAAAAACGGCCGCGCAAGCAACGCCACCTGTTGCTGAAGATCGACTCGTGGATCGATTCGACCATCTGGAACGCCGGTTTTCGCTCGGCCGAAATCTGGGAAGACATCACCATCTTCTTTCGCCGCTTCCGCGTCCGCGGCTGGAAGCGCATCGTCTTTGAACTCGGCGGGGAAGGCCTGACGCTCGGTGCCGTCGCCGCCGTCCTGATGCTGGCCCTTGCCCAGCCTGCCTTCGAGGCTACCAAGGAAGATTGGCGCAATCGCGGCGACTATGCCGTCACCTTCCTCGACCGCTACGGCAACGTCATCGGCCATCGCGGCGTCATCCACCAGAATTCCGTCCCGATCGATGAACTGCCTGACGCACTGATCAAATCGGTGCTGGCAACCGAAGACCGTCGCTTCTTCGACCACTTCGGCATCGACGTCATCGGCCTCTTCCGCGCGGTGGTCACCAACGCCCAGGCCGGCGAAGTCGTTCAGGGCGGCTCGACGCTGACGCAGCAGCTCGCCAAGAACCTGTTCCTCTCCAACGAACGCTCGATCGATCGAAAGATCACGGAAGCCTTCCTGGCCTTGTGGCTCGAAGCCACCCTCTCCAAGAAGGAAATTCTCTCCACCTACCTGGACCGCGCCTATATGGGCGGCGGCACGTTTGGTGCTGCGGCGGCGGCGCAGTTCTATTTCGGCAAGAGCATCACCGATGTCAATCTGGCCGAATCCGCGATGCTTGCCGGCCTGTTCAAGGCCCCGGCGAAATATGCGCCGCACGTCAACCTGCCGGCGGCGCGCGGTCGCGCCAACGAGGTGTTGACCAACCTCGTCCAAAGCGGCCTGATGACCGAGGGCCAGGTGATCGCCGCCCGGCGCAATCCAGCGACGGTCGTCGACCGCAACCAGGTGGAATCGCCCGATTTCTTCCTCGACTGGGCCTTTGATGAGGTGATGCGGTTGTCGACACGCTTCCATCAGCATTCGCTCGTCGTCCGGACCACGATCGACATGGGCCTGCAGAGCGCGGCCGAAGATTCGGTCGAAACGTCGTTGCGCGAGTATGGCGAGAGCTATCACGCCAAGCAGGGCGCGATGGTCGTGCTCGAAAACGGCGGTGCGGTGCGCGCCATGGTCGGCGGACGGGACTATGGCGAAAGCCAGTTCAACCGCGCCACCAAGGCGCTGCGCCAGCCGGGCTCGTCCTTCAAGGTCTACACCTATTCGGTGGCGATGGAGAGCGGCATGACGCCCGACACCATCGTCGTCGACGCGCCCATCTACTGGGGCAACTGGAGCCCGCATAACTACGCCAACAAGTATGCCGGCCGTGTCACCATCGCGACCGCCATTGCCCAGTCGATCAACACCATCCCGGTGCGCCTCGCCAAGGAGAAGTTAGGCATCCAGCCGATCCGCGCGATGGCGAAGAATCTCGGGGTCGAATCGCCTGTGCGCGACGACGTGACGATCCCGATCGGCACCTCAGAAGTGACCGTGCTCGACCAGGCGACGGCCTATGCCGTCTTCCCGGCGGGCGGTTACCAGTCGCGCCGTCACGGCATCACACAGGTTCTGGATTACGGTGGTGACGTCCTCTACGACTTCGACCGTGACGAGCCGCCCGCCAAGCGTGTGCTCTCCGAGAAGGCCGATACCTATATGAACCAGATGCTGTCGCGCGTCCCCTATGTCGGCACTGCGCGCAAGGCAGCCCTCGACAACGGCATCCTGACCGCCGGCAAGACGGGCACGACGCAGGCCTATCGTGACGCCTGGTTCATCGGCTACACCGGCAACTACACCGCCGCCGTCTGGTTCGGCAATGACGACTACACCTCGACCAACAAGATGACCGGCGGCTCGCTGCCGGCAATGACCTTCAAGCGCGCGATGGACTACGCCCACCAGGGCATCACTCTGCGGCAAATCCCCGGCACACAGCCGCTGCCGCCTGATAAGACGGTCAAGACCGTTGCCGCCGAGCCCGCGGAAGGCAGCCCGCCTCCCCTCATTCGTCCGCGGATGCTCTCGGTCGATTCGACGCGTATTCTCAAGGAGATTGGACAGGCGCTGAAGGCGGCCCCACCGCTTACAGCGCAAAAGGTGGCGAGCGCCAACTGAGGGCCACCACCTGGAGCTCAATGACGATTTCACGTTGCGAAAACGTCGCTTTGGTCCGATTGCTGCCGCTGAGATGCGATGTGCGGGCTGATAGTTTCGCTGGATGGCAGCTGCGCGAAGCACTCGGCCGGTGTCCAATGAGAGGAACCACACAACGCGCCCGCCAACGTGTCCGCTTGGTCACGAGCGGAGTATCTGACACTTCCGCTTTGCGCCAAGAGGCATCATCGCGACCGATTGCCAAGAGAGGCCCTTACGTTTTCACGTAGCGTTGGAAGAACCGGCCCGTCGAAGAGGCAGGCGGCCTCAGTCGCTAAGCTCCGCCTTTCCCCTTGCTCTTGCATCGCCGACCAAGCAGTCGATTCTACTCTTCGCAGGTTTTGAGGCTCATTCGTTGATTTCCGGCTCGACGAGCCTTGCCAGATTGCGAAGCGATTCCTGCCAGCCGAGATAGCATGCCTCCGGAGGAATAACGTCCGGTACTCCCGCCTGGACGACATCGAGTTCGGTGCCGACCGAGACTTTCTTCAACGTCACTGTAACCTCCATTTCACCAGGCAAGTTGGGGTCGTCGAATTTGTCCGTGTAGCGAAGCTTCTCGCCTGGCACCAGTTCGAGATAGTTGCCACCGAAGGCATGACTTTTTCCGGTCGTGAAGTTCCGGAAGGACATCTTGTGTGTTCCGCCGACGGTTGGCTCGAAATGGTGCACCGTGCAGGCAAACCCATTTGGCGGAAGCCATTTGGCCAGTGCATCCGGCTCCAGGAATGCGCGATAGACTTTCTCAGGACTGGCCGCCAGGACGCGGTGAAGACGTATCGTGTTGGGCATGATGATCCTCCTACGGATAGAATACTATGAATGCCCCTAGGACGGGCCAGCTTTTGCCAATCCGACAATGAGATCGAAATATTCGGTCGCAGCCGATGTCGGTCCTTGACCCGTTTCCAAGAGCGCTGGGCAATGCATTCCTCATCCTTGCCAAAGCCGGACCAGTATAACAACCCGCGAGTTGGGTCGGCCGAAATGCGCCACAAGCGGCCTTTGCGGGTTGCGATTACCCCTTATGACTGGCGGCGTCGTCCATGTGCCATCGGTAAATTCAGCTTCGGCCATCGGCTGCGCCTCTTGCAGAGGGCGGCGGACAGCCCAGCGTTGTCCGGTTTTGCCGGGATATGCCCCCGGCAGAGCCCTGCGCCATTCCGCGCAGCCAGAATCAGTGGTAACCCTTTCAACTGATTTGTTTCTCAAGGGCGCATAGTGTTTCGGTTTCCTCTCTTCATAGCGATGACTCTGATTATCGCCTTTGGCGGCGGGATCATGATTTCGCTCTACGCGCTGGATGCAACGGCTGGCTTCGGCGCGATCAAGCTCGGCGCTTGGGAAGCCTTCCCCGAACTGCAAACGGAAAGCGCCGACCCCTATGCGAAATCGCACAGAGCCCGGGCCGGACGCCTGCTCTATGGAAATGCCGAAGGCCTGATGTTCACCGCCAGGGTCGACGATGCGGGCGATCGGCTGAATGCCGGCTGCAGCTACCGCATCACAGGGCAGACGCCGCCTGCCCGCATCTGGACCCTGTTTACCGCAGACAATAGCGGCAACCCGGCCTCGTTGCGGCCAGGACTTCCCGGTGCGATGAATTCCTGGACGGTGCTGCGGCAGGCTGACAGCAGCTTCTCGATCGAGATTGCAGCGCACGCCCGGCCCGGAAATTGGCTGGCACTGCCGGCGGCGGGCACGTTCCAGCTCGTTCTGACCCTGTTCGATACCCCGACGGCGGGCAGTTCCGGCGTCATCGACCTTTCCATGCCGAAGCTCCAGAAAACCGGATGCGGCAATGCTTAGGGTCCTGTTTGCCATTCTTGCGGGACTTTTCGGGGCGGCGCTGCTGCATCTCGTCATCATCCTGTCGCTGCCGCACTTTACCGGCAGGGATGCCGCGACCCGCGTCGCTGCCGAGGGCGATCTCGACAAGTTCTACCTGCTGGGTGCTACCGATGACGCGGCCGGGCTTTCCAACGACGATCCCTTTGTCCGCACCGCGGTCTGCGCGTTCGATATCGAGGAAAATCCGGTCCGCCTGACGGCCAAGGGCAATGTGCCGTTCTGGTCGATCGCACTCTATGACGAGGCATCGAACGAGGTCTTCAGCATGAATGACAGGACGTCGGTCGGAGGCGCGCTCGATGTTCTGATCGGAACGCCGATCCAGCTGACGGAGCTTCGCAAGGCTTTGCCGCCGGATCTGCAGAAGACCATTCTCGTGGAAAGCACGCGTTCGCAGGGTTATGCGGTGCTGAGGACATTGGCGCCCCAGGCGAGCTTTGACGCGGCCGCAAGGAACTTTCTCGCGGAGGCCGGCTGCGACGAGTATGCCGGCTCCTCGAACTGAAGCAATCTCTCTATTTCTTTGCCCGCGAAACGCGATGCGCGGAGGAACGCTTCGAGCTTTCCGTGAGGCGCTCGTAACGCACGCCGGTGAAAAGCAGGATCTGTGCCTCGACCGGTTTCTTGCCCTTGCGGCGTCGCGTCTGAGATAGACGGTCCGCCAATGCGACGACTATTGCCATTCTCGTCTCCATGCACGGCCCGAGACGGATGAACTGCGCAATCTCACCCTGCCCGCCTTTGCGAGCCAGCGCGTCCTGTAGAGCCAGACCGGGCTCCGAGGCATTCGCGCTTTTCTCACGGCACCTGTTTGAAATACCGTGATGTGAAACCGGACGACCGAAGCACTCGACCGCCGTTCATACCCGAATTGAGACATATGACGGTTAACAGATCGTTAATTTCATGCGTGGACATTCGCTGCTTGCACGACGCTCTATAAACGCGCCGTGCCGTCTTTTGGTTTCAAACGTCTCACAAGAAGATTCAGTCCACAATGCCACAATGATATTAGCATTAATTCATATACTTAATGGAGGTTGTGTCGCCGAGGCAAGCTGGACGTCAGTGTGGCCGATTCCCGTCACAAAAATATCAATTGCGGTCCTCAGCAATACCGGTATGGTTGTACGATCGGCTAGGGGTTCGAGGCCGGTCGGCTGGGCGCTGTTCCGTTCACCACGGACAAGGAAGGGGCTAAAATGTCTTTGTTTATCGGTTCGACATTCTCCCCCGAGGACCTTGATGTGCTTCGCCATGCGCTCGATGCCTGGTGTGCGGAAAAGCGGATCGACATCAAGAGCCCCGAGGCGCAACTGGCAGCCTCCGCAGCCCTCGACCTCTACCAATCCGGAAACAATAACGCCGAAAGGCTCTTGGCGGCGCTGCGCGGACACAAGGGGCTTTAGTCTCGGACGCGGCCTCAGGCGATGGCGCCTTTCGGTACAATTTTAATAAAGTCTTCAGCAACCATTAACCCTGCCCATGTAGGATTTGTTCATAACCTATGTGGGTAAGGGGCGTCTCTCTACGTCCAGTCCTGCGGCATCCCTTTTTTGCGTTTCCAGGGTGTGTTCTTGTGCGTGACCGGTTCCGAGACCTAGAGGCTCCATCCGCCAGCCGGAAGAAGGACGTGGTTCTCATGGCGACTGTCAGCAGCTTCGAGGGATTGCAACCGCCGACGCGCTCCGAACTGCGCCAATTCGCCGAACTCTTCACGCCGCTGTTTCAGGCATCCTCCGATGAGGCAAGGCGACAGGCCGTGGCTGCCCTTTCCCAATGCGCGCATATTCCGCCGGCCGTTGCGCTTTTCGTCGGCAGCCAGCCGATCGACATTGCGGCACCCTTCCTCACCTCCTCGCCGGCGATCGACGACGAAACCCTGATCACGATCGCGCGCACGCAGGGTAGCGCGCACATGAAGGCGATCGTCAGCCGGAATGCCCTTTCGCCGCGGGTCATCGACGCTCTGGTCGGTCTGCGTCAGGCAGAACAGCGGCTGGCGGCACCGGTCGAGGTCGAGGCGCCCAGTGTCGTGCCACCCGAACCACCGGCTCCCACGTCCCTCGAGGACGCTGAAGCTGCCGCACACCGCGCCAACGAAGAAGAAATGCGCAACAGGATCCGGGAACTGGCGCGTCACGTCAGCCGTCCGGAGGGCGATCGCCTGGGGCTCAGGAACCTGTCGCCGATCCAGGCCGCGCTGCTCGTCCGCTTCGCCCGCAACCGCGAGGCAGTGCTCTTTGCCAAGGCACTTGCCGATGCACTTTCCGCAAGCCGCTGGCTTGCCGAGCGCATCATGCTCGATATCTCCGGACAGCAGCTGGCGACCACTCTCATCAGTCTCGGCATGGATTTCCTCGACGCCGTCTTCGTGCTCGAAAGGCTCTATCCTCACCTCGCGGAACCGCAGCACAGCGTTACGCGCGCTTGGATGGTGCTGGACGGGCTTGATCCGGAAGAGTGCAGTGCCCGCGTCGAAGCCTGGCGCCGCGCGGACACCTACACCTACCTGCCCGAGGAAACAGAAACGGCCCACCCCGCCCACGAGGTGCCGCCCGCCCGAGACAGGCGCATCATCGGCCGCACACGCTGATCCTGTCTACAGCGGGTTCTGACGCTGATCGACAAGCGGAACGATATCGCCGAGATCGTCGGCTTCCAGCTCGATGATCCAGAGGTCGGGGTCAAACCTCCGCTCGCGCTCGAGCATTTCCCTGATCCTGTCAGGCTCTTTGCGCGTCAACCGCTGCTCGAACAGCCGGGCGCCGGTCGTTTCTTCGTCGAAAAAACTCTGTGGCGCAGGGCCATAAAGCGTCTCAAGACCATCGCGGAAGTGCTGGCGGATGAAGACGACGCCTGCCTCGTCGGCGCCCTTCGCCTCGACAGCGGCAAAGCCGCCCTTGGCAAAAACCCGGCGCAGAATGGCGGAGACAAAGATGTCAGTGCGTAATCTCATCGGCGTCCTATAGCAGACAAACGGGCAGCGCCAATGCTGCGGTCGCCCCGCGCGGTTGATATTGGTCCTCGTCAGAGGTTCGCGCTGTAATTGTGTCGCTACGACGGCAACCTTAGAGCGCGCCAATTTCCTTGAGCTTCTTCAGGACCGCTTCGCTGGGCTCACCGTTCTCGGGAAGGTTGTAGTGCTTCTGGAAGTGGCGGATGGCGGTGCGCGTCTGTTCGCCCGGCACGCCGTCGACGCCGACATTGGCATAGGCCATGTTGGTCAGACCCTTCTGGATCTTCAAGACGAGGTCGACACTCGACAGTTCCGCCGACTGGACTGCCTTCCTTGCGGGTGTCGGCGCGGTCTTGATGTTTCTTTCTGCACTGCGGATGGCGGCGGCGACCGGATCCTCAGCGGATGCCTTCGATGTCACGTCCTCGGGCGGTTTTTCCAACGGAACCGCCGAGGGGCCGACCGAGTCCGTTCTCAGCGCTGCCAGCACGTCGGGCGTCGCGTCGCCCGTCTGCGGCATGCCCACGGTTTCTTCGAAGAAGAGGATCGCCGCACTGGTGCGCGGACCAATCACTCCATCCGGCGTGCCGTTGTAGAGGCCGCGCCTTACCAGCTCGGTCTGGATGTCCATGACGATCTGGCTCGGCCGCTGACCACCAGGAGCGGCCGGCGGCGTCGCATTCGTCTGCGTGGCGTCGGCCTCGTCCTGCCGCTCGATCTTGAACGTCGTGACGTTGCCACCATGCTCCTCGGCGGCCGGCCGGCCGCCAAGCACATTCGGGAAAAGCGCATCACGAGTGCGCAGGAACGGATGCGGATGTGCGCCCGGCTGATACCAGAGCGCGTTGGCGGCAACGAAGCTGAAGATGACCAGGAAGGCTGCCGTGCCGCCGGCAACCGACGGGTTACGGCCAATCACGCCGCCGAGCGCGCTTGCGCCCTGCAGTCCCAATCCGCCAACTGCGGATGCCCCGGTGAGAAGCAGGCCCGGCCTCTTCTGCCGGCCCCTCCTTCCCCTAGGCGATTTTCGCTTGCTCGCGGCCATCGAAAAGCCCCTCTTCCAAAACACCGACAAGCGCCGGCGCAGCCTTCAGTCGCGGCGGGAACTCGACAAGATCGTTGCGGGCAGTACCCGCAGCTGGAATGCCAGAGCCATCCGCTGCGATGGAAATCGTGATGATCGTGCCGGAGCCCGGCGTGCTGGCGATAGCGAAGTCGCCACCATGCAACGCCACCAAACCCTTCACCAGCGACAGACCGAGCCCCGTCCCTTCGAAGCGACGGCTATAGTCGTTCTGGATCTGGACAAAAGGTTGGCCGAGCAGTTCCAGCTTGTCGCCCGGAATGCCGATGCCGGTATCACTGACGCAAAGGTTCAGAACGCCGTCACGCATCGAGGCATCGATCGAGATCGCGCCGCCGGCATCAGTGAACTTCACGGCATTGCCGACCAGATTGATCAGGATCTGCTGGATCGCGCGCTGATCCGCAACGACCTCGTCAAGACCGCGCTGCACGCGGCTCGTCAGCGTCACACCCTTGGTTTTCGCCTGCAACGCCAGCATTGCCTCGCAGGAACGGACGACGGCAGCAATGTCGAAGGGTTCGAGGCAGAGCTCGTAGCGGCCGGCTTCGATCTTGCTCATGTCGAGCATGGTGTTGACGACCGAAAGCAGGTGCGCGCCGGAGTCCCTGACAAGACCGACATATTCGCGCTGGCGTTCGTTCTCAAACTTGCCGAAATACTCGCCGAGCAGAATGTCGGAGAAGCCGAGGATGGCATTGAGCGGGGTGCGCAGCTCGTGGCTGACGGCGGCGAGGAACCGCGATTTTGCGTCGTTGGCCGTGCGGGCGTCGGCGGCACGGCTCTGCGCTTCCTGCCGCAACTGCTGCTCCATCGAGACGTCGCGCAGCTGGGCAATCACGCTGAAGAAGACGCCGTCGCTGTCATGCCGCGCCGTCAGGTCCATGCGCAGATAGGCAAACTGCCGGTTGTCGCGCGAAACGGACGGGCGCTCCAGGCGCAGGTCGACGGCGGCCCTCGCCTCGCCCTGGCGCAACTGATCCAGCGCCTGCAGGAAAAGAATACGGTCGGAGACGTGTATCTGATCGACGAAGCCCTTGCCGATCGGATCGCGCATCCAGGCGAGATACTCGCGCTTGTCGCGACCGCCGACGGTGGTGACGTTGCCCTGTGGGTCGAGGAACAAGGCGAGACCGGGCGTTGCCTCCATGAAAAAGTCTTCGGCAATGGGCGCGGCGACCGCCGCCGTTGCCGTGCTCTGGCGCGACAGCGCAATGCTGCCCACTGCGGAGAAGAGGAAAGCCGCGCACACGGTCGCGACACCTACCGGCAGTGCGACAGCGGGACTGGTGACCAGGGAGAGCCCGACGGGTGCTGCAACGAGAGCCACAGACGACAGCAATGCCAATCGGCGCAGGATCATCAGTTCGCGTTGGCGCACGGCTGCACCGCCGCCTGTCCGGGAGAGCCAGCTTCCGACTGCCCGGTCCACGAGGGCTGCCGCCCGCTCTGCGATCTTACTCATTACACGCACGCAATACCCGCCCGAAAAAGGCTCTTTACCAAGGCGGACAATAGGCCTTGGGCGCTTAAAGAAAGGATAAGGGAAAAGCCGCCTCCACGCCGCAAAAGAGCGAAATGTCCCGTTTTTGGGCATATGAAAGCGGCTTTGGTTTTTACGGTTAACGGGCGGTAAGCGACGGATTTCGCTCACATTTCGGACTTCCGTTAACCTTTGTGGCAGCTTCGCCGCAAGGTTTGCCTGCAATTACAGGAGGTGGCCCGCCACATGCTTAACGACGGTCGCTACAATTTGACTGAAATGTGGTGCAAATCCCGTTCATTAAAATTCGAGCTAAATTTGCCGCAAATGCCGACGAGTTTCGAAAACCGGCATTCGCAACTCTGCTCTAAGGTCAAAGCACACCGCAAGACCGGACAGATTCGGCAGCAAGACCGAACGGCAAATCAGGATGGGCAACGACGATGTGGTTTCTGATCAAAGGATCATTCTGGTTCGGGCTTGTGCTCGTGCTCTTGTCGTTTTTCAGCGGCGAAAGCTCTACAGGTCCCCAGCCGAAATTGCAGGTTTCCGACGCCTTTGTCGCGGCGACAGGTGCCTATGACTATGTGACCGGCATGTGCGGCGAGAAGCCGGAAGTCTGTGTCAAGGGTGCCGAGACCATGACAGCCCTCGGCCACCGGGCTCGCGAAGGCGCCCGTGTCGCCTACGAGCTGTTGGACAGCCGCTTCGGCGACGATAATGCAGTCAAGCCTGCTGTTGCGACAATCGCGCCGAGTGCTCCTGTCGCGGCGCTTGCACCGGCGCATGCCGAGGCCCAGACCGCGGCGCAGGAACGGACCGCAGCCCTCAACCAGCCGCTGCCCTATCGCCCGCCGGTTGATGACGGCGGCGAGGCCATCTCCGACACCGTAACGACCGGCACCATTCCGCTGCCGACGCCGCGCCCTGCCAGCTGAGAATTCCGCGAGACTTCCCGCAACCAAGCTTGCACCGACGATCCGCACGACGCGGAAAAGTCCCGTGCCTGACGTGCCTGCCCTGTTTATTTTCAGCCTTTGCTGCGCCGCGTGGATGCATATCCTTTGCGGCGTTTCTTTTTAATGGTTCAAATCTGGCCGCGTTTCACCTATATGAATCTTGATAACGAAAGGCTAGAATACATGACGTCCCTCGAGCAGATCCTCGATGATTTCTCCTTCCTTGACGACTGGGAAGACCGCTATCGCTATGTGATCGAGCTTGGAAAGGCGCTGCCGGACCTTCCCGACGACCAGAAGATATCGGCCAACAAGGTGATGGGCTGCGCCAGCCAGGTCTGGCTGGTCACGCACACCGAGGGGGATCCGGACAATCCGTTGATGACTTTCGAGGGCGACTCCGACGCGCATATCGTGCGCGGGCTCGTGGCCATCGCGCTGGCGACCTATTCCGGCAAGAAGGCCTCCGAGATCGCTGCGCTCGATGCCTTCGACGTATTCTCCAAGATCGGCCTTGTCGAACACCTTTCCTCGCAGCGCGCCAACGGTCTGCGCTCGATGGTCAACCGCATCCGCGAGGAAGCACGCGTACGCGCCGTGGCCTAGGCAGCCGCCGACACCGGTCACGAATACAATTCGGGCCGATAGCCCTCCGCACCCCAACACTCCACGCGCGGTCGGGGCGCCGGTGCGGGCCGACTATAATGCCGTGACAGCGCCATCAGCGCCGTACGCAACACCAGCTTGGCAGAGCGCACCGGCCGCCGACGCTCCCGCTCCACGGTTTCCAGTCCTTCATGAAGCAGCAGACATCGAGCCGCACGCCGGCAAGCTCCGGGCCCATCGCTTCCAGCGCGCGCGGCGATCGCGCTGTCGGCGAGGTCGGCCATGCCGCCACGCTCTCCTTTCGCACGACTTGCATGGTGCGGCGGCCTGGAGGCGGTGATCCGGGGACAAACAAAAGGATGCATGCGCAACGTTCTGTTGATCCCGCTTCTCAATTTCTTTGACGGGCGGATGAACAGGATTACTGTCCCCCGTTCCTATCCCTCCAAAAACACAAAAGCCGGGCTTCTGCCCGGCTCTTCAGATCGTATTCTTGGCAACAATCAGCCGCGGCCGCGCTTGCGACGCTGGCCGAGCCCCATTTCCTTTGCGAGGCGCGAACGCGCTTCAGCATAGGCCGGCGCTACCATCGGGTAGTCGACGGGAAGCTCCCATTTCTCGCGGTATTCTTCCGGCGAGAGGCTGTGGTGGGTCATCAGATGACGCTTGAGCGACTTGAAGTTGCCGCCACATTCCAGGCAGGTGATCTGCTCATCCTGAACGGATTTACGCACCGATACAGCCGGCTTCTGCTTCTCGACAACCGCCGTTGCAGGTTGCGGCGCCGATGTATTGCTCAGTGCCGAATGCACGTCCGAGATCAGGTTGGCAAGATCGCCAACTGGGACCACATGGTTGCTGACATAGGCGGCGACAATGTCTGCGGTAAGCTCCACCAGCAATTCCGGCCCGCTACCGGCTGCAGTATCCGTCATAATACGTTTCTCCTGTTTCAATGCTCCAAAGGTCTAAGCCTCGTCAGCCAAGACCGTCATCGTAGAGCGAACAGCAAAAAACTCAGGCTACGGCTACCTGTTTCGAAAAACTGAAATCCACCCCTAGATTCCTGAGGCCGAAACCCGTTTCTTATACTGCCTGATTTCGAATTAGTACGCTATCACGCAGTCCACTTCCTCAAGTAAACACTGAAATGCAAAGCCAATGAGGAAATAAGCAACGTCATTCTAATTCAATATCAGAACTCTACTTGGAACACCAAATATCACCGTTTTGCGAAAACGCCAATTATTATTTCATATATATCTACCGAAAAATGCCCCACTCGCAAGAATTGTCTGCCCTAGACCCAAACATTAACCATTAAGAAATCTGCAAAAGGGTGCAAAAATCAACTTAAAATACTGAATCGGAAGCGCTCTCATCTTTTGGCGAGGTCATCACGCACCGATTGAGGGCCAAGACGGTGTCCTGTCTGGTGTGCCGCTTTGGCGAGAAGATGCGCTGCGACCGGCGCCGTTAACAGAAAAAAGACGAACCCTGCCAGCGCCCGCGCAAAGACCGCAACCTCGCCCGACGCGACACCGGCGGCGAAAAGCAGCATGCCGGAACCGACCGTTCCGGCCTTGGAAGCGGCGTGCATACGCGTGTAAAGGTCCGGTAACCGCACGACGCCGAGCGCGGCGACGAGGGCAAACAGCGAGCCGGCAAGCAGCAGGAACGTGACGGCAAGCGCGACCGCGTAGTCCATCATGCCTTGCCCTTTCTTTCCGCTGCGCGGCTGCGTTTGGCTGCCACTTTGGGCTTTTTCGAGGCACCCGCGGTTTTTTCGCTGTGCCGTTCTGCAACAATGCTGCGCGACATCACGAAACGCGCGAAGGCGACCGTCGCCAGGAAGCCGACCAGACCCAGCGAGATGGCAATGTCGATGTAGAGGCTAAAGCCTGTTTTGACCGCCAATACGGCAATGAAGCCGATCGCCGTGCCCGAAAGCGTGTCGAGCGCCAGTATCCTGTCAGGCAGCGTCGGCCCAACAACCACCCGCCAGCCTGCCAGAAGAAAGGCGACGCCAAGGATCATGAGAGCGACCCCGGCGGCTGCGGAGACGATGGCAAGCGGCGCGATCATCGGAAGGCCTCCATGATCCTGCGTTCGAAACCGTTGGCGATATCGCGTTTGGTCGCTTCGGGATTGGCACAATCCAGCGCATGGACATAGAGCGTCTTGCGGTCCTCGGAGACATCGACCGACAGTGTGCCTGGCGTCAGCGTGATCATGTTGGCAAGAAGCGTAATCTCGAAATCGCGATCGACAGTCAGGGGAAAGGCGAAGATGCCGGGTTGCAGCCGCATGTTGGGCGTCAGCACCGTGACGGCGACCCGCCAGGCGGAAATCGCCAACTCTTTCAGAAACAGTAGGGTAAGATGCAGGATTGCCCAAGACCGGCGAAGATATCCCCTACTGCCATAGGGCTCGCGCACAATAGTGAGGCACAAGGCGCCGAGAGCAAAGCCGAATATGAGATTGTGCGGCGAGGCGCTGCCGGTGACGGTAGCCCAGGCGATGGCCAGAAGGAGGTTAAGCAGCAGGGCAATCATGGCATCGCTCCGTCCGGGAAGACCGACTGCAGATAAGCCGTCGGATCGACGAGACCGGTGGCCGCCGCCTGCGCCAATTCCAACAGCGTCTCCGGTAGAATGCCGAAGCCGGCAATGAGGGCCGTGAGGATCACGAGCGGCAGCCCCGCCTGCCAGCCAATCGAGGCTGCCGGCTGCGGCGCTGCGGCCGGCCGCCAATAGGCGAGCAGGAACACGCGTCCGAACGCGATCGTCATCAGGAAACCGCCGATCAGGATCGCGGCGGCCAGCCACCACGCGCCGACATCGATCGACGCCCGGACCAAGACCACCTTCGGCCAGAAGCCGGAAAGAGGCGGCAATCCACAGGCGGCGAGAAACAGGATGAAAGACACGGCAGCAAAACTGCCGCTGCGACGATAGAGCCCACCAAGGTCGGCCAGCGAGAAGCTACCAGCGAGCGCGGCTGCCTGTCCGGCTAAAAGATAGAGCGCCGTCATCAGCAGCATGGAATGCAAGGCGTAGAAGATCGCACCCGAGAGACCGCCGGGCGTGCCGAGCGCAATGCCGACCAGCATGTTGCCGATGCCCGATATCACCACGTAGCCGAGCAATTTGCGGATATCGTCCTGCGCCAGAGCGCCGAGCGCGCCGAAGACAATGGTGGCCGCACCGGCCACGGCGATCACCAGGCTCAATTGCTCGCGCTCGACCGGCAGCAGCATCACCATGATGCGGATCAGAGCGTAGACGCCGACCTTGGTCAGCAGACCGGCAAACAGCGCCGACACGACGATGCGCGGCGTGTGGTAGGAGGCCGGCAGCCAGAAATTGACGGGAAAGGCAGCCGCCTTCATGGCGAAGGCCAGCACCACCAGAGCTGACAGGGTCATCAGCGGCGCGGTGTCGCGCGCACCTTCCACCTTGCCTGCGATATCGGCCATATTGAGCGTACCGAAGACCGCGTAGACAATGCCGACTGAGATCAGGAACAAGGTCGTTCCGATCAGGTTCAGTACCGCATATTTCAGCGCCCCGTCGATCTGCCCGCGCTCCGAGCCGAGGATCAACATGCCAAAGGACGAAATAAGAAGAACCTCGAACCAGACGTAGAGGTTGAAGACGTCGCCGGTCAGGAACGCTCCTGAGACGCCTGCCATCAGCAGCATCAAGAAGGGGAAGAAGCCGTAGCGGCGACCGCTTTCGGTCACATCCTTCAGTGCATAAAGGCCGCCGGCAAGCGCCGCGACGGCGGCAGTCAGGGTCATCAGCGCGCCGAAGAGATCGACGGTGAAGGCGATGCCGAAGGGAGGAAGCCAGCGCCCCATGACCATGGTCAACGGGCCATGCGCGACGACCTTTGCCAACAGCGCGGCATCCAGCAAGACCAGAACGGCAAGGCCGGGAATGGCGACCAGCGCCTGCAACCGCGTCGAGCTGCGCATCATCAACAGCGCAGCGCCGAGGGTGAGGCAGAGCGCGACGGGTGCAATGACAAGCCAGTTCGCCAAAGGCACAGGCGCCGTCACCATCGCAGCGGAAAGATCGGTGATCGTATTTGCCGGAGCCGCCATCTAGTACCCCATCGGCGGCAGCGGCGGATCGACGGGTTCGGCCACCCGCATCTCGTCGGTGTTGTCGGTGCCGATATCCTGATAGGCGCGATAGGTCAGCACCAGGAGGAAGGCGAGGAAGGAAAACGAGATGACGATCGCCGTCAGAATCAACGCCTGCGGCAACGGATTGGCGGCGGCGGCCGGAAGCGCATCGAGATTGGCCGGGATGATCGGCGGCACCTCGCGCGTCAACCGCCCGGCCGTGAACAGCAGCAGGTTGACGGCGTTGCCGAGGATGGCGATGCCGAGCATGATGCGGATCGAGAATTTCGACAGCATCAGATAGATCGCGGCGGCGAAGAACAGACCGACAAGGATCGCAAACAGCGGCTCCATCACTCGACCTCCCTTTCTTCCAGCGCCAACGCGATCGAGGTGATGGCGCCGACCACCACCAGGTAGACCCCGATATCGAAGAGCATGACGGTCGAGAGCGGCACCTCGACGCCTGAAATCTCGGGATAGATCCACAGCCCGGTCATGAACGGCACGCCAAAGCCAATCGACAGAAGGCCGGCGCAGCAGGACATCAATAGTCCGGCGCCTGATATCGACAGCGGATGGAAAATGATGGCCCTGCGGACGGCGCCAACGCCGCGGGCAATGCCGAAGATCGCCAGCGCCGAGGCCGCAATCAGACCACCGATGAAGCCGCCGCCCGGCTCGTTGTGGCCGCGCAGGAGGACGAAGAGGGAAAAGAGCAGCATCAGCGCCGTCAAAACCGGGGCGATCGTGCGGAAGATCAGCGTGTTCACGGGCGCTCGACTCCCAGATCCTCGGGAGCATCCGGATCGTTTTCCGCAAGCTTGCGCTCGGTCTGCGCGCGGACGCGAATGAGGGCGAGGATGGCAAGGCCGGTGATGGCGACGACGGCGATCTCGCCCAGCGTATCGGTACCGCGGAAATCGACGATGATGACGTTCACGACGTTGGCGCCATGGGCGACCGACTTCGAGTAGGTATTGAAGAACTCCGTCAGCGCGTTGTTGAACGGCGCCTGCGTGGCTTTCATCAGCAGCAGCGCGAAGCCGCAGCCGCAGGCGATGGCGATGCTGCCGTCGAGTATCTTCTGGCCGAGTGGCCGCCGGTCGGTCGGCGACAATCGAAGGCGGGTCATGACCAAAGCCAGGATGACGACCGACAGTGTCTCCACCATGAACTGCGTGAAGGAAAGGTCGGGCGCACCGAACAGCAGGAATATGATGGCGACGGAGAAGCCCTGGATGCCGAGGGAGACGATCGCCGTCAGCCGGTCACGCGCAATGACAACGCTCAACAGGCCGAGCACGGCGAGCAGGAAAACGGCCCATTCGTGAATCTGGACCTCTCGCGGCCAGACGGGAAGCGCAGGCATTTCGCCGTAGAGCCAGAGCGGTACGAGCAGGATCGCGGCGACGCAGAGGAAGGTACAGGTGATGTAGAGTTCAAGTCGTCCCGGCTGGACAAAACGCGTCGCGCGGACCGACAGGCTGACGAGACCGGCAATGAAGTGATCGAAACCGCGATCCGGCCCCGGTCCGAGCTTGCCTAATACCACTGCCATCTTCCGACGCGCTTGGTCGATTTTCCAATAGACAAGAAGGCCGAGCGCGATCGTAAGGGCGGAAAGAAGCAGCGGCACGCCGACATGCGGGATCAATGAAATCTCGATCACGCTCGACGAGCCCCGGATTGCCGACGCCGCCGGAGACGAGATGTAGTGATGAAAACCTGCCGAGAAGACTGCACCGATCAAACCGAGCAGTGCCAGCACGACGGGACCGGCCAACAGCAATGGCGGCGCCTCGCGCGGGTGCTTCGGCGTTTCCGGAACAGACCCGAGAAACGGCTTCAGCGTCACCGCAAAACCGATCGCGAACATCAGCGCGTTGCCTGATACCGCAACCAGCGTAAAGACGATCGATCGCGGGTCCCCATGGGCCAGCGCGGCATAGATTTCCTCCTTGGCGAGGAAGCCAAAAAATGGCGGCAGGCCGCCCATCGAAATCGCCGCGGCAAGGGCGGCAGCAAATGTCAGCGGCATCGCCTTCCTCAGGCCGCCGAGCCGGGTGATGTCGCGCGTGCCGGTCTCATGGTCGATGATGCCGGCAACCAGGAACAGCGCTCCCTTGAAGAACGAATGCGCCACGAGGTAGAGCGCCGCGGCCTCGACCGCATGGGGAGAGCCGAAGCCGGTCAGCAGCACAAGAAGGCCAAGCGACGAGACGGTCGTGTAGGCGAGTTGCAGCTTGAGGTCGGTCTGACGGATCGCAAGCAGCGTGCCGATGATCAACGTCGCGCCACCAAAGAGCGGCAGCAATAGCTCCCACGCAGGCGTCCCGCCCATCACCGGATTGAGCCGCATCAGGAGATAGACGCCCGCCTTCACCATTGTCGCCGAGTGCAGGTAGGCGGAAACCGGTGTCGGCGCCTCCATCGCGTTCGGCAGCCAGAAATGAAACGGAAACTGCGCGGACTTGGTGAAGGCGCCGCCGAGAACGAGGATCAGGATCGGCAGGTAGTATGGATTGGCGCGCAGCAGATCGCCGGACTGAAGCAGCGTCGACAGCTGCGTGGCATTTGTCGTGCTCCAGATCAGCAGTAGGCCCGCCAACAGCAAAAGGCCGCCGCCACCGGTAACGACAAGCGCCTGTAAGGCGGCACGACGGGCGGCAGGGCGCTCGTGGTGGAACCCGATCAGCAGGAAGGACGTGATCGACGTCAGCTCCCAGAAGACGAAGAGCATCAGCAGGCTGTCTGATACGACGAGGCCGAGCATGGCGCCCATGAACAGGAAGATGAACGAGAAGAAACGCCCTTGATCCCGGTGCCCCTTCAGATACCCGCCGGCATACAGCACGATCAGCGTGCCGATACCGGTGATCAGCAGCGCAAAGGTCAGCGAAAGACCGTCAAGCAGCCAGGAGAAGCGGAGGTCGAAACTCGGCACCCAGGCATAGCCGCCGGTGATCACCTTGCCGGCCGATATCGCCGGCAGCAGGCTGGCGAAGTGCGCAAAGGCCAAAAGCGGCGCGAGCGCCAGCAGCCAGGCGGCGCTTGCACCAAAGGCGCGAACGAGAAAGGGAGCAACAACAGCGCCGAGAAGTGGCAGACACAAGGCCGCAAATGTCAAAGCCGTGACACCGGCCATGTGCCCTCCTCTGCTGGCAACGCTTCGTGGAGCCGGCGAAAGCCGGAAGTCCCGTCAGGTGTACGAGAACAGGAGCGCGGTCACAAGCCTTGTTCGACCAGGAGCAACTTGCAGCGGCGGGATACCCACAGGGAACGGGTTCTGCCCGCATCCTTCCAGGCCTACATACCGCTTTGCCGAGATCTGCATCCCTTGATCCCTGCGGTTTCCCGCACCACATTGCTGTCGAAAATCAAAGCCGTACCCCCCGGCGCGAAAGGAACAAGCCATGGCCGATACGACAATCGCCAAAGTTCACAAGACCGACGCGGAATGGAAAGAACAGCTGACGCCCGAGCAATACCGGATCACCCGGCAGCATGGCACCGAGCGTGCCTTCACCGGCCCCTACTGGGATTCGTTCGAGACCGGGCTCTATCGCTGCGTCGGCTGCAATTCGCCGCTTTTCCGTTCGGATACAAAATTTGATGCCGGCTGCGGCTGGCCGAGCTATTTCGAGGCGGTCTCGCCCGACGCGGTGATCGAGCATCGCGATGCGAGCTACGGCATGGTCCGCACGGAAATCCGCTGCGGCACGTGCGATGCCCATCTCGGGCACGTCTTTCCCGACGGCCCGCCGCCGACCGGCCTGCGCTACTGCATCAACGGCCACGCGATGGTGTTCGAACCGGGGAAATAGCGCCTCGGCCCGGAGATCAAGTTCCGGGACTATCTTGAAAGCGCCCGACGACGGCGTCAACGCTTTCATCCAGCGACAAGCGCGACGTGTCCAGTATCTCACAGCCCTTGGCCGCTGCCTCGCGGCGGAGGAAGGCTGCCCAGGCCATCATCTCGGCGTCGGCAAGCTCGGGCTGCCCGCGCTCGACCGCCAGGCGATGCCTTCGTGTCTCGTCATCGCAATCGGCCAGCAGCGGCCGATAGGCGATGCCGGCAACACTTGCCGCCTCCTCCAGGAAAGCAAGGCGCATCTGGCCTTCGAGCAGTTGATTGCGGCCCGACCGCTGAGCTTCTGCAAGACTCCCCAGCCATTTGAAGGTCATGGCTCGCTGCCAACCCGCCGGCGAGCCATAGTCCGCCGTCATCTGCCCGAGCGAGGGAACGCCGATGTCATCGAAATAGTAGACATCAATCTCACCCGTGAACCGGGCGGCAATCGCCTTGGCGATCGCCGTCTTGCCCGATCCCGAAGCGCCGGTGAGAACGATAAGGCTCACTTCGTAACCCTAAGCTCCATGCAGGTCAGGTCAAGCCAGCGGCCGAACTTGGTACCGACTTCCGAGAAGGTTCCGGCAACGCGGAAGCCGAGCTTTTCATGCAGCTTGATGGAGGCCGCATTCGCCGCCTCGATGCCGGCGATCATCACATGGATGTTGGCGTCGGCGGCGCGCTCAATCAGCGCCCGCATCAGCAATTCGCCAATGCCAGCGCCGCGGCGATCCTTGTCGACATAGACCGAGTGTTCGACCGTGTGGCGATAGCCGTCGAAAGCCCGCCAAACGCCATAAGAGGCATAGCCCGCGACCTTGCCGTCCTTCTCGGCAACAATGACCGGAAATCCCTTCGCCTTGCGGGCCTTGAACCATTCGATGCGGTTGTCGAGATCAACCAGTGTTTCGTTCCAGATCGCCGTCGTATGCTCGACAGCGTGGTTGTAGATATCGCGGATGGCTGGGAGATCGGTTTCGGTGGCGTCGCGCACGAGAACGGCGTCGGTCATATCAGGTCCAGTTCCAGTTCGGTTCCGGCAAGCGGCATACGCCCCGCATTCAGCGTTGTAAACCGACGAAATCGTGCGACGGAAGCGATCGTCCGCGACAGGGTATAGCGTCATTACGGACGCCGCCGGCTTCACGATCGCCAACGAGGCCGACAACGGCGACGGCAAGACGCTGCAATCGGCAGACGGAATGGCCAGGCAGGACAGCTGGCAGATCAACTCTTCGAAGCCCTCAAGGACGTTCGCCAGCTATTCCGACACGCGCAAGGATCGCATTACGCGCGCGCCATGGCTCTCTGCCACGATGCCTTCGGATACCTCAGGCTGGCGTATCCGAAGGCGGCGCTGAAGGCATATGATCCGGTGGTCCAGCATCTGGACAAGACATTGGCTGCGCCACCGCGGCTGGGGATCAGAGCCCCGCGCTCGCCATGCTGAAGCAGGTGAGTACCGCTGAATAGTGCACGGCCGCTGCGGCCACGACGAAACCGTGCCAAATGGCGTTCTGGAAGCGCAACTTTTCCCAGACGTGAAAGATGACGCCGAGAGAATAGATGACACCGCCGACGAGGATCAGCAGCATCGATACGTAGGGGACGCGCTCGGCCACCGGCCCGGCCACGAAGATACCGCTCCACCCCATGCCGAGATAGAGAAGGATGGCGACCTTGTCGAAGCGCCCGGGAAAGGCGCATTTCAGGAAGATGCCGAGGGCAGCGATCGCCCAGATGCCGATCAGCATCCCGAACAGAAGCGGACTGTCGGCGCCGCGTTCCAGGAAAGGCGTGTAGGTGGCGGCGATCAGGATGAAGATTGAGGAATGATCGAGACGGCGAAGGAACCACTTCGTGCGCGAGACCGGCCAGGCATTGTAGGAGAAGGAGATGGCGATCGTCAGCACCAGGCCGATGCTGTAGATCCATGCGGCGGCGAGTTCGGCATGGGAACTCCAGAGGGTGGCGTAAAAGATCAGAACGGTCGCGCCGATGAGCGCAAACGCAAGTCCGACGCCGTGGACGACGCCGTCGGCGATAAGCTCGTATTTGTCATAAGCCCAGCGGATGCCGTTGAACTCCGTCATGCAGGAAACCCTCATAATACTCAGATCGTGTCACCGAAACGGGATACGTGCAACACAACAGGTGTACAGGCCGATAAACATTCGTGAGCGACGAGAGGCGGTTATCGACTGGAGGTAACAGGAAAACATAATCCCGAAAATCGGAATCGATTTTCGGGATTCGGCCCGCTTTCAGCAATTTCCTTTAGGCTCGAGCGCCCGGACCGTCTGCCGAACGCATCCCATCTCGCAAAAAAGGCCGCCGCAGAGTTCGGCGCATCACAAGCGAGGATTTTACCGCCGAAGAACGCAGCATTCGGGACATGCTACGCGCTGCCGCTGCGATGGCGGCGGCTTGAAACGCA
The DNA here is from genome assembly GCF_900110205.1 of Rhizobium tibeticum. Taxonomy (GTDB): domain Bacteria; phylum Pseudomonadota; class Alphaproteobacteria; order Rhizobiales; family Rhizobiaceae; genus Rhizobium; species Rhizobium tibeticum. The sequence goes on along the minus strand of NZ_FOCV01000004.1, from coordinate 33,151 downwards.
CCACAAGGGGGCGGCCGCGGAGACCGGATCGCCCCTTTGTGGAAATGCGTGCTAGCCCAGGCCCATGCAATCCTCGCAAAGTGGGGCATAAGGCACGGCGCCGAGACGCTTCGTTGAAATTGACTCCCCGCAGCGGACGCAGGTGCCATACGTGCCTTTCGCGATCCGATCGAGGGCGGCGCCGATGGCGCGCAGCTCTTCCTGGCCGGCCTGGCCAAGCCCCTCCAGCACCTCGTCGTTCTCGCTCTCGACCGCGCGGTCGTCGCTGTCCTGCTCCTTGGTGCGTCCGAGATCGCCGTCGATGCGGCTCAGCCGCGATTCAAGCTCACGCTGGCGGTCGCGTAGGATCTTCTCGTATGTCTGCGTGTCGTTCATGGAAGTTCCTCCATCGGTCCTGTGCCATTTTCTCCTTAGCGCTGCCTGTCGACCAGCACAGAGCATTTGGCATGCCTGACGACACGGTCGGCGGTGGCGCCGATGAAGTAGTTGCTGAAGTCGGGGATATGGGAAGCGACGATGATGAGATCCGCATCATGCGCTTCGGCCGTGGCGAGGATGCTATGGGCCGGGCGGCCGTGGCCGATTTCGATCATTGCGGGTATGCCGCTCGTGCGGATCAGCATTCCGAGCTTCTCCTGGGCATCATCGATCGCGTTCTGCAGCAGGTCGGCCGGCAGATCGATCGCAACATAGGTGGGAACGTCCTCGACGACGTTGAGCAAAATGATCTCGCCACCCGTATCAAGGAGCGTGGATGCTTTGCGCAACGCCCTCTCGCCGCTGTGCAGCGCCCCTATTTCGATTGGAACGATGATTTTCTTGTACATGCAGGCCTCCAGCGCCGCCGTTTCTCACGACCACATCCTCACAGGAGATAAATAAGGCGCTTTGATCAAGATCAAGATCGCGCGGATTTTTGTCAACGATCGTCGAACGCTCAATCATCAAAAACAGGGCTTCTGTGAACAATCGGAATCCGCCATATAGAGAGCAAGTACAGCGGCCAAGGGGACCTCTGAGGCATATGGACCGGCGCAAATTCCTTGGTATCGCTACGGGCGGCGCTCTCGCCGCCAGCGCCGGTACGCCTCTCTCAGCCAAGGCAGGAGATACGCCCATGAACACCGAAACGTCCTATGCCCTGACGCGCCCTGCCTATGTCGACCAGTCGCACCTCGTCGTCACCGACCTGCCGCTGGTGTCCAGTTTCTACCAGTCCATGCTCGGCCTGAAGGTCATCGAGAAAAGCGCCAGCGGCGACGTGCTCGGCGTCGGCGGCACGCCGCTTCTGGCGCTGACGACGGGCAAGGATGTCCGCATCGCGCCGCGCAATGCCGCCGGCCTCTTCCATACGGCCTTCCTGATGCCCAGCCGCACCGAGCTCGCGCGCTGGCTGCGCCACGCCGCACATAATAATGTCGCCCTGGACGGCGCATCCGATCACCTGGTCAGCGAGGCCATCTATCTCTCCGACCCGGAAGGCAACGGCATCGAGATCTATGCCGACCGACCGCACGAGCAGTGGAAGTTCCATCCGGACGGCCAGGTGGAGATGGCCACGCGTCGTCTCGATCTGCAGTCGCTCTACAACACTGCGCCCGACGATACCTGGAACGGCATGGCCGACGGCACCGCAATCGGCCACATCCACCTGCAGGTCGGCGACATACCGGAGGCCGACGCATTCTACCGCGATGTGCTTGGCTTGAGGCTGATGGCGCGCTATCCCGGCGCCAGCTTCTTTGCCACAGGCGATTACCATCACCACGTCGCCGCCAACATCTGGAACAGCGCCGGCGCCGGCGCCCGTGCCGAGGGGATGACCGGCCTTTCCGACTACGCCCTTCGCTTCAACGACAAGGCCGCGCTCGACAAGGCCATCGCCAAGCTCGACGAGCTCGAGATCAGGAGCGACAAGCGCAATAGTGGCGTGTTCCTGCGCGACCCCTGGGGTATCGGCCTGACGCTGCGCGCCTGACCCCTCAGGAACCTGAAGGGGTTCTGTGCGTTTCCGTCGCGAAGCATCTGGGCTTCCGGGGATCGTCCATCGATGGGAATTGCCAGCGGTATCCGCAAGCAGGCCAGCAAGATCACCATGGGCGAGCGCTCTGTCAGCGCCTGGGCCGAAAAACTGAAGCAAGACACGGAGGAGATGCCGCAAGCGCCGATGCACCGCGTCGAAAAGGACGGGCTTGATATCACCATGGCCTGGGCTGTGATCGGCATCTTTGCGATGCTCGCTCTTTCGGCCATCTACATGATGTCGCTCATTCTCGTTCCGGTGACGCTTGCCGTTGTCGTTGGCATGATTCTCGGGCTACTGGCGGAAAAGCTCAGCAGACTCGGCGTACCGCGCATCACCAACGCCGTCATCCTGTCGACCGGCGTCGCGCTGGTGATCGTCCTCGTTGCCAATTCGCTTGCCGGACCGCTGACGACGCTTGCCAATGAGGGCCCCGCCTTCGTCGAGAAGACGTTCAACCGGCTGATGCCCTATCTCGAGCGAATCCGGTGGCTGCACATCACGCCGGAGACCTTCCAGGGCGGACCGATGTCGAGCGACAAGCTCCTCGAAAATACGGGCAACGTGCTGCATCTCATCAGCGCCAACCTGACCCCTGCCCTTGTCCAGGCGTTGATCTTCTTCGCGGCGCTGCTGCTCTTCCTTGCCGGACGTGTCAGCCTGCGCAGATCGATCATCATGGTCTTTCGCACGCGTCCGCAGCGGCTTGCCGCCATCCGGGTGATCAACAGTGTGGAACAGGTCCTCGGCTTCTACTTCGCCACGGCTTCGTTGATCTATCTGTGCCTGGGCGTCATGATGATGGTGATCGCCTATCTCGGCGGTCTTTCAGCGCCGGTGCTCTGGGGCTTCTTTGCCTTTCTTTCGAGCTTCATCCCCTATCTCGGCATTGCCTCCATGACGCTTGCGGCGGCTATAGCCGGCATCATCACGCATGACGGCCTGCTGGTCGGCCTCATGCCAGCCGCAGCATTCTTCATCGTCCACCTCATCATGGAAAATCTGGTCTTCCCGGCGGTGATGGGGAAGCGCCTGGAAATCAATCCTTTCGTGGTGTTTCTGGCAATTCTGTTCTGGACTTGGATGTGGGGCGCAGTTGGTGCTATGCTCGCCCTACCACTATCGCTGATTGTCATGACCATCATCGATGAACTTTTCATCGAAGAGAGACTGCAGCCGCAATTGCCGAAATAATTGAGGTAAGACGCGTCAGATGGCCGAAATCAATCTTGCAGGGTCCCGCCACAACCGGCTGAAGAGTGGCATCCCCCCGTGGAGCCACGCCGGAACGAAACCCGCCTACCAGCCACTTCAAGACAATCTCAAGGTCGACGCCATGGTGATCGGCGGAGGGATCACGGGCGCGCTGCTCGGTCAGCACCTCTCCGAACGCGGGCTTTCCGTGATCATCGTCGACCGCGAGACGCCTGGTCTCGGCAGCACGGCGGCGAGCACGGCCATGCTGCAATGGGAGATCGACCGGACGCTGAGCGAGCTCGAGCATTTCTATGGTTTCGAACGCGCCGTCGGTATCTACAGGCGAAGCGCTGCCGCCGTCGCAGGTCTCTCCAAGCTGATCCTCGCCCATCGCATCGCCTGCAATCTGCTGCCTCGGCAGTCGCTGCTCCTGACCAGCAACCAGGAGGGCGCCCGCGATCTGCACAAGGAGGTCGAGCTTCGTCGCCAGGCGGGCCTGCCCAGCCGATATCTGGAGCATTGCGATCTCTTTACCGAATTCGAACTCGATCGCGATGCGGGCATCCTGTCCCGCGGCTCGGCGGAGGCCGATCCGCTGCTCCTGACCTGGGCCCTGCTGGACATTGCCGTGAAGCAAGGCGCGCGTCTCATCGGCGCCTCGGTCACCAAACTCCATAGCGAAGGTGGGCGGGTGAGCGCCGAGACCGACGGCTCGTTCGTCATCGAAGCCAAAACTGCAGTGCTCGCCACCGGCTACGCCATGCCGGGCATCGATATGCCGAAACTGCATCGGACGACGTCGAGCTGGGCACTTGCAACGATGCCGCAGGATCCGGCAATGCTGTGGCGCGACCAGGTGCTGATCTGGGAAGACAGCCATCCCTATCTCTACACGCGCACGACGCCGGACGGGCGAATCATCGCTGGCGGCGAGGACGACGATACTGTCGACCCCGCGATCCGCGACAGCAAGCTTGCTGAGAAGATCGTCACGATCCGGGAAAAGATGAAACGGCTCTGGTCAAGGGCTGACACGCGCGTCGCGACGGCGTGGTGCGGCACGTTCGGGGAGACTTCGGACGGGCTGCCGCTGATTGGTGCCGTTCCCTCGATGCCGCAGGTCTATGCCGCTTATGGCTACGGCGGCAACGGCATCACCTTTTCCTATCTCGCGACGCAGGTGATCGGCGCAATGATCGGCGGAGGATACCGCGACTGGTTCGACGATTTCGCCCTGGACCGTGACGCGCCGGATGTACTTGGACGTCCGAGCGTCAAAGAGGACCGCACGCAGAGCGCCGTCAACTAATCACTGCGTCGTCTGGTCGTCGCCGGTATCCTCGACATCCTGCAGGCGGACGAATTCGACGCCCTTGGCCTTCAGGTCGAGGATCGCCTTGGCAACACCCTCGCCCGCGACGTGGGTCGGCTGGTTGATATGGGAGATCACCACATCGCCGTCCTTGGCGGCGGCAATCCGCTTTTCCGTGACCGCCGCACCGAGCAGCGAGCCGCCGTCGCCATTCACGGAATAGCCGGCGATGCGGTATCCCATTTCGCGGATCTGGGCGATCGACGACCGGTCGTATTTGGCGGTCGAGCCGCGGAACCAATGCGGCCTGGCAATGCCGGCTGCGAGCATCGCATCGGCGCCACCCTGCACTTCCTGGCGCACCGCCTCCGGCGAGCCGGCAGACGCAATGCCATAGATGGAGACCGGCTTGTCCACGGCTGGAATATGGTTCTGGCCGTGGTTCTCGAGTTCGAAAAGATCGGGGTTCTCAAGGAAGACCTGCAGCGCCTGTGGATTGTGCTTCAGCCAGCGTGCGGTGACGAAAATGGTTGCGGGGATCCGCTCGCGAACCAGCACCGAGAGGATGCGGTCGTCAGCCTTGCCCATGCAGGCGTCGAACGTCAGCGCCACGCGCGCGTGGCCCTCGACGTCGGAACGGGCAATGCGCAGATGCGGCTCCACCAGCTTTGGCTGGGCTGCCATCTTTGGCGGCTGGGCGATGTTCTGTGGTGCGGTGATTGCGGGCGTGTCCTGCGGCGGGAGAGCGGCAGCGGCGGCGGCCGCGATGGAGGCGGCGGAGGCGATCAGCAGCGCCGGAGCGAGAGAAATTCGATTCATACCAAAGAGAAGCCGTTCATTGTTCAAGCGCTGCATAACGCACCCAGCGCGCCGGCGCCATGTGGTCTGATGCCGCTTGCGGTCGCTCCTGCGATTTGCCGCCAGCATTCAACGAAGAGCTGATGCCTGAGGACTAAGGCTTCAGAAAGGCAAGGCAGGCGAGCGCCCTGATCCGCCCTCGATCAATCATAGAGGTAGTACTTTTCCCACTTCTCCTTCGGCACCTTCTCGCCGATCTTATAGTCAAGCTCGCGAACATTCATGTGCTGCGGACCGGTGATGCAGGTGTAGGACAGGTGATACCAGTCGCCCTTGCTTCGGAACACGGCGCCAGGTGCGTCCAGCTTGTTGTCACTTGGGACGGGATCCTTGAAGGTGTAGGCGATGACCTTGTCGGGCCTGTAGCCGGTATCGTCCTTGTTGATTCGGCTCATCGCCTCGGTGTCGCAGCTCTGTTCGAGCCGGGTCGCGGGGTCGAGCTTTTCGAGTTGCTTCTTGATTGCGGGATCGACTGCGAACGCGGGAACCGCAAGGCTAAATGCGGAAAGAAGCAACACGAGGCGTTTTGGCATTACAGTAGGATTCCTTTGCATTCTCATTCCGGAATCGCCTGTGGACGACCGGGGCTTTCACGGTCGAACAGGGGATAAATTCCGGGCGACGTAGCGGACTTTCTTAAACAATGTGGTGACATCAAGGCAACGTGAGCATTCCTTCGGTTTTGTCACGGCGGTGCGTTCGGCGCTTGATCCGATGCATGCGCGCCTCTATCTCTTGCCAACCTGACACCACGTATCCGGAGCCTTCATTGACCGTCTTCAAGAACCTGCCGAACCCGCCCGTTGCCGCCAAGAAGCCGCTTTCTGATACGCGCCACGGCATCACGCGCACGGATGACTACGCCTGGCTGCGGGCGGACAACTGGCAGGCGATGTTCAAGGATCCAACAATCCTCGATCCGGCGATCCGCCAGCATCTGGAAGCCGAAAACGTCTACATGAACGCGGCGATGGAGGACACCAAGGCGCTGCAGAAGACACTGTTTGCCGAGATGCGCGGCCGTATCAAGGAGGACGACAGCTCCGTGCCGATGAAGGACGGGGACTATGCCTACGGCACCTTCTTCGTCACCGGCGGCGAACAGCCACGCTATTTCCGCACCCCCCGCAACGGCGACGTCAAGGACGAGACGATCCGCGCCGTTCTGCTCGACGGCGACAAGGAAGCGGCCGGCAAGGCCTATTTCAGGCTGGCGGGCCTCGACCATTCGACCGATCACAGCCGCGGCATCTGGGGCTATGACGACAAGGGCTCAGAATTCTATACGCTGCGCATCCGCGATCTAGCGACCGGCGAGGATCTTCCCGACGTGGTCGACAACACCGGCGGCGGCGGCGCGTGGGCACCTGACGGCAAGAGCTTCTTTTATTCCGCACTCGACGAGAACCATCGTCCCTCGAAGGTCTTCCACCACATCCTCGGAACGCCCCAATCCGACGACCGGCTGGTCTATGAGGAGAAGGACGCCGGCTTCTTCATGGGCGTCGGCGGTTCGCTGCTCGACGATTTTATCTACATCGACATTCACGACCACGAGACGTCAGAATACCGCCTGCTCTCCACCAAGGATCTGACGGCGGAGCCGAAGCTTGTCGCCGAGCGCGAGGAAGGCATCGAATACTCGATGACGGAAGGCGGCGATGTCTTCTACATCCTGACCAATGACGGCGACGCCAAGGATTTCAAGATCATGGAAGCGCCGGTTGAAAACCCGGGCAAGGCGAACTGGCGCGAAGTCGTGCCGCACAAGCCCGGAACCTTGATCATCAGCCACATGGCTTTTGCCCGGCATCTGCTCTGGCTGGAGCGCAAGGACGGCCTGCCGCAGATCATCATCCGCGACCGACGCACCGGCGAGGAGCACGCCATCGCCTTTGCCGAAGAGGCCTATTCGCTCGGCCTGCAGGGTGCCGCGGAATACGACACCGACGTCATCCGCTTCTCCTACTCCTCGATGACGACGCCGTCACAGCTCTATGACTACAACATGGTGACGCGCGAGCGTACCCTCCTGAAGACGCAGGAAGTGCCCTCCGGCCACAATCCCGACGACTATGTCACCCGCCGCGTGTTCGCGCCGGCCTGGGATGGAGAACAGGTGCCGGTCACCCTGCTCTATCGTAAGGATACGCCGCTCGACGGCTCTGCACCCTGCCTGCTCTATGGATACGGCGCCTACGGCATTACCATTCCGGCCGGCTTCAACACCAACTGCCTGTCGCTTGCCGACCGCGGTTTCGTCTACGCCATCGCCCACATCCGCGGCGGCAAGGATAAGGGCTTTGGCTGGTACGAAGACGGCAAGATGGCGAAGAAGACCAACAGCTTCAAAGACTTCATCGCCGCCGCTGACTATCTGAATCAGGAAAACTTCACCTCCTACGCGAACATCATCGCCGAAGGCGGCTCGGCCGGCGGCATGCTGATGGGCGCCGTTGCCAATATGGCGCCGGAGAAGTTCGCCGGCCTGATCGCCGCCGTTCCCTTCGTCGATGTGCTGAACACCATGCTCGATGACACGCTGCCGCTGACCCCGCCGGAATGGCCGGAATGGGGCAACCCGATCGAGAGCAAGGTCGAGTACGAGCAGATCGCCGCCTACTCGCCCTACGACAATGTCGGCGCGAAAGCCTATCCGCCGATCCTGGCGCTCGGGGGTCTGACGGACCCGCGCGTCACCTATTGGGAGCCGGCAAAGTGGGTGGCGCGGCTGCGCGAAAAGACGACCGGTTCGGCGCCGATCCTGCTGAAGACCAACATGGATGCCGGCCATGGCGGCGCCTCGGGACGCTTCCAACGGCTGGAGGAGATCGCCTTCGAGTACGCCTTCGCGATCAAGGTTGCAGGGAAGGTGTAATCGGCTGGAGGAGCCCGTGACAGTCTATGTGGCGCTGTTGAGAGCGATCAATGTCGGCGGCACGGGCAAGCTGCCCATGACGACGCTGAAGGCAATTTGCAAAGAGCTCGGTTTCCGCGACGTGCAGACCTACATCCAGAGCGGCAACGTGCTGTTCCGCTCCGACGAGAGGGAAGCCGAGATCGAGCAAAAGCTGGATGGCGCGCTTGGAAAGGTGCTCGGCAAGAAGCCCGGCGTGATGCTCCGCAGCCGCAAGGAGCTCGAGGCGATCGTCGCCAACACGCCCTTTCGCGACGCCAAGCCCAACTATCTGCTGGTGAGCTTCCTGCCCGAGGCTGCACAGAGCGACGCTCTCGACGCGATGGTCGCGCCCGACGGCGAAGAGGCGGTTCTGGCCGGGCGCGAAATCTATGTCCACTTCCCCATCGGCTCCGGAAAATCGAAGCTCAAGCTGCCCGCCCTGAAGCCCGGAACGGCGCGCAACCTGAATACGGTACGCAAGCTCGCCGAGATGGCCTCGGCGATGGAAGACCACTGAAATTTCGCTGTACCATCGCCGGAGCCTATTTTAGAACATACTAAATAATCAGTTGCGTCGCAGCATTGTCTTTCGTCCGGCTGAGGAGATACGATGGCGACCTACCGACACAGCTTGCCGCAGCTCGAGGGCGGCTTCTTCGTGACCGATGGCGGCATAGACAAGCTTCATCTTTCTTGACGGATTGCAGCTGCCGCACTTCGCATCGTTTGTGATGCTGGCCTCGGAGGAAGGGCGCGACCGGCTGCAGGCCTACTATCGCCGCTATCTCGATATCGCCCGCAAGCACGGCGCCGGATTCATCCTCGACACGCCGACATGGCGCGCCAATCCGGATTGGGCCGGGAAGCTCGGCTACACGCGCGAAGCGCTGCACGCGGCCAATGTGGGCAGCGTCTCGCTGCTGGCGGGATTGCGCGGGAGATACGAACAACCGGGACAGCCGATCGTCATCAGCGGCGCCATCGGGCCGCGCGGCGACGGCTACAAGGCCGGCAACATGGATGCCACCGAAGCCGAGGATTACCACAGCGTCCAGATCGGCAGCTTCGCCGAAAGCGATGCCGACATGGTGACGGCCTTCACACTGACCAACATAGACGAGGCAATCGGCGTGGCGCGGGCGGCCGCCGCCAGGGGCGTGCCCTGCGCGATCTCCTTCACGGTCGAGACCGACGGTAGGCTGGTGACCGGGCGCAGCATGCAGGAGGCGATCGAGACGACGGACGCGGCAACTGGCGGCTCACCTGCCTACTACATGATCAATTGCGCCCACCCGACGCATTTCGCCGAGGCGTTCGATCCAAAGGCAAACTGGACGGAACGGATCCGCGGGCTGCGGGCCAATGCCTCACGCATGAGCCACGCCGATCTCGACGAGAGCGAGACGCTTGATGCGGGCGATCCCGTCGATCTCGCACAGCACTACAGACAACTCATGTCCTCGATGCCGCAAGTCAGGATCGTCGGCGGCTGCTGTGGCACCGATCACCGGCATGTGGCCGCCATCTGCGCGGCATGCCTGCCGGAACTCACCCGCGCCTGATGGGTTCAGTGCTCGGTGGCGTGTGCCGCCTTGCCGGCATCATGACCGCTGATGTCGGCACCGGCGCTGCGCGCAAAGCGCAGGTTCCAGAAGGTCGCCGTAATCGAGATCGCGGTGACGAAGAGGAAGGCTGCGGAGAAATCGTGGAGCTGCGGCGTTTCGCTGCCGTTGACCGTTATCGACGTGTGCAGCGCCAACGCGCCAACGCAGATGCCAAGCGACAGCATCAACTGCTGGAAGGTCGTGTAAAAGCTGGTGGCCGAGCTCATCCGGTCGCGGTCAATCTCGTCATAGGCCACCGTATTGTAGGCCGTGAACTGGAAAGACATGAAGAAGCCGCACATGACGAGGATCGCGAAAATCAGTGCCAACGGCCAATCCGGCCGAAAAGCGGCGCAGAGCGCATAGCCGCAGGTGGCGATGACGCCATTCGCGACCAGGCTGTTGCGGAAGCCGAAGCGGCGCAGCACGCGCGGCGCAACGGCTTTCATTGCCATCGAGCCGAGTGCTGCGGCGGTAACTAGCTGGCCGGCCTTGGCGGCCGAGAGGCCGAAGCCGAGCTGGAAATACAGCGGCAGTAGGAAAGGCTGCGCGCCTTGCGTGATGCGGGTCAGCGAGCCTGCGATAACGGAGGTGCCGAAGCTCGGTACCTTCATCAGCGAGAAATCCATGATCGGCGACGGATGCCGGCGGGCATGCTTGAGGTAGACGATGCCGAACAGCACCCCGACCGCGATGAGAAACAGCGAAAAGGCCGCTTCGCCCGGCCGACTGGAGCTTTCGAAACCGAAGAGCAAGGAGCCAAGCGCGATGCCGGAGAGGATGAAACCGACCGTATCGAACCGACGTTTCGACTCGCCCTTGAAATCCTCGATGAAGATCGAGACCAGCGTGAAGCCGATGATGCCGATCGGCACGTTGATATAGAAGATCCAGCGCCAGTCGAGATAGGTGACGATCAGGCCGCCGACCGGCGGGCCGAGAATCGGGCCGATCAGCGCCGGCACCAGCAGCCACGACATGGCATTGACCATGTCCTTGCGGTCGACGCTGCGCAACAGAACGAGGCGGCCGACCGGCAGCATCATGGCGCCGCCGAGACCCTGCAACAGACGCGCTAGGACAAGACAGAGGAGATTGGGCGACAGCGCGCAGAAGATGGAGCCGGTGACGAAGACGGCGATCGCCGAGCGGAAAACGGTGCGCGAGCCGAAGCGATCGGCAATCAAGCCGCTTGCCGGAATGAAGATCGCGAGACTGAGGAGATAGGACGTCAGTGCAATGCTCATTGACGGAGCGCTAACGCCGAAATCGCGCGCCATGGTCGGCAACGCCGTCGCCAGCACGGTTGCGTCGAGCTGTTCCATAAACATGGCGCTCGCAACGATCATCGCTATCACGCGGAAACTGGGCTTGGCGCGCCCGATGGCAGCCGCCTGGTAGATCTGATCCGACATCGTCAGGGATCACTCGCAATGGCGTGGCCGGCGCGGAAGCGTGGCCGCGGTATGGTATGGCGTGATGCCAAAAGAGGATTGAGGCTCTTGGTATACGCCTGCAAATGTGGCGTCGTTATGCTTATATGGAAGGGCAGCCGTGCCCGCAGGGAATGGCTGGGCGCTATGCAGCATTTGCGTTTGCGCGAGATATCGCGCGTGCGTTTGCGCGAGATTTCGCGCGGCGCGTGGCGATGGACGAAGCGGCTGTGGCGGCACCGGCGACCACCATCGCACCGGCCGCTCCATCCAAGGCAAAGGCTCTTGGCCGCTTGCGTCATGCATGCCGGAGCCCTACCTAGAACATATGACGATCATTGAGAACGCGTCCACCTCGCGGCCATTCACCTTCGACAACAGCTATGCGCGGTTGCCGCAGCAATTTTTCACGCGCCAGGTCCCCTCGCAGGTGGCCGAGCCGTGGCTGATCAAGCTGAACGAGCCTCTCGCGGCCGAACTCGGCCTCGATGTCGAGATGCTCAGGCGCGACGGCGCCGCGATCTTCTCGGGCAACCTGCTGCCTGATGGCGCCGATCCGCTGGCGATGGCCTATGCCGGGCATCAGTTCGGCTCCTTCGTGCCGCTGCTCGGCGACGGGCGGGCGATCCTGCTCGGCGAGGTCATCGACCACAACGGTCAGCGCCGTGATATCCAGCTGAAGGGCGCCGGCCAGACGCCTTACTCCCGCCGCGGCGATGGCCGCGCCGCACTCGGACCGGTGCTTCGGGAATATATCGTCAGCGAGGCGATGTATGCGCTCGGCGTACCGGCGACCCGAGCGCTTGCCGCAGTTTCGACCGGCCAGCCCGTCTATCGTGAGAGCATCCTGCCGGGCGCAGTGTTCACCCGCGTTGCGGCGAGCCATATCCGCGTCGGCACCTTCCAGTTTTTCGCCGCTCGCGGCGATACGGACGGCGTGCGGGCGCTCGCCGACTATGTGATCGACCGGCACTATCGGGAACTCAAGGACAGGGATAACCCCTATATTGCCCTTTACGAAGCCGCTTGTGAGCGTCAGGCGGCGTTGATCGCCAGGTGGCTGCATATTGGCTTCATCCACGGCGTGATGAACACCGACAACATGGCCATTTCGGGCGAGACGATCGATTTCGGCCCCTGCGCCTTCATGGACACCTACAATCCCGGCACGGTGTTTTCCTCGATCGACCAGCGCGGGCGCTACGCCTACGCCAATCAGCCGGGCATCGGCCAATGGAACCTGGCGCGGCTCGGAGAAACGCTGTTGCCGCTCATCGATGCCGATGCGGAAAAGGCCGTCGAGCTCGCCAACACCGTGATCCAGCAATATGGCGAGCGCTTCCAGATCCATTGGCTGCGCGGCATGCGCGAGAAGATCGGCCTGGCGACCGTCGAGGACGGCGACCTGGAGCTCGTTCAGTCGCTGCTTGCCGTGATGCAGGCGCAACAGGCCGACTTTACCCTCGCCTTCCGCCGGCTCTCCGACGCCTCAGGATCAGGAGATGGCGAGGCATTGTTCCTCTCGACGTTCCGCGAACCCGATGCGGCGCGCGAATGGCTCGCCGGCTGGCGCGAGCGCCTTACGCGTGACGATGGCCGGACCGAGGACGACCGCGCAGCGGCAATGCGCGCTGTCAATCCCGCCTTCATTCCGCGCAACCACCGCATCGAGCAGGCCATCAATGCGGCGGTCGACGATGCGGACTTTTCGCTGTTCGAAGCGCTGCTTGCCGTGCTCGCCAAGCCCTATGACGACCAACCAGGCTTTGCGGCCTACATGGAGCCGCCGAAGCCGGAGGAACGCGTGCTGCAGACCTTCTGCGGTACGTAATGAGGCGCGAACCTTCTCAATCCTGACACCTATGGTCGCAGTTGACGGCGGTTGCGACCGCCCTATCTCGCTGATTTGCGGACATTTTTCGCGCTCTGATCGCACCCGGCTAACCTCAGCGGGAGTCTTCCCATATGGCAATCGTCATTACTTCCATTCTTTTCATCCTGGTTGGCCTTGCGCTCGGCGGCGGCGGTCTTTGGCTCGTCATGCTCGGCGGCAGCGTCTTTTATGCCTTCGCAGGCGCCATGTTCCTGCTGACCGCCATCCTGCTTGTGATGCGCCGAGCGGCCGCCTTGTGGGTCTACGCGGCGCTCGTCATTGTGGCGCTGGCATGGGCGATCTGGGAAGTCGGCTTCGACTGGTGGCAGCTTGGACCGCGCGGCGGACTGATCATTCTTCTCGGCTTGTGGTTGCTCACGCCCTGGATCTGCCGGCCGCTCGGCTTTCTCAGCCCGACCGGGATCACCTATGGGGCAAACCCCTGGCCGCTCGCCATACCGGTTGTGATTGCGATCGCGATCGCCGGCTATTCGATGACCACCGATCCGCACCGGATAACGGGCAATTTGCCGACTGAGGCCGTAACTAGCCCCGCGACCTTCGGCGGCGTTGTGCCCGACGAAGAATGGCATCAATACGGTCGCACACCCTTCGGCCAGCGCTACTCGCCGCTTGACCAGATCAATGTCAGCAACGTCAAGGATCTCAAGGAGGTCTGGCGCTACCAGAGCGGTGATGTGAAACGACCCGAGGACGTCGGCGAAACCACCTATCAGGTGACGCCGCTGAAAGTCGGCGACACGCTATACCTCTGCACGCCACACAATTGGGCAATCGCGCTCGACGCCAAGACTGGCAAGGAAAAATGGAAATACGATTCCAACTCCGGCATGAACCCGAACCGCCAGCATCAGACCTGCCGCGGCGTCACCTACTATCGTGACACGGCCGCAGCCCCCGGCTCCGCCTGCGCCGAGCGCGTGTTTCTCCCGACCTCCGACGCTAGGCTGATTGCGCTCGATGCCGCAAATGGCCAGATCTGCACGAGCTTTGCCGAAGATGGCGTGCTGCATCTTGAAAAAGGCATGCAGTACAATCCAGCCGGCTACTATTATTCGACATCGCCGCCGGTCGCGGTCGCCGGCAAGCTGATCGTCGGCGGCGCCGTCAACGACAACTATTCCACAAAGGAGCAGTCCGGCGTTATCCGCGCATACGACATCAATACCGGCGCGCTCATCTGGAACTGGGATTCCGGCAATCCTGATGTCACCACACCGCTGCCCGAAGGCCAGACCTACACCACCAACTCTCCGAACAGCTGGTCCGTCTTCAGTGTCGATGACGGTCTAGGCATGGTCTACATCCCGCTCGGCAACCAGGTACCCGACCAGCTCGGCATGAACCGCAGCGCCCATGTCGAGAAATACTCCTCCTCGATCGTCGCGCTCGACATCGCCACCGGGCAAGTGAAATGGGTGCAGCAGTTCGTGCACCACGACCTGTGGGACATGGACGTTCCCGCCCAACCCGTGCTGTTCGACATGACGAAAACCGACCGAACGTCGGTGCCGGCGCTCGTTGCCCCGACCAAGCAGGGTGACATCTATGTGCTCGATCGGCGCACCGGCGAGGCGATCATCCCGTTCAGGGAGATGCCCGCGCCGGGCGGCGCGATCCCTGAAGACCATACGTCGCCAACGCAGCCGATCTCGGACCTCACCTTCTCGCCGCCGCCGCTGCAGGAAAAGGACATGTGGGGGATCTCGCTGTTCGATCAGCTCGCCTGCCGCATCCAGTTCCACCGCTACAAGTACGAAGGCCGCTACACCCCGCCGTCTTTGGTGGGCTCTATCATCTACCCCGGCAACTTCGGCACCTTCAACTGGGGTAGCGTGGCGGTCGATCCCGAGCGGCAGATCATGTTCGGCATGCCGACCTATCTCGCCTTCACCTCGCGACTTGTGCCGGCGGCCGACATTCCGCCGAGAGGCCAGGACGAGAAAGGTAGCGAACAGGGCCTCAACCGCAACGACGGTGCGCCCTACGGCGTCTTCATGGGACCGTTCCTCGGCCCGTTGAGCATCCCCTGCCAGGCGCCGCCATGGGGCTATGTCACCGGCGCCGACTTGCGTACCGGAAAGATCGCCTACAAGCACAGAAACGGCACCACCTACGATATGACGCCGCTGCCGTTGCCCTTCAAGGTTGGCGTTCCCGGCATCGGCGGGCCGATCCTGACGAGAGGCGGCGTTGCCTTCCTCGGGGCCGCGGTCGACAACTTTCTGCGCGCCTATGACGTGACGAACGGCGACCAGCTATGGCAAGCCCGCCTGCCGGCCGGCGGCCAGGCGACACCGATGACCTATACGACCAGCGACAACAAACAGTTCGTCGTCATGGTCGCCGGCGGACACGGCTCGATCGGCACCAAGCCCGGCGACTACGTGATCGGCTACGCCCTGCCCTGAACTCGGGAGACGGACGGCCGCCTCGCTCGGCCGCCGTCCGAGCCCGTGGAGGCAAGCTCCAGGCATGTCTGGCACGCCATTCTCCGGCGCATTGTTTCAGGGAGAATTTTCGTGAAGATAGGCAGTAGCATTTCCAGCACCTATGGATTGACCAACCTCTTCGGCCAGTCCGGCCAGCGCAACAAGCAACAGTCCAGTGATGCCGAGATGAGCGTTCGCCAAAGCGGCGCGGCACTTCAGCCAAGCAGCACGCCGACCTCAATCTCCAGCATGATGTGGGCGCTGCAGAGCAGCGGCACGGTGACCATGGATGGCACCGAGGATCCGGCGAAAGCGCGCCATGACGCTGTTGTCTCCGAGTTCACGGACCTCGCCAACAAGACGCCGGCAGAGCGCATTCGCGACCAGATCCTCCAGCGGCTCGGTCTGACCGAGGACGATCTCAAGGCAATGCCGCCTGAAGAGCGCGAGGCCATCGAAAAGCAGATCGCGGACGAGCTGAAGCGACAGCTGACCGGCGACGACGACAGCAAGGACAAGCCGAGCGACGACGCGACTATCAGCGTCTGAGGCTTCACAAACTGATTCAGATCGATGCGACGGAGAATTACGTTTCCGTCGCATCTCTTTGACGGACAAGCTTTATCCGACCATATCGGCCACGATCCTGCCAACCTCGGCGAAGACCGGGTTGATCTCGGACAATGGCGCCCTGGCCTGCGTCACATAAGCTGCAACGAGGATCGCGCCATGGCCGGGCGGCCAGACGAGGGCGATATCGGCGGCGCTGCCATTGTTTCCGGTGCCGGTCTTGTCGCCAATCCTCCAGGTGCCCGGAAGACCGGCGCGCAGGCGCGCGCCGCCCGTCGTATTCGCCACCATCCATTCCGTCAGCTTGTCGCGCGACGGCTCCGAGAGCGCCGAGCCAAGCGCCAGGTTGCCGAGCGTGTCGACCATTGCATCGGGCGTCGTCGTGTCCTGCGGGTCGCCGTCCTTGGCTTCGTTCAGTGCCGTTTCCCAGCGGTCGAGCCTTGTCGAACGGTCGCCCAGCGTACGCAGCCATTTGGTGAGCTCGGGAGGGCCGCCGAAGCTTTCCAAAAGCAGGTTGCCGGCCGTATTGTCGCTCAGCGTGATCGCCGCTTCGCAGAGCTCACTGAGGCTCATGCCCTCGCCGCCGACGTGCTTTTCCGTCTCGGGCGAGTAGGTGACAAGCTTGGCCTGGTCGTAGACGACGCGCCTCTCGAGAGTGTCCTGTCCCTTGTCTACCCGCGCAAGTACAAGGCCCGCGGCCAGGACCTTGAACGTGCTGCAGAGAGGAAAGCGCTCGGTTTCGCGATAGCCGAACGAAATGTTGGTCTGCGTGTCGATGGCGGATACACCGATACGGCCACCGATCGCCTTTTCGAGTGCACCGATCCGCCGATTGATTTCATCGTCGCTGTCGTCCGACCGCGCAACACGCGGCAGGAGCAAGGCGGGCGAAAGCAGTGCCGAACCAAGAAGTGTCCGGCGCCGGATTGAAAAGCCGCGCATGAAAAGTCCTCTGCCTGAATCAATGGAGACAGGGCTAGAGACTGATTGTGGCCCGGATGAGTCGCGTCAAGCGGCGGCTGGCTTTGAGACCTCGACCGTGACGTGCGAAAGACCTGCAAGAGGCTCGAGCTTCGCCTTGTAGAAGGCCGGGCTTTCGGGCTGCGGCGCGACGAGTGCGACGATCGCGGCATGATGGCCGGGTCCGACTTGCCAGACGTGAAGATCGGTGATCCGCTCGCCACCCGTTTCCAGCGCCGAACGAATCTCATGCTGCAGATCCACCTCCCGCGGCACAACGTCGAGCAGCACGCGGCCCGACGACGTCATCAGGCCCCAGGACCATTGGGCAATGATCAGGCCGCCGACGATGCCCATCAGCGGGTCGAGCCAGAGCCAGCCATAAAGACTGCCGAGCAACAGTGCGGCAATGGCGAGCACCGACGTCAGCGCATCGGCAATGACATGGACATAGGCGGCGCGCATGTTGTTGTCGGAGGCATGTGCAGAACGGGCATGGTCGCCATGCTGGTCATGATCGCCGTGATCGTGGTGATGATGGTGCTCGTGATGGTGGGAATGACCGTGGCCGTGGCCGTGATGGCCGTCCTTTAGGAGCCAGGCGCTGGCCAGATTGACCAGCAGGCCGACGACAGCGACGCCGATCGCCTGCTCGAAGCTGATCGGTACGGGATGGGTGATGCGCAGAAAGCTCTCCCAGGCCATCAAGAGCGCAATCAGCGCCAGGATGATGGCGCTGGCGAAGCCTGCGAGGTCGCCGAGCTTGCCGGTGCCGAAGGTGAAGCAGGGATTGTGTGCCTGCCGGCGCGCATAGAGGTAGGCAACGGCAGAGATTAGCAGAGCGCTGGCATGGGTCGACATATGCCAGCCATCGGCGACCAGCGCCATCGAACCGTAGTAAGTTCCGGCGCCGATCTCGACCACCATCATGACGGCGGTCAGGGCGATGACGAACCAGACACGGCGGGCGTTGAGGTCGTGGTCCGCGCCCAGGAAAACGTGGTCGTGCTTAAGTGTTTCCGTCTGTGCAGTCATTGCACGCTCCTCATGTCGGCTTTCTCAGCGAATGTAGGTCCGCAGGACTTCGGATATTTCCTCGACCGCTTCCGTCCGTGCCTTCTCATCCGCGGCATGCAGGACATGCTCGTGGAGATGATCGTCCAACACCTCCCCGGTTAAACCGTTCAGCGCACCGCGAATGGAGGCAAGCAGTTGCAAAATCTCCCCACAGGGCCGCTCTGCCTCCAGGGCTCGCTCGACCGCCTCCAGCTGGCCTTTCAGGCGGCTGACGCGGGCCATCAGCTTTTTCTTGTGGTGCGTCGTGTGCGACATGGCTTCATCCATTTAGTATAGGGGGGTACCCTATACTAATACGAGGCTGATGAAAAGTAGCTGGCGCAAGCGGTTCCGATGCCACCGGCAAAGCAGTCGATGGCGGCTGCGTCGAAGGACGCTGCGCGCTTCCCGGCGCCCGCGCGTAAACCCCATTGACAAACGGCGCGTTCTGGACGATCTATCGACACATGATCAAGAACGCGCACATCACCAGCACGTATTTTTGGCTGTACCTGTAAGGGGCGGCTGGACAGATCATATTGTCAACAAGCCGCCGTCAGGCGGCTTTGTTGTATTGGCAGCGTCCTGACGGCAGAAAACCACAAAGGACGCGAAGACCATGGTTGAAATCGAAGACAGCGAAGTCTCATTGATCCGCCCGCCGGTGATCAATATCCGCGCCGCCAAGCCGCGCGATCTGCCCGAACTCACCGAAATGATCGCCCTGCTCGCCAAGCACCACGGCGATGCTTCCGCCTCGAGCCCGGAGCAGCTCGAGCGCGACCTCTTCGGCCCCGTGCCGTGGATCAGCGCCCTCGTTGCCGAGACCGGCGAAGGCCTGATCGGCTACGCGATCCTCGTGCCGCTCTACAGGGCGCAGGATGGTGCGCGCGGCATGGATCTGCACCATCTCTTCGTGCGCGACGGCCATCGCGGCCATGGCGTCGGCCAGCATCTCGTCAACCGCGCCCGCGAGACGGCTCGCAGCGCCGGCTGCGGCTATCTCTCGGTCAGCGCTGCCACCGGCAACGTGCAGGCCCATCGCTTCTACGAGAACATGGACTTCGTGCCTCGCCCGGTTACTGGCATGCGCTATATGCAGGCTTTAGCATGAGCGGCATTGGCCACTGCGGACGCTCGGCAAGGAGAAACCGATGACCCGACTTGCAATCGTGCTGACCGACGGATTCGCCGACTGGGAGGTCGCGCAACTGACGGCCTCCGCACGCTCCTACTTCGGCTTCGACGTGGTGTTTGCAACACCCGAAGGCGAGGAAGTGCGCTCGATGGGCAGCATGCGCGTCGCGGCCGATACCGCGGCTGAAAACCTGCATGCCAACGCCTTCGACGGCCTCGTGCTTTGCGGCGGAACGATCTGGGAAACGGAGAAGGCGCCTGACCTCAAACAGGTGATCGACGACTTTATCGCCCACGACAAGCTCGTCGCCGGGATTTGCGGCGCAACGCTGGCCCTTGCCCGCGCAGGAGCGCTGAATGCCATCGACCATACCAGCAATGCCGCCAATTTTATCGCAGGTGCGCCCGGCTACGCCGGCCACTCCCGTTACAAGGATATCCCGCAGGCCGTGCGTGACGGAAAGCTGGTGACGGCGGCCGGATCGGCACCGATGACCTTTGCGGCGGAAATCTACCGCGCACTTGGACATGCCGGCGACGAACTGGACCAGTACGTGCTGATGTTCGGTGCCGAGCACCAGCCGAAAGCGGCCTAATCTAAACGAACGGAGGCGCGTCGCGATCGTTTGGATTCGTTGATTTGTGCTTTATTTTTTGTTCTCACGCATGTCTTTGTCCCGAAACCGGTGTCCACTTTCGGGGGACATGCTTTAGCGGCGCCGACCGCGCTGAGTTCACCGTAGCACCGGCTCGCCGTGGAAGCGGCGGCGCGACGGCTTGGAAACACCAAAGCCCACCTCCATCATCAGGCGAGGCTTCGTCTTGGCGACCGTGCCCATATGAAAACCGAACGGATCTTCCACGAAGCCGAAGCCTGCCGCGCCGGTCAGCGTCGTCACGCTCTCCTTCCCGTAGAAATCCAGGATTTCATGCGCGGGATGGCCGACTAGAAGGGTCAATTGGTGCTTGATGCGGCGCTTGTTGTGGCTACCCCTGACATAGACATGCGGACCGGTGTCTTCGTCGACGTCGACGAGATAGAAGAAGAACTTCAGCATTCGCCAGTCGTCGAGATCGAAGTGATACTTGTCCAGCGACGCCAGGCTGCGGTCGGCCTCGCCGGCCCTCGTGGGAAAACTCCACCAGATGCGGGTGGTAATGAGGCGGGCTTGGGCACCCAGATAGCAGCGTGCGATTTCCGACAGGACCGGATCGCGCTGGACCGCACGAACCGCGGGGCAATCAAGGGCCCGCTCGAAGTGGTGGCCGCTCAGGATCGGCCGTCCCCATTGCTGCTCTGCGTCGCGATGATCCGACGCCCGAAACTCGATTTGCCGATCGAAATTGCCGAAGCATGGGGTTGCGCTTGCAAAGCTGGCGATTTCACCGGTGATCGCCTCGGGGAGCGTCAGGTTGGGAAATATCCCATCGCGCCTCAGCGCCGCGACGGCGCTTCCATAATCCACGCCCGTGAAAAGCGTCGGCAGATTCTCGATCGCGCCATTGCTGCGTCGTGCAGTCAGCCAATGCGCCTTGCGCGCCGGTATTGTGCGCGCCAGCAGGAACATCGGCAGCCAGGCAGGATTTTCGCGGATATCCGCAATGTAAGTCGGTATCCGCACCACCATACGCCGCAATTTGCCGCCCTTGCGGGCGACGGACTCGAGATCATCTGCAGGGTTGGCCGACGTGATGTGCATGCAGCTGTCCTTTCAGAAGACGATGATGGGCGTCGTTCGGAAAGCGAACCTCGGAAGGGTTCGCCACTGGGCGTTCAGTGCGCACGACCCAGTGGAGTGCTGCAATGCGGCATTTTTGAGATATTGCTAATATTAGCGGTTGGGAACCGCCTTCACGTAGGCTGCGATCGCCTCGAGTTCCGGCTTCGGCAGGTGGGCGAGGTTACGCTGCACATCCGCCATCGAGCCACCCGCCGTATCGAAGTCGGGCGTGAAGCCGGTTTCCAGATAGTTCGCGATATCCTCCTGGCTCCATGAGCCGACGGTTTTCGAACCCGGCGTGATATTGGGGATCCTGCCCCGACCTTCCGGGTTTGGCGCACCCGCCAGCCATTTGTCGCCCTCGAACCCGCCGAGCCGATCGCGCGGCGTGTGGCATTCGCCACAATGGCCAGGCCCTTCGACCAGATACTGCCCGCGCTTAATCTTGTCGTCGACATTGGCCGCAAGCGCGACACGTGGCTCGTCGTTGAAATAGAGGAACTTCCAGCCGCCCAACGCCAGCCGGATGTTGTATGGGAAAGGCAATTCGTGCGGCGGGGCCACGTTGCCGCTCTTTGGCAGCGTCTTCAGATAACCGAAGAGATCGTTGACGTCCTTGTCGCTCATCCGGGCGTAGGAATTGTAGGGGAAGGACGGGTAGAGATGCTGTCCGCTGGGCGCGACGCCGCGCTTCATGGCATTGCCGAACTGCGCCAACGTCCATGTCCCGACACCGGCCTTCTCGTCAGGCGATATGTTGGGCACGTGGAAGGTGCCGAAGGGACTTTTCAACGCCAGGCCGCCCGAGAGCGTCAGCTTGGCGTCGCCTTCCGACCTCGGCGCAGCGTGGCAGCTGACACAGCCACCTGTCCAGAAGACCATTTCACCGTTCTTCAGATCGGGTTCGCCAAGGTTGGCCCAATGATTGTCGGGAAGCGGATTGGGCGCGGTGATGAAGTAGAAGACCGCTCCGCCAATGACGACCACACCGACGAGACAGAGCAAATACCGGACGAACCTGCGGAACATTCACCGCTCCTGTTGCCAATAGCTTTGTTGAAAACATAAAACGATCCGCACCAGCGACAAGGCTGGCGCGGATCGCTTGACTGAAATGCCAGGATCGCTATTCGGTCTTTATGCGGAACTTCTCATGACAGCCGCCGCAGTTGCCGCCAAGCGTCTTTAAAGCGCCGCCGACACCGGCTGCGTCAGCCGGAAGCTGGGCGAGGACCTTGTCGGCATCGGCTGAAAGCTTTGCTGCACGGGCCTTGAAGTCCGCGTGATCTTCCCAAATCTTCGGACTTGCCGCCTTATCCCCCTTTTCGGTGCCAGCCTTAAACTGATCCGGGAAAACCTTTGCGGTTTCCGAGATCGTCATCAGCGCCGCCTTCACCACCTCTGCGTCATAGGGCTTCTCGCCCTTGGCGATTGCTGTCATCGCCCCTGCCGCGCCGCCGACCTTCTTCATCAGCGCAGAACGCGCTTCGTGCGTGCCGTCGTCGGCTGCAATGGCAACGCCTACGACCCCCAGGCCGGCGACGAGCAGTGCCGCGGCTATCGTTTTCAGTCTCATGTCTCCACTCCTCTTTGATAACAGGTCCGCAAAGCCCGGCGCTTCGCTAGGCGCGCGGCATCATTGCAAATTTTTCCACCTCCAAAAGTAACAAGTGGGTGAGATTTCAAGGATTTCAGGAAAAAGCAGACTTCCAAATCGTTTCACACCGAGTGCCTCACGACGGCGCGCGCCAACCGTGCCATGCCGTGAGGATCGAAACAGCGATCAGGAGGCCGCCGGCGATCCGGCCGACGAGGATCGTCGCCTTGGGATTGGACACCAGCAAATTGCGGCTTCGCGCCGCCGTCAGCGCCAACGTCCCGTAGACGGCAGCCTGGGTCGCCATGGTCATAAAGCCCATGACGAGGCCCTGCGCCCAGATCGGCCCGTAAATGGGCTTTAGGAACTGCGGATAGACGGCGATCATGAAGAGATAGGCCTTGGGATTCATCAGGCAGGTCGCCGCACCCTGGCGAAAGGCCCGCCAGCCCGAGCGCAGGCCGCCCGCGCCGACGGTATCGACGGTAATCGAACTGCGCATCAGCGTGTAGCCGATCCAGGCCATGTAGGCGGCACCGGCAAAAAGCAGCGGGTTGAACAGCGTCGGCAAGAGGATTGCAAGCACGCCGACGCCGATCGCGCCATAGAGCGAATGCACTGCGCCGCCTGCCATGATGCCGGCAGTCGCGGCAATGCCGGTACGCCTGCCGCCGGTCAGCGAATTGGCCAGCACGAAGAGCATGTCCATGCCGGGAACGATGATGATGCCGAAGAGGAGGGTGAAATAGAGCCAGAGATTTTCGCTGTAAGTCATGTCAGTTTCTCGCTATCCAGGTCAAGGTCGATTTCCGGGACCTTGTTGATTTTCAATTTGATAGGGAGATCTATACGACGATCCAACTGACAGTGTATTGTCAGGAGCCTGGACCGACGGAGGCGAAAAATGCGCAAGGCCTCGCGGCTTTTCGAGATCATCCAGATCCTGCGACTGGCGAGCAAGCCGATGACGGCGGCAGCCATGGCGGAGACGCTTGAGGTGACCGTACGCTCGATCTATCGCGATATCGCCGCCTTGCAGGCGATGCGCGTCCCGATCGAGGGAGGTCGCGGCATCGGCTACATCATGCGACCCGGCTTCGACCTGCCGCCGCTGATGTTCTCGGTCGAGGAAATGGAGGCAATCGTCCTGTCGCTGGCCCTGCTCGACCGGACCGGCGACGAGGAACTCAAGCGGGCGGCCAAGAGCGTCAACCAGAAGATCGCCGGCTCCGTACCGGCGCCGCTGCGTCAGGCGATGGAACGAAAGGCGCTCTATGCCTGGGGATCGGTTGCCCAATCGCCGGCAGGCCTTGATCTTGGTCTTGTTCGCCGCGCCATCCGCGACGAGCAGAAGCTGGTGCTCGACTATCGTGACGAACTTGGCCGCGCGACCGAACGCAAGATCCGACCGATCGCGCTCATCTATTATTCGCAAACCGCCAACATCGTGGCTTGGTGCGAGCTGCGCCAGGCGATCCGCAATTTCCGCAGCGACCGGGTGGAAAACTGCGAGGCGGTCGACGCCTATTTCCGGGGCGAAGGCGACCGGTTGCGGCAGCTGTGGACGAGCGAGTGGCTGAACCCGCCGGCCGCCGCAACCGCCTGAAGCGGGATGCAAAAAAGTGTAAGCGGTTCTCGCCCGAAATCCGCTCTAGCTCTTTGATGTAGATCAGGATTCAGATCTCAGGCCGAACGACCTAAAATCATCCTGGTCTGGCGCGTCAGAGGTATGTGCCGCCGGAGACTTCGATGCGCTGGCCGTTGACCCAGCGGTTGTCCTCCGAGAGCAGCGAGGCAATCATCGGGCCCTACCCGGCGATCATGCGCGAAATCTGCTATTGGCTGCTGACGGGGCCGAATGCAGGCGAGGTCAGCCAGCTTGCGCTACCCGGCAGCCATGCCCGCCGCATGACCGATGCCATCCACCTACTGCGCGAGAATTTCGCTGAGCCCGTGCGCATCGAGCAACTTGCGTCCGTCGCCCGCATGAGCGCCTCCTCCTTCCACCAGCATTTCAAGCAGATGACCGCCATGACACCGCTACAGTATCAGAAGAACCTGCGACCGCTGGAGGCGCGGCGACTGATGGTTTCGGACGGTGCGAGCGTTGCCACTGCCGCCTATCAGGAGGGCTACGAAAGCGCCTCACAGTTCAGCCGCGAATATTCGCGCATGTTCGGCACGCCGCCGAAGCGCGATGCCATGGACCGCAAAGAGCTGCCGATGGTAACGGCAGCTTAGAGCGATACCGAAAGCGACCGGGTCCAATCGCAACTGTGGCCCCAAAGGGGGACCCTTCGACCATGAGAGGCACTTGGCAATCGGCCGCGTGAAATGGCTCATATGGGCTGGAGAAAGACGGTTTGCTCCTTATTTCAGGGAGAAATGGGAAATGAAGAGCGAAAGGACCCGCACAATGGCAAAGAACACGATCTGCCTATGGTACGACAAAGACGCTGAGGCTGCCGCCCGCTTCTATGCCGAAACCTTTCCCGACAGCGCCGTGGGTGCCGTCATTCGTGCACCTGGAAACTATCCGGACGGTAAGCAAGGAGACGTGTTGGTTGTTGAATTCACGGTCGCGGGTATTCCTTGTATCGGCTTGAACGGCGGTTCCGCGTTCAAACACAACGAAGCCTTCTCATTTCAGATCGCAACTGACGATCAGGAAGAAACCGACCGCTACTGGAATGCCATTGTCGGCAATGGCGGCCTTGAAAGTGAATGCGGCTGGTGCAAAGACAAGTGGGGTCTGTCCTGGCAGATCACACCGCGCGTACTGACCGAAGCGCTGGCGGCAGGCGGTGATCAAGCAAAGCGTGCCTTTGACGCAATGATGACCATGAGGAAGATCGACGTTGGGGTGATCGAAGCCGCCCGGCGTGGCTGAGGCACCATCGCATCGCGCGGCAATTTTTCTCTGCCAGAGCGACCGCAACTGGCGCAAGACATGGCGCCGCCGGCACATGGCGGCTCTCCGCCAAATGCAACTCCAACCTCACGCACAAAGGTACCACCTCGCGTCAGCTAGCGCCGCCGGGGGACTCCCAGGTCATGGTCGCGCATTGCGGGACCGACCGCAACCAGGCCGGACACAAGCTCTTTCCGATCGAGAACGAGGCCAAGGACGCCGGCCTGACGGCGCGGCTATGGCAAGGACCACGTCTATGGCGCTTGCCAGTCATTCATCATCGGCAAGAAAGGGACTTGTCGCGCACAGTCGCCTGGTGTAGGTGGCCATCGTCGCGAAAAGCGACCGCCTCCCTTGATCCGCTCAGTGGCGGAGTAAACAGGTGGACGAAATGTCGTCTAGGCGGTCGAGTACAAGCGATCCATGCGCTTTCGAGCATGGATCGGCCAGCGTTTCCACGAGAACAAAACCCCTGACGCACCGTCAGGCCCAATCGCAAGCCATTGGCGCCTAGCAGCGCTGCATGCTTGCGTCGATCGGAACGCACTATGAACAGACCCCTCATTGTTATTTTCACCGCCATTGTCCTCGATGCCGTGGGCATCGGCCTCATCTTTCCGATTCTGCCCTCGTTGCTGCAGGAGGTCACCCACGCTGAAGACGTGGCGCCCTACATCGGCACAATGACCGCCCTCTACGCGGTCATGCAGTTTATTTTTGCGCCGGTGCTCGGTGCCCTCAGCGATCGGCTGGGCCGTCGGCCCGTGCTGCTGATTTCACTCGGGGGCGCAGCCATCAACTACCTGTTTCTGGCTTTTGCACCCAATCTCTGGATGCTGCTGCTCGGCCGCGCCATCGCCGGCCTGACGAGTGCCAACATCTCCGTGGCGAGCGCCTACATCACCGACATTTCCCCCGAGGAAAAGCGCGCCCGCCGCTTTGGCCTGTTCAACGCCATGTTCGGCATAGGCTTCATCATCGGCCCCGTCCTCGGCGGCGCCCTTGGTGATGACTGGCTGCGACTGCCCTTCATCGCGGCGGCCTTGCTGAACGCCTGCAATCTCCTGCTGGCGTTCTTCATCCTGTCGGAGACACGCACACCCAGCCGGGAGAAAATCGACCTGTCGGCGTTGAACCCCCTTCGGCCGCTGCGTTGGGTGTTCTCGGTGAAGAGCTTGCTGCCCATCATCATCGTCTTTTTGATTTTCAGCGCCACAGGCGAGGCATACGGCACCTGCTGGGCCCTCTGGGGGAGCGACACCTTCCAGTGGAACGGGCTTTGGACTGGCCTTCTCGCTCGGCACCTTCGGTGTCTGCCAGACCCTCGCCCAGGCTTTCCTTCCGGGGCCGGCGGTGAAGCTGCTCGGCGAGCGTGCAGCCATTCTGACGGGCATCGCCGGAGCGTGCATTGCTCTGATCGTCATGGCCTTCGCTACCCAGAGCTGGATGATCTTCGCGATCATGCCGGTTTTCACCCTCGGCGGCATCGGCGTGCCGGCTTTGCAGTCTCTGGCGACCCGGCAGGTCGATGAGAGCCAGCAAGGCCAGTTCCAAGGCGTGCTGGCGTCCGCGGTGAGTCTGGCCTCGATTGTGGCTCCGCTCGCGTTCTCGAGCTTCTATTTCGTCGTCAGGCAACAATGGCCCGGCGCGATCTGGCTATCGGTCGTCGTCGTTTACGCGACCGGCGTGCCCTTGGTCCTCGGCTTGCGGTTGAAAACCCCGGCGCCGGTGCCACCGGGCTAGCCGGAGCGGGCGCGAAACGTACCTTGCGACGCCTCACATGGGGCTGCATTGACGGCGCAAAGCTGCCGATCGCTAGGGAACAATCGGCTTGCCCCCTTTTTACGCGGAGTGTGAAACACGTTGGTGGCTTCGGACCAAAATCATCACGACCTAGCGCCGGAGCTTCAGCGTCCGGCTGTCTTCGCGTCCGAAGCCGCGGACTTCCATGCGGTCGGCCCAGATCTCCACGATGGCGAAGGTATTCTCGGTCTCGGTATCGACCATGCCTTTGAAATTCAGGAAGTGGCATCCGTCGAGCGTGCCGAAATTGCCTGCATGGTTGTGGCCGCTGAAGTAGGCGGCGACGTTGTCATGCGCCGTCAGAAGCGTGACGATGCGCTCGCGATCCCAGCTGTCGTGCTCGTTCGGCGGATAGACCGGATAATGGTTCATGACGATGACGCGCTCGCCCGTGGCGCCGGCGTCCTTGATCTGGTCGGAAAGCCAGGCGAACTGCTTCTCGCTCGGCATGGCGTTCCATTCCTGCGCGTTGATGGCGTCTGCAGCCCTGAGCTCAGCAAGGCGGCGGGCCGCGATGTCTCGATAGGGATGCCCTTCCGGTGGCGCAAAGGTGCTGACCTCGTTGCCATTGAGGCCAATGAACCGCCAGCCGTGTCGGACGAAGCTGTAGCACGGCGAGGTCAGGCCGACACGCTTAGCGACATCGACCAATCGATCCGGTGCGACGGAAAAATCATGGTTGCCGAGCAGGAAGAAATTCTCGTGCCTCAGGCTATCGTAGACGGGAAGGATATCGTCGAAGCTCTCGAAATCACGGTCAATGATATCGCCGAGCGTGATGACGAAGCTCAGATCCTCACGATTGAAGACCTCGATTGCCTCTGCGAGCTTGGCGAGGCTTTTGGCATAGTGGCGGTTCATCCCGACATGCGGCGCCCTTGCGGCATACTGCGGGTCTGCGACGATGCCGAAGCGGAGACTTGGGAAATCGGAAAAGGATGTCATGGCAGCGCTTTAGGCGCGCCGCATGACAAGCTTGTGACGGTCATCGAAACGAAAACACCCGGCGTTTCTAGGCGCCGGGTGCTGACATCTCGTTCTTGCGAGCTGCTTACTTCGCAGCCGCTTCGTAGCGCTCCAGGACGTAATCCCAGTTGATCAGGCTGTCGACGAAGGCTTCGAGGTACTTCGGACGCGCGTTGCGGTAATCGATGTAATAGGAGTGTTCCCATACGTCGACGCCGAGGATCGGGGTTGCGCCGTGTACGAGCGGGTTTTCGCCGTTCGGGGTCTTGGAGATTTCGAGCTTGCCGTTCTTGACGGAAACCCATGCCCAGCCGGACCCGAACTGAGTCGTGCCTGCGGCAATGAAATCGGCCTTGAACTTGTCGTAGCCGCCGAGATCGGAACTGATGGCAGCTTCGAGCTTGCTCGGCAGCTTGTTGCCGCCGCCGCCCTTCTTCATCCACTTCCAGAAGTGGACGTGGTTGTAATGCTGGGCAGCATTGTTGAAGAGCCCGGCATTGGTGCCGAACGACTTCTTCACCACGTCTTCGAGCGAGAGGTCGGAAAGGCCTGCTTCTGCCGCGAGCTTGTTGCCGTTGTCGACGTAGGCCTTGTGGTGCTTGTCGTGATGGAATTCCAGGGTTTCCTTCGACATAAAGGGCTGAAGCGCTTCGTAGTCATAGGGAAGTTCGGGCAATTCGAAAGCCATTGCGGGTCTCCTTTGGCAATAGTTTGCGTAATCGGCAGGTGAGGCGGAACATAGGAGCGCAAGCATGGAGAGGCAACCAGCGAAATATCAAAAAAGATCGGCCGAGAGGAAAAATTGCCTCTACCAAGCACTTGGCTTTCCGGCCCTAAATCGCTGATCATGGGCGCGTTTCGCAACAGCAGGAGCCGGGGCCTTTCGGATGGAGAGGAATAAAATCCGCTTCTGCAAAATTGCGCTATTTTCAGCAACTGTCCCCAAAAGCCCACTTGGTGATCAAACGCCGTCAGGAGGCGCAAAAAAGCAGGTCATATGATACCGTCCACCCCGTCCTATCCCATCCGCCTCAGTGGGGTCATCGGTTGGCTGAAGGCAGATGTGAAATTCACCGTCTCCAGATCGTAACTCATCTCCATAACGGATCAGGAACAACTGGTTTCTCGTCACCAGGTGATGGTCCCCCGGATGAAGGATAACAGAGAATCCGTTGGGTCCTTTCCTCACCTGAGATCTGGGTACGGCCCGGCAGTCTCCACCGAAGTCTTTACCGGTGCAGCACGATGGGGGGTATGTCCAACCGCTGTCGGATTGGTGGGCATCGCTCTGTGCGAAAAGGCCGACCGATATCGCTGCGACGGATACCATGGACGCTATTGAAGGTGTGAAATGCATCGACGCCTCCAAACGAACATTCCGCCCCTCGGAGCACAGAGTTCCGCGCTCACTTCCAGGCGTGTAACTTCCATGCCTCCCGAGGCTGCCTTTGTAGCAAAGTTGCCGTTCAATTTCTAGTAGTGTGACTATGGTGGCATTTGCTACCGACAAACGCACAATTGGCAGCGGCAGGAGCGGCCACACCTCGTCAGGCGATGCCTGGCGGGAGTTCGCGACCGAGGTGAAGGCAAGTGCAAGCAGGCGGCGCGCTGAAGCTGCGTGAAGCCGAGAGCCTGCGCGCACGCCGCGATGCCGATGCGCCGCGTCGCGATATCGACACGCGCATCGCTACGAAATCGGCCAGCTGCGCACCAGCCTGGAGATCGCCAAGTCGGAAATCCGGCAGCTGCGGGCCGAGCGTGCCATCCTGACCGGCCAGTTGGAAGTCGCGCGCAGCGAGCGGTCGGGCGGCATGGCGCCGGCAGCTACCCTCGATGAGCGCGACGAGGTCGGCATGCGGGCTGCGAGCTTCACGCCGATGATCGACATCTCGCAGAAGTCGCTGCGCGGAGCGGGTTTCGACACTAAATCTGCTCACATTACGCCGGCCGAATAAGCGGCCGAACGAGATCAGATTTGGCGCCGTCGGCCTGCCCGATGCCAAACCTTGCTTTTGCCTGTATTGTAGTGGTTTCTTAAGGGGCTAGCCCGGAGGAGACTATGGCGCTCGGCACATCGCATCGCTTGCAGGACGGCGTCGAAGCCGTCGAGACCATGACCCGTTTCGCGTTCGCGATCCTGGCGCTCGCCTCCGGCGTTTACACCTACCTTGGGGTGCGAAGCATCCTCGACGGCTCGGCAACGGCAGTCTTCTTCGCAGCGCTCATCTATTCCAGCGCCGTTTCGGTGGCGATCTACGCCTTCTGGACCTACATGGCTCGCTTCTATCCGCATGTGACGGGGACGGCCGGACGCACCGCGATGCTCGGCGTCATGGCACTCGGCTGCGCGATGATCATCGCCATGTCGAGCTGGCTGAACGCGGCCGCACTGGCGGGCTCGGCGGCGCTCGAACAGCATCTGGCCGAAACGCTGGAGGACTACACGGCTGATCTCGACCAGGCACACCAGAATGCACTCGCCGCGCAAAGCCTACTTCCCGACATCCAGCGCACACAGGAACGATTCCAGCGCCTTGCCGACCAGGAGCGGGAGACGGGCGCGCTGACCGGAACGACCGGGGCCGGCAGCGTCGTCCAGCTTCTGTCGCAGATGGCCTCGCAGCTGACCGAGCTGGAGAATGGCATCAACGCGTCACGCGAGCGCGTGACGACACTGTTCGACGAGGGGCGGAAGCATCTCGAGACCATGCGCACGCTGGTTTCCGCGCCGGGTGCGATCAACCCGCGCGCCGATCAATTCTCGGCCGAAGTCGTTGGGCTTTCCGGTGTCATCACCTCGCTGGAGCAGACGTCGATAGCGCCGTCGGTGAAGCGCGCGGCGGAGGACCTGTCGCTCGGCTTCATCGCCCCGGTGGCGGATGGACGCGAGGCCGACCTTGCCACAAGGCAGGATCAGGTCATGGAAACGATTCGATCGTCTGTCGCCGCGCAATCCAAGGTACTATCGCAGGCGGCCGACCAGATCCTCGAGCGCAAACCGGTGGCCGAGCGCCGTTTCGTGCCGCTCTCCTCTGCGGAAGCCGTGCTGCGCTATGCCGGTGATTTCATCCCAAGCTGGGCCGGAGCCATCTCGATCGATATCCTGCCTGCGGTGCTGATCTTCATGCTGTCGATCGTCCATTCGACGCTGCGCCGCCAGGAGCAGCGCTTGCCCTTTGCCGAACGGATCACTGCGGCCGAGCTTCTGCAGGCGCTGGAAGTGCGACGTGAAATCCAGCGGCATGGCGTCGACATCGAAGCCGCCATGGATGCCGCGGAGCGCACCGAAGCGGCCGATCAGTCGAACATTGCGAGCTTCGATCTTTCCGGCAAGGGACCACGCAAAGGGCCGCCGGCATGAGACTGGAAACGGCGGGGCAACGGTTGAAGGACTACGTGCTTTCTGCCGATGACGGCACGCTGATGCGTCATGCCTTCCATGCCCTCCTCGCCGCGGCCGCGGTCTTCGTAGTCATCGACTGGCATGAAATCAGCTCTGCCAGTCCGGATATTCCAGCCTTCGATCCGATGATGCCGAACGCCCCGCCCGTGCTGCCGCCGGCACTGACGGAAGGCAAACCACAGGGCGCGCCGGTCGAGGTGAAGACCGACCCAGCGCTCCTGAAGAAGGCGATCCGCTTCGATCTGCAGCCAGGCGGCGTGCTGCTCGCACAAGGCACGATCGAGGTGGGTGCGGCCACACGCTTCCAGACCGAGATCGAAACCCGTGGCGAATATGTCAAAACAGTCTCGCTCGACTCGCCGGGGGGATCGGTCGGCGACGCGCTGGCGATCTCTAAGCTCATCCGCGAACGCAAGATAGCGACCAGCGTTGCCGGCGGCGCGCTTTGCGTTTCCTCCTGCCCGATCGTCATGGCAGGCGGCGTCGTGCGCACGGCGGACAAGGATGCCGTTCTCGGCGTGCATCAGGTTTTCAACGGCACCAAGGAGAAGCTTTCGCCCGAACTTGCCATGTCGGAAGCACAACGCACCACCGCCGACGTGACCCGCCATCTCGACGAAATGGGAATCAAACCGGGGCTCTGGATCCACGCCATGGAGACCCCGCCCGACAGGCTCTACTATCTTTCCCCTGATGAAATGAAGGAATTCGCGCTCGTTGCGCCCCCAGCCGCGGTGGCCAAGAAAGCGAAATAGATGAGCGGGCCAAGCCCAAAGCGCGGCGCGATCTTTGAGATCACAGTCGCAATTTACTCTCGTCACCAAGATGTCACCAAGGACAGCTTTGCCGATATCGTTCTCTAATTGGTCAAGTACGAGAGCTCCGCTTTGAGCGAAATTGAGGCCTTTCAGGATGCCTGTGTTCTCTACGTGCTCGAGGCACTCGATGGGGTCGGCTGGGTGTGAAGCGGCTTGGTTGAAATCGCAGCCAGCCATTGAATGGCCGCATGCTACAGAATCGGCGCCGTCTACCACTCCCTCCCTGGGGCGCTCCCGCTCGGGGGCTCGTTTCGGCCTTCTGTCTGCTGATCGTCAGGCCGGTTTGAATGTGGTGCCATTGCGCAGCATGGCATGCATGATGATCGCGAGGCGCCGAGCAAGCGCGACTCGGGCCTTGCGCATGGTCGAGCGCCGAGCGATAGCCAACGCCCAATCCTTCAGCTTGAGCGGCTGCTTCCAGCGCGTCAGCATGACGTTAGCGGCCTCGTAGAGCAGTGTGCGCACACGCTTGTCGCCGCATTTGGAGATGGAGCCGGAATAGTCGATCTCGCCGGATTGATAG
This sequence comes from Rhizobium tibeticum, assembly GCF_900110205.1. Lineage (GTDB taxonomy): Bacteria > Pseudomonadota > Alphaproteobacteria > Rhizobiales > Rhizobiaceae > Rhizobium > Rhizobium tibeticum. The sequence goes on along the minus strand of NZ_FOCV01000004.1, from coordinate 34 downwards.
CGTCTGGGTACCAAGCCGAGGTAAGCCCCCATAT
>NZ_FOCV01000058.1 GCF_900110205.1 Rhizobium tibeticum | reverse complement strand
CTAAAGCTTGTCGCACCTAAATCGCCTCATACCCTGCGGCCTTGAAGTAGTTTCGACATTCTTCAACGGAGAACAGTGCACAGATGTCACTGAGGGCATTCGATATTGTGTCGAAGCTCCTTGCGGCTTTCTTTCGTAGGAGCGACTTGAGTTTCGAGAAGGCCATTTCGATTGGGTTCAGGTCGGGCGAATAGGCAGGTAAGAACAGCAGCCTGGCACCGGTTTGTCTGATGAGTTTTTCGGCCTTTTGGCTTTTGTGGAAACCGACATTGTCGGCAATGACGATGTCGCCCTTTGATAGAGTTGGGACGAGTTGCGTTTCGATCCAAGTCTCGAATATCTCGGCATTCATTGGTGCGTTGACGATCCATGGCGCGACCATGGAATGCGATCTTAGGCCCGCGATAAACGTCTGCGTCTTCCAGGATCCGAAAGGCGCATGACTGCGGTAACGTTGGCCCCTTAACGACCAACCGGAGCGTTTTGTCAGCTTTGTGTTCGTCGACGTCTCATCGATAAAAGTAAGGCGCGCCAGAGCCTTATCAAAAAACGGCTTGCGTCTTTCTATCCATAGATTTCTCGCCCGAGCGATTTCCGGACGAAGCTGCTCGCTTGCCATGAGGCTTTTTTTTGTGGCTTAACCCGAGCCGGTGCAACATGCGGCCGACGCTCGAGCGATGCACAATGACGCCGCGCTCGGCAAGCTCGAGGCACAATTCGTCAAGCGTCAAATCACCCTTCTCAGCCATACGTTCACGGAACCATGTTCCATGGTCGCTCAACTTGCCGCCGCCGACATGGCCCTGTCGTCTCGGCAGCAGAGAGCCCGTCTCACGCTTCAGGATAACAAGGTTATTCACAAATCGAGGCGACACCCGGAAATGACGGGACGCCTCACGATGGGTGTTGCCCTCTTCAACGAATGCAATAACACGGGAACGCAACTCGATCGGATGTGATTTGCCCATGATCGGTCTCCTTCCAGCTACGAAGGAATCACAAATCGGTCGATTCGAGAACCTGAATCAAAAAACGGGCGACGCGCTTTAGCGAGGGTCTACCTGAAGTCGCTCCATGGGTGCCAAGAGGGAAGACAGAAATCGACCTAAGAAGCCTGATACACATTTCGTCCACAGTGTGGTGGGATGTGCGTCTCATCAGCACGGCAGTTCGGCGCCTACACGGCTTGAAACAGCAACTACGAACCGTTCTGCACCAGCCGTCATCCTTTGCAACAGGCCTGCATGGAGCACGTCGACATGAAGCGTTATTCCAAAAGGTAGGTCGTGCATCTCCCAATGCCGCGAATATTCATGATTTCCCGGCGGGCCGGCAAACGTCCTTCGCCAAGTGCATCGAACGTCGTTTGCGATATCTGAATTTGACCTGGGACGCCGCAAGACTCCATACGACTTGCAACATTGACCGTATGTCCCCAAACATCATAGGCAAAGCGTTTCCGACCGATTAGGCCAGCGATGACCGGCCCGCTATGGATGCCAATCCGCAAGCTGAGCGGTGATCCATCAGCGACGCCTCCAGACATTTCGGCCAATAGTGCCTTGGCGAACGCAACGCCCGCGACGGCGTGATCCACGCGAGGGTCCGGTAGTCCCGACGCCGCCATATAGGCATCACCGATCGTCTTGATCTTTTCGATGCCATATTGATCAGCAAGTTCATCGAAACGACTAAACAGCTCTCCCAGTCTCCGGACTAGTGCTGCCGCTGGCGTTCGTGCTGCAAATTCCGTGAAGTTGACGATGTCGGCGAAAATTATAGTCACCATATCGATGCGATCGGCGATCACTTCTTCTCCATCGGCAAGCCGCTTCACCACCTGCTTTGGAAGAATCGCATGAAGTAGGGCGTTTGCCCGCTCCTTCTCGAATTCTATCTGCGCCAGATATTGCTTTTCGCGTGTTCGCCAACGACGACGCTCGAGGCAGGCGGCAATACGCGCTTTGAGCAGAACGGGATTGATCGGCTTGCGGAGATAGTCCTCGGCCCCCGCTTCAATGCAACGGGCAACGGCGTCGTCATCCTTCAGGCCGGAAATCATCACGACCGGGACCTCGCGAAAGTGTCCGTCAGATTTGAGCTGGCCGAGAAGCTCTATACCGTTCATGTCCGGCATTAAGACATCGGCCAGTACGAGGTCGAACTCCTGCTGATCGAAGATACAAAGCGCCTCCTCGCCGGAGCATGCCGCAACGACGGTGTGTCCATCGCGGCGGAGGCGTCTGGACAGGAGATCGCGATTTGACGCCGTGTCATCGACGACGAGGATATGTCCTGCGCGTTCCGTGATGGCCGAAGAACGGGTCGCCATTGTCCTAGCCAGATCGGCGGCGATCGTTCCATCGAATTTAGGCTGAAATTCCTGATCCGCATCGGGGGGCGATCCATCAAGTGTTTCGTCAATCTGCGCAAGCAAATTGCGGCTTTCACGGATGACCTTCGACACGTCCTCCAGCAGACGCGCCGGCAAGGTATCGGCGAAGTCCTCGATCAACATCTCGGAATAGCCGAGAATGGCATTCATGGGCGTTCTGAGATCATGCCGCAAAAGCCTATCGAGCGAGGGGGCATCCCCACTCTCCGGCATTTCGATGTCGAGAAGCCGCTTGATCAATGTATTCAGTTCCCGCGCGGCGCTCAATATCCTCTCAAGGTCCGGCAAAGCATCACTGGGTCCCGCGTCCCGCACCTCTTCCGTAATCAGTTCCTGATAGCCCAGAATGGCCTGGGCCGGATCGACGATGTTTTGGGCGATTCTGGCGATATACATGCGATGCCCGATGTCCCGAGATGGAGCCACGATCGTTACCCTCCGGTCAAACGGGCGATCTTGTCGAGCAGACCCGGTAGTTCGATCGGTTTGGTGTCGTAATCGTCACAACCGGCCTCGATTGCCTTTTCACGATCGCCGGCCATGGCATGGGCGGTAAGTGCGATCACCGGTATGGTAGCAGTGATGGGATTTGTTTTGATCCGCTTCGTTGCTTCCCAGCCGTCGATGACAGGAAGGCTCATATCCATCAGAACCAAGTCCGGCTTCGTGGTCACCGCCGCTTCGACCCCGGCGAGCCCGTCCGTTGCGCTGACAACTTCGTAACCACGTCTCTCCAAGCGGCGAGAGAGCATATCGCGGTTCATCTCATTGTCCTCGACGAGAAGAATCTTGACCATTCGAACCTCTCTCCTCACGCCTCTTCCTTTTGCGGAAGATGTCGCTTTAAAGCTGCAATCAGATCGGAGCGACCTTTGGTTCCTTTTCTGACTACTTCAGTTGCACGAACGCCCAACCAATCCAGCTCTTCTCGCGTCAAGTCTTTCGACGTGACGATAACGACTGGGATATCTGCCAAGTCGCGCCTGTCTTTGATCGCCTGAAGTAGCGTGAAACCGTCCATGTTCGGCATCATCAGGTCGAGAACCATAATCGTCGGCCGTCCGGCCTCGAGTTGATCAAGACCATGGCGACCGTCGGCCGCCTCCCGAACCCGCCAACCCTCGCGGACGAGGACCCTGCGGAAAAGTTCGCGGGTTGCGGGGTCGTCGTCAACGATAAGCACATCATGACGTGCTTCGCCGGCGACTGCGTTTAGAGTATCGACGAGTTGCCGGGGGTCGATCGGCTTGATCAGATGGTCCACGGCACCGAAGGCCAGGCCCATCTCGCGATCGGCGACAACCGTCGCGAGGATGACGGGAATATCACAGATTGCCTTGTCCGACTTGATTTCACGCAGGACGGACCAACCGTCTTGACCCGGCATGATCACGTCAAGGACGATTGCGTCCGGGTGCAATCTGCGGATTTTTGCCAAGCCCTCCTCTCCACCCGCCGCCTCGATCACGGTAAAGCCTGCGCCGCGAACGGCATCGGAGACGAAATTGCGAGCCCGCGCCTCATCATCGATCACGAGAACTGTTGGATGCGCGCTCGCACCTTCCAAGGTATCGCTTTGCGGCGCATTTTCCTGGACGATATCTGTTCTGGTGATCGCAGGGATTGTGAAGCGGAAGGTCGAGCCCTTTCCAAATTCGCTCTCGACGGCAATGGCACCACCCATCATCTTGACGAAATGTTGGGTGATGGTCAGACCGAGGCCGGTCCCGCCGTAATTGCGCGTCGTCGACGAGTCCACCTGTACGAATGCATGGAACAGCTTTTGCTGCTGTTCCTTCGTCATGCCAATTCCACTGTCACTGACGGCAAATTCGAGCCATTCGCCAACTCCGTCCTCGTAACGCCGCACCGCAAGCTTGATCTCCCCGTTCTCCGTAAATTTGGCGGCATTTGACAGAAGATTAAACAGATTTTGCCGCAACTTGGTCTTATCGGTCTCGATCTCGTCCTTCTCGACGGAGGCACTCACCATCAGACGGTTGCCCTTCTTGGCGATCAGCGGCGCTACGGTATTTTGAACGTCGGCAAGAAGCTGTCTTAGACTGACGCGCTCGACGTAAAGTTCCATCTTGCCCGCCTCGATCTTGGAGAGATCGAGAACGTCGTTGATGAGCGCCAGGAGATGGCGTCCCGAGCCCATAATCTTGTTGAGATCCGAAATGAACCCGGACTGCCCGAGATCGCTGGCATCCTCGATGAGCATTTCGCTATAACCGATGATCGCATTCAATGGAGTGCGCAGCTCGTGGCTCATGGAGGCGAGGAAACGGCTCTTTTCTTCGCTGGCGACCTCTGCGCCACGCCTTGCCTCCTCCAGCTCCCCCTGTCGGTTCTTCAAATCCGATATATCCGTATAGACCGCCACGGTGCCGCCCTCCGGCGTCTTTCGCTTGGCGATGCGTAGCCATGTTCCATTGGCGAATTGCCGCTCGATCATGCCCTGCGGCTCGCGGTGACGCTGCATGGCCTCAGCGACCCAACTCTCTATGCCGCCGTTTCCGATATCGGTCGTGCCGCGTTCGACCTGCGCACGAATGATATCTTCAAAGGGCCTTCCAGGCGTCATCAGGTCCGCAATCTCCGGAAACAATTGAAGATAACGTTGGTTGACCAAAACCAGCTGGTCGTTCGCGTCAAAAAACGCGAACCCATCGGGAATCGTCTCTATCGCTGTCATTACCGTATTGCGCTGGCGCTCGGTAACCGCTTCAAGCTCTCGACGCTCAGCCTGGCTGTCACGCAGCAATCGCAACGTCTTTGAAAGTTTTCCGAATTCATCGCTGCCTTCCGGCGGCAGTTCGACATCGTCCTGCCCCCTCGTCAACTGCGTCATCGCCCTGTCGATCCGGCCGAGGGGCACGAGGATGGAGCGCAGCACCAGCCAGGTCATCAGAATGCAGGCCAACGTCGTCACGCCGGCTGCGAACAGAGCTCGCATATAGGTATTGCGCGCCGTCGCATCGGCAGCGTCGCGCGCCAGATCGGCTTCGTTCTCGAGACGCTGTTCTAGCGACATAAGCACGGTATCGATTTGATCGCTATAGCTTCTGGCCGCCGCCAGCCGGGAGTTGCCGATGACCCTGTTGTCATTGGTGTAGGCGTCAACGGCCTCCATCGCCTTTTCAAAGTAGGCGTTCGAACCCTGTAGGATCGTGTTCGCTTCATCGGGCGCGAAGACCTTGATGCGGGCCAGATCTTGTTCCAGCGTTTTGCGGGCTTCTTGCGCGCGCCGTTCCGAGAGGGTCAACAGGCTGACCGATAGATCCGTGAGCCAATAGCGGACCTCGCCAAAATGGCGATGCGCTTTGGCAGCATCGTCGAACATATGAAAGCGCGCATTCGCCTCCTCAACACGCCGCTGATTTTCACGCAAATCATGCGCCATGAAGGCAACGCTGAGGAGCAACGCGCCCAAAAGCGCGGCCGAAAGACAGATAAGGCGAAGCGGTATCTTTCGATCCGTCAAGCGGCCGATCCGCATCGGAATGGTGGCGAAGGCGCTCATTTGAACAGCGTAATGCTGATCGCACCGGCCAAATCGCCTTGAGCTTTACCCTCCTTCGGGTAGCCCGTTACATCGACCTCGCCTTTGGGTCCGCCGTGACACGTCAGGCAGGATGCCGAGTAATATTCAGGGATCAGCATGCGAAAAGACTGGCGGCCGCTCACCTCCACATCCTCAGTAAAGGATTTTCCCTTTGGCCAATCGGGAGACAGAAAATTGCTCTCTATGACGTGCTGCTCCCAATCATCCGGGCGCGCCTTGCGATTGCGGATCAGTTCCTCCGGCGCCGTCACCTTCATCTTCGCCTTATCGCCGACCTTTTCCCCGAAACGTTCATTGACCAATCGGGCGAAGGTCGAGGGAATGAACCCCTTGAAGCCCAGACCCTTCATATCGATCATACTTTGATGTTCGTCGACAACTTCCTTTATCGCGGCGACCTGCGCATCGAACAATTGCTTATCGAGAGGGCTGAAATTCTGATCCGAGACGGAATCGCCCTTGCGCTGGGCAAAGATCTGCAACGCTTCGTTGACGACACGTTGACCCGTGAGATCCTTTTTTCCCAGGGATTCGTCGTTGATAAGCTTTTGATGACCCGAGATGACCGTCCGGCCGGCGCGCAATAATGCAGCGAGCCGTTCACCTGTCGTCATGTCATCTTCGTCGGCAACAACAAAACCCGCCAAAACACAGATCGCAGCCCATGCCAGAAGGACACCAGATATCAGGCCACGCCGCATGTTGAGCCTCGTAGTGTAGTACCCGCGCCGCGATAATATCAGTTTGTGCTAATGTTCAAAAGCCATTAGTAACGGTCAGTGACGCTAAGGCACCCTTCACGCGCAGCCGGCCGAGCCAGGGCGCAGGCTGCAGGACGGCCAATTCATTCCAAGCATCCATGCGACGATCGCATGCAGCACCGGCGGCAGGTTTTCCGCCTGCCGCAGCACGCCAAACCATCCCTCGAGCGACCAGGGGGCATTCGTTGTCAAGCGGCGGTTTGCAGCGGAATACGCAGGATGGATTGTGCAAAGTTTGAGTTGACCGTTTTCAATGGCGAGGCGACACTTACAACCTGCAGCAAGGCAGGAGGAAAAACGATGGACGAGCCAGACCGCTGGCGCCACATGGCAAGCGCGCCGAAAGACGGCAGTCGGATCCTCGTCACGATCCGCCCGTCCGAACAGGGGCAGGCAGAAGTCGATCTCGCGTATTGGTCGAATGGCGACCAGTTCGGTGCGGAAGGCTGGCGCGCATCTGATTCCTCGCCCGGCCGCGTCGTCGAATATGCCGAGCCGGAATTGAAGTGCTGGATGCCGATGCCCTCGGCGAATCTCAATCGCACCTCGATGCCCTCACCCTGGGAAGGCGACGACGCCCAGGAGCTCGACGGGTCAGGGATTTAAGAACTCGCGTCGCCATGTTGCGAAGATTCGATACGCGGCGAGTGGCATGCCTCGACGGACCAGATCTTCACATGGCAAGCTATGCTCCTGCGCTCTGAGATCCGAAAACGCCCTTTCCGTCCCGTGTACGGCGGTGATTTTCCTACCAGAGAGCCCACTCTCTGCGATCAAATGCGGTCAGGAGGCCTCGGTTCCCTTGCTGATCGGAACGTCTCGCGAGTCGCACGGCACTCTTCGGGAACTCACGTTGCGTGGTAGATGATCCTTCTCGAAGCATTCGGAGTTTGTTCGAAGATATCATCTGATGCCAATCCCGAATAACTGTCGTACTTCAAGCTGCTGGATAAGCTCCCCTGCGGGGGTCTCAATGTAGAACTCCGCTTGACAGTGGTGGAGCTGACCGCCGGAAAGCCGTTTCTCGAAAGGCTCGCGGAAATGGAGGATATCGAACGTGTTCACGGGCTGAGTTCGCTCACGGTCTTCTTGCGTAAGACGCCGAGAGCTACCGCCTCGGACTTGGATCGCGAAAGTTTTGAGAAGCGGGTCCAACGAGCCGACGCCCTTGCGAAGCTCAACGGGAAGGAATGGTGGGATTGGGCTCATAGACCATGTCTGAGCTAAACCAAGCCTCGACATCTGACACGCTGTCGAAGAACGGGACTGGAACCGGTAATCAAAATGGCAGAGAAACGTCCTATCCCGAGGATGTCTACTTCGATCGCTCTTCTGAGATGGGAACGCTCTAGGTGATTCAACATCACCGTATATTGGTCTTCCGCTTCTTGCTCGAGAATCCGGCGCCACTCTGCTTGGTGGGATAAAAATCCGGACGAGAGGCCATCGCCGTCTACTTCAACGCCCACTCCCTTCTCTGGTTGACCTTCCGTGCGAAAAATCGTGCTCAGGTTCATGACGCCGCTCTCAATGAGCATCCGATTGAGGGAATGATCAAGTTTGAGAAGGCTGCCCCTGCCGGCTTTCTCTCGTGCGCAAAAGCTCTGTTGGCGCTATCGCGGAGAAGCTGGTAGTCGTGAAGCTCCTTCAGCGAGGCAGTCGCACGAAACTCGGCGTCATTCTCTCGAAGCCGCAGGGCAAGTACATGATATGCGCCCCGCTCCTCCGTGAGCTTCATGCATCTTAGTATGAAGCTTGCAGCGGTGCTGTCCCGCCTATCGCCTGCGGAATGGTCAAGCATGGTCACTCCTTTTTGTTATGAGAGAATGCTCGACCTTTAATGCGACCGGCGCATCGGGGATGAAGGCCTTACCGCCTGGTTGCGGCGGCTTCGACCTGAAGATCAAATCACGGTGACATTTTCGGTAGGGAAAGAGTTCCAGGACTTTAGCGAATGGTTGCTTGCGCTCCGAGGCGACTCGCACCTTCTCCCTCCAACCTTTTCCTGAGCGAGATCTACATATCTTTCATTTCAGAGGGATCCGGGCGATGTCGCAGGATTTGGCGAAAGCGCGGCCATCGGATGGTATCTTATGATGCGCGGTGCAGTCGATCACATTCTCCCGGCTTCGTGTTCGAGAAGGCGGGCATCCTCACACTCCGCCTTCTCTTCCTCCACGCGCTCCCGCCTCGCCTGCAGTTTGTCGAATTTGCCGAAGTCCGTCATGATGCTGACCAGGACGCTTCCCGTCCAACCGAAGGTAAACAGGCCGGACATTGCGATGATCGGACCAAGGAGCCGCCACCGATCTGGAAGGGTCACGTTGCCCTCCCCCAGCGTCGTATAGCTCTCGAGGACGTAGTAGTAGCTGTCGCGCATCGAGGGGATGATCTCTCTGGCATAGAGAGGAACCGCCCAAATCAGGGTTTCTGCGAAATGCAGGAGCGCTAGCGCGGCGATCGTCACCGCCAGCATCAGGTTCAGTCGCCAGTGAGATGTGACGCTGGTGACCTGTGCCCAGGATTTGCTGAACCGAAGGCTGATGCTTCGGATACCAGCTCCATGCACGAAGATGACCACAATCAGAAACACAGTGCCGACGAGTATTTCCAGAACTGGATCAGGATTCGATAGATGCTCCAATCGCTATGTCCTCAGTCTTATCAGCTCCGGTGGAAGGCCTTTTTGCAAGCCTCCCACCGGGCCGACACCAGCACGGGCATGTTGCTGTACCCTGGCGCTAGTAGCAGGGAGGATAGGGATAATATCCGCATGCCGGCGGCGGATAGTAAGGGCGTTCGGACGCCACGGCCGCTCCCACCGCCGCCCCCGCCACGAGGCCCGCTCCGTAATATGCGCCAGGATGTGCGTACCATCCGCCACGCCAGACCGGGGCGCGGAAACCAGCGCCCCCGATGGCGACGCCCCCGTAAGGGCCACGTGCCGCAAACCAATCGATGAACAATGAAGCAGGCCCATCGGCTCCGGCGAGATCACCTTCGAGCACGGCGACGTCGAAGGTCAGGTTTCCGCCCTCGAGCTTCGGCGTTTTCAGGACGACGACGGCATCGGCGACGGTATCGCCCTTGCCGCTCAGGACCGAAATCGTCGCATTGGGCGGATCCTTGGCGAAACTGTCCGGGCCTTCATCCCACTGCTTGATGAACTCGGAAGTTAAGACATGACCGGCAGAGCGCACCGGGCGGTCGGCAAACACGATAGACACCGCCGAGATGCCGCTCATCGTCAGCTTCCCGTTCTCAAGCTTTGCCCCTCCGGAATTGAGGACGGCCAGCGACGGCACCACTTTTGACTTGGTTGCGCCGATCGTCTTCTGCGCGGGAGCCGAGATGGCGTCCTGCGCGAGAACCGGCGTTGAAGATAGAAGGCCTGCTGCAAGCGCGATCATGCAGACATGCGAGATCCTAAGCACTGTTCGTCCTCCAGTTCGGCCACGCGGGCATTACCTCAAAAGTCCCAGGTTGATCAGTTGTACACGTCGGTTGTCGGCCGACTCCGGATGACCGGGATCGATCGGCCATTCCTCGCCGGCTCCCACTGAAAAAAGGCGGTCAGGGGAAACCGCGAAGGTGGTCGACAGCGCTTCGTTGATTGCGTCGGCGCGTTTCTGGCTGAGTTCGAGATTATGTTTCGCGCTTCCGGTCGCGCTCGAGTGCCCGACGATCAGGAATTTGTAACGAAACAGATCCGGATGATGCAGAGCGTCCGCAATCAGCCCCACGGTGCGGTAGGATTTCGGCTCGATGGCCGTCGAGTTGTTTTCGAAATCAATCTCGACGATCAACTGCGAGAGCTCCGACAGCTTGTTCCAATTGGGAAGCGCTGCGACGCCTTTGCCGACGTTGGCGTTCGCTTCTTCCACCAGCAGGGCGACATCGACGGCTGGTGCCGCTGACCGCACCTGTCCGAGCGTGCTCATGATCTGATTGTTGTTAAGCTGCTGGGCGGAAGCAATGCTCGGAGCCAGAAGCAGGCCGAGTGCCATTGAAATGCGAAGGCCGTGAGCGATCATGTTGTTTTCCCTCTTTCCGGTCATGGTTCACCGCCATCCGGCGTCGGTAATTGCCTGGTTGCATTCCCTGTTGTCGACGCGCTTCGTCTCGATGAGGCAGGAAAGGATGTTCCCGTCGCCCTTCACGCCGTTGCAGTACTGGGAGATGTCATGCTGGCAGACCTTGAACACCGAGGCCTGCGCGTCCTGGCGCTGGGCGATCGACGACATGACGCTGGCTAGGGTCGAGGTGCAGGTTGGGGAAACCTTGGATGCGTTCTTCTCGAGGCAGGCCTGGATGCGGCCGTTGCCGAGGTTCTCGCCATTGCAGAACTTCTTGATGTCGGCGCCGCACTCCTTGGCAAGCGTCGTCACCGCATCGGCGTAGCTCATGGTGTCGGCGCGCCCGACCGTGGTAAGAGCGAGGAAACCGGCGAGTGCCGCTCCTGCGAAGATGCCAACTCTATCTATCATCATTATCCTATCCTTGAGCGATTGATCTGGAGTGGTGAATTTACGTCGAATGCTTGGTAGGCAGTTAAGGTCGTGGCGGATTGAACGGGACGACCGCGGCTCTATCGAGGGACTGCTCGATCTCGGTCCGCATGCTGTCGATCAGCTCCCTATATTCAGCGAGGCGCTCATCGCGCTCCGGAGCGGTTGACTGCTCCCATCGCAGTTCCTCGTCGTTGGCAATTTCGAAGTCGTCGCAGAGGTCTCGGAACCCCTCGTTGCATGCGGCGAGTTCCTCGACCACCTTGGCGCGCTCGTTGAAGGCGCTCTTTACGAATTCAACACCGTTCCCCATCCGGTTTATCCATTCGCGTACGTCGCCTCACAGCAGGCGATCTCAGAACATAATGACTAGGCATCTCCATCTACCGTTTGTATCGTAACGTTCCGGGATTATGGCTTCCCGCTAGAACGCAGCAACCCGCTCCATGAACCAGTTTGCAAGCGCAATCAGCTCGATCACCGGTCCGATGAAGATCAGCTATCCGATCTCGACGCCGACATTGAAGAGCAGAAAAGCGAGCGGAATATCCCCGACCGGGGTGCGATCCCCGACAGCGCCCCGGCAAAGCCCAGCCCGTGCCTTTTACCAACGGCTAGATGCCCCTTGGATACTTGAGCTCTGTAAACTTCCTCGATCTCGATCGGACGCCACTCGTTCACCAGGGACGGAACGTCAGGATCACGTTCAACGAGCCAGCCCTGATCGCTTCAATTTCCGTCTCATCGGCGTTTTCTAATCACTCCACCAGCTCGATCTCGCCCGGCTTCCAGGTCTTGTTGAACCACGGTTCCAGCGGACCGTATAGGCGCAGAAGCGTGAACCAGCCCTTGCCCGGAATGGTCTGCACCCAGTTGTTCTCCATTCCTGCCGGAGCCTTGGGTCCGAAGTAGACATCCGTCGAACCATCCGCATTGACCTTGACGCCTTTGCTCTGGCTGCTGACGCTCGGGGCCTGTTGGTCGGTCTGCACCATCGAGCGGGTCTGGTTGTCGTAGACGATGACCGACCAGAAATCCTTGACGGGGATATTTGGCGGCAGGCGTAGCTTATAGTTCTTGCCGCCATCGAAGGGATTGCCCTTCGCATCCTGCACCGACCAGGGATATTGCGAGCCCTGCCCCACCATTTTTTCCTCCATCGCCGGCGTCACGGCAATGGCAAAGTAGTAAAAGAAGACGGCACCGTCCAAGTTGCTGACACCGGGCGCTGTCTCGAACTTGTAGCCGCCCAAAAACGGCAGGCGCCACGCACTGTCCGGGTAGAAATACGCATCCTTCGGGCGGATCTTGAAGGCGATCGTCCGTGCCGTCACGGCCCCGATGTTGGCGGCGTCGGTGAGGATCTTCTTCATCCGCTCGTCGGGTGCGAAGGGTTTGCCCTTTTCGATGCCGATCGAGGCGAACAGGCCCAAGGTGGTGGGATCGGAACCGCCCGCCGGCTCATCCTGGATGACCTGGTTCAACAGGGTCCAGAATGAGTAGTCACCCGGTGAGACAAAGTTCGAAGGAATTCCAGAGGCATTGACGAATTTCATCGGCGGCGGGTTGGCGGCCTCGGCCAAGGGATAGATTCGCAGGTTCTTCTTGACCGAATCTACCGCAGGCTGGGCGGAGCCGTCGACGAGGAAAGCGCGAAAGACGAAGTAGCTGCCGAAGGTGCTCGGCCGCAAAACGTGATACCCGGCTGGTATGTCGCCCTTGAATCCGGGCGGCAACAGGAGGTACTTGCCGCCCTCGCCCTTGTCGGCCCCGGTGATGCCGATGTCGCCCACCCACTTGTACCAGAAGTCGTCGACCGTCCCGAGCACCTTGGGCGGAATCTCTGCCACGACCGGACCCTTGCTCGTGTCGACCCACATGAAGTTGTAGATCGTGTTGTCGTTGCCAGTCAGCGCGACGGTCTTGGAATCCATCAGACTTTCCCAGATCACGTTGGTCTGGTTATCTGGTCCGAACTTGCGTATCGATTCGCGCATGCCGGCCTGATTGACGATTGGAATCGCCAGCAGATAAGCCTGTAGCGCGCGCGAACGGTCCAGGTTGTCGTAGATTTTGTCGACGGTATCGGCCGACGGGTAGCCGTAATTGAGATTCAGGGTCCCGATCGAGGACTCGATCTTGTCCGGCACGGCAACGCCCGGTGCGATAGGCGTCGTCATCTTGTAGGTCTGCGCGGAAGCGGTCGCCGTGTCGGCGGAAGCGGTGCCCATACCCATCAGGACAACCGCGGCCGTGGCGAAAAGCAGTCTTGTCGTGCGTGTCATTGCTCTCTCATCGCGTTTGACGCCACGCATCAGCATGGTCGGGATTAATCATCGTCGGGATAATTATTGCGCCACAATGATACCGGGCGGCTTCCAGATGCCCTCGCCAGCCGGCAGTATCGAAGGCGCTTCGGTCTTCGGCCAGTACAGGCGCATCACGAGATAGATCGTGTCATCAGGCGCAGGCACCCAGTTAGCTTCCTTGTCCGCGCCGGGGCTGTCTTTCTGGATATAGAGGGTGAGCGACCCATCCTCGTTTTTCTTCATGCCGGGCAACATCGGCGAGTTGATGAGGTAGCGGTTGATCGGGTTTTTGATCAGGAGCTGGCTTTTCCCGTCATACATCGTTACCGACCAGAAGGAGTTCACCGGCGGGAGATGCCCGGCGGGAAAAGTGATCGTGTAGTTGTGCTTGCTGGCGTCGAGCGTTTCGCCTGTCGCGGTCGTGCGGGTAAAGGGGTACATGGCTTCGACGGCATCGTTTCCGTAGAGACCCGCCTTGGCAGCGGCGGCACGCTTTAGCCAATCTCCCTTGTAAAAGGCGCGGTCGCCAAAGAACGAACCGACGCTCCAGCCGTTGATGTCTTTCATTCCGCTGGCAGCAAACTTGGCGACCTTCTCATCGCCATCCTTCATGCCAAGGCCGATTTCCAGTTTATGAGCGATCGGAAGGTCCTTGAAATCAAATGATTTACCCGGACCCACACCAATGCGCGCGAGCTTGGCACGAATGGCCTTGTCCTCTTCCGTGGGCGGCACGAATTCGAGGGCGGCATCGAGATAGTCGAAGAAGTTGTCTTTAATGCCCTGCGTCGTGGCCGGCCGAAAGTCGATCGTCGGGGCGGGTGGGGGTGCGGGATGTTTCAGGAAAGCCGACAACGGCTTCACGTTGTAACCGGCCTGCACCTTTTCCACGTTTGGCATATCTTCGACGTTGATAAGCTGGGTCCGAAAGTTGGCGAACACGAACGGGGTGGTCGAAGAAAAGATCTGCTTGATGCCGGTGGGCTTCTCGCCTTTCCAGTCGGGTCCGACGACGAGATAGGAGCCCGCCTCGTTGCCCGTAGCGCGGCTACCTATGTAGCCGAAGTTGTAGGTATTGCCATCAATCAACTGCACCGAATAATAGCGCTCCTTCTCCACCGCCGGCACGGAGATCACCATCGGCTCGGCACGCAGATCCAGCCACAGTATGGAGTATGGCGTGTCGCTGTTCGGCGTGACGACCGCTGTGTCTTTGTAGGTCGCCACGTGGTTGAGGTTGTCGATCTTATTGAACGGCGCCTTGAATTGGCTGGACTTGGGGTCGACGGCGAACTCGTGCATCACCGCATAATTCATCACGAGCGGTAATCCAAAGATGAAGCCTTCCTCGGCGATATCCTTGGCCTCTATCAAGCTGGGCCATTCGGCGCTGTTTTTTGCATTCACCAGGGTGGGTTTCGCCGTCGTGGCGACGAGTGCAGCCATCGCAGCAGAGCGAAGCAGAGCGCGTTTCGTAAGCATCTGAACAACTTCCTTTTGGTTCGCAGCGGTCATGCGCGCATAAGTGGCAGGAGAAGTTATAGCGACTGCAGTGGTTGACCCAAGCCTTGGTGTGCACTTTTGGCCGATCGTGACGCTCTCTGTGATGCGTCCGTGACCCGCAAAGCACCCGGTGTCGTTGATCGTGCCTACGCCCTTCAGCGGCTGTTCGATCACTACCGGTCCTTTCAGCGCTGTCACGATGTGCCCCCTTGTTGCGAGCGGCTCCCCGTCCTGACCCGCTTAAGGACACAAGGCTGCCTTCGAGGAAGGATCCTGGGCGGAGACTGGAAAAGCGCAAGTATGTTACTGTAAGATACGAGTATCGACGCCTCGCTGCTGCAGCGGCGTCGACCTGTCTCGAAAGACGGCTGAGGCCAGCGTGGACGGTGATCAACTTCTGCGATAGGTTACATTCACGTTGAATTGAAATCTGTGATAGACACGTCCCCTCAAGAGCGGGTGAGGAGCAAGCCGTGCAGAACGAACTGCCAGACGGGCGCGCGCCATCGTCGCCGCGCCCTCCTCCCACATCGGACGATATCCGCGACCAGCTAGAGCGCGTTGTCAACAGTCCGGAATTCCCCAGTGTTGGCCGCAGCGCCGCATTCCTGACGTATGTAACGGGCGAAGTGCTGTCCGAGCGTGGAGATCGGATAAAGGGTTATTCGATCGCTGTGGAAGTGTTCAAGCGATCGGCAGCGTTCACGCAAGACGATCCCGTCGTTCGCATCGAGGCTGGACGCCTGCGGCGAGCTCTGGAGCGCTACTACCTCGTGGCGGGCCAGAATGATCCGATCCGAATAGATATCCCCAAGGGTGGATACGTTCCGACCTTCGTGTGGAACGATGGTGCAAATTCAATAAACCCCGGCGATCCGAGCTTATCCGGGCCCCGCGCCCAAGGGCGGAGGCTGATGCCGATCGGCGCGGGAGCTGCTCTGATGCTCTGCGTCGTGATGATCGCTCTGATGCTGCCGGCATATTTACTGCCGGCCTTGCCGAAAATTCCGAAAGCTCAATCAGAAGGTCCGACGCTCGTCGTCGCCCCCTTTGCCAATCTCGGCGATGGTCCGAAGGCGGCGCTCTATACGGCAGGATTGACCGAGGAGCTTTTGACCGCGCTTCCCCGCTTCAAGGAGATCAAGGTCTTCGGTCGCGAAACCTCCACGTCCCTGCCATCGGAAGTCGAGGCGTCCCAGGTCCGTGACAAGCTGGGGGCGCGCTTCCTTCTTGCGGGCGGCGTTCGCGTTTCGGACGACCGCGTTCGCATAACCGCGCGCCTGCTCGACACCGACACTAACGAAATTCTCTGGTCACAGACCTATGACGACGACACCAAGAGTGGCGATCTCTTCAAGATTCAGTCGGACGTTGCCAACAAGGTGGCGACGGCCGTGGCCCAGCCCTACGGGATTATGGCTCGGGCAGACGCAACCCATCCGTCGCCTGACGACCTCGGCGTCTATGGCTGCACGTTGAGCTTCTATGGCTACCGTGCGGAATTGAGCGCCACCCGGCATTTGGAGGTGCGGGATTGCCTTGAGAGCGCCGTGGCCCGCTATCCATCCTTCGCCACCGCCTGGGCGATGCTCTCTATCATTTATCTCGACGAGGATCGGTACCGGTTCAATTCGAACGCAAACCCGGCGCCGGCGATTGAACGCAGCCTGCAGGCGGCCCGTCGCGCCGTGCAACTCGATCCAGGAAATACCCGTGCCCATCAGGCGCTGATGACCGCGTTGTTCTTCAACCAGGAGGTTCCAGAAGCCCTCCGCGTCGGGGAACAGGCGTTGGCGACCAACCCGAACGACACGGAACTGCTCGGCGAATTCGGTACCCGCGTCGCGATGAGCGGGGAATGGGAGCGTGGGGCGGCCCTGCTCGACCGCGCGCTTGCTCTCAACCCCGGCGGCGGTGGCTACTATCACGGCACTCGAGCGCTTGCGGCCTACATGCTGAACGACGACAAGACCTCGGTCATCGAAATCAAACAGGCGGATCTGCAGAAGTTTCCGCTCTTCCACGGGGTCGCCGCAGTGATCTATGTCAATGCCGGGATGATGGACGAAGCGCGCCGCGAGGCTCTGCGGTTCAACGAGATGAGGCCGGATTTCGTTCCGAATATCGTCGCCGAACTCAAGGCCAGGAACCTCCAGCCTGGCGACCGGGCGAGGCTCATGGCCGACCTCCGTAGGGCGGGCCTGCCGGCGTCGGACGAAGCGCGAGCATCGATGCTGCTGCCGCTTCCCGGTTCGTCAGTGCTTGTGCCGCGTTGACCTGTGCGCGGCCAGTGTCCGGGGCCGTACGGCACAGATGCTACCAGATGTTACGGGCGCTCTCCGTCGTCCGACTGTAGAGTTCGCCGATTGCAACGATCCACTCGGGAGGGCATGCGTCGATGACCAGACCAACAGGAAGATCCCAGCATCGTTTCGCGGCTGCGATCGCGGTAGGGGCGCTCGCCCTGACTGTTTCCGGATCCTTGTCGGCAGCCCGTGCCGACGAGGCCGACGCCAAGAAACTGGTGAAGGCGATGTCCGACTACCTTGCCTCGGAGAAGGCCATCTCCTTCGCCTACGACACCAACTTAGAAGTCGTCACCCCCGAGCATCAAAAGATCCTGCTGGCAAGTTCCGGCAAGGTAGAAATGGGCCGGCCGGACAAGCTCCGCGTCACCCGGCACGGCGGTTTCGCCAATGTCGAGATGGTCTTCGACGGCAAGACCGCGACCCTTTTCGGCAAGGACGCCAATCTCTATGCGCAGGCCGAGGTGCCCGGAACGATCGCTCACTTGGTCGACGAGATGCGAGACAAGCTGCACCGGCCTGTTCCCGGTGCTGACCTCCTGTTGCCCGACGTCTACGGCACGTTGATGGACGGCGTGACGGACGTGAAGGATCTCGGCAGCGGCGTCATCGGCGGTACCGAGTGCGACCACCTCGCCTTCCGCGCCAAGGAGGTCGACTGGCAGATATGGATCGCGCCAGGCGAACATCCCTACCCCTGCAGGTATGTGATCACCGCGACGCAGGTCGATCAGGGGCCGCAATACAGCATCCAGATCAGCGACTGGAAGACGGGCACCGACGTCGTGGCGGCAGACTACACGTTCAAAAACACCACGGACGCCAAGAAGGTCGATCTGTCGAAGCTCAAGGATACCGACGAGCTTCCCGATCACCTCGCAAAAGGAGCGAAGCAATGACCCTGTTCATACGCGTGAGAGTTCTCCTGATTGCCGCGGTCGTTGGCATGTTCGGTCTAATCGCCGGGGAAACGATTTCCATTCCAGGTCTCACCGGAATTATTTCGCCGGCAGAAGCCAGGATCGGCAGACCGCTGACGCCATACAGCGTTGCCGGAGTGGCGCGCCGAACGGTTCGGCGCTGCGCGGTCGGCGTCTATTACTGTTAGGGCAAGGCGGCTGAGGGCTGTCAGGCGTTTTGCTGGATGAGGGCGATCTGTGGGAAGTCAAAGTAGCGTAGCGTCGGCGTCGGCTCAAAAGAGTTGGCTTCGTTGGTTTGTTGTATGCGCAGTAGTTGTCTTACTTCCGGGATGTGGCGGCCATCCAAAGGACGTGCTGACACCTGTGGCCGACACGTCTCCGCAGTCGCCAAAGGTCGACATGCTGATCGCGACGACCCGCACACGGTCGACGGTTCCAGGTGAGATGTTTAACGGAGAACGTGCGCTGGCTCCGGCCTTCGCTGACATGACGATCTCGATTCCGCCGAGCAAGGTTCGCAAGGAAGGACAGGTCGCCTGGCCAAAGAAGCTGCCGTCCAATCCCGCGACCGATTTCGCGACCGTGAAGGCCGACGATCTCAACATAGACGAGGCCAAGAAATGGCTGAGCGCGAGCGTCAGAAAGACCCCCGACGGCAGCGTCCTTGTCTTCATCCACGGTTTCAACAACAGGTTCGAGGATGCCGTCT
>NZ_FOCV01000099.1 GCF_900110205.1 Rhizobium tibeticum | reverse complement strand
TAACACGATCGGGTTAGACTTGGCGAAGAATGTATTTCAGGCTCATGGAGCGGATGCGGCTGGCGCCATTGTTTTCCGCAAGCAACTGCGACGCGACAAGGTGCTTGCGTTTTTCGCTGGGCAGCCGGCCTGTTTGGTCGCCATGGAGGCCTGTGCTGGGGCGCATCATTGGGCGCGCGAGATCGGCAAGCTCGGCCACACGGTTCGTCTGATCCCACCATCCTATGTGAAGCCTTTCGTGAAGCGGCAGAAGAACGATGCCGCCGATGCCGAGGCGATCTGCGAGGCCGCGCAGCGGCCGACCATGCGCTTTGTCGCCGTGAAGAGTGAGGAGGAGCAGGCGAGTGCGGCCGTATTCCGGGCTCGTGATCTGTTGGTTCGGCAGCGCACCCAGACGATCAACGCCTTGCGCGGCCATCTCACAGAATATGGGCTGGTCGTCGCCCAGGGCCCTTCTCACATCGCCAAGCTGATGGAAAAGGTAAAGGATCCTGAGGGCGACCTGCCAGAAGCAGCCCACCTGGCTCTCACCATGCTGGTCGATACGCTGAGATCGCTGGAGGAAAGGATCAAGCACCTTGATGCTGAGATTGCACGGCGTGCCCGGGAGGATGAAGACGTGCGGCGGTTGGCGACAATCCCCGGCGTTGGTCCGATAACGGCAACGGCTCTGATTGCGCTGGCGCCTTGCGCCGCAACCTTCCGAAAGGGTCGCGACTTCGCCGCTTGGCTGGGCCTGACGCCGTTGCAACGCTCAACCGGCGGTAAACAGAAGCGGTGCAACATCGAAGATGGGCGAGCGTACCTTGCGTCGCCTGCTTATCATCGGAGCGAGCGCTGTCGTGCGTCATGCTCGTCGGCGAGGCGTTCGTGAAGGATCGTGGCTTGGGCGCATGCTTGCCCGCAAGCCGCCAATGCTTGGAGCGCTTCGAGCGCGCGGTAGTGATATGGATCCGATCGGCGAACTCCCATACGGGCCCGCGGCAAATGGAAGGCCGCATCAGAGGCCGGACAGATGTCAGCACCCGACTACGCGCCGCTATACTGCCTTTCAAAGATTCTTCTTGCGCTCATGGGGGCGTCCACAGATGTGCTGAAGGTTCTGCAAATTCTCTAAGAGAGGCGGTCATGGCAGGCTGGTGATGTTCAACGTCACCCGATTCCCTGGAAGGAACGCCACCATGACCAAGAGTGAAGGTAAGACAGCCAGCGCCGCCGTCAAAGACATTTTGCTTTCGAATCCCGACGGGTTGCGCGAGCTGATACGCACGGTGATGCAGGAGGTGCTGGAAGCGGAGATGGACGAGGCATTGGGAGCTTCGAAAGGCGAGCGCACGCCGGACCGCCTCGGCTACCGCTCGGGCCACTATGGCCGCACGCAGATCACACGGGTGGGCAAGCTTGAGCTGCGGGTGCCGCTGGATCGCTCGGGCCACTTCTCCACCGAACTGTTCGAACTCTATCAGCGGTCGAGCGGGCGCTGGTGGCGACCTTTGGCGGAGATGTATGTGCAGGTGGTGTCAACCAGGAAGGTCAAAGCGATTACCGAGGAGCTCTGCGGCCATGCCTTCTCGGCATAATCGATCTCGGCGATCAACAAGCGGCTGGACGAGAGCCTGAAGGTGATCCCGGAGGCTGCCTGGCAACGCTGCTACCTTTATACCTGCATTTCCTCAGGAACGCCCTCGATCACCTGCCGCGCAAGCATGGTGACGACTGCCTACAAGAGCTCCGATGGCTCTACGATCAGCGCGATCTCGATGAGGCGAAAGCCGATCTCGCCCGCGACACCGCTTGGGCCTGGCCACACCGAAAGACCGACAGTGTGCATTGAGAGCGCCAAAATCGCCGCCGATCGTCCGGCAAGATGCTCCCGGAAGTCGCCAGATCAGGCGAAAACGCTGCACGCGACGAATTCGCTACCGCCGTCAAACAACGTGCTCTAATATTCCCATAACAGCGCCAAACAACCCGCGCCTTACTTCAATCCGGCTTATGTGAGGTCACCACGAATGCGTGGAACCGTCAGAGGCGACCTCACATAACCCTCCAGATTCCGAGGCAATCCGCCCCCACATTCCGAAATGATGTCGCCCCCCAATTCCGAGAATTAACCGCCCCCTTGTTCCGAGATGATGCCGCCCCCTGATTGAGCTGTTTGTCGGGGTGTCCTGCTGGTGAGACGTTCGTCCTTTCAGTTGCCTGAGAGGAAGGAACGCGATGCCAGCGGAGAGACTAAAGATGCGGCGTGTCCGCGAGATTCTGAGATACCGATTTGAGGAAGGCCTTGGCCACAAATCGATTGCGGTGCGCGTTGGTGCGGCCCCCTCGACGGTGCGCGAGACGTTGCGCCGTTTGGAGCGTGCCGGATTTTCCTGGCCGCTGGGCGACGATGTCAGCGATGCGGTGTTGGAGGCGGCTCTCTATAAGGCTGCCGGCACGAAGACCGGTCACCGTCGCAGTGCTGAGCCGGATTGGGCTCATGTTCACCGGGAGCTGAAGCGCAAGCATGTGACGCTGCAGATCCTCTGGGACGAGTATATCGGCCTTCATCCCGAGGGATATCGCTACAGCCGTTGGTGTGATTTGTATCGCGGCTGGGCGCTGAAGCTGCCGGTGACAATGCGCTAGGATCATGTGGCCGGCGAAAAGCTGTTCGTCGATTATGCCGGCGACACGGTCACGGTGGTCGTCGACAGGTTGTCGGGAAAGACGCGGCAGGCCCATCTGTTTGTCGCCGTGCTCGGGGTATCGAGCCTTTCATTTGCACATGCTTGCTGGAGCGAAACGCTTCCCGACTGGATTGAATGCCACCTGCTTGCGCTTGAGGCCTTCGGCGGCGCACCGGCGTTGCTGGTTCCCGACAACGCCAAAGTGGCTGTGATCAAGCCTGCCTATTTGATCCGCAGGTCAATCGTACCTATGCCGGGATGGCAGCGCATTACGCAAGCGCTGTTCTTCCGACGCGACCGAGAAAGCCTCGGGACAAGGCAAAAGTCGAAACTGCGGTTCGCATTGTCGAGCGCTGGCTGCTTGGCCGGCTACGCCACCGCGTCTTTTACAGCCTTGCCGATGTGAATGCGGCGATTGCCGAATTGCTCGCCGATCTCAACGACAGGCGTGTCCTGCGTCGCGTCGGGCGCACGCGACGACAGTTGTTCGAAGAGCTGGATTATCCCGCCCTGCGTCCGCTGCCCGTCGAACGATATGTCTTTGCGGAATGGAAGATACGCAGGGCCGGTCTCGATTATCATGTCGATATCGAAAAGCATTACTACTCCGTGCCCTACCGCTTTGCGCGTGAGCAGGTCGAGGCCCGCATCACGGCCAATACCATTGAGAACTTCCATAAAAGTGAGCGCATCGCCGCCCACAGGCGTTCGCGTGGGAATGGCAAGTACACGACAACACCGGAGCACATGCCACCATCCCATCGCCGCTTTGCCGACTGGACGATCGAGCGCATCAGCCGCGGGGCGTCGGCGATCGGACCGGATGTCGCGTTGTTATGCGAACGCATTCTCGCTGATCGGCCGCATCCGGAACAGGGCTACAGAGCCTGCCTGGGCATTATCCGCCTCGTCAAAGCGTTTGAGCGAGAGCGGGTCAATGCGGCCTGCGGGCGGGCATTGGAAATCGGCGCTCGAACTGTGGATCGGTGCGCTCCATCCTCGACAATCACCTCGACCGGCCGTCGACGTCATCAGGCACAGCATCATCTGAACCCATCCACCACTCCAACATCCGCGGTCCCCGCTATTACCACTGAGGAGACGTCATATGCTTGCACATCCCACCCTTGATAAATTGAACGCCATGGGCCTGACCGGCATGGCCAAGGCGTTCAACGAACTGATCAGCAACGGCGAGAGCGAACAACTCTCCCATACCGAATGGCTCGGGCTGCTGCTCGAGCGAGAATGGAGCTCGCGTCACGATCGCAAGCTTGCCGCCCGTTTGCGATTTGCCAAGCTTCGCCCTCGTTACACGAATGAACTGACAACAATTACTGCCAGATTTTCCGAGAGCTTTCGGCTTCAGGTTTGTGGGAATCTTCACGTAGGTCAGCGTTCGAGATTTATGCCTTGCCGCCTGGTCAGCACTCAATCGCGGTTCCGACCTTCGTTTCACGCGCCCGTGCGAAAGCCAGGTTGGCAATAGCGGTGTCCTGGACGCCTGTCCCGGTTAAATCGGCGATCGTTATCTGTCTGTCGTTGGTACGGCCAGCGATCGCACCGGAAATAATCTGTCCAAGCTCAGAAAAAGGGGCATTCTCCGCGACTGCACCTGCCACGATGGCATGATGGCATGATGGCATGATGGCATGATGGCATGATGTAACTCACCAAGCCGACGCGTTTGCGCAAGACTGTCCGCCACGTAAAGATCGGCACGCGCGATGGCTTGCGGGTCGAGTTCGTTTTTGTGTTCCACATCCGAGCCCATAGCTGTTATGTGCTGCCCGGACTCAAGCCATTGCGCCTTCAGGACGGGGCTATCAGCTGGTGTCGTGGTGATGATAACATGCGCGCCGGCAGCCGCTTCTTCCTGGGCTTCACAAGCAACGACGCTGATGCCTAATTGGTCGGTCAGTTCTCGTGCGGCGATTTCCGCCTTGGCTTGGTCACGGGCCCATATTCGGGCTTTGCGAATTGGACGGACCAGCATAAGAGCCTGCAACTGCAATCGTGCCTGCATCCCGGCTCCAAAGACAGCGGCGACCGAAGCGTCATCGCGAGCGAGATGCATCGCAGCCACCGCGCCGGCTGCAGCCGTGCGCACATCGGTTAGATAACCGTTGTCCAGCAGCAGCGCCTGTACTAGTCCCGTTTTGCTGGACAGCAAAATCATCAAGCCGTTGGTACTGGGCAAGCCGATTTCGGGGTTGCCGAAGAAACCAGGGCTGATCTTGATGGCAAATCCATCGAGACCTGGCACGTACGCCGTCTTGACGTCTACCTCACCGCGATGTTCGAAAATGTCGAGCCGCAGGATTGGCGGCATAACCACTCTGTCTGTCGCAAGGGTGAGAAATGCGTGTTCCACGCAACAAACCGCCTCAAGATCAAGAGTCACCAAGTTTCTCAGTTGGTGTTGAGTCAATATCGTGGTTTTCATGACGCCATCCTCGAGAAAAGATCTGTTTCACCACCGCTCACAACGCGACGATGTAACTCCATATCGATATTGCGGCCCGACAGAACGGTCACGACAGACCCGTGCAGCCTGCCGACCTTGTTAGCTAGTGCCCGTCCATAAACGTCTGTTTTTCTGGATTTTTCAAAGGTTGTTTGCCGGCCGGCGCGTATTTTTGGAATGCGTGACGGCACAAGGCCATGCAGGTTATGGCCGAAGAGCGATCTGGCGACAATGGAGGCATGGGGTATCGGCCGAGGCTTGCCGGGCGTGATGTGAACGCTGCCGGATGAGGAGCGTCAGGTCGGCCTGAGGCGTGCGAAGAGGGCGAGATTGTAAGCGACCACCGAGGACCAGACATAAGCCTTGAAGTGGTCGAGCCCACGCCAGGTGCAGCGCGCCCCAAGCCATAAGCGCGTTTCAGGCAAGAGATGCCGGCCTCGATGCCGGCGCGGAAGTTGCGCAGCTTGCGGTAGACCCAGCGGCTGCTGACCATGTCTTCGATGCTGAGGCCGCGCTTCTTATGGAAGGCCATGTCGCGGATGCCGCGGGCTTTGGCTCCACTCAGATTTTCGCGGCTGGCATAGCCGCCGTCGGCCGCGGCTTGACGCGGCGGCTCGCCGTAAAAGGCGATGTGGCGTTCCAGCATCGGCAAGAAGCGCTCGCTGTCGGTCGGGTTGCCGGCTTCGATGACGAGGTCGAGGATCAGCCCGCTTTTGCCGGGAGTTCAACCGCCGGGCCCGCCGCCAGGGTCGGCCGCTCAACCGCCTGTTCGAGATAGCTCAAGGTGCTGCGCGTGATCTTGAGCAGTTCGCAGTAGTGCTTCATCCGTTTCGGGCGACCGCGGGTATATTCGATCGCTCGAGCCCGCTTCTTTGCCGCGCGGCGGTGGTCGTGCCATGGGATGGCACGACCCTGTGCATCGGCCTGCTGCAACAGCCGCACCATCACCCGGACAGCGTCCCATAACAGGCTGCTGTCGCTCGGCTCGTGGATCAGTGCGGCCGTGACGGTGCTGTCCACACGCACGACCTTGCCACTTTCCAGCCTCTCCTGTCGGGCGCTCGCCAGTAGCACCTGGTTGATCTTTTCAAAGGTT
>NZ_FOCV01000136.1 GCF_900110205.1 Rhizobium tibeticum | reverse complement strand
GCACATGCGCACCGCGGCCGAACACTACCGAGTCTCGGTCGAGGTTGATGATCTCTGAGACCCTCAACCCCGTTTGGGCGGCGAGCAATAGCAGGGTGTGGTCACGGCGTCCCAACCATGTGCTTCGATCTGTACAATCCAGGATCGCTTCAATCTCGGGCCTGGTGAGAAACTGAAGCTGCCGCTTGTCACATCGTTTGCTTGGGATCGCGAGCACCCGCTGAATGTGCGCGCTATGTGCCGGCTCCTCGAACGACGCGTATCTGAAGAAGGACCGAATAGCCGTGAGGCGGAGATTCCGGGTCCTCACCGAGGCGGATCTCTTCGTCTCAAGATCCTCCAGAAATGCGGCGATGAAAGGAGCGTCTAAATCCCGCAGCGTCAGCTGAGATGGGGATCTCCCCAGGCGCGTTTGTGCGAACGCAAACAGGAGCCTGAAGGTGTCGCGATAGGAGGCAATGGTGTTGGAACTTACACCTCGATGCTTCATGAGCCGATCTGTGAACCACCGCTCAATCAGCACAGCCAGGTCGTTCGTGCGTCTCATGACCGAACCTCCCACCGCTTATCCAATCGCCGTACAGCATGGTTCATCAGTTCTGGCGCGGCGGACAGGTACCAGTAGGTGTCGCGAACATTGGCATGGCCGAGGAAGGTCGAGAGAACCGGCAGTTCGCGTTCCACGTCTTCACCAGCGCGATGCCAGTTGATCAGGGTCTGGACGGCGAAACGGTGACGGAGATCATGAACCCGTGGGCCGTTGCGATTCCCCTCCTGCCGTAATCCGATTTGCCGGGATAGTCGCCAGAACACGCGGTGCACATATTGATGCAGTAATCTGCCGCCCTGTTCGGCGACGAAGAAATAGGGACTGCGCGGCGTACCAAGGTGTGCATCGCGTCGGGCGGCATAGTCTGAAAGAACGGCGATTGTCGTGGCATGCAGCGGGACCAACCGCGACTTGCCGAACTTTGTCTCTCGAATGGTGAGGACCCCCTGATCGAGATCGACGTCGTCCCGGAGCAGGCCCAGCGCTTCGGAATGGCGCAGTCCGGCGACCGCTATCAATCCGAACAGACAGTGATATGTCCAGCGTCGAAGGGCGTTGGCCGGCGGCAGCGACAGTGCTGCTACCAGAAGCGCCTGAATCTCGATGTCGCTATAGATGTAGGGCTTTGTCCGCCGTGCCGACGGCACTGCGTCGCTTGGTGGCACTTCCGTTAGAGGATCGAAATGACTGAGGTGCTGGGCAAAGCAGCGCACATCAGCCAGGCGGATGGACCAACTCGGCTGTCGGCCCATCGACGTCACCCACTCCATTGCCAGGTCTGTCGTGATGGTCTCGGCGCCGCGGGTTTCCATGAAGGTGACGAATGCCGACAACCGTCGTGCCGGCCCGTCATATTTGTATCCTAGCCCTTGGCGCATGCCGACATAGCGGTTGAGGGCAGTGCGAAGCCGGCTCATTGGACACCTCCCGGCCAGGGTAGGCTCAGTCCACGCAGCTTCTCAACATCGAGCTTGGCATAAATCCTTGTGCTGTCGATGCTTCGATGGCGGAGTAGTTGGCCGATCTCGGCAAAGCTGGCACCGGACCGTAAAAGGTCGGTCGCGAGGCTGTGGCGGAAAAGATGGGCGCCGTGATGGGCATAGCCGTCAATGCCTGCCCGCTCGAGTGCTTGCTTCGCGATCATCGTGATGGCGCAGCCAGAGGCAAAACCCACGTGCGGCGCAAGCGTTCGCAAGAAAACGCGCCGACACGCCGAAGTCGGCCGCCCATGCCGGATATAAGCCACGATAGCTGTTCCGACGTCGTGACGCAGCGGCATAATCGCTTGCCGCCGCCCCTTACCGTGCACGAGGATCGTGCCCGACTTCCAGTCGATATCGTCAAGATTGAGGGTGGCAACTTCGCTGGCGCGCAAACCGAG
>NZ_FOCV01000025.1 GCF_900110205.1 Rhizobium tibeticum | reverse complement strand
CGATCTCCAACCATTCGTTCCGCTCCTGTCGATGAAGGAGCTTATCTCGCGGTCTCTACCAACAAAGAAAAGGTGGGCTGTTCGTCGCGCTCACGAAAGAACATTGCAAGCGGTTTTTCTATGCCATTCTTAGGGCCGTATTGCGCGCTATCTCGTTGGCGAACGCCACCTCCGTCATGCGGTCCTTAGACATAGCCTTGTAAATCAAGGGCGAAGGCAGGCGTTTGAATGTCGTTGGGAAAGGCAATGGGATACGCAGGATGAGCGATGCAAAGACCCGCCACACCGGAGGATGCGGCTGCGGCGCGATCCGCTACAGAATCGACGAGGCGCCCCTATGTAGCGGCATCTGCCATTGCCACACATGCCGAAAAGTTGCTTCGGCTCCAACGCTGCCGTTCGTCACCTTTCCCGTACGAACACTGGTGTATGAACAAGGAGCCCCGCGGGCTTTCGCCTCCTCGAAGGGCGTCGTGCGGACATTTTGCGGTTCATGTGGTTCCCCGCTCGGCTACCAGAATGATGCGGACCCCGGCTTGATCGACATCATGACCGTCAGCCTCGACGAGCCGGATGAGTATCACCCGACCTTTCACGTCTGGACATCCGAAAAGGTGTCCTGGGATGTCATCTGCGATGACCTGCCGGCCCATCCCAAAAGCCGTACCTAACTCGACGAGCCGCGCTGCTATTGCGGCTTGCCGTTTTTCCATAAAACGTTCTGGCCGTAGAGCGGGATGGTCGAGATCGCCATCTTCGCCGAGCCGTCGGTCAATTCGCGCGAATGCGCAAGATAGATCAATGTGTCGTTCTCTTTGTCGTAGATCCGGTTGACGACCAGCTTCTTCCAGATCAGCGACATACCTGTCTTGAACACCTCGTCGCCGCCCTTCGACAGGTCGATGTCGCCGATCTCGATCGGCCCTGTCTGCCGGCAGGCAATGGAGTTGTTCGAGGGATCCTCAAACCAGTTGCCGTTCTTTACGCGGTCGATGACGCTGCGGTCGAAATAGGTGACGTGGCAGGTCACGCCTTTCACCTGCGGGTCGGCCACCGCATCGATGATGATGTCGTTGCCGATCCAGTCAACCCCAACCTTGCCGACGACGTCGGCCGACACCGTGCCAGCGCTAAGACCGATGAGTGACGCGGTAGCAAGCGCGATATAGCTCTTTGTGGACATGACGGCTCCCTGATTGCATCAGCATCTAAGGTAAGCGCGCCAGGGGTCTTTACAAGGAAGTGCTTACGGCTTCCTGCAGGTGCAGGCCTCATATCCGTTTGACGTCAGCCGGCCCGGCTTCATGCCGATCACAGCAGGAATGGCGTTCACGGCGGCTGCCCCGACGGCCTTTGCCATCGCGATCGCCGCATGCGCGCAGACGGCGGCATCTTCGGCTGCATTGTGATGCGCAAAGCGAAGGCCGAGATGCTCGGCGATCATGTTGAGCCGGTGCGATAGGAAATGCGGCCAGATCCGCTGTGCCATCTTCAGGCTGCAGAGATAGGTCAGTTCCGGATAAGACTGCCGATAGAGATCGAGGCAGGCACGCCAGACGCTGAAATCGAAAGCTGCATTGTGCGCGATCATGGTCGCGCCCCGGAAATCGTCGTGGAACTCGTCCATCACCTCCGGAAACTCCGGCGCGTCCTCGACCTGCTCCGGCCGGATGCCGTGGATGGCGATGTTCATGCCGGAGAACCGCATCTCCTTCGGCCGGATGAGCCGCTCCTCGACGCGCGTGACCTGGCCGTCCTCTATCCATGCCAGCCCGACCGAGCAGGCGCTGCCGCGCTGTTCGTTGGCTGTCTCGAAGTCAATGGCGATAGTCTTCAACGAGGCTTCCGATTCGATTGTATCGATCTGGCATAGCCTTCCTGCCCTGTCGGCGCAAACCAGGCTGTTGACATCCGCAACCGGATTGCGAAACATGGCGAGCATGAACGGATCGATGGCCATAACGCTTACGCTGACGACCACCACCCTTGCGGGGTTGGCGGGATCGACGGTGCATTAGAAGCAGTCCGTCCAACCCCGAAACCCTGCCGAGGCGAGCAGGGTTCGGGAACCGGCTCCCCTCGCAATGACAAGGAGAGTTGTATGCAGAATAATCCAAGCAGCAGAAAAGCACCTGTCGGACTGTTGATCCGAGCGATCCGTTCGTCCGACACCGAGGCCTTGGCAGCGCTGGTCAATCTGCCGGGCTTTCGAGCCGGGACCTTGCGTCCGCCCTACCAGAGTATCGAAGAAACCCGCCGCCATGTCGAAAACAGCAATCCGGACGCGATGCGTCTGGTCGCAACCATCGACGGGCAAATCGTCGGCGACATCGGCATGACCCGCTTCCGTGGCCGTCGCAATCACGTCGCCAGCATCGGCATGGGGGTTCATGACGACTTTGCCGGCTGCGGTATCGGCAGCGCGCTGCTCGCCGCCGTCATCGACGCCGCGGACAACTGGCTGAACATTATGCGCCTGGAATTGACAGTCTACACCGACAACGAAGCCGCCCTCGCCCTCTACAGAAAGTTCGGTTTCGAAGAGGAAGGCATACTTCGTGCCTATGCCTTCCGGGCCGGCTGCTACGTCGATGCTTATGCGATGGCGCGCATCAAGCGGTAGAAGATGCTCTGAGACGAGCCGAACCGATGCCCTCACCCGCCGATCAGCGCCAGCCACTCGTCCTCGTCCATCGTCTGGACCCCGAGCTCGCGTGCCTTGTCGAGCTTCGAGCCGGCGCCCGGTCCCGCAACGACGATATCGGTCTTCTTCGACACCGAACCGGCGACCTTGGCGCCGAGGCTTTCTGCCCGCGCCTTAGCCTCGTCGCGCGAAAACTTTTCCAGCGAGCCGGTGAAAACGACGGTCTTGCCGGCGACAGGGCTGTCGGATGTCACCGCCTGTTCGGCGGGCAAGGGCCTCTTGTCGTCGAGTTCGTCGAGCAACGCCCCGATCACCTCGATATTACGCGGTTCCTTGTAGAATTCGACGATGGCGCGGGCGACAATCTCACCGATGCCTTCGATAGCGTTCAAGTCGTTCCAGGCATCGCCCGAAAGTGGTACAGCCTCCTTCATCGCTGCCTCGAAGGCGTCATAGGTGCCATAGGAGCGCGCAAGCAGTTTCGCGGTCGTCTCGCCGACATGGCGTATGCCGAGCGCATAGATGAAGCGGTGGAGCGCGATCGTGCGGCGCTCGTTGATGGCCGCGTAGAGCTTGCCGACACTGACCTTGCCGAAGCCGTCGATATTTTCGAGCTTGGTCAGTGAATCCGCCTGCCGCTTCTCCAGCGTGAAGATATCGGGCGCGGTGCGGATCTGCAGCGCCCTGTCCTCATTATCGAAGAAGAAGTCGATTTGCCTGGAGCCCAGGCCCTCGATGTCGAAGGCATTGCGCGAGACGAAATGCTTGAGATGCTCCGTCGCCTGCGCCGTGCAGATGAAGCCGCCGGTGCAGCGGGTGACCGAATCGAGCTTGCCGGTCTTCTCGTTCTTCTCACGTACTGCATGGCTGCCGCAGACTGGGCAAGTCTTTGGGAATTCGTAAGGCCTAGCATCGGCCGGACGCTTCTCCATGACGACGTCGAGCACCTGCGGGATGACATCTCCTGCCCGCTGCACGATGACCGTATCACCGATCCGGATGTCGTGTCCCACGTCGCGAATACGTTCGCCCGAATTGCCGATGCCTTCAATATAATCGGCATTGTGCAGCGTCGCATTGGTAACAACGACGCCGCCGACAGTGATCGGCGTCAGGCGTGCGACCGGCGTCAGAGCGCCGGTGCGTCCAACCTGAATGTCGATATTTTCGACCGTCGTGAAGGCCTGCTCGGCCGGGAATTTATGTGCGGTCGCCCAACGCGGGCTGCGCGAGCGGAAGCCAAGTCGGGTCTGCAGCTCAAGGCTGTCGACCTTGTAGACGACGCCGTCGATGTCGTAGTCGAGATCGGGCCGCTTCAGGCCGATCTCATCGTAATGCGCCAGGATATCGGCGACGGAGTTCAGCCGCTTCATCAGCGGATTGACGGGAAAGCCCCATTCCTTGAACTTCTGCACCATGTCGAATTGCGTCTTCGGCAAATCATTGGGCTCGGAAATCTCGCCCCAGGCGTAGGCGAAGAACTTCAGCTTGCGGCTCGCTGTCACGTTCGCATTGAGCTGTCGCAGCGAGCCAGCGGCGGTGTTGCGCGGATTGACGTAGGTCTGCTTGCCCGCCGCCTCCATCTGCTTGTTCAGCGCCAGGAAGTCGCTCTTGGCCATATAGACTTCGCCGCGCACTTCAACGACGGCCGGAACACCCCAAGGCAACTCGTTCGGGACTTCCTTGATGGTGCGGATATTCGCGGTGACGTTTTCACCCGTCGTACCGTCGCCGCGAGTCGCTGCGTTTACAAGTTTGCCGTTCTCGTAGCGGATCGACATGGAGAGGCCATCGATTTTCGGCTCTGCCGTAAAGGCAATCGACTGGTCCGGCAAGCGGCCGAGGAAACGATAGACGCTGGCCACGAAGTCCTGCACGTCCTCCTGCGAGAAGGTATTGTCGAGCGACAGCATCGGCCGCGCATGCACGACGGGTGCGAATGTGACTGAAGGCGCGGAGCCGACACGCCGCGACGGGCTGTCTTGGCGGATCAGTTCCGGAAAGCGCGCCTCGATCGCGTCGTTGCGCCGCTGCAGCGCATCATACTCGGCATCCGAAATCGCCGGGCGATCCTCGCCGTGATAGAGCTCGTCGTTGCGGGCGATCTCCTTCGCAAGCCGCTCGAGCTCGGCGGCTGCATCTTCGATCGTCAGGGCATCAACGGCTATGGTTTCGGTCGACATACGGCTCTCGCTCCACGGAATCTGGAGTCGTTTTAGAGCAAAACGCATGGATTGAAAGGGAGTGAGACGTCATCTCCGGCGCCTCTCCCCGATTCGGCGATTTTGAAATCAGCCGTTCCCGGCCAGCAGCCGGGCAGCAGCCGCCCTCGCCTCTTCCGTCACCGAGGCGCCCGCCAGCATGCGTGCGATCTCTTCGGTACGGTCGTCGGGCGCCATCGTCGCGACGCGCGTCGCAATCTTCTCGGAGCCTTCGGCGGCCGGTCCCTTTGAGATCAGCAGATGCGTCGCCGCCCGTGCTGCAACCTGCGGCGCATGCGTAACCGAGAGGACCTGAACGCGGTCGGAAAGCCGCTTCAGCCGCTGACCGATCGCGTCGGCAACCGCCCCACCAACACCGGTATCTATTTCGTCGAAGACGAGTGTCGGTGCAGAGCCGCGATCGGCGAGCGCCACCTTCAGCGCGAGCAGGAAGCGCGAAAGCTCGCCGCCGGACGCCACCTTCATGATAGAACCCGGGCGCGTGCCCGGATTGGTCTGCACGTGGAACTCGACAACGTCGATGCCCTCTGCTGTCGCATCCTCGCGATTGGTGGTGATCTCTACCATGAAACGTGCCCGCTCCAGCTTCAGTGCCGGCAGTTCTGCCATGACGGCGGCAGCCAAAGCGTCTCCGGCGTGATGACGCGTATCGGAAAGCGTGCGTGCTGCTGCATCGTAGTTCGCCTTGGCAACATCAACCTCGGCTTCGAGCTTGGCAAGCCGTTCCTCGCCGGCATCGAGATCGGCAAGATCGCTGATCATGCGAACGGCGAGCGCTGGGAGTTCGACCACCGGAACAGAGTACTTGCGCGCGGCGGCGCGCAAGGCAAACAGACGCTCCTCTACACGCTCCAGCTCCTTTGGATCGTATTCCGTCTTTCGGAGTGCCGCCTCGACTTCCATCTGGGCGTTGGAGAGCTGGTCGAGCGCAGCGTCCAGAAGCGCAACCGTATCTTCCAGCAAGCCAGGAGCCTCGTGGCTCTTGCGCTCCAGCCGGCGCACGAGCGAGGCGATATGCGGCACGGGAGAGGCATTGCCGTTGAGGAACTCTGAAGCCTCGGCGATATCGCCTGCGATGCGCTCGGCCTTCATCATCTTTTGGCGACGATCGGCGAGTTCGTCCTCCTCGCCATCCAGCGGCGAAAGCTTTTCCAGTTCCTCGACGGATGAGCGCAGATAGTCCGCCTCGCGCGTAGCATTTTCCACCTTCTCGCGCTGCTTCTTCAGCGTCCGCTCGGTATCGCGCCAGATGCGGTAAATGTTGGAAACGGTAGCAGCGTCTTCGTTTACGCCCGCAAAGGCGTCGAGCAGGATCCGGTGAGCGTGGGTGTCCACGAGCGCGCGATCATCATGCTGACCGTGAATCTCGACGAGCATCTGTCCGGCCTGGCGCATCAGCTGAACGCTGAGCGGCTGGTCGTTGACATAGGCCTTGGTGCGGCCGTCGGCGTTTTGGACACGGCGGAAGATGAGATCGCCATCATCATCGATGCCGTTTTCGCGCAGCAGCTTGCGGGCGCCGTGATCCGGGCCGACATCGAAGACAGCCGTCACCTGCCCCTTGTCTTCGCCGTGGCGAACGAGGCCTCCGTCTCCGCGGCCCCCAAGGGCCAGCGACAGGCTATCAAGCAGGATGGATTTGCCAGCACCGGTCTCACCGGTCAGCACCGAGAGGCCGGTCTCAAAGGCGAGATCCAGCCGCTCGATCAGGACGATATCGCGGATCGAAAGCTGGATCAGCATTGGCCTCAGGAACCGAGCAGGAGTTTCTTGCCTGCAGCCGCGATCCAGGAACCCGGGTTTTCACGCGGCTCCGTGCCACCGTTCTTCAAGAGCTTGAAGGAATCTGCGTACCACTGGCTGTCCGGATAATTATGGCCCAGAACGGCAGCTGCGGTTTGCGCCTCCTCGACGATGCCCATTGCGTAGTAGGCTTCGACAAGGCGCGCGAGCGCTTCTTCGATCTGGTTGGTATTCGGGTACTTCTCGACGACAGTGCGGAAGCGCGAGATCGCGGCGAGGTATTCCTTCCGCTCCATATAGTAGCGGCCGACCTGCATTTCCTTGCCGGCCATCTGGTCGCGCGCGAAGCGGATTTTCGCCTGAGCGTCGTCGACATATTCGGAATCCGGGTAGTTGTCGATAACCGCCTGCATGGCTTCGACAGTCTTGGCAGCTGCGCGCTGATCCTGCGTGACGTCCACGATCTGCTTCGAATAGGTCAGACCGATCAGATACTGCACGTAGGGGGCATCTTTCGACTTCGGATACTGCGCCATATAGCGGTTGCCCGAGGCAAGAGCGTCGTCGAGACGGCCCTGGCGATACTTGACGAAGGTGCTCATCACGAGCGCCTTGCGCGCCCATTCGGAGAACGGGTTCTCGCGATCGATGGCGTCGAACTTGCGCGCCGCTTCGGCCATGTTGCCGGCCTTCATGTTGGCGAGGCCCTGGGTATAGAGAACATCCGGCGGATCGCTCTCGACGCCGAGCTTGGTAATATCGATATCGGGGTCCGACTGGCATCCGGAAACTAAGGCACCTGCGCTCAGCACCAAGAGCGATGCGAACAAAGCGCGCGCTGTCTTCATCATACTTTCAGACCCTGCATAACCCATCGGAACAATCCCAACGCCGCCATCCCTCAACGGCAGCCACGCCTTGCTGGCGTTTCTAGCCACAAATGTGGAGCCAGAGCAACGCAATGATGATGCATTAACGCATTTTTGTGGCGATGCAGGCGATAATCGCCCGTTTTGCACCGTGAAAGCTGCACCTGTTGCCGCTAGACATCTGCGGCGAAACATCTATCGGGGAATCACCGTCAGTCTGTTCAAAATAAAGAAACCGCCTCCCGAAGGAGGCGGCCCTGGCCTAAGAGATACGATGGAGGTCATGCCGACCAGGGAGCAAATTCCGGTGCGTTGACCCGGATGAAATCCCGAGGAGCAACACGCTGGCGCGGCGCAGAGGTCTCGACCACTTCGTAGGCGGTCGGGTCGCTGAGCAACGCCTTGAGAGCATTAGCATTCATCTTGTGGCCGCCGCGATAGGAGCGATAGCAACCGATGAAAGGAGCGCCGGCGAGCGCAAGGTCGCCGACGGCATCGAGTGCCTTGTGGCGCACGAATTCGTCCTTGGCGTAGCGCAGGCCCTCGACATTGATAACGGTATTGTCGTCCGAAATGACGACCGAATTCTCAAGCGAGGAACCAAGCGCGTGGCCGGAGGCCCAAAGACGCTCGACATCCCGCATGAAACCGAAGGTACGAGCGCGCGACAGCTCGGACTTGAACGTCGCAGCCGTCATGTCGCCTTCCCACTTCTGCCGGCCGATCAGCGGGCAATCGAAATCGATCTCGACTTCAAAGCGCGTACCATCATAGGGACGGAACTCGCTCCACGAGCCACCATGCTCGATGCGAACCGGCTTGGTGATGCGGATATACCGGCGCTTCACGCCGAGCGATACCAGGCCAACCTGTTCGATCGCTTCGATGAAAGGCATCGAACTGCCGTCCATGATCGGCATTTCGGCGCCATGAACCTCGATCACGACGTTGTCGAGACCAAGCGCGTAGACGGCAGCCATGACATGCTCGATCGTCGCAACCGAGTGCGCCGGCGAGAACCCAAGAACGGTGCACAGATCCGTATTGCCGACCTGCGAAGACACAGCACGGTATTCGGAAACCTCGCCGTTCTCATGCATGCGATTGAAGACGACGCCAGTGTCAGATTCTGCCGGGTTGAAGGTAATCGAAACGTCAGCACCAGAATGAACGCCGATGCCCGAGAGCGTGATCGGACGTGATACCGTCGTTTGAAAACCCAACATGCCAATAACCATAAATTTTGCCTTTATAATCCCTGGTGACCCGCCGCGGCTAACATGCCGAACTATCTGCCAAGGTTCATTTCACTCCGTCGAAGTCTCGCCATAAAGCGCGAGAAGACGGTTTTCTTGAGCACATACATACGTGCGCCCGGGTTCCAATCCAAATCACTGTTTCTTTCGCATTGTTACGAAAGCATGCCCTTGAAATAACAGCGCAATTGCCGCCAGATTCCATCCCCTGGAACAGCAATGCCCGGGAGCGTACTCCCGGGCATCCTTGTGGCGATTCTGTCCCTGCCTCAGTTCGACTGACGGCGCAGGAATGCCGGAATTTCGAGCTGATCGTCTTCCTGCATCATGCGAGCCTGCGGGACGCTGCGGCCCTGATCGTCGAGGTTTCCGCGGCGCGGCGCATAGAGGCTGGCTTCCGGAGAAAGCGGACGGCGCTGCTGCGAGGCAGCAGCAGGAGCCGACGTCATCTCCGGCGCGACTTCCTCTTCGCGGCGGCCAAGCGAGTTGGTGATTCGCTTCAGGAGGCCCATCGGTCCACGCTCTTCATGCGCATGAGACGTGGGGGCAGGCTGCGAGCGATGGTCGATCTCTGCCTGAACCACTGGCGGGAAATCCTCCACTTTCGGCATGCGAACGGGCTGTTGGGCGGCCATTGGCTGCTGCATGACAGGCGCCTGGCTCATCGCAGGCTGCTGAACCGGCTGGCTCATGGCAGGTGCGTGAACCGGAGCCTGCTGAACCGGGGCTGGACGAATGACCGGAGCGGCTTCTGGAGCGGCAAAGATCTTGCTCTGCGGACGGAAGGTCTCCTGCATCGCCGGCTGCTGCACCGGTGATGCTGCACGTGGAGCGTGGATCTCGAGCTCGCGCTCCATTTCCGCTTCAGCCGTACGGATCGCCTGCGCGACCGGGTCGACGGGCTTTGGTGCCTGCTGCATGACAGGTGCAGGCTGAACCGCGGCCGGCGCCGGAGCGACGGCCGCGGAAGGACGGACAATCGGCTTTGCGACAGGCTGGAATGTCTTGCCGGCTGCTTCGTTGAGCGCACGGTCGATGCCGGTTGCGACGACGGAGACGCGGATGATGCCTTCGAGCGATTCGTCGAACGTCGCGCCGAGGATGATGTTCGCATCCGGATCGACTTCTTCGCGGATACGCGTTGCTGCTTCGTCGACTTCGAAGAGGGTGAGGTCGCGGCCGCCGGTGATGGAGATCAACAGGCCCTGTGCGCCCTTCATCGACGTTTCGTCGAGCAGCGGGTTGGCAATCGCAGCTTCGGCAGCCTGCATTGCGCGGCCCTGGCCCGATGCCTCGCCGGTGCCCATCATTGCGCGGCCCATTTCGCGCATGACCGAGCGAACGTCGGCGAAGTCGAGGTTGATGAGACCTTCCTTCACCATGAGGTCGGTGATGCAGGCAACACCGGAGTAGAGGACCTGGTCTGCCATCGCGAACGCGTCGGCAAAGGTCGTCTTGTCGTTGGCGATGCGGAAAAGGTTCTGGTTCGGAATGACGATGAGGGTATCGACCGACTTCTGCAGCTCCTGGATGCCGGATTCGGCTAGACGCATGCGGCGCCCGCCTTCGAAGTGGAAGGGCTTGGTCACGACGCCGACCGTCAGGATGCCCTTGTTACGGGCTGCCTGTGCAACGACTGGAGCAGCGCCAGTGCCGGTGCCGCCGCCCATGCCGGCGGTAACGAAGCACATGTGCGTTCCATTCAGGTGGTCGACGATCTCGTCGATGCACTCTTCAGCGGCTGCGCGACCGACTTCCGGCTGCGAACCAGCACCGAGCCCTTCCGTGACGTTGGCGCCGAGCTGGATAATGCGCTCTGCCTTGGTCATCGTCAGGGCCTGGGCATCCGTGTTGGCAACGACGAAGTCGACGCCCTGGAGGCCCGCGGAGATCATGTTGTTGACAGCGTTGCCACCGCCGCCGCCAACACCGAACACGGTGATACGAGGCTTAAGCTCAGTGATATCCGGCTTTTGCAGCTTGATAGTCATGTTACCGTTCCTTCTCTTTATGGCCGCATCGCCACGCCGGCCAATTCACTCAATTGTCAGAAGCTTTCTTTCAACCACTGGCCCATGCGGGCAAAGCGGCTGGTATTTCCCCCAAGCGACATGAGCAGACCGCTCTGTGACGCATGTGTTTCTTGGTCCGCGACCTGCGGATAGATCATCAGACCGACGGCGGTCGAAAAGGCTGGGCCCTTCGCTGCGGTCGGCAGGCCCGAGACGCCCATCGGACGACCGATTCTGACGTTGCGGGCAAGAATGCGGCGCGCAACTTCGGCAAGGCCGGTCAGCTGGCTGGCACCACCCGTCAGCACGACGCGCTTGCCGACGATCGGGCTGAAGCCCGAGCGCTGGATGCGATCGCGGATCAATTCCATCGTTTCCTCGATACGGGCGCTGACGATGCGCGATACCAGCGCACGCGGCACCTGCGTCGGCAGGTCGCGTTCGTCTTCGCCGATCGGCGGGATCGAGATCAGTTCGCGCTCGTCCGAGGAGTTCGGCATCGCGGAAGCATGGACGACCTTCAGGCGCTCTGCATCCTCGATGCGGGTCGAAAGACCACGGGCCAGATCAGTGGTGACGTGATGGCCACCGAGGCTGACGGCATCGGTGTGCACCAGCTTGCCCTCTGCGAAGACAGAAATCGTCGTCGTGCCGCCGCCCATGTCGATCGCCGCGCAGCCGAGCTCGACTTCATCATCGACGAGAGCGGCAAGGCCGGAGGCGTAAGGCGTCGCGACGATCCCCTCGACCGAGAGGTGCGCGCGATTGACACTGAGTTCGAGGTTCTTCAGTGCGGTGCGCTCAGCGGTGACGACGTGCATGTCGACGCCGAGAACGTCACCATACATCGACAGCGGATCGCGGATGCCGCGCTCGCCATCGAGCGAGAAGCCAGTTGCCAGCGAATGAAGGACCGCGCGATCCTGTCGAAGCGACTGCTGGCAGGCAGCGGACAGAACCTTCTTGAGGTCGTTCAGCTCCACTTCCTGACCACCGAGATCGATGGTCGCAGTGTAGATGTCGCTTGTCAGGCGACCGGCCGTGACGTTGACGATCAGGCTTTCGACGGTCAGGCCGGCCATGCGCTCGGCTGCATCGACCGCAAGCCGAATCACGCTTTCCAACGCATCCAGGTCGGAGATCGCGCCGGTCTTGATGCCGCGCGAACGCTGGTGACCAATCCCGATGATCTCAATGTTGTGCGTGCGGCCGGGCAGAACCTGACTTTCCTCGCGAGGCGTCAGGCGGCCGATCATGCAGACGACCTTCGTCGATCCGATGTCCAGCACCGAAACGACATGGGACCGCTTCGACGAAAGCGGCTTCAGGCGCGGCAATCCGAAATGGGACGAACCGAACAAGCTCATATATTTTGCCCCGCCTTCTTCAATTCCTTGGTCCGCTGATCAAGCACGAGTTGCCGGCGCGCCATCGCTTCCGGTGTCAACTCAATCGCCGTGCGGTCGGTAAGCCTCAGATCGACGGCAGCGATGTCGCGCTCCAGAAGATCCTGCTCTTTCATGAACTTCGACAGCCGCGCCAACGCCACCTCGACATCGTCTTCCGGCAGCTTCACAGCAATACCGTTGTCCATGTGCAGATCCCAGCGGCGACCCGAAACCCAGACGTAGGCCTTCACCCGCGCCTTGATCTCCGGCCACGTTGCGAATTCGGCTTCGAGCGAGGTTGCAGCAACCTCCGCACCGCGACCAACCACGAGGGGCAGCTCCGAAAACTTGTTATCGCGCAGCGGAGCGATTACCGAACCACCCTTCTCCACGAGAGAAAGCTCCTGGCCATGCTGCCAGATGGCGTAAGCCTGACGCTCTTTGAGTTTTACCTCGATCGTCTTCGGATAGATCTTGCGGACTTCGACATTCTCGACCCAGGGAAGCTTAGCGATCTTCTGACGCGCCGCATCGACATCGAGCGCCACGAGCGAGGTCGTGCCATCCAGCCCCAACAGCTGCAGGATCTCGATTTCGGAGGTCTCGGAATTGCCGGACACCTTGACGTCATCGATTGCAAATCCGGCAGCGGTCGTCGTCGCTTGCGCAACAGCGTCGGTGTGACCACCGAGCGACATGCCGTAGAGACCCGTCACAGCAAAGAAGGCCAAGGCGGAGACCGTCCCGACATGGGCCGGAATATGGATGCGACCACTGCCGAGGCTGACAAGGAAGCGCACGACACGGCGCAGCGGGCGCGGAAGAATCAGCCGACCATCACCCTCGGGATACGAAGGCTCAGCCTGATGACTTGGGCGCCCTATTCTTTTGACCGTCACCGAGAACAAGAAGCGTCCTCCACCATCCAACGGAGAAATTCACCAAACGAGTAGCCGGCATGACCAGCCATTTCGGGCACCAGGGAGGTTGGCGTCATGCCCGGCTGAGTATTGATTTCCAGCCAGATAATTTCGCCATCTTCGGAGAAGCGATCGTCGTAAC
The DNA here is from genome assembly GCF_900110205.1 of Rhizobium tibeticum. Classification (GTDB taxonomy): domain Bacteria; phylum Pseudomonadota; class Alphaproteobacteria; order Rhizobiales; family Rhizobiaceae; genus Rhizobium; species Rhizobium tibeticum. The sequence goes on along the minus strand of NZ_FOCV01000025.1, from coordinate 82,234 downwards.
GAAAGTCGGAGCGACTGACGCCACGGCAACCAATTGCTTGATGCGCCCTTAACGCCAATGATTGTATTTTTTGGTAAATATTCGGTGAAATTTCCGCCGGGATGACGTGTTTCGATCCACCGGCGACATACTTGGCGTCATAATCGTAAAAGCCGTGACCCAGCGGCACCACCTCGGTCACGCCAAGCACCTGATCCCCCATGACACCGCAAGTCAGCTCCCGACCATAGACGTAACGCTCGACAAGAACCTCTTCGCCGTAGCGCCATTCCGGAGAGCTGATAATCTGCGGTGGATGCGATTGATCCTCCTGGACGATCACCACACCGAAGCTCGAGCCCTCACGCACGGGTTTTACAACATAGGGCGGCTTCATCGGATGCTCGGCCGGAAAGGCGAATCGATTGATCACCTCGGATTGAGCAACCGGAACGCCCGCAGCAGCTGCAACGCCCTTGGCCTTCTCCTTGTCCATGGCAAGCGCCGACGCCAGCACGCCCGAATGCGTGTAGGGAACCTCAAGATACTCGAGGACGCCCTGGATCGTACCATCCTCGCCGTAGGGGCCATGCAGCGCATTAAAGACGACATCGGGTCGCAGCGCAGCAAGCTTCGCAGAGACATCGCGATCGACGTCGATCCGCGTCACCCGGAAACCCTCAGCCTCAAGGGCATCCGCGCACGCCGCCCCGGAAGAAAGGCTTACCGGCCTCTCCGAGGAAAACCCGCCCATCAGGACAGCGACATGCTTGCGACTCATCAATACCCCCAAAAAATAACCTACACACTGCGTTCCGACGCTTGCACCAAGCTTGTTTCTCGTCCGAATCCAGCTTGATGATGCAGGTGCATTAGAGCTCGATTATGGTTAACGAAGTGTTTACTTTCGTTAATTTTCACCGCGGAAAGCGGCGCTGACATGACGGCACAGAACGCAAAAGCCCTGCAGCGGCATGCCGTGCGGGTTCCTTCAAGACGTTGCGCGCGCCAATGACCTGTACCGCAATATAAGGAACCACGCGACCGGCCGGGAATTTGCCCGCGACTGCGAGACCGACGGAAACCGCGGGGTTGAAATGCCCGCCGGAAATGCCGCCGACGGCAAAAGCCATCGTCAGGACGGTAAGACCGAACGCAAATGCAACACTTACAAAACCAATGCCAAGTTCGGGAAACGCTGCGGCAAGCACGGCACTGCCGCATCCGCCGAATACGAGCCAAAACGTTCCAAGAAATTCTGCAACAAGACTTTTCTGCCTATTTCCCCCCTGCGCTCAACCAGAACGTTCATGAGGAATCGGCTTCATATTGATTCTGGTCAAGTGCCGACGCGCGGGCAGAGATGGGCGGAAAAATGCAAAGCCTGCTAATCTTTTTTCGCTTGTTGCGCGATGGGCATTTGCGCCGAATTAAAATTGCGTTAAGAGCCGCCTGCCTTCCCAAGGCATCTTTACAATCCCGATTGGAATGAAAATGTCAGACGCGATATCCAGAGTATCGCCGACTCCCGCTTCATCGAACAGTGCGCAAGTCAACTCGCCGGCGCGCGTTCTGATCGCGAGCCTCGTCGGCACCACAATCGAGTTCTTCGATTTCTACGTATATGCAACTGCCGCCGTGCTGGTCTTCCCGACGCTGTTCTTCCCGAACAGCGACCCGACGACCGCGCTGCTTGCGTCCTTCGCAACCTTCTCGATCGCCTTCTTTGCCCGTCCGCTTGGCGCCGTCGTCTTCGGCCATTTCGGCGACAGGATTGGCCGCAAGACGACGCTGGTTGCCGCCCTGCTCACCATGGGTATCTCGACGGTGGTAATCGGCCTTCTGCCCTCCTATGAATCGATCGGCGTCATCGCACCGCTGCTGCTCGCGCTTTGCCGTTTCGGCCAGGGCTTCGGTCTCGGCGGGGAATGGGGTGGCGCCGTGCTGCTCGCGACAGAGAACGCGCCGGAAGGCAAGCGCAGCTGGTATGGCATGTTTCCGCAGCTTGGCGCTCCGGTCGGTCTGTTCCTCTCCTCAGGCATTTTCTGGCTGCTTCTACAGGTCATGTCTCAGGATGCCTTGCTGAGCTGGGGCTGGCGCGTGCCGTTCATCTCTTCCATTCTGCTGATCGTCATCGGTCTCTGGGTCCGCCTCTCGATCACCGAAACGCCGGCCTTCCAGAAGGCGATCGACAAGCAGGAGCGCGTTGCCGTCCCGGTTGCCGAACTTTTCCGCAAGCACAAGCGCAACCTATTCCTCGGCACCTTCGTGGCGCTCGCCACCTTCGTGCTGTTCTATATCGGCTCGGCTTACCTGCTGTCCTACAACGTCAAGGTCCTGAAGATACCGTTCCTTGACGCGCTCGAAATCCAGATCGTCGGTTCGGTCGCCCTTCGGCATCTTCATCCCGATTGTTGGTAAACTCGCCGAGCGGTTCGGACGTCGCAAAATGCTGATCCTCACCACCGTATTGATCGGTATCTTCTCGTTCTTCCTGCCGGGCCTGATGACGGGCGGCGAAGGCAGCATCGTGGTGTTTGCGATCGTCGCCATGGCGCTGATGGGCATGACCTACGGTCTGATCGGCACCGCGCTTGCCGCCCCCTTCCCAACGGCCGTTCGCTACACCGGCTCGTCGATCACCTTCAACCTTGCCGGCATCTTCGGCGCTTCGCTGGCGCCCTATATCGCCACCTGGCTGCAGGCAAACCATGGCATGCAGTATGTCGGCTACTATCTCGGTCTGTCTGCCGTGATCACGCTGATCTGCATCCTGGCTTCCGGCCGCGACGAAGTCTGATCCCGGAAATCCAAGTCGAAGGGCCGCGACAGGCAACTGTCGCGGCTTTTTTGTTGTTGTCTGTTAGCGCCTTGCTCCTAGATTTTCAGAAACAGGGGAAGCCAGATGCTGACAAGACGATCACTGCTGACGCAAGGGCTCGGTGCCGGAATTTCGCTGACACTGCCGTCAATTGCGAAAGCAGCCAGTCTTCCGCCGACCGATGTCACCTTCCTTGTCATCAACGACGTCCACGCATGCCGCTTCGCAGACGGACAAAGCCCGAACTGCCAGGATGAAGGCAAGACCGACGCAAACCTGTTACGCCACATTCTTGCATTGAACAGCATTCACCATCAAACCTGGCCTATGGAGATCGCCCGGAGACCGAGCGGCCTGCCGCTCGCCGGACAGCCCATTGCAAGGCCGCAGGGCATTATCGTTTGCGGCGATATCACGGACGATGGTGGTGGTCAGACGGCAGAGTTCGCGGAAGGGTCGCAGCTGCTGCAGTTTTCCCATCGCTACCAGCAAGGGTTCGGTGCCGATCATGTGCACTTTCCAGTCTATGTCGGCCTCGGCAATCACGACCTCGATCAGGATGGGCGCCCGCCGCAGGTCGACTGGTATCGCGATGAGCTGCGCGATTACGTGCAGATGAACCACAAGCCAAGCGTCTTCTTCAAGCCGCTGGTGCCCGTCGACAACTACGACGAAGCCTCGGACAACTATTCCTGGAACTGGGGCGGACTGCATCTGATCCAGGCGCAGCGCTACGGTGGAGACAATACGAAAGGCGCCGCAAGCGGCCTCGATTGGATGAAGCGCGATCTCCAGACCTATGCATCAGATGGACGCCCGGTAGTCATCTTCCAGCACTACGGGTGGGATCCGTTCTCATTGGAGCGCTGGGATCGCGAAAAGAAAACGTTCAACGCCAGCGGCAACGGCGCACCCCATTGGTGGGGTGAGACAGAACGTCAGGAACTTCTCGCAATCCTCGAAGGCTACAATGTAATCGGCATTCTTCACGGACACGAGCACAACACGCCCATGGCCTACACCGTCGGCAAACTGAATGTCTTCAAAGCGAAAGCCGCCTTCATGGGCGGCTTCTGCCTTGTACGGGTGACAAGCAACACGATGGATGTGGCGATCGGCGAAGCCAGCGACAACAGAGGCGGAGTGACCTTCTCCACCGCATTCACCAAGCGCTTCGCCTAAGGACTACTCGCTGGTCACACCCTGAAAGGGACGTACCTCGCGCCCGGGCATGAAGACGCCGAGACGCTTGATCTCCCACTCTAGCTTGATCCCGGAATTTTCGAAAACTTCGCGGCGGACCTGTTCGCCGAGATACTCGAGATCGTATCCCGTCGCCTGCCCCATGTTGATCATGAAGTTGCAGTGAAGCGAGGACATCTGCGCGCCGCCGATCACCAGGCCCCGGCATCCGGCCTCGTCGACGAGCTTCCAGGCGGAGTGCCCCTCCGGATTTTTGAAAGTCGAGCCGCCGGTCTTTTCGCGGATCGGCTGTACTGTCTCGCGATGGCTGCGCACGGCGTCCATCTCAGCGCGGATCTTGGCGCGATCCTCGCCATACCCTTCGAAGAGCACCGACGTAAAAATCAGATCGTTCGGTACCGACGAATGACGGTAGGAATAGCCCATATCGGCGTTCGACAGGATATGCTTGTTCCCCTTGCGATCAACGGCGTTCACCTCGACAAGCCGTTCGCGCGTCTCCGCGCCGTTGGCGCCGGCGTTCATGCGTACCGCACCGCCAATGCTCCCCGGAATGCCGTAGTAGAAATGGAAGCCGCCTATGCCGTTATCCATTGCCATGGCTGCGACATGCTTGTCCGGGCAGATTGCACCGGCAAGGATGCGATTTTCGCCCGCGAGCTCGACCGACCCAAAGCCCTTCGCCGAAAGCCGCAGAACGACGCCAGGAATTCCACCATCGCGCACGAGAATATTGGAGCCGACGCCCACGACAGTGATCGGGACCTCCTGCGGCAGAATCTTGAGGAAGGCGATAAGGTCGTCCTCGTCGTGCGGCTGGAACATCAGCTCGGCCAGACCGCCAGCGTGGAACCAGGTGACACGGTCCATCGGCGCATCCGGTGTGATCCTCCCACGGATGTCCTTTACGCCGTCGCCAAGCGACGCAAGAAGCTTTTCCCCATTCACCTGTTTCATGCAGATATTCCCGAAAGGCTTTCCAATTGCTTGGGCAACGCTGCCGCCCAGTATGTGATACTCCCAGCCCCTAACAGAACCACAAAATCCCCCGGCTTTGCAATCTCTGCGACCATTTCAGGCAAAAGCTCTGGGGACGACAGGAAGCGGGCATCGCGGTGACCGCCCGATTTGATCCGCGACACGAGTGCCTCGGAGTTCGCTCCTTCGATGGGATCCTCACCCGCCGCGTACACAGGCGCAAGGAAAATACTATCCGCATCGTTGAAGCAGGATGCAAACTCTTCGAAAAGGCTGGACAGCCGCGAATAGCGATGCGGCTGATGAACCGCGATCACCCGACCCTTGCAGGCCTCGCGCGCAGCCCGCAGCACGGCCTTGATCTCGACCGGGTGGTGGCCGTAATCATCGAAGATCTGAACACCGTTCCATTCGCCGGTCAGCGTGAAGCGGCGTTTGACGCCACCAAAGGACGCGAGCCCCTTGGCAATGTCCTCGCTCGACATGCCGAGACGGTTGGCAACCGCGATCGCGGCTGTGGCGTTGGAGATGTTGTGGCGACCCGGCATGGGCATGACCAGATTGTCGAGCCTGATGACCTGCCCCGTCCGGCGGCGGCGGATCTCCACATCGAAGATCGAACGCGCACCATCGATGCGCACATTCATGAAGCGCACGTCGGCCTGCGGGTTTTCACCATAGGTGATGACCTTGCGATCCTCGATCCGACCGACCAGCGCCTGCACCTCCGGGTGGTCGAGGCACATGACGCCGAAGCCATAGAACGGCACGTTCTCGACGAACTGCCGGAAAGCCGCGCGAACGGCATCGAAGTTGCCGTAGTGGTCGAGGTGTTCCGGGTCGATGTTGGTGATAACAGCAACATCGGCGGGAAGCTTCAGGAACGTGCCGTCGGACTCGTCGGCCTCTACCACCATCCACTCACCCTCGCCCATTCGGGCATTGGTGCCGTAGGCATTGATGATGCCGCCATTGATGACCGTGGGATCGAGGCCACCCGCATCCAACAACGTCGCCACCAGCGACGTCGTCGTGGTTTTGCCATGCGTACCGCCGATCGCGATCGCATTGCGGAACCGCATCAATTCGGCAAGCATCTCCGCCCGGCGCACAACCGGCAACAGCTTTTCGCGCGCCGCCACGAGCTCCGGGTTGTTTTTCTTGATCGCGGTCGAGACGACCACCACTTCGGCGTCGCCGAGGTTCTCTGCCTTGTGGCCAACGAAGACTTCGATGCCCTTATCGCGCAGGCGTTGCACATTGGCGCTATCGGCCTGATCCGATCCCTGCACGCGATGGCCGAGATTATGGAGCACTTCGGCAATGCCGCTCATGCCGATGCCACCGATGCCGATGAAATGAACGAGGCCGATGGCCTTCGGCATTTTCATGCGCGTTTCCCCTTGAACTCTGCAATTGTACGTCGTGCCGCAATAGCCTCTACCATGTCGGCAAGCAAGTTCGCAGCGTCGGGTTTACCTGCTTGCTTGGCGGCAGCGGCCATCCGGGCAAGCTTTTCCGGGTCGTTCATCACATGGGTGAGGATCGAAGCGATCTTCTCGGGCGAAAGCTCGGCCTGAGGAATGACCTTGGCGCCGCCTGTCGCCGCAAGCGCTGCCGCATTTGCCGCCTGATCGTGATCCAATGCATGCGGATAGGGCACGAGCACGGCCGGTCGCCCGATGACGGAAATCTCCGAAACAGTCGATGCGCCGGAGCGGCAGATAACGAGATGTGCCGCGGCAAGTCGTTCGGCCATATCGGTGAAGAACGGTGCTGTGTCAGCCGCCATCTTCAATTGGGTGACGCAAACGCTCATCATCTCCATGTCTTCTGGTCGAACCTGCTGGGTAATGCGCAGGCGGTCGCGAAGCTCGTCATCGAGCAAGCTGATGGCCGTCGGCATTGCCTTGGAGAAATACTGCGCACCCTGGCTGCCGCCAAAGACGACTAGATTGAAAGGCTCACCTGGATTCGACGGAGAGTATGGCACGTTGGCAGCGGCGATAATCGCCGGGCGCACCGGATTGCCTGTCGTCACCGTCCTGTCGGGAAACTGGCCACCGCCTTCAGGCAGGAATCCGCCGGCAATCGCCTGCACGCGGCTCGCCAGCGCCTTGTTGGCGCGTCCCATCACTGCATTCTGTTCATGGATCATGGCAGGCACGCCGAGGCGCGTTGCGGCGAGCAACGGCGGCACGGTCGGATATCCGCCGAAGCCGACGACAACAGCGGGCTTCAGGCGCGCGATCAGCTTCTTGGCGGCCCGCATGCCGCTCCAGAGCGTCCACAGGGAGCGTGCAACGGCAACTGGATTTTTCGAACCGATCGTCGCCGACGGCACGACATGAATCTCATCTGCAGGGAATTTGCCGGCATAACGCTCAGCGCGGCTGTCGGTGACCAGATGCACGGAATAGCCGCGTTCCTTCAGCTTATAGGCCAAAGCCTCCGCGGGAAACACATGACCGCCGGTTCCCCCGGCGGCAAGCAGGACGATGCCTTTACTCATAAGCACTCACTCCGCCGGCATACCATGTGCGACGCGGAAGAGGCTCCGCTCTTGCGCGCGCTTTTCCGGCCTATGACGCGTCAGCGCGAGAATAAACCCGGCGGTGACGCAGATGGCGACCATGGACGAACCGCCGTAGGAAATCAGCGGCAGGGTCATGCCCTTTGCCGGCAGCAGTTCGAGATTGACGCCCACGTTGATGATCGACTGTATTCCGATCTGCAGCACGAGACCAGCGACAGCAAAGCGGTTGAAGTCGTTCCGCTCCTTGTAGGCGTGCGAGAGACCGCGCAGCACGAGGACGGAAAACAGCGCGACAAGCGCCATGCAGAAGACGATGCCGAATTCCTCGGCAGCGACCGAGAAGATGAAGTCGGTATGCGCGTCCGGAATGATGCGCTTGACGATGCCCTCGCCCGGTCCCTGGCCAAACCAATCGCCGCGGATGATGGCTTCGCGCGCCGTATCGATCTGGAAGGTATCGCCCTCGCCGGTCAGGAACTTGTCGATACGCAGTGCCACGTGCGGGAACACGTAGTAAGCGCCAAAAAGTCCTCCGACGCCGCCGGCGCCAAGAAGAATGATCCATATCCACGGCATGCCTGCCATGAAAAACATTCCGCCCCAGACGGCCGTCGTCAGGATCGTCTGCCCAAGGTCGGGCTGTGCGACCAGAAGCGCGGCAACGATGCCGAAGAGGATGATGGCGAACAGGTTGCCCGGAATCTCCGGCTGCCTCGCATGCTCGGCAAAGAGCCACGCACAGACGACGACGAAAGCCGGCTTCATGAACTCGGAGGGCTGGATCGAAATGCCGGCCAAGGTGACCCAGCGGCGGGAGCCCTTGACCTCGACGCCGAAGAACAGCGCCAACAGCATCATCCCGAGGGCAACAATCAGCAGGATGATCGCCGTGCGCCGCACTTGGCGCGGCGTCAGGAAGGAGAGCCCAATCATGACACAGAGCGAGGGGATCATGAAGGCCGCGTGTCGCTTGACGAAGTGGAACGGCTCCAGCCCGATACGCTCGGCGACCGCTGGCGACGCAGCGAATGACAGCATGAAGCCGATGCCCATCAGGAAGATGAACATCGCCAGGAAAAAGCGGTCGATGGTCCAAAACCAATCGGCCAGAGGCCCACGTTCCGCACGGCTTACCATGTCATTTATCTCCTGTTGCCGAATCGATCAGCATGGTGATCTCGTCGAGCGCTGCCACATGGCTGACAAATGCATCGCCCCTGACTTCGAAGTTCTTATATTGGTCGAAGCTTGCGCAAGCCGGAGATAACATCACGGCCAGCGGGCCAGTTTCATCTTTGTCGGCATCCGCAGCAGCATGCGCCACGGCGCGCTCCAGCGTTCCAGAAATCTCATATGGCACGGCTTCGCCGAGCGTCGCGGCAAATTCGGCCGCAGCTTCGCCGATCAGATAAGCCTTGGCGATGCGCGGGAAGAAGCCCGTTAGCGACGTGATGCCCCCGGCTTTTGGCAGCCCACCCGCGATCCAGTAGATGCGGTCGTAACTCGACAGCGCCGGAGCGGCCGCATCCGCGTTGGTGGCCTTGGAGTCGTTGACGAAAACGACGTTGCCGCGACGCCCGACCGGCTGCATCCGATGCTTGAGCCCGGGGAAGGACGTCAAGCCCGCACGAATTTCCTCTTCCGAGACACCGACTGCAAGGCATGCGGCAACTGCCGCAGCGGCATTCTGCGCATTGTGGCCGCCACGCAGTGTCTGGATCCCTTCAAGATCGACAATCGACTTTGTTGCGCCTCCCGAGGCCTCGATAAGCTTGGTTCCTTCCGCATAGATGCCATAGGGAAGCGCATGACGCCGGGAAATCCGCGTGACCTTGCCGCCTGCTCGTTCGATACGATCTGCGATCATCTCGCAATGGCTGTCGTCCACGCCGATGACGGCAACGCCGCTACCTGCAACGAGCCGCTCCTTGATGTCGGCATAGTGCTGCATCGTCCCGTGGCGATCGAGATGATCGGGCGTCAGGTTGAGGAGGATGCCCGCGGAGGGATTGAGCGTCGGTGCAAGGTCGATCTGGTAGGACGAGCACTCGACCACGTAGAAGCGTCCATCCTTCGGCGGATCGAGCGTCAGGACCGCCGTCCCGATGTTGCCGCCGAGCTGTGTGTCGCGCCCACTCGAGGTCAGGATATGCGCGATCAGCGCCGTCGTCGTCGACTTGCCGTTGGTGCCGGTGATGGCGATGAACGGACAACCCGGCGCATGCGCCCGGCGTTCGCGTACGAAAAGCTCGACGTCGCCGACGATATCAACCCCGGCAGCACGAGCGAGATCGACTGTCCAGTGTGGCTTCGGATGGGTCAACGGCACGCCTGGCGAAAGCACGAAGAGCGACTGCGCGCTCCAGTCAATGGAGCGCAGATCTACTGTACGAATGCCTTCAGCGGCGGCCTTGGAGACGCTGTCTGGGTTATCGTCCCATGCAGTGACCTCGGCCCCCCCCATTTTGAGCGCACGCGCCGTGGCAAAGCCCGAGCCGCCGAGCCCAAAGAGCGCGACCTTCTTCCCTGCAAGTGTCGTGACCGGGATCATCGCGGCCTTACCGCAGCTTCAGGGTGGAGAGACCAAGCAGGGCGAGACCGACGGCGACGATCCAGAAGCGGATCACCACCTGGCTTTCCGTCCAGCCCTTCTTTTCGAAATGGTGATGGATCGGCGCCATCAGAAAGACGCGCCGACCGGTCATCTTGAAGAAGCCGACCTGAATGATGACCGACAGCGTTTCCATGACGAACAGACCGCCGATGATCGCCATGACGATCTCGTGCTTGGTGGCAACGGCAACCGTGCCGATCGTGCCGCCGAGTGCCAGCGAGCCGGTGTCGCCCATGAAGATCGCGGCGGGCGGTGCATTGAACCAGAGGAAGCCAAGGCCGGCGCCGATCACGGCGCCGAGGACAACCGAGAGTTCGCCCGTGCCCGGCACGAAATTGATCTGTAGGTAGTTTGCGAAGACGACGTTACCCGCCAGATAGGCGATGACGCCAAAGGACGCGGCGGCGATCATCACGGGGACGATGGCAAGGCCATCAAGACCATCGGTAAGGTTCACGGCATTGCCGGCGCCAACGATGACGAAGCCGCCGAAGACAACGAACATGATGCCGAGATTGATCATGAAATCCTTGAAGAAGGGAAAGGCGACCGACGACCCGAAGGTCGAGCCTGCCGTACCCGATGCCAGCGCCGTGCGCATCATGAAGTAGACAGCAATGCCGGCAATCACGAACTCGATACCGAGACGAGCCTTGCCGGAGAATCCCTTATGGCTCTGCTTGGTGACTTTCAGATAGTCGTCGTAAAAGCCGATCGCACCGAAACCGAGGGTCACGAGCAGCGTGGCAACCACATAGAGGTTCGAAAGGTCGGCCCAAAGCAGCGACGAACCGACAATACCGGCGAGGATCATCAGGCCGCCCATGGTCGGCGTACCGGCCTTCTTGAAGTGCGTTTGCGGACCGTCGGCGCGGATCGGCTGCCCCTTGCCCTGGCGGATCCGCAGCGAATTGATGATCATCGGACCAAAGAGGAACACGATGAAGGCGGACGTAAACAGGGAGGCGCCCGTGCGGAAGGTAATGTACCTGAACAGATTCAAGAATTTCAGATGTTCCGACAGTTCGACAAGCCAAATCAGCATTCAGGGCCCCTTGTTTACCCGCTCAAAAATCGCGTTGCGTGTCGGCAAATGGCGGGAACTTGTCAAGGAGCGCGGCGACGATCTTGCCGAAACCTATGCCCAGTGACGATTTTACCATCAGCACGTCGCCAGCCGCGACAGCGTTCAATATATACTCTGCTAGTTCTTCGGTCTTCTCGTAGTGGACGACCTGCACGCTTTCGGGGAGCGATTCCTTCAGCGCAACCATTTCAGGGCCGGCAAGCCAGACGTGCTCAATACCGGCAGCGAGCAATGGCCCTGCCAGATCCGAATGGACTCTCTCCGCGTAGTCGCCCATTTCCAGCATGTCGCCAAGCACGGCGACGCGGCGTCCCGTGCCCGTCGGCACGGAACTCGCAAGCACAGCGATTGCCGCCCGCATCGAAGCAGGATTGGCGTTGTAGCTCTCGTCGACGACAGTGAAGGAGCTGCGCTCGATCGCCAAGCGATGACGACGGCCCCTGCCCTTTTCCGGCTGGAGGGTCGCAAGGGCGGCGATTGCCTGCTGCATATCAGCTCCGACGAGCTTCACGACGCCGAGGGCGGCCAGCGCATTCTCGGCGATGTGCCGGCCCGGCGCGCCGATCGCAACTTCCTTCGTCTCGCCGTCAATAGTGATCCACAACGTCGAACTCTGGTCAGAGCCGTTGAATTCTGCCAGGCGAAACTCGGCCTTCGCATGCTGACCGAAGGAATGGACGTGCTGGATGCCGTGGGTCTCTGCTGTGCGCTCCAGGAAATTGAACTGATCGTTGTCGCGATTAAGCACGACCTGCCCGCCCGGCACCACGCCTTCGAAAACCTCGGCCTTTGCCGTCGCGATCTCCCTTATGCTCTTGAAATTGCCGAGGTGAGCGGGCGCGATCGTCGTGATCACCGCAACATGCGGCTGGATCATCTTGACCAGCGGACGGATCTCGTCCGGATGGTTCATGCCCACTTCGAAGACGCCGAAATAGGTATCGAGCGGCATGCGGGCGAGCGTCAAAGGTACGCCCCAGTGATTGTTAAAAGAAGCAACGGAGGCATGCACCTTGCCCGATGGAGACAAGACCCGCCGCAGCATCTCCTTGGTCGTCGTCTTTCCGACCGAGCCGGTCACGGCAATGATCTGGGCGCGCGAACGCGCGCGAGAGGCTTGCCCGAGTTTGCCGAGCGCCGCCAACACATCCTCCACGACGATCACCGGAACCGTCAGCCGCCCCATGGCGGGAAGGCGCGCTTCGCTGACGACGAGAAGAGCTGCGCCGTTTGCCATCGCCATCGAGGCGTAGTCGTGGCCGTCGACGCGGTCGCCCTTGATGGCAAAGAAGGCTTCGCCGGACGCAATGGAACGGCTGTCGATGGAAATCCCGGTAATGCCCTCAGGCAAAGTGCCGAACGGCCGCCCCGCCATGGCGGCAATCATGTCTTCCGTCGTCCAAAGCCAGTTCACGGTTTCAGCTCCTCCAAAGCCTTACGCAATTCGGCATGATCCGAAAACGGCAGGGTAACGCTCCCGATCGTCTGCCCTTCCTCGTGTCCCTTGCCGGCAACGATCAACGTGTCGCCGGACGTCAGCATCTCAACAGCCATGCGGATCGCCTCGGCGCGGTCGCCGATTTCGGTTGCGCAGCCAGCGGCCGCCATGATCTCGGCGCGGATTGCCGCCGGCTCTTCTGAGCGCGGATTGTCATCGGTGACGATCACCACATCGGCCAGACGGCAGGCGATCTCGCCCATGATCGGGCGCTTTCCACGATCGCGATCGCCGCCGCAGCCAAATACGACAATCACACGGCCTGTGGTAAACGGCCGGACGGATTCCAAAACATTGGCGAGCGCGTCCGGCTTGTGCGCGTAATCGACATAAGCGAGCGCGCCATCCCTGGTATGGCCTACCAATTCCAGACGCCCGGACGCGCCCTGAAGCTTCTCGAGCGCGGCCATGGCGACCTTCGCCGGCACGCCGGTCGACATGGCAAGACCTGCCGCCACAAGTGCATTGGCCACCTGGAAGTCGCCGGCAAGCGGAATGTCGACCTCAAAGATCTCGCCGTCAGCATGAATTTCAGCCACCTGCTTATGGCGGAAATGTTCGACGCGCTTCAGCGTCAGGTAATCGCCCTTGCGGCCGACCGTGCGAACATCGTGCCCCGCACGGCGAGCTGCCTCGATCGCTTGTTGCGACCAGGCATCGTCGGCAAAGATCACGGCCGGTGCGCCCTTCGGCAGCAGCGTGTCGAACAGGCGCGTCTTCGCGGCCATGTAGCTTTCGACCGTCGCATGGTAGTCCATGTGATCACGGCCGAGATTGGTAAAGGCGGCGGCAGCGAGCTTGACGCCGTCCAGGCGGCACTGATCGAGGCCATGGCTGGACGCCTCCATTGAGGCATGTGTGACGCCCTCGTCCGCGAGTTCTGCCAGCAGCTTGTGGAGTGAAACCGGATCAGGTGTTGTCAGTGAGCCGTATTCGTTGCGTGTCGGCGAGACGACGCCAGTCGTGCCGATCATCGCGGCCGCATGGCCGGCATTGGCCCAGATCTGCCGGGTGAAGGAGGCAACCGACGTCTTGCCGGCAGTGCCGGTCACGGCCACCATCGTTTCCGGCTGCTTGCCATAAAAACGCGAGGCCGCGATCGACAGGAAGCGTCGCGGGTCGCTGACGACAAGAACGGGGATGGAAGCGTCAATGCTGTGGGAGGCAACTGCTGCGACGGCACCACGTGTTGCCGCATCGGCGATAAAGCCTGCGCCGTCCGCCTTCGTCCCGGCGACAGCCACAAACACCATTCCGGGTACGATCTTGCGGCTGTCGGACGAGATGCCGGAAACCGCCAGCGCCCCGACAGACCCGGCCAATTGATCAAGTTCCGGAAATGCATCTCCGGCGATGTCTCGCAAGTTCATCGAATGTACTTTTCTCTTTCAAGCCGCCGCGCCCCCGTGGCGAATCGGCTCCGACATTCATTCAGACTCAATAAGACACCAACATGGCCGATCCGTCGTCACCGAACTTGGGTTCCACACCGAGAATTGGCGCTGCGCGGGCAATGATGTTCTTCACCATCGGCGCTGCAGTGTACGCGGCGATGTTCTGGCCCTTTTCACCATTGTGCGGTTCATCGCAGAAAGTGAGCACGACATATTTCGGGTCATCGATCGGGAACGCCGCAAGGAACGCATTGAAGTTGAGGTTCGTCGCATAGCGGCCGTTGACGACCTTGTCGGCCGTTCCGGTCTTTCCGCCGACGTTGAAGCCGGGAACGTCCGCATTGCGGCCCGAGCCCTTGATGCCGTTCAGCTTGAAGAGATAGCGCACGTCGTCGCTGGTGCTCTTCTTGACGACCACTTCAGCGACTTCATCTGCCTGCTCACGGTTGCGCGGCAGGAAGGTCGGCTCGATGAGCTTGCCGCCATTGACGAGCGCGGCACCGGCCACGGCAGTCTGCAGCGGGGTGGTCGACACCCCGTGGCCAAAGGAAATCGTGATGGAATTGATTTTCTTCCAAACCTTCGGTTGGCTCGGCATTTTCACTTCCGGCAGTTCGGTCTGCATCTTGGTCAAAAGGCCGAGCTTCGTCAGGTAGTCTTTCTGAGCATCCATGCCGACGATGTCGATGATGCGGGCGGTACCGACGTTCGACGAATACTGGAACACTTCGGGCAGCGTTAGCCAACGGCGCTGACCGTGGAAGTCATGGATAGTGAAGCCGCCGATGCGGATCGGCTGTGTCGCATCGAAGCTGTCGTTGAGGCTGACCTTGCCCGTGTCGAGCGCCATGGCGAGCGAGAAGGTCTTGAAGGTCGACCCCATCTCGAACGTGCCATTCGACATGCGGTTGAGCCAGCCCTCCTTGGCGCCCTCCAGCGGATTGTTGGGATCGAAATCCGGCGCCGATGCCATCCCAAGCACCTCACCGGTATGAATATCGAGGATGACGGCGCCGGCGCCCTTTGCCTCGTAGTTCTTGACTGCGTTGACGACGACATCACGCACGATGTTCTGGACACGAACGTCGATCGACAAGCGCACCGGTTCAAGCGGCTGATCGCTTGTCATGCCGACTGAAGCGAGGTCGGCAAGTCCCTGGTCATCGATGTATTTTTCCATGCCGGCAACGCCGCGGTTGTCGATGTTGACGTAACCGAGGATATGCGCAGCAGTCGCGCCACCGGGATAGAAGCGGCGTTTTTCAGGCCGGAAACCGATGCCGGGAATGCCGAGCGCAAGGATCTGGCTCTGCTGCTTCGGCGTCAACTGGCGCCGCAACCAGGCAAAATGGGATGTGCGGTTCGCGAGCTTCTTGTAGGTGCCTTTCATGTCGAGGTCAGGCAAAACCGTGGCAAGCTTCTCGACCGCCTCGTCCGCATCGACGACCTTGTTCGGCTCGGCAAAGAGCGAGACGGTGCGGATATCGGTTGCCAGCACTTCGCCGTTTCGATCCAGAATATCAGGGCGCGACGCCATCAGACGATCCGGCGGCAGTATGCTGGACACAACGTCCGGATCGCGAATCGCGTATTCGACGAGACGCCCACCGATCACGCAATAGACCCCGAGGAATCCGACGATCAGCAGACCGACGCGGCTCTTGGCCTGTACTGCCTTCTTCTTTCTCGATCCCTCGATCTGCACGTTGCCGGACGTCCCGCCAAGACGGTTGTATACGCCAGCGGAAAAATGCGCCTGGCTCTTCAAGACCATGATGCGTGAAAGAAAGGACATCTCTACTCCACCGATCCGGTTGCCATCAGGTCTTCTTCTTCGGGTTGCGGCACCACTGCCTTAGGCTTCGCTTTGGCGCCTGAACCAGTCTTCGCCTCGGCAACGTCGGGAACCGGAACCTGCGACCTCAGCATCGGCAACTCCCTGGCATGAACGAGAGAGGTGGACGCCGTCGGCTGCAGCTGAAGTTCGCCATTGTAGTTGTTGACGAGACGCTCGAGCCTGTTCGGCTGGGACAGCAACGCCCAATCCGCCTTCAACAGGTCGATCGTGTCCTTCTCGAGCTTGATCTCCGCTTCAAGGCGATGAACTTCCTCGAGCTTGAGTTCTGCGTGATGCTTGATCGTGTAGGTGACGGCAGCCGCGGCTGTCATGACACCGACCAGGATGAGGTCCAACGTTCTCAGCATATCAAGCTCCGAGTTTTCCGAGACTCGCCAGGTTCGGCAGCCCGAAGATGGAAACATCAGCCGCTTCGGCGGGGGCTGCGGTGCGCAGCCCTGCACGCAGCTTGGCGGAGCGCGCCCGCGGGTTGACCTCGGCTTCCGCCTCGCTTGCAGCGACCATCGGCTTGCCGATCCGCTCAAAGGTCGCCGCGCGCTCGTGCGCGACGGGCAGATGACGCGAGCCCGACGCCTTGCCGGCACGATCTGAGAAGAACGTCTTGACGATCCGATCCTCAAGCGAATGGAAGGTGACGACAACCAGACGCCCGCCGGGCTTCAGCGCCCGCTCGGCAGCAAAGAGTGCCTGCGCCAGTTCGCCGAGCTCATCGTTGACGAAAATCCTGAGCGCCTGGAAAACGCGCGTCGCCGGATGAATCTTGTCCTTCATCTTGCGGGGCGTAACGAGCTCGATCAGCCCAGCCAGATCGCGCGTCGTCTCGAAGGGCTTTTCGGCACGCCGCTTTTCGATCGCGTGGGCAATGCGCGGCGACTGACTTTCTTCTCCGAGAAAATGGAAGATACGAATGAGATCCGCCACCTTGGCGCGATTGACCACATCGGCCGCAGAAACGCCGGCAGCCGACATGCGCATGTCCAGAGGGCCGTTCTTCTGAAAGGAGAAACCGCGCTCCGCTTCGTCAATCTGCATCGACGACACGCCGATATCGAGCACGACCCCGTCGAGCCTGTCGTGGGGAGCACACTCGGCCAAATGAGAGAACTGAGAATGAACGAGTTTCAAACGACCTTGACTGCTTGCCACAAGCGCCTGGCCGGCCTCGATAGCGATCGGATCGCGATCCAGCGCAATCACATCGGCGCCAGCATCGAGAATGGCTGACGTATAACCGCCCGCGCCGAATGTGCCATCCAAAATGAGCTTGCCAGGGGAAGGATCGAGCGCAGCCAGAACCTCGTTGAGAAGAACCGGAATGTGGCGAACCGGTCCGCCACCGGCACCAGTTGAATCTCCGCCAGGATTCGCCGCCATTCCGTTCCCTCGTATTATTCGGAACGCCCGCCCGCCAGCCGACGCCCTCCTCGTGCCTGCGTCTGCGCAGCCTGAAATGCCTGCGGCTGCCACAGCTGAAAATGATCCGCCCGACCGACGAAGGTCACCTCGTCCGAGACGCCGGTGAAGTCGCGAATGAAATCCGTGACCATCAGCCGACCTTCCGCATCGAGCTTCATGAAGATACCGCCCCCGTGGATCAGAAGCGACATCTCGTTCGCATCCGGCGAAAACGGATCCTCCGCAGCGATCTGACGCTCGAACCTTTCCAGAAGGTCCGGACCGCCGACGCTGATTGCCGGAAACACAAAGTCCTGGAAGCAATAGAGCTTCTGAACATTGCGCTGCGCCAGCACGGATCGAAACGCTGCCGGCACGGAGACCCTGCCTTTGGAATCGATTCTGTTGGTCGCACTTGAAAGGAAGCGGCTCATGACACGAAACATCCGTTCCCGAAAGAGCCCGGACTGAACTCACAAGCCCGGAACCCCGACATTCAGGCACAGCCTCGCGAGCCGAATGGGCACAATCCCATCCGGCGCTTCCGGAAAGGAAGACGCCTTGGCTTTGCGATTGATGGGCACCTACCTGCCCGTGCGCAGTGCATAAATGGGATAACATGGGACCATATGGGCGTCAATGGGAAACGCCCGTCTCACGATGAGCGCAGTATCGAAAATTTATAAGCTGTTAAGTTTAACAAAGGGTTAGGATCGCGGATCTGCAGGCTGAATAGCGGCGCGCTCGCCACCCTTTCAACGCCGGCCGATGACCCAAATAGCGACAGGCAAATAGGCGATTTAAAGCAGCGTCTTAGCGCGGCGCATTCATGAACGAGACGGATTGTCGGGGATGCCACATGAAGAGGTAGGCCGCTGCTATCCATTTTGAAGTAGGCGACCAACCCCTTCGGATAGAACCACGTGCAAAATAATGAAGGGCCGGAGAATTGAACTCGTTGGAGGCTGCCGCATATTATGCAGTGCTAAATAAGCAACGTGGAGTAATGCTATGACAAACTTCACATTAAAGGGGCTTCTTTACGGGCGTTTTGAGCCGGAAAAACGTATTCCGCTGTCGCAGACTGGCATGACGACCGACATAAAGTGCGATTCCTGCGGCAAGATATTCAAGCGTTGGTCTATTCTTGCTCGCAGCAGCACCACCTGCGAGGAATGTCTGGCGAAGGCGCCGACCGCTCATTAGCAACGACGGCAATCATAGAAGGCACGCTCCTGCAAAGGTAGTTCGCCAGCTGGCCTGTAAGCCGGGTTCTGTATGGCCCCGGCCGAAGCCGGAACGTGGCAGCCATTCCTCTGGGACAGCGTTCGCACGCTGCCTCACGCAACCCACCCGGATGACTGACCTGGAAACCGGCCGGAAGGCTTGCGCCCACCACGTCATCCCTATTCGGTCTTGCTCCCGGTGGGGTTTACCTTGCCATCGCCGTTACCGGAGATGCGGTGGGCTCTTACCCCACCCTTTCACCCTTACCTGCCGAGGCAGGCGGTTTGCTTTCTGTGGCACTTTCCCTGAGGTCGCCCTCGCCGGACGTTATCCGGCACCGTGTTTCCGTGGAGCCCGGACTTTCCTCACCCTACCGCCTTTCGGCATTGGTAAAGCGCGGCTGCCCGGCCAACTGGCACGGCTCCCTTAGCGGAGACTTGGGGCGAATTCCACTGAAATATCGCCAATCTCCACGCAATAGTGCAAGGGTTGGCCCGAAGCGCCGCCTCGCCACCGGCGCGCGTGCCTAGCGGAAGACGGGCGTCAGTTCCCGGCCGAAGTCCTCGGCCCCGAGCCAGCCTTGCGTCATGATGACAGCGCCCAGTCGACCGAGCTCATCCGATGATTTCGCAGCAACGAAATTGCCACCGGTCAGCACCGCAATCCGCGGCGACCCCGTATATCCCACGTAAGGATATGCACTTGTCGTGAAGGTCGCCACGCATGGCGCGGAGGTCGTTGGGCAGCCGGCCAATGCTGGCATGAGCCGCAAAGCCGTCGACACCAGATGATCGCGCTCGAGCAAATCGCCGTCAGAGCGAAACCATGCTCCGATATCCTCGAGCGTGTCGAATGAGCGCGTTTCCAGATCGCCGCCGATCTTGAGATAGGTCTTGCCGTCGGGATAGCCGACCGGCGGCAGGATATAGACATGGTCCTCGTCGCGGTCGCCAAAGACGATCGTCGAAGGCATTTCGGAGAAGATCGTCATTTGCCGCTCACTCAGCTCGAAGAAGGCGACAGTGCGTGCCGCAACGCGAACATCGATGGCATCAGGCAGAAGATCATTGAACTTGCTGAACCCGCCGGCGGCGACCAGCACACGTTCCGCGGTGTAGCGCTTGCCATTCGCATGGACCTCTACGAACGTGCCTTCGTCACGAACCGCAGCAACAGTTGCATCGATGACCGTCACACCGGCCTGCTCGGCAAGTCTGGTTTGAGCCAGAACCAACGCACGCGGATTGATGTGGCCTGCACGCCGCGCCTCGAGATAGCCGTTGAACGAAGGATCGAGCGCAAACTGAGGAAAGCGGTCGCGCAATGCCGCAGGCAGCAATGTTTCGACGTCGAGATCGAGCGCTTCGGCTACCTGCAGCGCCCGCCCAAGGTACCCCCGGCCCGGCCGGGCGGGCGGTCCGGCAAACAGACAACCCGCCTCCGAGAAAAAGGAAATGCCGCTCTTCGCTTCAATTTCCCGGTAGCGGTCGAGCGAGCGTGCCGCCAGCATCGCCCAGACCATATTGTCGTCGAAGGACCGGGTGATGCGGGCCTCGTCGTAATGACTGGCAAAAACACCATGATGGCTCTTGCGCTCGGCTGGCTCACCGGGGCCGATGAGCGCAACACCGTCGATCATGCCGGAAAGATGGCGGGCCGCAGCCGCGCCCATCATCCCGCGTCCAACGATGATCACCTTGAAATCAACTGCCATACGTCACCTCATTCAGAGGCGAGATAACATAGGCGCCAAGTTGAATCATATTCTTATGTACCCGGCCGAAGCGATTCTCGAACAAGCAGTTTCAGATGATCAGTCGAGCATCGCCAGGACCTTGCCGCAATAGGCCTTGGAGACCGGATTCATGCGGGTGGCACCGTGGCCGGCATTGTATTTCAGGATCGTGTCGCAGGTTTCGCCACCGCCGAGCTGATGCGCTGTGGCCAAGTATTTCATGCCGAACTTGATGTTTGTCTCGGGATCGAACAACCCCTTCCTCGTACCCGAGTAGCCCATCATCTTTGCCGTGGCCGGCTTGATCTGCATGAGGCCGATTTCACCCGCGCTACCACGTGCATCGGGATTGAAATTGCTCTCGACGCGCACGACCGCCTGAGCAAGCTCGACAGGGACGTTGTATTGGTTTGCGTATTTGATGATGAGAGCTGAATATTTGTTGGCGGTGAAGTCCGGCATTGCATAGCCGCTAGTCCGATCGACAGTCTTCAAAGGAAGTGTCTGGATCCTTCCACCCCACTCGCCCGCGAAGGCGCAATTGATGCCCATCAACAGTGTGCTGACGCACACTGCAGCAGAAATAATCTTATTCATTCAGTCTAATTACTCCGACCCAAAGAATTTCCGGATCATGATTTAAATAATAATCCGGCTATATGCGACAGATATACATTAGCTATTCTGCAGCATTTCTTTTTGTTTCAATTGACGACTGCCAGAAACCCCAAAACAAACCAGGCAGCGCCGTTCGACGATGGCGTTAGACCATCGCAATGAGGAGATAATAGGGAAATCATGTGGCGGCGCAGCAGACTCCCGAATTCCCGGGAGTCGGTACCGTCATAAAAGTACGACTTATGAGGAGTAATGTGAAAGCGACGCCAGCAAACGGTGCAGCGTGTCTATCGTCGAAAAATCTGCGATTCCATCGATCCGAGCAGGCCGGAAGTGGCGCTGGAAGGCCTCGACATCGCCTGCCGTCTTGTCGGAGAATTCGCCTGTGATTTCTGTCGCATAACCGTAAAGCGAGAGCATCGACTGCAGGGCCTCGACCGGCTGGCCGCTGTCACCGCGTTGGAAAAATCTTCCACCAGCAATCGGGGCAGGCTCGACCCAGTGCCCGACACCGGCTCTGTGGAGGTCCTTCCAGGGAAATTTTTCCCCCGGATCAACCTTCCGAATCGGTGCGACATCGGAGTGCCCAAGCACCCGTTCGGGGGCGATGGACCAACGTTTGCCGCAATCGCGACACAATTCGACGAGCGCCTGAATTTGTTCTTGCGGATACTCGGGTAGACCGCCGGGATGCCCTGCATTGGCGATCTCGATCCCGATCGACAAAGAGTTGATATCGGTCTCGCCCTGCCAATAACTTTTGCCGGCGTGCCACGCGCGGCGCTCCTCAGGCACGAGCTGAAGAACCTCGCCGGCTTCACTTACGAAGTAGTGACTCGAGACCTGGCTCTCGTCACGACAGAGCCATTCCAACGCTCCATCCGGCGTTGGCATGCCTGTATAGTGCAGAAGGATCATGTCGGGCTTGCGCCCGCCTGCACGCTCGCCGTGATTGGGCGAAGGACGAACGCTCGCCTTCCAGTAGTCGGCCTCGAACGAGGTCATGCGGCGCGGCGTTCCTTTTCGATCGCCTCGTAGGCTGCGTTCAGAGCGGCCATCCGCTCATTGGCGATGGCGTGGAACTCGGCCGGTACGCCGCGGGAAATCAGCCGATCCGGATGATGTTCGCTGACAAGGCCATGATAGCGGCGGCGAATCGTCGTGAAGTCATCGGAGGGCGACACCCCGAGCACCTTGTAGGGATCACGTCCCATTGAGACATGGCGCGCGGCAATCCTTTCGAAATGCTCTTCATTCATATGGAAAATCTCGCCCACATGCCGCAGGAACGCCAGCTCCTTCTCGTGGACGAGCCCGTCCGCCTTGGCGATATGGAAGAGACCGTCCAGAACCTCTTCGAGCACCGGGCAGTTGGCGGCGCATGTCACGCACAAAGACGACAAACGCTCCGCGTAGGCCTCATAACCAGCGACGTCCTGACGCGCCAGATTGTAGAGGCGTGCGACGTTCTTGGCCTGGTCGGGCGGGAACTCGAAGATCTCACGGAAGGCATTCACCTCCTTCTCGCTCACGATTCCATCGGCCTTGGCCATTTTTGCCGACAAAGCGATGATCGCGACGGAAAAGGCGACCTTCCGGCGCGTCTCGGGGTCGCCCTCGAAAACCGTCCGAATGGCCTCGACCACCGCCGAAAGGACATTGCCCGCAGTGTTGCCAATAGCATTCAGCAGTTTTTCCCAGAAGGACATAAAAAGTCTCTCGCAATGCAAATAGGTGTAAACACCTTGACCAAATAATGGTTGCCTTTGCAAGGCGGCGATTGGTCGTAGGGCGGAATACACTTTTCACAATTCGTTCATGGTTGCACCGGGATCAGCCCGGCATCGCACCCCGGCAAGTTCCAATTGCTACCGGCCGAGTGACGTCGCGATTTCCACAACCCTTCGACACGGGCATCTCGAGCTTGAAACGATTATATCAGCGCTTTGCGTCTACCTTCGCCGTTCAGGGCATGATTTTCATAATAACGACACTTTACATGCCCCTTTCCCTGTCGCATCCATGCGTTAGGTAAGCAGCACGCAACGGCGCTGATACGTGACAATGGAGGGATCATGGCCAAACAGAAAGTCGCAATGCTCACGGCTGGAGGCCTGGCACCCTGTCTGTCGTCCGCGGTCGGCGGACTTATCGAACGCTATAGCGACGTGGCGCCTGACATCGAGCTCGTCGCCTATCGCTCCGGATACCAGGGCGTGCTCCTCGGCGACAGCATCAAGATCACCACCGATATGCGGGAGAAGGCGCCGCTTCTGCATCGCTACGGTGGCTCGCCGATCGGCAATAGCCGCGTCAAGCTCACCAACGCAGCCGATTGCGTGAAGCGCGGTCTCGTCAAGGAAGGTGAAAACCCGTTGCGCGTCGCAGCCGAACGCCTCGCCAACGACGGGATCACGATCCTCCATACGATCGGCGGCGACGACACCAACACTACGGCGGCCGACCTCGCGGCATATCTGGCCGCCAATGGCTACAATCTGACGGTCGTTGGCCTGCCTAAAACCGTCGACAACGACGTCGTCCCCATCCGCCAGTCACTCGGTGCATGGACGGCTGCCGAAGTCGGAGCACACTTCTTCGACAACGTCAGCAACGAGCAGACGGCAGCACCGCGCACCTTGATCATCCACGAAGTCATGGGACGCCACTGCGGCTGGCTGACGGCGGCAACCGCCCGCGCCTATCTACAGCGGACGAAGAATTACGAATATGTCGATGGCTTCATGACGAACGCCAAGATGAAGAGCATCGACGCAGTTTATCTGCCCGAGATGGCGTTTGATCTCGATGCGGAAGCGGCCCGGCTGAAGGAAGTCATGGACCGCACCGGCCATGCGACCGTGTTCGTTTCGGAAGGCGCCTGCCTCGACGCCATCGTCGCTGAGCGTGAAGCGGCGGGCGAAACCATCAAGCGCGACGCCTTCGGACACGTGAAAATCGACACGATCAACGTCGGCGGCTGGTTCCAGAAGCAGTTCGCTGGCCTCATCAATGCCGAACGTTCGCTGGTGCAGAAGTCCGGCTACTTTGCCCGTTCGGCCCCCGCCAACAGCGACGACCTTCGTCTCATCCAGAGCATGACCGACCTTGCCGTCGAAAGCGCCCTCAACAAGGTTTCCGGCGTCACCGGTCATGACGAAGCGCAGAACGGCAAGTTGCGAACGATCGAGTTCCCGCGCATCAAGGGTGGCAAGGCCTTCGACACCTCGACCAAATGGTTCGCGCAGCTCATGGATACGATTGGACAGAAATACCAGGCAGCATGATTGACTGAGGGTTGATATGGTGTCTTTGCTTTTACCTTAGGGAATAGGAGGAGATTCCATGTCGCTCGAAGCCTGGTTCGCTTTTGCCGCTGCGTCTGCAATCATGCTGGCCATTCCGGGCCCGACGATTCTCCTCGTCGTTTCCTATGCCCTCGGCCATGGACGCAAGACGGCGCTCGCGACGGTAACCGGTGTTGCGCTCGGCGACTTCACTGCGATGACCGCATCGCTATTCGGATTGGGGGCCGTCCTCGCGGCCTCCGCAACGCTGTTCACGGTATTGAAGTGGGTCGGTGGCGCCTACCTGATCTGGCTCGGCATCAAACTCTGGCGAGCGCCCGTCATTTCCGAGCCCATGGCAGACAATGACAACCTGCCCGAAAAGAAATCGCTCAAGGTTTTCCTCCACGCCTATGTGGTCACGGCGCTCAATCCGAAGAGCATCGTGTTTTTCGTCGCATTCGTTCCGCAGTTCCTGAATCCGGCTCAACCGTTTTTCGGCCAGATGCTGATCATGGAAGCCACCTTCCTGGTTCTTGCAACCATCAACGCTTCCATCTATGCGCTCGCCGCAAACGCAGCGCGCGGCCTCATTCGCAAGGCAAGCGTCCAGCGCGCAGTCAACCGCACCGGCGGCACTTTGCTCATTGCTGCGGGCGCCGTCACAGCCGGCTATCGGCGCATCGCTGCGTAAACATTTCCGGCGGGTTGCAGCAAAGCAACGAATACGTTAATTGCGAAATCCGGGCTTAAGGCTTTTGGTAACTTCTAACGCTGCCGGGGCGGCGCATTCACGAAAGTGAGAGTATGGTAGCGATCGGTTTTTCCGGCCTGAAACGCAGTCTCATCGTTTCCACGATGCTCTGCGGCGTTGTCGCCGGATGCACGAGCGTCGAATACACGTCGCAGGCCGAATTGACCGCAATCCAGACCGTTGTTCCGACGCCGAAGCCGGGCGAAGACGCTACGCTTGCAGCCGTGCCCGCCGGCGAAGGAACGACAGAAACGGCGATGATCACCGCCGCTGACCAGACGGCAACCGCCCTCGCGGCGCCCGCCATGCCGGCAACCGATGCCCCTCAGTTAAACGGTCAAATCCAGACAGCGACGGCAACGGGTTATGCGCAGATCCCGCTGACGCCTGAGATGACGGCGATTCAGTCCGTCGTACCGACCCCGCGCCCGGGAACCCCCTCCCCGGCGACGCAGCTTGCTTTTGCGGCAACGCCTCAGAACGGCGGCGGTGCCATCGCCGCGCTTTCCGCGATCGACACCACACCGCATCCGATGATGGACTACGGCTTCGACACCTCGGGCCCTTCCGACCCGCCGGCTGCTCCACCCATGTTCAGCGACAGCGACGACGATGGCGCACCGACCGTCGAGAAAAGCGCGATCACCAAGATCATTGACAAGTACTCGAAGCTTTACCGGGTGCCCGCCTCGCTGCTTCACCGCGTCGTGCATCGCGAAAGCCGCTACAATGCCAAGGCCTATAACAAGCGCGGTTATTTTGGCCTGATGCAGATCAAATACAATACGGCCAAGTCGATGGGCTACGATGGTGAACCTGCCGGCCTGTTTGATGCCGAGACCAACATCAAATACGCCGCCAAGTATCTCCGCGGCGCCTGGCTTGTCTCCGACAGCAGTGAAGACGATGCTGTCCGCCTCTATGCCCGTGGCTACTATTACGACGCCAAGCGCAAGGGCATGGACGACGTCGCCCACGGCAACTACTGACTACTGCCGAGGAAGCGCCGCTAGAATCTCCTTCACGAGGATCTGCGGTCTATAGCCAAGCCAGCTTGGCGTCAGCCCGAGCCTGACGACGACAAGCTTCGCAGACGGCACGATCGCGACACTCTGTCCATCATGCCCTTCCATCCAGAACGTATCTTCAGGAAGACCGGCAGTGGCGCTGCTATCGCCGCCCGGCGCGGCGAGCCAGGCTTGCGCCTGCGTATATTTGCCGCCAGAGGCGGCAGTCGGCGTCCTCATTGCCGCCATGAACCGTTCCGGCAACAGCCTCTGTCCATTCCAGACG
This sequence comes from Rhizobium tibeticum, assembly GCF_900110205.1. Classification (GTDB taxonomy): domain Bacteria; phylum Pseudomonadota; class Alphaproteobacteria; order Rhizobiales; family Rhizobiaceae; genus Rhizobium; species Rhizobium tibeticum. Next base: position 55,957 of record NZ_FOCV01000025.1, on the reverse strand, counting down.
CCGTCCTGAAGAAGAAACTGGCCGAAACGAGCCCAATCCCGCGCTGTGGCGTAGAGATAAGAACTGCCGGCAAAGGTGCCGCGGGCATCGACCTCCAGAACGGCGCTCGACATGCCGAGCGGATCGAACAGCGCCTTCTTGGGATAGGCAAGCGCTGCCTGCATGTTGCCGATCCGATCCATCCATATCTTCGAGATCAAAACCGATGTGCCGCTCGAATAGTTGAACCGCTCGCCCGGGCTCGCCTCCAGGGGGAGGCTCGCCGGCAGTGCCGTCATATCCGCATCGAGATAGAGCATTCGTGTGACATCGGCGACCGTGCCATAACTCTCGTTGAAGGCCAGGCCGCTCTCCATGCCCAGAAGATCGCTGAGCTTGATTGCTGAATGATCGCCGCCCTGCCACTGCGGCAGGAGGGCTGCGTCACCAAACGCGATCCTGTTGTCGAGCATTAGCCGTCCGACGATCGCCGCATTGACGGTCTTCGTCATCGACCAGCCCGTCAGCGGCGTTGTTGGATTGAAGCCGCCACCGTAGCGCTCGGCGATGATACGGCCGTTGTGAACGACGACAACCCCGCGCGCTGCAGGACCGGTCAAATCGCTGTCTGAAAGCAGCGCGTCGACACGGCTGTCATCGACCTTTGCGACGGCATTGCCCTGTGGCCATATCTCATCATTTTGCGGCTCTGGAGCGACAGGACGATCGGGCACTGCGCTCGCGGCCGCTTTAAAATCCCCGTCCGGTACGCTGCTGCAGCCGAGTGCGCCGCGATAGATCGCATAGCCCGGTGCGAAGACCCCGAGGATGCGCGCTGTAACTCGCTTCTCCTGCCTGTCGACAGCCACACGCACCAGCCGCAGCAACGGATTTCCGGGCGCCTGAACGTCCTCGTAGAGCACCTGTTCAGGATCCCGCCCTGCGAGGAAGACGTTCGAGCAAACGATCTTGGCTGCATAGCCATCACCCACTCGCAGCAATTCCGGTGGGCTGACGTAAAGCCAAGTCGCGCCCATAGCGACGATCACGACCATCAGAAGGGCAAGTGACTTCACGAAACGCACCACAAATCCCATGTACGGTCCTCCATGCCTGCAAGAAAAGCAGGAAAGCCCGCGGCGCGAAAGACCCGAACGCCCGGATGCGTTTCTATTTGCAGCCGCCCAAAGCTCTGCCCACAGCCTGCGTCATCAAACTGTAGTGACGGCGCGCTAAACGCCCTGAACGCTAAAAGGGTGAAAGATTCATATGACGGAATTTGCACCGGATGCCGGCTTCCGCAAGAACCGGAAACTCAAGGCAGCCCTTCTCCGCCACAATGCCTTCTCCAAGGCAGGCTTTTCGGAACGGCTTTTCGGCCTATTGTTTTCCGGCTTGGTCTATCCGCAAATTTGGGAAGATCCCGACCTCGACATGCTGGCGATGGAGCTTCAGCCGCATCACCGCATCGTGACGATCGGCTCCGGCGGCTGCAACATGCTCGCCTATCTCTCCAGAAGCCCGGCGTCGATTGATGTGGTGGACCTTAATCCGCATCACATCGCCCTCAATCGGCTGAAACTCGCGGCGTTCCGTCACCTTCCCGGACACGCCGACCTCGTTCGCTTCCTTGCCACACCGCGCGAAGCGTCGAACAGCCACGCCTTCGACCAGTTCCTCGCAGCAAATCTCGACGAGACAACTCGGAACTACTGGAATGGCCGTAAGTTCGGCCGTCGGCGCGTGACGGTTTTCGACCGCAACATCTACGAAACGGGCCTCCTCGGTCGGTTCATCGGTGCAGCCCACCTGCTTGCCCGCCTGCACGGCGTCGAGCTGACGGAGATGACAAAGGCGCGCTCGCTGCGCGAGCAGCGCCAGTTCTTCGACGAGAGGATCGCACCGCTCTTCGACAAGCCGGTCGTACGCTGGATCACCGGCCGCAAGAGCTCGCTGTTCGGCCTCGGCATTCCGCCGCAGCAGTATGACGAACTGGCAAGCCTCGCAGCCGACCAGTCGATCGCTCCCGTTCTGCGCCACCGTCTTGAAAAGCTCGCCTGCCACTTCCCCATGCAGGAAAACTATTTTGCCTGGCAGGCTTTCGCTCGCCGCTACGCGCCGAAGGGTGAAGGCCCGCTTCCGACCTATCTCGAACCGGCGAACTACGAGGCGATCCGTGCCAATGTGGATCGCGTCAACGTTCATCATGCAAGCTTCACCGAGCTGCTCGCCGGCGAGGCGGCCGCCTCGCGTGATCGTTATATCCTTCTGGATGCACAGGATTGGATGACGGACCAGCAACTGAATGATCTATGGGCCGAGATCAGCCGCACCGCGCGTGAAGGCGCTCGGGTGATTTTCCGCACCGCGGCCGAAAAGAGCATCATCGAAGGACGCCTGTCGCCTGCGATCGGCGATCAGTGGACCTACATGGAGGAACGCTCGATCGAACTGACGGCGCTCGATCGCTCGGCGATCTATGGCGGCTTTCATATCTACAGGAAGACCGCGTGAGAGGCGTCGACACCAACCCGGTCGTCAAGGACGACCGCCATGCCGCCCTGATGGATGGCATGTATCGTTATCAACGCCACATCTATGACCTGACGCGTAAGTATTACCTGCTCGGTCGCGATCAGACGATCCGCAATCTGAATGTGCCGGCAGGCGGCACCCTGCTGGAGGTCGGTTGCGGAACCGGCCGCAACCTCGCGCTTGCCCATAGGTATTATCCGCAGGCTAAGCTCTACGGCCTCGATATTTCGGCGGAGATGCTGATCTCCGCGCGCAAGACATTCGAGACCAAAGCCACGCTCCCGGATTTGCGTGTCGCGGACGCGACGGCCTTCACGCCGCGCGAATTCGGTGTCGGCGGCTTCGACCGCATCCTCATTTCCTACGCGCTTTCCATGATCCCGGACTGGGAGTGCGCGATCGACTCGGCCTTGGCCGCCCTAGCCCACGGCGGCGAGTTGCACATCGTCGATTTTGGTCAGCAGGAACGCCTGCCGGGCTGGTTTGCGCGACTTCTCAAGGCATGGCTGGAAAAATTTCACGTGTCGCCGCGGGCCAATCTGCGGCAGGTTCTGGAGTCTCAAGCCTCTGAAAACCAAGCACGACTGACGTTCGAGACCATTGGCGGCGGCTATGCCTGGCGGGCCGTCATTGTGACCAAACCTTGACATTTCGCTTGAAACTAACCGAATTTTTACGTTGATATGGCAAATAGAGGGGACATTCCTCTGCTGGACGCGTTTATCACGAAGGTCGAGCTGTGGGGCAAAAATTCCATTCGTTTCGCGACGGAACATCTATGCGCCGGCTTCTGTTTTGCGTTTTGCCGTTGGCTGTCATGCTCGCTGGATGCACGTCATCGGGCTATGACTATCTCGAAACAGCGTCCGTAAAGCCAAAAACGCGCTTCAAGGACACCGATCCTCAGGACTTCGGAACAAAGCATCCGGAGAAGCAGCCGATCCACGGCATCGACGTGTCGAAGTGGCAGGGCGATATCGACTGGCAGACGGTCAGGAACTCCGGCGTCGCCTTCGCATTCATTAAAGCGACCGAAGGCAAAGACCGCATCGATTCGCGTTTCAATGAGTACTGGCAGCGTGCCCGCTCCGTTGGCATTCCCCACGCGCCCTATCATTTCTACTATTTCTGCTCGACGCCTGACGAACAGGCCGACTGGTTCATCAGCAATGTGCCGAAGGATTCGATGCGCCTGCCGCCCGTCCTCGACGTCGAATGGAACTCGGAATCGAAGACCTGCCGCTATCGCCCTGATCCGGCAACGGTCCGCGCCCAACTGCAACGCTTCATGGACCGTCTCGAGGCCTATTACGGCAAGCGTCCGATCATCTACACGTCGGTCGACTTCCATCGCGACAATCTCGTCGGATACTTCCAGAATTATCACTTCTGGGTCCGCTCCGTCGCCAAGCATCCCGAAGTTACCTATGCCGACCGCCGTTGGGCCTTCTGGCAGTACACGTCGACGGGCGTCATCCCTGGTATCAAGGGCCCGACGGACATCAATGTTTTCGCCGGATCGAGCCAGAACTGGCACAACTGGGTAGCCGCTGTCTCCAAGGACACAAATTCTTAGTAACGTCCCCTGGTCTTTCTTGCTTCCGTCACAATCATCTGGGAAATCGACGGAATTCCATTGACGACGAGGATCGAAACCATGCACCGCTCGCCCGCAAGCCGCACGGCACTTGCACTCCTTTTTGCTGCCGGCCTCGCCACCGGCGCTGCCGCGCAGACCCCGGCAGCGAGTGCACCGGCTTCGCAGGCGGCCGCCCCCGCGTGTGACGGCGATCTCTCTGAATTTCTGGCCGGCGTGAAGGCCGATGCGATTGCATCAGGCGCATCTGCTGAAGCCGCCGACAAGTCGCTGGAAGGCGCACAGATCGACCCGAAGGTTTTAAGCCGCGACCGCGCTCAGGGCGTGTTCAAGCAGACCTTCCTGGAGTTCTCGCAGCGCACCGTTAGCCAGGCCCGTCTCGACATCGGCCGCCAGAAGATGAAGCAATATGCAGATGTGTTCGCCCGTGCCGAACAGGAGTTTGGTGTGCCCGCTGGCGTCATCACCGCCTTCTGGGCCATGGAGACAGATTTCGGCGCCGTGCAGGGCGATTTCAACACCCGCAACGCCCTCGTGACGCTCGCTCATGATTGCCGGCGGCCCGAGTTGTTCCGGCCGCAGTTGATTGCCCTCATCGAAATGGTCCAGCACGGCGATCTCGACCCAGCGACCAACACCGGTGCCTGGGCCGGCGAGATCGGTCAGGTTCAGATGCTGCCTCGCGATATCATCGCCTACGGTATGGACGGCGACGGCGACGGCCATGTGCGCCTCAAGCAGAGCGCCCCCGATGCGATCCTGACGGCCGCCAAGTTCATCCAGCATCTCGGCTTCCAGAAGGGACAGCCGTGGATCCAGGAGGTTACTCTTCCAGACAACCTCCCTTGGGAAAAATCCGGCATCGGCGGTCCGCTGACGGCCGGCGAGTGGTTTGCCCTTGGCGTCAAGCCGCGGGATGGCAACACGAGCTTCGGCAATCTGCACGGCGACCTGATACTGCCGCAGGGTCGCCTTGGCCCGACCTTCATCGCTTACCCGAACTTCCAGATCTACCTCGAGTGGAACAAGTCGTTCATCTACACGACCTCGGCCGCTTATTTTGGGACCCGCCTTGCCAATGCCGAGCCCTATCTCAGGGGCACGCCTGAACAGGGCCTTTCCAATGATCAGATGAAGGAATTGCAGACGAAGCTCGGAACCCTCGGCCATGACGTCGGCAAGGTCGACGGCATCCTGGGTTCGGGCACGCGCGTAGCCATCCAGAAGGAGCAGCAGCGCCTCGGCATGCCGGCCGACGGCTGGGCAACACCGACGCTCCTTAACTCCCTTTGATCGCGCATCTTGAGCGCAGGCTTCGGGCCGGGTTTCAGACCCGGCCTTTTCATTTCCGGATTATTCCATCGTTTCAGACGCTTCAGGCAAAGCCTTCATCTTGCCGCAAGTCTGAAGGACCGATCGCTGACTTTAACGCCAGGTTAAAATCTGTGAATATTTTTCTCCGGCGATTTCTTTCGTAATTTCAGCGTGTTGATCGAAGGCTCGTGTCTGCGATGTGACATTTTCGCCGCAGTGCAGTATAAAATCCGCTTTCCAAGCGACACATTCACGACATATTATCGCACCGTTAACGCGAGGAGACAGACATGGGACTTACACAATCCTTGAATGTCCTTTTGGTCAGCGCGGCGTTTGCATTTGTATTGACAATGCTTTTCATCTGAACGTCGTGCCAATCGAACAGTGCCGAGACTCCTGAGTAGCGAAACAGTTCAATGAATCGGAAAAGCGCATCCCACGAGGAGATGCGCTTTTCTTTTTGTCTTTTGACGGGAGCAGCCTATGCGGCGGCACCGGCCTTCCTGGCGCCTTCCCGTGTGAAGCCGAGATTGCTCAGCACGGCCGAGACGAGCGGCGCACGGTTCATGGTGTACAGATGGAAGTCGGTGAGCCCGCGACGGGCCAGATCTTCGATCTGTTCGGCTGCAACGTCAGCCGCAACCTTGGCTCTCTCTTCCGGCTTGTCGTCGAAGCCCGCGAAGCGCTCATCCAGAAACGCCGGTATGATGGTGCCGCAGGCGCCGGCGAAGCGCTTCAGCTGCGTCAGGTTCTGGATCGGCATGATGCCCGGCACAACGGGAATATTGATACCGGCGGCCCGCACTTTCTCCAGGTAGCGCTCGAAACTGTCGTTGTCGAAGAAGAACTGCGTCAGCGCCCGCGTCGCGCCGTTGTCCGCCTTCTGCTTCAGCATGTCGATGTCGGCAGCGGTATCGCGGCTCTCCGGATGCTTTTCGGGATAGGCAGACACCGAGATCTCGAAATCGCCAATCTCGCGCAGTCCGGCAACCAATGCCGCCGCATTTGCATAGCCGCCGGGATGCGGCTGGTAGGGTGCGCCGACGCCGCCCGGAGCATCGCCGCGAAGCGCTACAAAATGTTTGACGCCAACCTTGCGGAAGGTCTCGATGACGCTGTGCGTCTCATCCTTCGTCGCCCCGACGCAGGTGAGATGCGACGCGGTGGCAAGGGGAGTCTCGGCGAGAAAGCGCGAGACGGTCGCCAGCGTCGGTGCCTTGGTGGTGCCACCGGCGCCATAGGTTACCGATACGAAGTCGGGATCCCAGTCCTGCAGCTCGCTGACCGCGTTCCACAGCTGACCTTCCATCTCTTCCGACTTCGGCGGAAAGAACTCGAAGGAAATACCGATCTTGCGGCGCGCGTCGCTGTTCAAAGCCATATCATTATCTCCCGGCAAATATGGGTTCGGCGCCTTCGCTCGCTAAGGAGGCCATGAGACGCCGGGGATCGCGCGCAAGCCAGACGGTGACGGTGAGCCCCTGCCCGCTTTGATGACCCGGATGAAGGTCGACGACCTGCTCGACATCCAGCCCCGCCTTGCGCAGCCAGTCCGATATCGACTGATGCGAGAAGCCGAGGCGAACATGCGCATGTTCGTCACGAAGGTATTCCAGCCCATGCGGCGCCAGATCGATGATGACCAACCGCCCGCCCGGCCTCAGCATACGCGCTGCCTCGCCGATCGCGATCTCGGGCTGATCGAAAAAATGCAGCACCTGATGGATGGTCACCACGTCGAAATCCTGCGCCTCGAACGGCAGGTTCAGGATATCGGCGTGGCGAACGGATGCCTTGGTGATCCCTGATTTGTCGAGATTGGCGCGCGCCACGCTCAGCATATCGCGGCTGGCGTCCACGCCAATCGCACGGCGATAGAGGCCGGACAGGAGTTCAAGGATGCGCCCCGTGCCGGTGCCGAGATCGAGAAGCGAGTCAATCGGCTGGCTGCCAAGCAGCCGAATGACCGCGGCATCGACTTCTTCGTCCGCGGCATGCAGCCGGCGAAGCTCATCCCATTCGGCAGCGTTACGACTGAAATAGGCCTGTGCGCGCTCGGCGCGCTGGCGCTTGACCGCAGCCAACCGTTCGCTGTCGCGAAGGACGACAGGATCATTCTCGGACGCATGCGCCAGCAGGCTGCGTGCGAAAATGGCTGCCCTGCCATCCTGTCGCAGCCGGAAATAGGCCCACGCGCCCTCCTGGTAGCGGTCGATGAGATCCGCCTCGCCGAGCAGCTTCAGGTGACGAGAGATGCGCGGTTGGGATTGGCCGAGGATTTCAGTAAGATCGGTGACCGTCAGATCCCCTGCCGCCAGCAGAGCCAGCAAGCGCAGACGCGTCGGCTCGCCGGCCGCCCTGAGGACGTCCACCAACGCATCCAATCCTAGTCTGATAGGCTCACTCATACCCGATCCAATCAACATATAAAGATATCTTTATGTGAATCGAGCGAGTGTGGCAAGCCGCAATTCCATCCGTTCACGAAATTAGCTGCTCGGATCGCGACATCAATGCGCGCAAAAAAGCCCCGGCGCGAACCGGGGCCTCCATATCCCTAAACCCGGCTTCTGGCGGTCAACGCGTCAGGCGCTTATAGGTCACGCGGCTCGGATTGATGGAATCGACGCCGAGACGACGCATCTTGTCCTGTTCGTATTCCTCGAAGTTGCCCTCGAACCACTCGACATGGCTGTCGCCCTCGAAAGCAAGGATGTGTGTCGCCAGACGGTCGAGGAACATGCGATCGTGGCTGATGATAACAGCGCAGCCTGCAAAGCTTTCAAGCGCATCTTCAAGTGCCGCCAGCGTTTCCGTATCGAGGTCGTTGGTCGGTTCGTCCAGCAGGATGACGTTGCCGCCGGCCTTCAGCATCTTGGCGAGATGCACGCGGTTGCGCTGACCGCCCGACAGCGTCCCGACCTTCTGCTGCTGATCGCCCCCCTTGAAGTTGAAGGCGCCGCAATAGGCGCGCGAATTCACTTCATGCTTGCCGAGTTTGATAATGTCGCTGCCACCGGAGATTTCCTCCCAGACGGTCTTGTTGCCGGCGAGCGCATCGCGGCTCTGATCGACATAACCGAGATCGACAGTCTCGCCGATGCGGATGGAGCCGCTGTCCGGCTTTTCCTGACCCGTGATCATACGAAACAGCGTCGTCTTGCCGGCGCCGTTCGGACCGATAACGCCGACGATGCCGCCAGGCGGCAGCTTGAAGGTGAGGTTCTCGATCAGAACAGTGTCGCCGTAGCCCTTGGTTAGGTTCTCCGCCTCGATGACCACCTGGCCGAGACGCTCGCCGACCGGGATGACGATCTGCGCATCGCCAGGACGACGGGCATCCGCTGCTGCGACCAGGTCGTCATAGGCACGGATACGCGCCTTGGACTTTGCCTGACGTGCCTTCGGGCTGGAGGCGATCCATTCCTGCTCGCGGCTGATCGCCTTCTGGCGGGAGGCCTCTTCGCGGCCCTCCTGTTGCATGCGCTTGGCCTTCGCCTGCAGATAAGCGGAGTAGTTGCCTTCGTATGGGATACCGCGACCGCGGTCGAGTTCGAGGATCCAGCCCGTGACGTTGTCGAGGAAGTAGCGGTCGTGGGTGATCATCAGCACGGCACCGGGATATTGGCGCAGGTGCTTTTCAAGCCAGGCGATCGTCTCCGCGTCGAGGTGGTTGGTCGGTTCGTCGAGCAGTAGCAGGTCCGGCTGCGCGAGCAGCAGGCGGCAGAGTGCCACGCGGCGCTTCTCACCACCAGAGAGGTTTTCGACCGTGGAGTCGCCCGGCGGGCACCGCAGCGCATCCATTGCCATTTCCACCTGACTCTCGAGGTCCCAGAGGTTCTGGCTGTCGATGACGTCCTGGAGCTTGGCGCCCTCTTCCGCCGTCTCGTCGGAATAGTTCATCATCAGCTCGTTGTAGCGATCGAGGATCGCCTTTTTCGGCGCAACGCCTTCCATGACGTTCTCGAGAACGGTCTTGGAAGCATCGAGCTGCGGCTCCTGTGCGAGGTAGCCGAGTGTTGCGCCTTCGGCAAGCCACGCCTCGCCGGTAAATTCCTTGTCAAGACCGGCCATGATGCGCAGCACCGTCGACTTACCAGCACCGTTCGGGCCGAGGATACCGATCTTGGCATCCGGATAGAAAGAAAGGTGGATGTTTTCCAGCACCTTCTTGTTGCCGTACGCCTTGTTGAGGCCGGCCATATGGTAGATGAACTGACGTGCCATTGATAATTCGCTCCGCGGGGGATTTTAAGTTTTGCCGCTATGTAGGCGAATTGGGACCAAGGAGCAACGCGCGACGGCCAAAAACCGGAGGCTTTTGTGAGCATCGCGGAGAATGGAACTCGGTGTGCTCGTCCATATCAGCTTCGTACGCTCTAGAGATCGGCGGGAACTCGTGCCGATCGAGGAGTGTCGACCGGCCGGCCTCAGTTCTCGGTGAGCGGCGGTTCAAAACCCTGCAGCATCCACGACCCCCTCATCGCAGCCGAACGACGTCCGCCCTGCCCCTTGAATGAGGTCGCGCAGGCTTGCTTCGTCATCCGATGTCGCGTTCTCCGACAGGCCGATCGTGAGCTCGCTGATGAGGCGGTCCCCTCCGCTGGCGCGCCGGCAACTCATCTTGACGCGATCGCCGGCGCCAGGGCCGAAGCTCTTGTCGAATGCAGCCTTGACCACCTCCACCGTCAGCGCCTTGCCGATACTGGCCGCGAACAAATCGCGGACCGCCGAGGCGTTCAGCTCATCGATCAGACGGACCGACGTGACAAAATAGTCGTCGGCACTCATCTTGGTGCAGGAGCCGTGCTTGATCCACTCGTGTCGCTCAAGGCCGGATTGCGTTCCAGGCATTATTTTCTCGAGCGCAGCCCTGGTCACAGGAGACAGCTCCACCTCGGGCAGCTTATGCCAATCGCCGTCCTTGTCCGCGGTCCGCAGATTGCCGGAGACGCCGCAATAGTCCTTGCGCATCGACCAGAGCCCGTGCAGCGAGAAATTGGTCGCATCGAATCTGTCCTTGGTCTGAGTGCGGCATTCCGGCTTGCGCTGGTTGGTTTCACAGAAGGCCGGCTGCCAGCTGGCCGCCAGAATCATGCGCGTCTTTGCGCCCGCATCCTGGGCCTGCGCAACACCGGCAGCCGCGATTGCAATCAAGAATACAGCCGTGCGCAGAAATGGATTGCTCATCCTCATCCCCACAGAACATTTCATGAACAAGAGATCATGGCGCGTTCATTTTCGCAACCCTCAATTCGCAGGGTGCGAAAATCCTGTGGCATAAATATTTGGATGTGTTGCATTTCACGGCCGATCTGGTCTCCTCCCGGCAATGGGAGACTAAGATGTTCGCACAAACCCAACGCCTAGAAACGGCGAATGCCTCGCTTGGCTTTCATCACGAGCCGGCACGATCGCAGGCACGCGGAATTGTCCTTGTGTGTCATGGACTGGCCGAGCATTCCAAGCGTTATTCCCGTTTCGCAGCAGCCATGGCGGCCCGTGGCTACCACGTCTTCGCGTTCGATCACCGAGGGCATGGCGAAACGACTGCACCCGATGCGCCAATCGGACGGTTCGCCCGTCGCGATGGCGTTCGGCAGGTAATCGACGACGTCACGTCGGTCCGCGAGCATGCTGTGAGGCAATATCCCGGCTTGCCGGTCATCCTTTTCGGACATTCGATGGGAGGCCTCATTGCGCTCAATGCGGCAGTCACGCATCCAGACAAATACGATGCCGTCGCAGTCTGGAACTCGAACTTCAACCCCGGTATCGCCGGGCGGGCTGCGCAGGCGATCCTGCTCGCCGAACGTGCGCTGAAGGGCTCCGATGTTCCAAGCGGCATCCTGCCGAAACTCACCTTCGCCACCTGGGGCAAGTCCGTCTCCGGCCGTCGAACAGACTTTGATTGGTTAAGCCGCGATCCTGCCGAAGTCGACAAGTATATCGCGGACCCGCTGTGCGGCTTCGATGCCTCGGTGTCACTCTGGCTCGATGTTTTCGAACTGACGTTTCGCGCCCCGCAAATGACGCATCTGAAACGGCTGCCGAAGCAGATACCGATCCACCTTGTCGGCGGCGGGCAGGACCCGGCGACAGATGGCGGAAAAGCGGTGATCTGGCTATCAAATCATTTGAAAGCCCGTGGCTTCTCCCTTATCACGACCCAGATATATCAGGACATGCGCCACGAAACGCTGAATGAAATTGGAGCGGACGCGGCCATCGCTGCATTCGCCGACTGGTGCGACGAAGCGGTCGCAAGATCCTGAACTGAAGGATTTCGCGATGAGTAACGGTATTTATTTTCGCCCCGCCGCCGCTTCGGAGGTGCCGACCGGTATTCTGCTGATGTTTCTGTCGGTGCTTGTCTCGCCGATCATCGACATCTTTTCCAAGCTCGCGATAGCCACGATTCCCGCGGCTGAAATCACGGCCGCGCGCTTTGTCGTGCAGGCCCTCTGCATGCTTCCGATCGTCATCTGGCGCGGAAGCTGGAAGACCTTCTCCTGGCGCGCCAACATCTTTCATGCCATCCGCGGCGCCATCATAACCATCTCCATGGTCTCCTTTGTCACGACGCTGAAGTACATGCCGGTTGCCGATGCCATCGCGATTTTCTTCGTCGAGCCCATCATTTTGACGATCCTGAGCAGCATCTTCCTCAAGGAGACAATCGGTTGGCGCCGCTACACCGCCTGCGGCGTCGGCTTTTTCGGCGCGATGCTGATCATCCAGCCGAGCTTCCAAGAGGTCGGCTACGTCGCGCTCCTGCCTGTCGTCAGCGCCCTCTGCATTGCCATCTTCGCCTTGATGACCCGCGTGCTATCGCACCGGGAAGACCCGTGGGCGATGCAGCTTCAGATGGGCATCTGGGGTCTGCTGTTCTGCGCCATTGTGCTTGCGTTCGGCAGCGGCACGGGTTCTGACGTCTTTGACGCGGTGATGCCGGATGGCCTTGGCTATCTCTACCTGCTCGGCGTCGGTGTCACGGCAGCCATTGCCGGCATCTTCGGCGTCTATGCCTACCGCGCAGCGCCCGCCTCGACATTGGCACCGCTGCAGTATTTCGAGATCGTGTCGGCAACCTTTTTCGCTTGGCTCGTGTTCGGCGACTTTCCAGATGCGGTCAAGTGGCTTGGTATCCTGGTCATCATCGCATCGGGCTTGTACATCATCTGGCGAGAGCGGCGCTTTGCATCGAAGCCGGTATCCGATACACCTCAATCGGCGCTGGCGCCCTGATCTGCTCGTGGGAGGAACATGACGGACCATCAGCCCAAGAAACCACCGCTGTCCGGCATACGCGTCATCGAGCTCGCACGCGTGCTCGCCGGCCCATGGGCGGGCCAGATGCTGGCCGATCTCGGCGCCGATGTGATCAAGATCGAAAACCCGGATGGAGGCGATGACACACGCCACTGGGGACCACCCTTCGTCGAGGACGCCGACGGTGAAAACCTGTCCGCCGCCTACTACCACGCTGCCAACCGAGGCAAGCGCTCGATCACCGCCGACCTGAAGCGCGAAGAAGATCAGGCGCTCGTCCGCCGTCTTGTCGCTACGGCCGACGTCGTCATCGAGAACTTCAAGCTCGGCGGGCTGGTGAAATACGGTCTCGATTACGAAAGCCTGAAGAAGATCAATCCGAAGCTCGTCTATTGCTCGATCACGGGTTTCGGTCAGAACGGCCCGTATGCCAGCCTCGCTGGCTACGACTATATCGTGCAAGGCATGTCCGGCTTCATGTCGATCACCGGCGAGCCGGACGGACAGCCGATGAAGGCAGGCGTCGCGATCGCCGACATTTTTACCGGAATCTATGCGGTCGCAGCCATCGAGGCGGCGCTCATTCACGCGCAGAAAACCGGCGAAGGGCAGCTGGTCGACATGGCGCTGCTCGACGTTCAATCGGCGGTGCTTGCGAACCAGAACATGAATTATCTTGTATCCGGCCGTGCCCCGACCCGGCTTGGAAACGCACATCCGAATATCTCACCCTATGAAGTTGTTCCGACCGTTGATGGCTATCTGATCCTGGCCGTGGGGAACGACGGCCAATTCCGCCGTTTGTGCACGATCCTCAGCCTCGAGGGTATTGCCGACGATCCACGCTTTTCGACGAACAAGGCGCGCGTTGCAAACCGCGACGAAGTTCGCAGGCTGGTTTCGACGGAAACGCTGCAATGGCAGAAGGCCGACCTGCTCAGGGCTTGCGAGGCGGACGCCGTTCCGGCCGGTGCGATCAACACGATCGAGGAAATGTTCGACGATCCACAAGTCCAGGCGCGCGGGCTGCGGGTCGATCTGGCCGACGCAAAGGGTACCGTCATTCCCGGCGTGAGGACGCCGGTCGTGCTGTCGCAAACCCCCTTGCGTTACGAGAGGCCGAGTCCGCGGCTGGGAGAGCATCAGGAGGAGGTTCTGGCGGAACTCGCCGAACTGGAGTGGAAGAGACCATCATGAAGAAAACCGGCGGGGAACTAATCGTCGAGGCCTTGAAAGCAAATGGGGTGAAACGCCTCTCCTGCGTTCCCGGCGAGAGTTTCCTTGCCGTTCTCGATGCGCTCTACGACAGCGATATCGACGTCGTGGTCTGCCGTCAGGAGGGTGGCGCGGCCATGATGGCCGATGCATGGGGCAGGCTCACCGGCGAGCCTGGCATCTGCATGGTTACCCGCGGCCCGGGCGCCACAAACGCCACGGCGGGGCTGCACATCGCCAGGCAGGATTCCATTCCGATGATCCTCTTCATTGGACAGGTGCAGCGCGACGCCCGCGAGCGGGAGGCCTTCCAGGAGGTCGAGTTCCGCCGCGCCTTGACCGAATTCAGCAAATGGGTTGGGGAGATCGACGATGCTGCTCGCATTCCGGAGTTCGTCACCCGCGCCTTTGCGATCGCCACATCCGGTCGTCCCGGTCCCGTAGTATTGTCACTGCCCGAAGACATGCTGCGTGATGAAGTGGAAGCGCCCCGCGCCAAGCGCTACTCGCGCGTCGAAGCGCATCCCGGTCGTCGCCAAATCGACGACTTTTACCTGCGATTGCTGAAGGCGGAGCGGCCGATCGTCATCGTCGGCGGCACGCGCTGGGATGGGGATGCAGTGGCCGACCTGAAAACCTTCTCGGAACGCTTCGCCCTGCCTGTCGGCTGCTCATTCCGTCGGCAGATGCTGTTCGACCATCTCCACCCGAACTATGCCGGGGATGTCGGCATCGGCATCAATCCTGCGCTCTCCAATGAGATCAAGGAGAGCGACCTGCTGATCCTACTAGGCGGCCGGATGTCGGAAATGCCCTCCTCCGGCTACACGCTGATCGACATCCCCTATCCGCAGCAGTCGCTCGTCCACATTCATCCCGATCCTTCGGAGCTCGGCCGTGTATACAGGCCCGACCTCGCAATCTGCGCGAGCCCGAGTGACTTCGTTGCAGATCTTATTGATCTCGAGGCACCAAGCGAACTCAGATGGGCAGAGCGCACCGAACGAATGCACCAGGCCTATATTGCGTGGTCGACGCCGCCGCAGAGCGGTCCCGGTCCAGTGCACATGGGGCCGATCATGGAGTGGATCGAGGCAAACACGCGCCCGGATGCGATATTTACCAACGGCGCGGGAAACTATGCCACCTGGCTGCATCGGTTCCATCGTTTCCGTCAATTCAACACCCAGGCCGCCCCGACATCAGGCTCCATGGGCTACGGCCTACCGGCTGCGGTTGCGGCCAAGCGGCTCTTTCCCGAACGCGAGGTCATCTGCTTTGCCGGAGACGGCTGTTTCCTGATGCACGGCCAGGAATTTGCGACTGCCGTTCGCTATAGCCTGCCGATCATCGCCATCGTCATCAACAACGGCATCTACGGCACCATCCGCATGCATCAGGAGCGGGAGTATCCGGGTCGCGTCAGCGGCACTGACCTCACCAACCCGGACTTTGCCTCGCTTGCGCGCGCCTACGGCGGCCACGGCGAAACGGTCGAGGCGACCGAGAGCTTCGCAGCCGCCTTCGAGCGCGCCCGCGCAAGCGGCAAGCCGTCGATCATCGAAGTAAAACTCGATCCGGAGGCGATTACGCCAACGCGCACGCTTTCGGAAATTGCCCAAACAAAAAGCCGGTGAGCGAAACCCACCGGCCTTGGAAATCGCGATGCTGTCGACCTTAGTCGATGGCGGCCGTAACCGTGAACTCGACCTTGTACTTCGGCGCAGCGAGCTTGGCTTCGCTCGTGGCGCGAGCCGGCGTGTTTGCCGGATCGACCCAGGCTTCCCAGGCAGCGTTCATTTCCCCGAAGTAGGACATGTCGGAGAGATAGATCAGCGTCTGCAGGATCTTGGACTTGTTCGAGCCGGCAGCGGCGAGCAGGCGATCAACTTCGGCCAGTGCCGACTTGCACTGTTCGGTGACGCTTTCGCCTTCGCCGACCTGGCCAGCGAGGTAGACGGTGTTGCCGTGGATGACTGCGCCGCTCATGCGGGCGCCGGCGTCGATGCGCTTGATGCTCATGGTGTTCTCCTGTTTGCGAAACGAAAGACGCCGCTGAGATCAAGCGGCGCCGGACTTGGTTCTGTGACCGACACTAGGCGCGAATATGATGCGTCTTTTGGTAGATCGCGGTGGAGCGGGCGCCGGAGCGGCAGTAGCCGAGCATCGGGCGCGGGAATTCATCGAGCGCGTCGACCATACCGGCAATTGCCTCTTCGGTGACCCCCATAGAGCCGACCGGCACATGCGCGATATCGAGGCCGAGTTCCTTGGCGCGCGCTTCGACCAGGGCATACGGCGTCTGATCCGGGCTCTCATCGTCCGGGCGATGGCAAACGATCGATTTGAAGCCCATGGCCTTGATCTGATCGAGATCCTCGACCGCAATCTGCCCGGAAACCGAATATTCGTCGTCGATCTGGCGAATGTCCATCGCTAATCCTCCTGAAATCGTGGGCTGAATGACTACGCCGCCCCATGCCCAGCGTCAACCACAGATCACTCAAACGAAGACGAAGCTGAGCGCATAATTTCGGCTCTCGCCGGGCTTCAGCATGATGAATTCGCCGGCGGTCTCCAACTCAAAACGCGATAGCCAACGATGCGACACCGGCTCGATGCCGAGCACGTCGGCAGGCGCCTTTTGATTGCGCCAGACCTGAAGGTGCGGCAACGTCTCGGCAAGGACACGCACTCGCAGGACCTTGCCGCCGATCGCGGCAATCGGACCAAGGCGCACCTCGGCAAAACCGCCTTCCGTTGCCGGTGCCTCAACGCAGAAGATACCGCCCGGTTCCTCGCCGAAATGCCAGGGAAAGCCGCCGCCATCGAGCATCTTGCCTTCAAGACGCGTGCCGGCATCGAACCATTTGCCGCCGATATTCATATGATACATGAGGAAGGCAGGCACGATCTCGTCGCTCGTATTGACGATCTTGTCCTTGAGGCTCACCTCGCCCGTGCCGCCGTCGATGAGCCAATGACGCTCGATGCGGGCCGGCAATCCCTCGACCGTCACGACGTCGATATCCGCCCGGCACTCCGCATTCCCATTCTCGAACTTCGCCCAGAGGATTTTGGCTGCGTGGCCGGGCGCGGACCCATGCAGAGGATAGACCTTGCCGTCAGCACGGCCCGGAATCGGTTCGCGGTGCCTGATATGGTCCGGCCCGCACGTAAAGAGGAAGCCTTGGACGGAATGCGAGATGCGTGCATCACCATCATCGGGAACCGCCTCCTTGGGAGCGATGTCGACGCCGTTGATGACACATCCGCCGATGTCCATCAGTGAGGTTTCGTCGAGCATCAATTTCGGCCCTGCGGCGGCTGCAAACTCGATCATCGTCCAATTTCCTCCCGGTTCTGACCACTCATGCAGCGTTATGTCTGGCGGCCAAATTCGTCAATCGCGACCACGTGCGCAGCGCGCCGGAACCGGTTCGCGGCCCCAAATGTTTACGACCAAAGGAAAAATCACGGAGTTTTTATCTTTTGTTCAGCACGATTTCATAAATTCCACACTAGCGTCAAAATTCGCAGGTGTGTGTCGGCCAGTCACTAAAGGGTATGAAGACGTGAATCGCTTTGTAATATCGGGATTATCCGCCGCCGCTGCCCTGGTCGCCATTGCTACCGCAGCGCCCTCGGCCGATGCGCAGCAGTTTTTCAACGGACGCCAGGGCGACGTCGTCTTCGTCGCGCCGAACGGCGATATCCTCGACTATGTCCCGTCGGGCGCTGCCTACGCGCGCGACCGAAGGGGCAATCGCGTGCTGGTCGATCCCTATGGCAATGTGATCGCGACTGAAATGCGTGCCCGGGGCTACTACCCACGCCCACCGGTACGCGATGCCTACAATAACGATGTCTATAGCGGCGATGATCCCTACGGCGATGCTCGCTATTCCGAGCGCGGCGCCGTGACTGGCTCCATCCCACGCAACGCGCCGATCGACCGCCAGCCGCTCGACGACCAACCCTACCCACAAAGCGACGACTATGCGTCTATCGAACCGGACCAGCAAACGCCTGATGTGATGCAGCCGAAGCCCTCCCAAGAGCCGGTCATCACGCTGAAGAACAAGTCGAAGTCCGAGATCGTCGCCCTGCAGGTGTTTCTCGACCGCGCTGGCGTGTCGCCGGGCGCGATCGACGGCCACATGGGCGCAAACGTCACCAAGGCGATCTACGCCTACCAGCAGATGACGGGCGAGACGCTCGATCCGAACAACACCGACGCCATTCTCGAGCAGTTGCGCATGTCCGGCGGTCTGCCGCTCGTCGGCTACACCATTACGCCTGCCGACGCTGCCGGCCCGTACGTTGCGGAAATCCCGGAGGACTACGCGCATAAGGCTGCCCTGTCATCGCTCGGCTACACCTCGACGACGGAAATGCTCGCGGAGCGTTTCCACATGGACGAAGGCTTCCTGAAGGAAATCAACCCGGGTGTGGATTTCACGGTCCCCGGCACGATCATAAAGGTCGTCAATCCCGGTGAAGTGAAGGCCGGTTCGGTCGCGCGCATCATTGCCGACAAGGGCCGCAAGCAGGTATTTGCCTATGACAATGCCGGCAATCTGATTGCCGCCTATCCCGCCTCGATCGGCTCCACCGATACGCCCTCGCCGACCGGCACGGTGACCGTCGAGCGCGTCGCGTTCAATCCGGGCTACACCTACAATCCGAAGATCAACTTCCAGCAGGGCGCCAACGACAGGATCCTGAACATTCCGCCGGGTCCGAACGGCCCGGTCGGTACGGTCTGGATGGCGCTTTCCAAGCCGACTTACGGCATCCACGGAACGCCAGAGCCATCGAAGATCGGCCGCACCCAGAGCCACGGCTGCATCCGCCTGACAAACTGGGATGCCACCGAACTGGCGAAGATGGTCAAGCCGGGCGTGACAGTCGAATTCGTCGACTGATCCATCCTGCCTGTCCCTAAAAAAATGCGCCTCAACGGGCGCATTTTTTCTCTTGGCAGTTTCGTCTAGGCCGCTGAGCGGATCAGTGGACCGGTGCTGCGCGTTGGCTCAACAAGCTTCACCGGCAGCTTGCCCATGATCTCTTCAGCAAAACAGCGAGCGTTCTCACGTGCCTTGTCGAGGTTGCTGACACGGGCCGGATCCAGCGAGTGCAACGTGCCGCCACAGTCAAAAATATCGCGGAAGGCCGAGCGTTCGATGATCGCGGTGTCGAGAACCGGGACCTGGCGCTCACTCAGCAACGACTTGACGAGACAGAGTGCCCGCGTCGTCACCATCGAGTTCACGCGCGTCAACACGACCGAGTGCCCGATACGAATGCCCGCCTTCTCGTCCAAATATTGCAGCAGCTCGAGGACCTGTGCACCACCACGGGCGTCCATAGCGCATCCCTGGATCGGGATCAGCACGTGGTCGGAGAGCCCGATTGCCGTCGCGAGCAGCGGATTGCGCGCTCCCGGAAGGTCGATGATGAAGTAGTCTGTGTTGTGCTTGTTTTCGGCTATGTGCAGCGGCAAGGAAGCCGACGTGACGAAATCGATGACCGAGATGTTCCTCACATGCCCGGAGACTTCATGCCATCGCGTGATCCAATGTTGTGGATCGGCGTCGAGGATCGTCACCCGATAGCCCTTCTGGGCGAGCTCGGTGGCGAGGAGAAGTACGGCTGTGGTCTTACCAGCGCCGCCCTTGGTGTTTGCGAAAGTGATGACTGGCATATTCGGTCCTCGAAGGGAAAATGCGAGCCCCTCTATGGCTCTGCCGCGCACTCTTGGAAGCATCGTGCGGTTAATGCATCCTTTCTAATTATGGTTAACAACTTCTAAACGCGACACCTGAAATTGCGGTCGGCATTTCTTGCACCCGCGAAAACACACGATCAAGAACAAGAAAGCCCGGAAAGCCTAGGCTTTCCGGGCTAGCTCAGGTCCGCCGTCTCTATGTTCAGAAGCAATCTTTAAAGAGCACCTTGGTATTTTCGAGCGTCATCTTGACTGGATTGCCGCCAGCGCTTGGATCTTCGATCGCCATCTGCGAAAGTTCGTCGATTCGATCCGGCTTGATTCCCATCGCAGACAGGCTGTCGGGAACGCCGAGCTCCGAGCGAAGCTGCAGCACGTAGCTATAAAAACCGTCGAAGCCGCCGGAGATGCCGAGATAGGCCGCGGCGCGCGCAATCTTCTCCTCAATCGCCGAACGATTGAAGCGCAACACCGCCGGCATCACGACAGCATTCGTCATGCCGTGATGCGTGTTGTAGACAGCCCCGATCGGATGCGACAGCGCGTGGATGGCGCCGAGCCCCTTCTGGAATGCGACTGCGCCCATCGCAGCCGCCGACATCATGTTGGCGCGGGCTTCGAGGTCTGTGCCTTCCTTGTAGGCGCGCGGCAGGAACTCCTTGACGAGCCGCATGCCCTCCAGCGCGATGCCGGCCGACATCGGGTGGTAAAAGGGCGAGGAATAGGCTTCCAAGCAGTGCGCGAAAGCATCCATGCCGGTACCGGCAGTAATGATCTTCGGCATGCCGACCGTCAGTTCCGGATCGGCGATGACGACGCCCGGCAGGAACTTTGGATGGAAGATGATCTTCTTCACATGCGTTTTGGAATTGGTGATGACGCTGGCGCGGCCGACTTCCGAACCGGTGCCGGCCGTCGTCGGGACGGCCACGATCGGAGCGATGCCTTCGACGCTCGCACGCGTCCACCAGTCGCCAATATCCTCGAAGTCCCAGACCGGCAGTGTCTGACCGGCCATGAACGCGACGCACTTGCCGAGGTCAAGGCCCGAGCCTCCACCAAAGGCGACGACGCCGTCATGGCCACCGTCCTTGAACGCCTTGACGCCAGCGTCGAGGTTCTTGTCGTTCGGGTTTGGATCGACATCGGCAAAGATCGCCCGGCCGAGGCCGGCATCTTCAAGAATGTCGAGCGCGGTCCCGGTGATCGCCATCGAGGCCAGGCCGCGATCGGTGATCAGCAGCGGCTTCTTCATCCCGAGGCTCTTGCAAGCGTCCGCCAGTTCCTTGATGCGGCCCCGGCCAAGCTTGAATGCGGTCGGGTAGCTCCAATTGGCTGTGATGTTGCTGCTCATGCTGTGACTTTCTTCAGATGGAAGGATTTCGGACGCGTCAGGTTGTGGAAGCCGATGATCGACAGCGAGCCACCTCGGCCGGTCTCCTTGACGCCGGTCCAGCACAGAGCCGGATCGAGATAGTCGGCGCGGTTCATGAAGACGGTACCGGTCTCGATCTCGCGGCCGAGCCGCCCTGCCCGCTCAGGATCCTTTGTCCAGAGCGAAGCCGTCAGGCCGTACTGGCTGTCGTTCATCAGGGCAACGGCTTCGTCGTCGCTCTTCACCTTCATGATGCCGACGGCAGGACCAAAGGTCTCCTCGCGCATGAAGGCCATCGAATGATCGACATTGACGAGGATCTGCGGTGCCAGATAGGCGCCGCCGTCGTCGGCCGGGAAAAGCTTCGGATCGACCAGTGCCTTGGCGCCCTTGGAAACGGCATCGGCGATCTGCTCGCGCACGACCCTGGCGAAGCGCTTGTTGGCCATCGGGCCAAGCGAGGTTTCAGGATCGAGCGGATTGCCGAGCTTGTAATTCGAGACCCAGGCGACCGACTTCTCGACAAAGCTGTCATAGAGCGATTGATGCACATAGATACGCTCGATGCCGCAGCAGCACTGGCCGGAATTGTAAGTCGCGCCGTCCATCAGCGTGTCGACGGCCGCGTCGAGGTCGGCATCGTCCATGACATAGCCCGGATCCTTGCCGCCGAGCTCAAGCCCGAGGCCCGTGAATGTTCCGGCTGCTGCCCGCTCCATCGAGCGACCGCCTTCGACCGAACCGGTGAAGTTGACGAAGTTGAAGCTGCCCGCAGCAATCAGCGCCGAGGTCGTTTCGTGATCAAGGAACACGTTCTGGAACACCTCCTCAGGAACACCGGCCTCGACGAAAGCCTGCACCAGCCGCTCTCCAACCAGCAGCGTCTGTGACGCATGCTTGAGGACGACCGTGTTGCCCGCCATCAGCGCCGGCGCGATGGTGTTGATCGCCGTCATGTAGGGGTAGTTCCACGGCGCCACCACGAATACGACGCCATGCGCCTCGCGCTCGATGCGGCGCTCGAACTTGTCGCTTTCCTCGACGACCAAAGGCGCGAGCGCATCGGCGGCGATCGAAGCGACATAGTTGGAGCGCTCGTTGAAGCCCTTGTACTCGCCGCCGTAGCGGATCGGGCGGCCCATCTGCCAGGCAAGCTCGGGCACGACGACGTCGGACATTTCATTGAGCCGTGCGACACCCTTCAGCACCAGCTGAACGCGCTCCTCCAACGGCCGCTTCGCCCATGCCTTCTGCGCCTTGCGCGCACGCGCAACAGCCTCCTTCGCCGCCTCCAGCGAAAGCGCCGGGCGCTCGGCGTAAACCGATCCGTCGACCGGTGAAATGCATTGGATCATTCCCATGATCTTCATCCTTTGTTTTCACGTGCCAAACCGGCAAACCCCAACAATCTCCTCAGCTATGGAGATCATATGACAGGGCGCCGTGCGGCCTTGGCCACGCCTATTATGCTCTTTCGAAACCGCGCGCCACTTCCCAGTCGGTGATGCGACGATCGTATTCTTCCTGCTCCCACTCGGCAGCACGGGTGTAGTGGTCGACGACATCATCGCCGAAGGCATTGCGCAGCATCTTCGATTCCGTCATGGCGACTGTTGCCGCACGCAGCGTACGCGGGATCTCGCGGACGCTGCGAGCTCCATAGGCGTCGCCGACGAACGGCGCCTCGAGCACCATCTTCTTCTCTATCCCATCGATGCCGGCGGCAAGCAACGCGGCAAAGGCGAGGTAGGGATTGAGGTCGGAGCCGCCGACACGGCACTCGATGCGGATCGCTTTGGTGTCGTCGCCGCAGAGGCGATAGCCGGCCGTGCGGTTGTCCTTGCTCCAGATTGCCTTCGTCGGCGCAAAGGTGCCCGCCATGAAGCGCTTGTACGAGTTGATGTAAGGTGCGAGGAAGTAGGTGATCTCGCTCGCGTGGGCGAGAAGACCGGCCACGTAGTTGTTCATCAGCGGCGACATGCCGTACTTGCCACCCTCATCGTAAAAGAGCGGCGTCTTGCCGTCAGCGCTCCAGAGCGACTGATGAATATGCGACGAACTGCCGGCGGCATTGTAGTGCCACTTCGCCAGGAAGGTGATTGCCTTGCCCTTTGACCAGGCGATTTCCTTGCAGCCGTTCTTGATAATCGAGTGGCGATCGGCCATCGTCAGCGCGTCGGCATAGCGGACGTTGATTTCTTCCTGGCCCGCGGACGCCTCGCCCTTGGAATTTTCGACCGGAATGCCGGCCCCCTGAAGGCCGGTGCGGATTGCCCGCATGACCTCTTCTTCCTTGGTCGTCTGGAAGATGTGGTAGTCCTCGTTGTAGGCGCTGGCGAGCTTCAGATTGCGATAGCCGGACGCGTGCGCGGACTCATAGGTCTGGTCGAACAGGAAGAATTCGAGCTCCGAGGCCATGAACGCCTTCATGCCCATGTCTTCCAACCGCTTGACCTGTTTCTTCAGGATCGCGCGCGGTGAGTGCGACACCTCTTCATGCGTGTGGTGGTCGAGGAGATCGCAGAGCACGAGCGCCGTGCCTTCGAGCCACGGAATACGGCGCAGCGTCGAAAGATCAGGCTTCATCGTGTAGTCGCCATAGCCCTTTTCCCAGCTCGTCGCCTTGTAGCCGGAGACGGTTTCCATCTCCATGTCGGTGGCAACGAGATAGTTGCAGCTATGCGTTTCCTTCCATGCGCTTTCGAGGAAGTATTCAGCCTGAAAGCGCTTGCCCATCAAGCGGCCCTGCATGTCCACCTGGCACGCCAGAACGGTGTCGATGCGCCCGTCGGCAACATCCTGCTTGAGATCGTCGAGGGTATAGATGCTCATATTGAATCCGCCTGACCTTGAACTGAAATCGGGACAACGAAAGAGCATACCGTGAAGTGGGCCTGCCGCCTCTGATGCCTTTTCGTTGATCCGGCAAGCGGGGCCGCCATCGCGGCCCCGCCGTTGGAGAGGGAAGCCGAAACCTCAGGCTTCGCCGACAGCCTTTTCGGCAGCCGCGATTTCCACCTGACGGCGCGCAACCTCGTCGCCGATCGGTGGGCCTTTGAAGCGGCGGCTTTCGAAACCGAACCAGACGATGCCGGTAAGGACCAGGAAGCCGACCGTGATGTAAAGCGCCCATTGGTTCGGCGGCTGGATCCCGAGGACGAAGATCAGTATCATCGCAAGGATCGAAAGGACTGCGAACAGCTTGAATACGCCTTCGCCGAGGTTCCATGGACCCATCTTGTCCCACTTCGACGTGCCCCACGCGAAGAGACCGAGGGTGATCGGGATCGCAAAGGAGAAGAACAGGAAGATGACCGTGCACGAGACGACGATCGTGTAAACCGGCGTCTCGCCGATCGAAACAAGCGACGAGCCCCAGACGAACAGTACGGAGAGGATCGAACCGGTCCAGATGGCGGCAACCGGCGTGCGGTGCTGCGGGCTGACCTTGGCGAGAGCCTTGGATGCCGGCAGGCCGCCGTCACGCGAGAAGGCGAAGATCATCCGGGAGACCGAGGTCACCGTCGCCAGACCGCACAGCCACTGGCTGACGAAGATGGCGAGATAGAGCAGATCCTTGACGACAGGGTTGACTTGGCTGTCCATGGCCCAGAAGAAGACGTTCCAGCCCTGCTTGGCCGCGTCGTCCATGTTCGGGAGCATCAGCACGAATGCGCAAAGCATGATGTAGCCGAAGAGAGCCGACCAAAGAACGGAGGCAACCATGCCACGCGGAACGGAGTGGGCAGCCTTCACCGTTTCCTCCGAGGTATGCGCCGAAGCGTCATAGCCGGTGATCGTATAGATCGGCAGCAGCAGACCAAGCAGGAATACCCAGGCACCAGAAGTCGACGGCCATACGTTGCCACCCGCTTCGCCGGAATAGTTTGCGAAGGTAAACAGGCGGGCAATGTCGTAGGATGGCGCCGCCAGCAAGCAAACTGCAGCCAGGGCAATTGCCGTTGCGAAGATCAGGTAGCCCGAAAAATCGGTGAGCTTCGCCGTCAGCCCGATCCCCATGTGGTTCACGAGCGCCTGCGCGCCGGTGATAACAACCAGGAACAGGATACGCACGACAGTGGTATCAGTCAGGCCGAAGTAGCTCGTTCCAAACGATCCCATGAAGAAGTAGTAGGTGCCGACGTTGATCGCGCCGAGCACCGTAACGAGGCCGAGGAGGTTGAACCAGGCGGTTAACCAGCCGGTGAAGCGGTTGCCGAGGATCGAACCCCAGTGGTAGAGACCGCCCGCGGTCGGATAGGCCGAGCTGATCTGCGCCATCGCCACAGCGAACACCAGCGAAACGAAGCAACCGAGCGGCCAGCCGATGCCGATGGCCGCACCGCCGGCGCCCGCCGTCGCTTGCGCCAGCGAGTTGATGCCGCCGGAAAGGATGCAGATGATAGAAAATGAGACCGCAAAGTTCGAGAACGAGCTCATTCGCCGTTCCAGCTCCTGAGCATAGCCCATGGAATGCAGGACATGCATATCCTGTTTCTTGTCGTGATCCGTGTAGTCGGACATGACTTCCCCCTGTTTAGCGATCAGCCGCGGGATTGCGGGTGATCATCCAGTGCCAAAGTGCCCGTGACGTTTTCGCCTACGGGCGGACCGCAGTTAGACTGCTCCCCGGGGTCTTTTCTTCGTTGTCAGGCGTCCAGGCTTTGCTGGAGAAGCCCCGTCAGATAGTCGGCCATGACCCCTTGACCGTCTTCGTCTGAGATGAGGTCGTTGCGGACCTCGATCATTACATTACGGAACCCGTTGGACAGCCCATGCAAGATCAGCGTGTGGGTCACGCCATCCGCAGGGCCGTAGGGTTCGTTGCGTTCGATTTTGTAGAGAGGCGAGCCGGTCGATGCGGCGTTCAAAACGCTGTCGGCAAAGCGGCTGTCTTCGTCGTGCAATATACCAATTTCCACGGCGCGGGTTTTGTCGTGGTACACCGGAGTGAAGCTGTGGACAGTCGCAATCACCGTCTCCTGCCCCCTCGCCTTGCGATTTCGAATCATTGCGCGAATGGCGTCGTGGAAAGGAATATACAATGCTTCGGCGCGCGCGCGGCGTTCTTCCGCGCTGAGATGGGCATTGCCGGGAATCTCGTAAATTTCGCTTCTCGCCGGCATCGCCCCCGGAGACTCCGGCGGCCTGTTGCAATCGTAGATCAATCGCGAAAATCGCTGGTAAATGAGCGTGGCATCGAGCGCTTCGGAAATCCCGCGGGCAACTGCCAATGCGCCGGGATCCCATGCGATATGACTTTCCAGGGCCTCGCCGGAGAGACCAAGTGTGCCGTACCGTTCAGGCAGCAATCGGGATGCATGCTCGCAGATCACCAGCAACGGGCTCTTGCCATTCGGCCGCTCGACCGAAACGCATGCGCCTTCCGCTTCGCTTAGAACCTTGAACTGAGCAGGCACCACAGCCGCATCCCGATCATTAATAAAGAATGTATAAGAAAAGAATTCTTCAGCTTTCGACGACTGTCAAGCGCGCTCTGAAAATTTCTTTTCATGACAGCAGTTGACATGGATTGTGACAGCGTTGTTAACTTTCAGTGGGAAAGTGGCACAAGACCAATCCCGGGGAGCAAGTCGCGTGACCGCTGCGTCGAAGACAGTTTCGGACGTAATCCATTCGCATTTTGGCACGCTCACGCGGGCTGAAAAGCAATTGGCTGAGAGCCTGTTGGACAACTACCCTGTCTCCGGACTGGGGAGCATAACGACGATTGCGGAAAACGCAGGCGTATCGACGCCGACGGTCGTACGCATGGTTCAGAAGCTGGGCTTCAAAGGCTATCCCGACTTCCAGGCGCACCTCCATCAAGAGGTAGAAGCGACGATTTCAAATCCCATCGCCAAGCATGACCGATGGGCCTCCAACGCGCCGGGCACGCACATTCTGAACCGGTTTGCCGACGCAATCATGGGCAACCTGCGCCAGACACTGAGCGCTCTCGACACGGCGACCTTCAACGATGTCGCCTCGCTGTTGTCCGATCGTAAGCGCGGCCTTTATTTCGTCGGCGGGCGCATCACCGGCGCCCTGGCCGAGTACTTCTTCACGCATATGCAGGTCATTCGCCCGAACACCGCGCTGTTGTCGTCGAATTCGAGCAGCTGGCCGCAATATGTTCTCAATATGAATCCCGGCGACCTCTTGGTGATTTTCGATATCCGCCGCTACGAGCAGGAAATGGTTAGCCTTGCGACCGCTGCCCGCAAGAGTGGCGCCGAGATTGTCGTCTTCACCGATCAATGGGTCTCGCCGGCCGCCAAGCTCGCGCGTCATACCTTTCGCGTGCAGATCGAGGCGCCGTCGGCATGGGACTCGTCCGTCGTCACTCTCTTCATCGTCGAAGCGCTGATCGAGGCTGTCCAGAGCTCGACATGGGACGAGACGAAAGAACGCATGAAAACCTTGGAGGGTCTGTTCGAACAAACCAGACTCTTCCGCAAACTCGGCTAGGAGGAAAAATACAACGCAGAGATGACGCAAGTCGTGCATGCAAGCAACGTGTCGTAAATAAAACATCGCGGCCAACTGTCTGCTATACAAAGAAAAAAGAACGTCATCGAGCTGTCACGATAGCTTCACGTAACGTCAGTAACAGCATCGTCAGACACTGAACCCTGAAGGAGAACAACAGTGATCTCTAATATCTCAAAAATGCTTTCGCTTTCTACTGCTCTTGTTGTTGCTTCGACGGCAATCGCAGCTGCCGAACCAAGCGCTGAACTTATCGCCGCTGCCAAGAAGGAAGGCACGCTGACGACGATCGCGCTTCCGCACGACTGGTGCGGCTACGGCGACGTCATTGCCGGTTTCAAGGCCAAGTACGGCCTCGAAGTCAACGAACTGAACCCGGATGCAGGTTCGGGCGACGAAATCGAAGCCATCAAGGCCAACAAGGGCAACAGCGGCCCGCAGGCGCCCGACGTGATCGACGTTGGTCTCTCCTTCGGTCCGTCGGCAAAGGCCGAAGGCCTGATCCAGCCCTACAAGGTTTCGACCTGGGATTCCATTCCTGACAGCGCCAAGGATGCCGATGGCTTCTGGTATGGCGATTACTACGGCGTTCTCTCCTTCGTCGTGAACACCGATATCGTCAAGGACGTTCCCAAGGACTGGGCCGACCTGAAGAAGTCGGACTACGCCAACAGCATCGCTCTCGCTGGCGACCCGCGCGCTTCCAACCAGGCTGTTCAGGCCGTCTACGCTGCCGGCGTCGCTGCTGGTGAAAAGGATGCGACCAAGGCTGGTGAAGCCGGTCTCGCTTACTTTGCCGAACTCAACAAGGCGGGTAATCTCGTTCCTGTCATCGGCAAGTCCGCCTCGCTCGCTCAGGGCTCGACCCCGATCGTCGTCGCTTGGGACTACAACGGCTTGTCCTGGCGCGATACGCTGAAGGGCAACCCGCCGGCTGAAGTCGTCGTTCCGGCATCGGGCGTTGTCGCCGGCGTGTACGTCCAGGCGATCTCCGCCTTTGCTCCGCATCCGAACGCTGCCAAGCTCTGGATGGAATACCTCTATTCGGACGAAGGTCAGCTTGGCTGGCTGAAGGGCTATTGCCACCCGATCCGCTTCAACGATCTGGCGAAGAACAAGAAGGTCCCGCAGGCACTTCTCGACAAGCTGCCGCCAGCCGCTGCCTATGAAAAGGCCGTATTCCCGACCCTCGACGAGCAGGCTGCTGGCAAGACCGCCATCACCACCAAGTGGGACAGCGTCGTCGGCGCCAACGTCAAGTAATCTCTGACGCAGGACCTCTCCGCCCTCCTGGCGGAGAGGTTTCGTTCTTCATTGCCCCGATAAGGCTGTCGTCTATGACCACTGTTTCAACATCCGCGGCCCCAGCCACGCCCATGATAAACCGCGACAGGATCGTAGACTGGCTCGGCATCGCGCCGTTCATGATCTTCGCTGCGATGTTCCTTATCATACCGACGCTTTATCTGGTCGCAGGTGCATTTCTGACGCCGGAAGGCGACCTGACCCTCAAGAACATTGCCGACCTGTTCACGCCGTCGATTCTCAGCGCCTACTGGATCAGTATCAAGGTGTCCGTGGCATCTGCCCTCGGTGGCGCACTGATCGGCTTCTTCCTCGCCTGGGCAGTCGTGCTAGGCGGCCTGCCGAACTGGGTTCGTTCGGGCCTGCTGACCTTCTCCGGTGTTGCCTCCAATTTCGCAGGCGTACCGCTTGCCTTCGCCTTCCTCGCCACCCTCGGACGCACCGGTCTCGTGACCGTTTTGATGCGCGACTGGTTTGGCTTCAATCTCTATTCCACCGGTTTCAACCTGCTGAGCTTCTTCGGGCTCACCCTCACCTACATGTACTTCCAGATCCCGCTGATGGTCCTGATCCTGACGCCGGCGCTTGACGGTATGAAGAAGGAGTGGAAGGAAGCCGCGCTGATCCTCGGCGCCACCAATGGCCAGTACTGGCGCATGGTCGCCTTCCCGATTCTCTGGCCCAGCCTGATGGGCACGACGCTGCTCCTCTTTGCGAACGCCTTCGGCGCCATCGCCACGGCCTACGCGCTGACCGGCAGCTCCCTCAACATCGTGCCGATCCTGCTCTATGCGCAGATCCGCGGCGACGTGCTTCACAACGCCAACCTCGGCTACGCGCTGGCGCTTGGCATGATCGTCATCACCGGCCTGTCCAACCTTGTTTACATCCTGCTGCGCATGCGCGCTGAACGGTGGCAAAAATGAAGACATCACGCCTTGGAGCCTGGATATCCATCGCATTCGGCGCGATCTACTTCGTCCTGCCGCTCATCGCCACAATCGAATTTTCGCTGCGTATGCGCCGTGGCGCCTACAGTTTTGATGCCTACGCCTCGGTTTTTTCCGAAGCGCAGTTCCGCGAGACCTTCGGTTATTCGATGCTGATGGCGCTGCTGACGATCGTCTTCGGTATGCTGCTTGTGGTGCCGACAGCCTATTGGGTGCGCCTGCGCTTGCCGCAGATCCGCCCGATCGTCGAGTTCATCACGCTGCTGCCGCTCGTCATCCCGGCAATCGTGATCGTCTTCGGCTACCTCAGAATGTACAACTCATCGTCGATCCTGCCGCTGACGGGTTCGACGACGGGCACGAACATCCTGCTGGTCCTCTCCTACATGACGCTCTCGCTGCCCTACATGTACCGCGCCGTCGACACCGCCATGCGGGCAATCGACGTCCGCACCCTGACGGAAGCGGCCGAAAGCCTCGGCGCAAGCTGGACGACGATCTTGTTCAAGTGCATTTTCCCGAACGTCATGAGCGGCGTGCTTTCCGGCGCCTTCATCACGCTTGCGATCGTTATGGGCGAATTCACCATGGCCGCGCTGCTCAACCGTCCGGCCTTTGGCCCCTACCTGCAGCTGGTGGGCGCCAACCGCGCCTACGAGCCGTCGGCACTGGCCGTCATTGCCTTCTCGATCACCTGGCTCAGCATGGGCCTGCTGCAACTCGTCTCCCGCTTCCACAAAGCCGCCCCGGCTAAGTCGTAAGGTATCTGGTTTCATGGCTTTTCTCGAACTCGCAAACCTCAAGAAATCCTTCGGCAACACGCAGGTCGTGCATGACTTCAACATGCAGATAGAGAAGGGTGAATTCATTTCCTTCCTTGGCCCTTCAGGCTGTGGCAAGACGACCGTCCTGCGCATGATCGCCGGTTTCGAAACGCCTTCCGCCGGTCGCATCGCCATCGGCGGCAAGGAGCAGAACAGCCTGAAGCCCAACAAGCGCAATATCGGCATGGTTTTCCAGGCTTATGCGCTGTTTCCCAACATGACCGTTCACGACAACGTCGCCTTTGGCCTGAAGGTTGCCGGTGCGCAGACGACGGAGATCGATCAGCGCGTCAAGGAAATGCTCGCGCTGATCAAGCTCGACCACCTTGCCGACCGCTATCCCTATCAGCTCTCCGGCGGCCAGCAGCAGCGCGTGGCGCTTGCCCGTGCGCTTGCAGTACGCCCGCAGGTACTGCTGCTCGACGAGCCGCTGTCTGCCCTCGACGCCAAAATCCGCGTGTCGCTGCGCGAGGAAATCCGCGCGATCCAGCAGAAGCTCGGTATCACCACCGTCTTCGTGACGCACGACCAGGAAGAAGCCCTTTCAATCTCCGACCGCATCGTCGTGATGAACGCCGGCCGCGCCGATCAGATCGGCACGCCGTTCGAAATCTACAACACCCCGGCGACGCGCTTCGTCGCCTCCTTCGTCGGCACACTCAACATGATCGAAGCGACGGTCGTCGATCCCGCTGCCAACCGTATCCAGATCGGCGACCAGGGCGTGACGCTGAAGCAATCCGTTGCCGCCTTCAAAGCGGGCGATACTGTCTCGCTGGCGCTGCGTCCGGAAGCCGGATCGCTGACCGAAGGCACGCCAAGCGACACGAAACTGACGGGGCAGGTCGTATCGGCCCACTTCCTTGGCTCGGTCATCCGCACGCGTATGAACGTCGGCGGCAACGTCATTTCATTCGACATGTTCAACAGCCCCGGCGTGACCCCGCCGGCCGCCGGCGAGACCGTCACGCTCCGCTTCATGGCAGCTGACCTTCTCGTCATCCGCGACTGACCGCCGAAGCGCTCCCTTTGCGGCTTTGCCACACCCGCTTACGCATTTTCCGGCGCCGTATTGCGCGGCGCCGGAAATTGCTTGAAATGGCGATTTTGATGCGCAACGACGGCTGAAACGTTTTCGTTAGGCAAGATCAGCATCATGTCCCCTACCACGACCACCGCAGCGCCCCGTCGCCTCACTTCGCAGGACTTCCGCACACTAGGCCTCTCGGCCCTCGGAGGTGCGCTTGAGTTCTACGACTTCATCATCTTCGTCTTCTTTGCGGCGGTCATCGGCAAGCTGTTCTTTCCGGCCGACATGCCGGAATGGCTCGTGACGATCCAGACCTTCGGGATCTTTGCCGCCGGCTACCTCGTGCGCCCACTCGGCGGCATCATCCTGGCGCATTTCGGCGATCTTTTCGGCCGCAAGCGTGTCTTCGCCCTCTCGATCCTGCTGATGGCGCTTTCGACGCTCGGCATGGCGGCGATGCCGACCTATGCCACGATCGGGGTTGCCGCTCCGGTTCTGCTGGTCCTCATGCGCATCCTGCAGGGTGCGGCAATCGGCGGCGAAGTGCCTGGCGCCTGGACCTTCGTGGCGGAGCACGTCCCCTTCCGTCGCGTCGGCTTTGCCTGCGGCTTCCTCTGCTCCGGCCTGACGCTCGGTATCCTGCTCGGATCATTCATCGCAACGATCATCAACTCCGTCTTCACGCCGGCGGACGTCGAAGCCTATGCCTGGCGCATCCCATTCTTCCTCGGCGGCATCTTCGGCCTCGTTGCCGTCTATCTGCGCCGCTGGCTGCAGGAAACGCCTGTCTTCTCGGAGATGAAACAGGCCCGCTCGCTCGCTCCCGAGTTGCCGTTGAAGGCGGTGCTGCGCGACTACCTGCGCGGCGTGATCATCTCGATGCTGCTGACCTGGATCCTGTCGGCTGGCATCGTCGTGACGACCCTCATGACGGCGACCTTGCTGCAGAAACTTTACGGCTACACCGCGCAGCAATCGCTTGCAGCCACCAGCTTCGGCACCCTCTTCCTGATATTCGGCACCGCCGCCGCCGGCGCGATCGTCGACCGGGTTGGCTCGGGCCGCTTCTTCGTTGTGTCGAGCATCTTCTTCGGCGCAGCGACCTTCGCCTTCTATACCTACGCGGCCGTTTCACTGACCGTCCTCTTCGTTCTCTACGCAATCATGGGACTCTCGGTCGGCATGGTGGGTGCCGTGCCTTACGTTATGGTCCGCGCCTTCCCGGCTCGTGTCCGCTTCAGCGGCCTCTCCTTCTCCTATAACGTCTCCTACGCCATCTTCGGCGGCCTGACGCCTCTGGTGGTGGCATCGCTGCTGCCGCTGAACGCGATGGCGCATGCCTACTACCTTCTCTTCATCGCAGTATTGGCATTCGTCCTCGGCCTCTATCTGATTGCCAAAGGCGACAGCATCGAATCCGAAGTCGGTATCGAAGAGCCAACGGATCGCGTTGCCGCCTAGTTTAAATACAAGCCTTCGGCCGCGCGGCTAACCCTCGCGGCGTTTTCCCTAAGACGAGATTTTCAATGATCACTTGCTATTTGCGTTATACAATCGACCCATACAAGATCGTCGAATTCGAGCAGTATGCGCGCCTCTGGATCCCGATCGTCAATCGGATGGGCGGCACACATCACGGCTATTTCCTACCATCCGAGGGCGCCAACAATATTGCCATCGCGCTGTTTTCCTTCCCGAGCCTTGCGGCTTACGAGGACTACCGAACCCGCATGGCAAGTGATCCGGAATGCCAGGCCGCATTCGACCTTGATAAGCGTAACCGCAGCATCATCAGCTACGAGCGCAGTTTCATGCGGCCCGTACTTGGCTGATCGGTAGAAATGGAAAGCCCCGCTCAATGTCGGGGCTTACGTTTTGTGGCGGGCGTCTAGCGGATTGCCTGGTCATTTGCATCGAAGCGATGCATGTGGCCCGTATCCGGCGTCGCGTAGACGATGTCATCCGGCTCGTACTTGTGCTCGCCGAAAAGGCGCGCGGTGATAAGACCACACTGCTCGGATTCCAGATAGATGATGGTGTCCGCCCCGAGATGCTCGACGTGGACGACCTTCGCCCGCCAAGTGCCCTGCTCGCGCGAAAGGGTCAGATGCTCCGGGCGGACGCCGACGGTCTTTGCGCCGGCATCGGCGACCTTGTCGCCGGGAATGAAGTTCATCATCGGCGAACCGATGAAGCCCGCGACGAAGACGTTTGCGGGGCGGTTGTAGAGCTCCATCGGTGAGCCGACTTGCTCGATCGCACCGGCATTCAACACCACGATCTTGTCGGCAAGCGTCATCGCCTCGACCTGGTCGTGGGTGACGTAGATCATCGTCGCCTTGAGGCTTCGGTGAAGGCGGGCGATCTCGAGACGAGTCTGAACACGAAGCGCAGCATCGAGGTTTGACAGTGGCTCGTCGAAGAGAAAGAGCGCCGGCTCGCGCACGATCGCACGGCCAATAGCGACACGCTGGCGCTGACCACCGGAAAGCTCTG
Source organism: Rhizobium tibeticum (assembly GCF_900110205.1). GTDB lineage: Bacteria > Pseudomonadota > Alphaproteobacteria > Rhizobiales > Rhizobiaceae > Rhizobium > Rhizobium tibeticum. Next base: position 21,839 of record NZ_FOCV01000025.1, on the reverse strand, counting down.
CCGGGCGCCGCGCGAGGTAGGGTCCCAGCGACAGCATCGAGGATGCCTTGCTCACCCGCTTGTCGATCTCGTCCTTTTGCGTGCCGGCCTGCTTGAGGCCGAGGCCCATGTTGTCCTTGACCGTCAGGTGCGGATAAAGCGCGTAGGACTGGAACACCATCGCGATACCGCGCTTGGCGGGAGGCGTCAGCGTCTCATCCTTGCCGTTGATGAGAACGGCGCCCGAGGTGACATCCTCCAACCCCGCAATGCTGCGCAGAAGCGTCGATTTCCCGCACCCCGAAGGCCCGACGAAAATGACGAACTCGCCGTCCTTGACCTCGAGGTCTATACCCTTCAGCACCTCGTGGATGCCGTAGGTCTTGCGGATGGATTTGAGTTGAAGCGATCCCACTAGTCGTATTCCTTACAGTTTGACCGGCGCTTGGAGCTTGACGGCTTGGCCGGTACGCACGCTTTCGTCGGCGGCGAGGCAGATGCGCAACGAAGCGACGGCGTCTGCCATGTGACGGTTAAGGTCGATGTCCTCGCGAATGGTCTTCAGCATGAAGGCCTGCTCGCGGTCGCAGAGTTCCTGATGGCCAGGTTCTCCCGCCATCGTCATGTCCTGGTCCGGCCTGATGAACCTGCCGTCGGGTCCCGTCTCTGCCGTGTGCAGACGAATGACCGAGGTCTTGGTGTGAGCGTCGATGTCGTCAGACTTGGCGTTCGGGTCCATGACGATCGAGACGGACCCCTTCGGCGACATGATGTCCTTCACGAAGAACGCTGTTTCCGAGATCATGGGGCCCCAGCCAGCCTCGTACCAGCCGACGGAACCATCCTCGAAAAGCACCTGAAGCTGGCCGTAATTGTACATATCGGGCGCGATTTCGTCCGAAAGGCGCAGTCCCATGCCGCGCACTTCCAGCGGCTTGGCGTCGGTGATCTGGCACATGACGTCGACATAATGCACGCCGCAATCGACGATCGGCGACGTCGTCTGCATCAGTGACTTATGGGTCTGCCAGGTCGGACCGCTGGACTGCTGATTGAGATTCATGCGGAAGACATACGGCCCGCCGAGCTTGCGCGCCTCCTCGATCAGCCGCATCCAGGACGGGTGGTGGCGAAGGATATAGCCGATCACCAGCTTCCGCCCGGCCTCCTTTGCCGCCGCCACGACGCGCTGCGCATCGGCAACCGTTGTCGCCAGCGGCTTCTCGACGAAGACGTCGCAACCGGCTTCGAAAGCCGCGACGGCATAGTCGGCGTGAGTGTCCGAATAGGTGCAGACGGCGCAGAGATCGGGCTTCAGCTCAGCAAGCGCCGCCTCGAAATCCGAATGGATCTTGTAGCCCCGCAGTTCCTCCGGCAGATCAGGCGTCGAGCGATTGACCAACCCGACAATCTCGAAGCCGGGATTGTTGTGATAGGCCAGCGCATGGCTACGTCCCATGTTGCCGAGGCCGGCGACCAGAACGCGGATTGGCTTTTCGGACGCACTCACTTGACCGCTCCCGAGGTGATGCCGCGGATCAACTGCCGCGAGAAGATGACATAGAGGACGAGGATCGGCAGGATCGCCAGCGACAGCGCGGCAAGCACGGCATTCCAGTTGGTCACGAACTGCCCGATGAAGATCTGCGAGCCGAGAGTAACAGTCTTCGTTGCTTCGGATGGCGCCAGGATCAGCGGGAACCAGAGATCGTTCCATATCGGGATCATGGTGAAGACGGCAACCGTCGCCATGGCCGGGCGCACCAACGGCAGCACGAGCCGGAAGAAGATCGAATACTCCGAGAGCCCGTCGATGCGACCGGCGTTCTTCAGGTCATCGGAAACCGTGCGCATGAATTCCGACAGGATGAAGATCGCAAGCGGAATGCCCTGAGCCGTATAGACGAGGATCAGCGCTGTCAGCGTGTTGACGAGGCCTGCTGCCACCATCCCCTGCAGGATGGCGACCGTGCCGAGGCGAATCGGGATCATGATGCCGATCGCCATGTAGAGACCGGTCAGCGTGTTGCCCTTGAACTTGTACTCCGAGAGCGCAAAGGCGGCCATCGCGCCGAACAACAGCACGAAGAAGATCGAAACGACCGTGACGATGAAGCTGTTCTGGAAATAGGCGGCGAAGTCCCCCTGCCCCAGCACGGTCTGATAGCCGACAAGGCTGAAGGTCGAGGGTGTCGGGACCTGCATTGGCGAACGGAAGATCGCGTTGCGGTCCTTGAACGAGTTGATGATCGTCAGAAACACCGGGAAAATGGCAACCAACGTATAGCCGATGAGTGCCAGGTGAACGAGGCCGGCGCGGATGGGGGATGTGCGTGCTCTGTTGGACATGACACACTCCTCAGAACTGGTACCGGCGCATGCGCCGCTGGATGGCAAAAAGATAGAACGACACGCCGGCGAGGATGATCAGGAACATGACCGTCGCGATCGTGGCGCCCATCGAGCGGTCGCCGAGCTGCAGCTGGAACCCGAAGAAAGTGCGGTAGAGCAGCGTACCCAGAATGTCCGTCGACATGTCAGGCCCGGCAAGCGCACCCTGCACTGTATAAATCAGGTCGAACGCGTTGAAATTGCCGACGAAAGTCAGGATCGAAATGATACCGATCGCGGGGAGGATCAAGGGCAGCTTGATCTTCCAGAACTGCGCCCAGCCGGTGATGCCGTCGCACTCGGCGGCCTCGATCACCTCCTCAGGGATGCTGAGTAGCGCAGCGTAGATCAGCATCATCGGAATGCCGATATATTGCCAGTTGGAGATCAGCGACACGGCGATGAGCGCCGGCCCGGACTGCCCGAGCCATGGGGCAAAGAACGACTTCATGCCGACGAGACTCATCAGCCACGGAGCAACGCCCCAGATCGGCGACAGGATGAGCTTCCAGATGAAACCGACGATCACGAAGGAAAGCAGCGTCGGCAGGAAGATGGCCGTGCGGTAGAACGCCACGAAGCGAAGTCGTGGCGTCGAAAGCAGCGCCGCCAACGCGACGCCGATCGGGTTTTGCACGCACATATGAATGACGAAGAAAATGAAGTTGTTGACCAGCGCGTTCCAGAAATCGTGCGCCCAGCGCGCATCGCCCAACAACACCTTGTAGTTCGCGAGCCCGACGAAGGCAGGCGCGCCATCGACGGTGTTGTAGAACGAAAGCCTGAGCGTTTCGATCAGCGGCAGGACCATGATCGCCGAGTAGACGACAAATGCCGGGAAAAGAAAGACACCGATGTGCCAACGCACGGGGCGCCTGATGGGAACGACATCGATAGCGGATGCGGCTTCGCTCATGGCTTTTGCCTGTTCTTCTTGGCTGCGCCGGTGGTGCAGCGCGTCTGACACGGCGGGCAGAACGCCCTTCCCTCCAATCATCTCCCCGTCTCTTCGGGTTTCGAAGGCGGCGGGGAGAGGAAAAGCGGACACGAAATGGCTTAAGGTCGAATGAGGGACGACGTCACGCCGTCCCTCACCTTTCATCACTTGGCCGGCTTGTACCAGCCGTCGAGGCCCTTCTGGAGCTTCTCGGCAGCAACCTGCGGCGTGTCGGTACCGTTGACCACGTTAGCCGATTCAACCCAGGTCTCGTTTTCGAGGTTCGGCGTGCCACGCGACAGGACCTGGTAGGTAGAGCGGACGGTCGACTTGTACGGGCCGCGCCAGGAAACGAATTCCTGAGCCAGGGGATCGGTCATCTTCACCGGGTTGGAGTTCAGGCTGAAGAAGCCCGGGAGCGAGTTCGCGTAGATGTCGGCGAATTCGTTTGAGGCAACCCAGCTCAGAAACTTCTTGGCTTCTTCGGGATGCGTGCTCTTGGCGTTCAGGCCGACGCCGATATCCGGATGGTCGGAGATGTAGCCGGTGTCACCAGCCTTCGGAACCGGCGGCGGGAATGCGCCCATCTTGAACTGAGCCTGGCTGTTGAACAGCGAGATTTCCCAGGAACCGGCCGGGTAGATGGCGGCACGGCCGAGCGTGAAGAGGTTCTGGCTGTCCGAGTAGGTCTGAGCTTCGAAGCCGTCGCCGAGGTACGGCTTCCACTTGGCAAGCTCTTCGTATGGCTTGACCCAATCGGCATCCGTCAGCTTCTGCTTGCCGGAGATCAGCGCAGCCCGGCCTTCCTCGCCCTTCCAGTAGTTCGGACCAATGTTCTGGTAGCCCATGGTTGCGGCCTCCCAAAGATCCTTCGTGCCCATGGCGAGCGGGATGTAGGTGCCGTCAGCCTTGATCTTGTCCAGCGCTGCATAGAACTCATCCTGCGTCTTCGGAACAGCGATGCCGAGCTTCTCGAAGGCATCCTTGTTGTAGATGAAGCCGTGGATGACCGAAGCCATCGGCACGCAGAACGTTGACTTGCCGTCGTCGGTCGACCAGGCAGCCTTGGCGACAGGCGTGAAGTTCTCCATACCAGCCAGGCTGGTGAGATCGACTAAGTGTTTCTTGTTGAACAGTTCGAGCGATGGATCGAATGGACGGCAGGTGATGATGTCGCCTGCGGAGCCGGCATCGAGTTTGGCGTTCAGCGAAGCGTTGTATTCGGTTGGCGCGGTCGGCGAGAAGACGACCTTGATGCCCGGGTTCTTCGCTTCGAAGACCGGGATGATCTTTTCCTGCCAGATCTGCAGGTCGTCGTTACGCCAGCTTTCGATCGTCAGCGTGACGTCGGCAGCGTGAGCAAGGCCCACGGATGTCAGCAGGCTGGAGGCCAGCAGGAAGCCCTTCAGTGCAGTGTTCTTCATTTCCCTCTCCTGTTTTGAGCGCCGATGGGCGCCGTTCTTGACCTGAAACGAGCGGTTGCGTGCATGAGATGGCACCCAACGCCCCTTGGGGCCGTCAGCAATTGCCGGCCCGAAAGCTCAAATCGGTTCGACAGGTACGACACCCGTCGACCAGACGGCGTGCCCGAACAAGAAACCGATCCGGCACAGCCGTGAAAGGGAAACCCGATGGCGAGAAACGGCTGAAGAGCGACAAAGCCGCCACGGCCGGATCCGCATTTCATCGAGTGGCCCGGCTTATCTCTGTCCTGCCGGTTTGTTGCTGCCCGATGCGCTGTTCCCTTTGATGGAATTAAGTCCAAAAAAATACCAATTGTCCAGCCAATTTTAACATCTGAGCGACAGAAAAGTCTCGTCGAAATTTTTATGATGTAAAATCAAATAGATAAAAAGACAAATTTTTGCAGCGCTTTGCACTTGGTAAATGGTATTTTTTTGGTATGGTAGTGGAAACAAGGGGGCAAGCGGATTTTGGTGGCTCAATGACAGACCTTGCGATCGGCATTGATGGCGGCGGTTCTAGCTGCCGCGCCGCAGTCACGGATACGACGGGACGCATCCTGGGCCGTGGCACGGCCGGCCCGTCGAACATTCTGTCCGACCTCGACGCCTCTCTGCTCAACATCGTTGCGTCGGCCAGAAACGCATTGAGCGACGCTGGCCTTTCGCCCGAAGCCGTTTCCAGCGTCGCGGCGGTCGTCGGCGTCGCCGGCGCAAATGTGGGCGACTATGCGGAGCGCATCGAGCGCGCCCTGCCCTTTGCCAGACGTCGCGTTGTCACTGATGCGACGACCGCGCTTCAAGGAGCGCTGGGCAATTCCGACGGCGTGATCGGCGCGTTCGGAACCGGCTCCGTCTACAATGCGCGCCGCAAAGGAAAGCTCTACGGCATCGGCGGCTGGGGGTTCGTTGTCGGCGATCAGGCAAGTGGCGCCCGCCTCGGTCGCGATCTGCTGGAGCAGTCTCTGCTTGCCCATGACGGCGTGCGCCCCTCCTCGCCAGTCACCCGGACGTTGATGGCCGAGTATGGCGACGATCCGGAACGCGTCGTCGAGTTTGCCCACGTGTCCCGTCCCAATGACTTCGCGCGCTATGCACCCGTCGTCTTTGAGGCTGCCGCTAAAGGCGATCCGGTTGCGACGGCGATCGTGCAGAACGCGGCAGCCTCGATCGGCGAGAGCCTGGATGCACTGCTCTGGCCGGAATGCCAGGCCATCTGCCTGCTCGGCGGCCTGGCGAAGGCTTATCGTCCGTGGCTTGCCGAGCGTCACATCGCCCTGCTGCGCGAGCCGAAGGGGGACGTTCTGCAAGGTGCCATCGAGCTCGCGGTGAAATTTCTGCGGGAAGAAGGAAGAGGCGCGGCATGACGTATGATTTTGCAAGCCTCCTTTCCCCCGAGCGCCTCCAATCTGGCGGCACGGGCCCGCTCTACGTCAAACTGCGGCGCACGCTGGAAGATGCGATCCGCACCGGTACGCTCAGCCATGGCGACGCCTTGCCGCCCGAGCGCGATATCGCCGAATTTGCGACGGTAAGCCGCGTCACGGTGCGCAAGGCGATCGATGAACTCGTTGCAGACGGCCTGCTTGTCCGCCGCCACGGCTCCGGGACCTTCGTGACGAAACCGGTATCGAAGGTCGAGCAGCGCCTCTCGCAGCTGACCTCCTTCACCGAGGACATGGCCCGACGCGGCATGACCTCGCGTTCCGAATGGCTGCACAAGGGCATCCACACCCCCTCACCCGATGAAATGATGATCCTTGGTCTCGCTACCGACGTCAGGGTCTCGCGCCTTAGCCGTCTGCGCATCGCCGACGACCAGCCACTGGCAATCGAAAACGCCAGCGTCTCCGGCGAATTCCTTCCGGATCCTTTCGTCGTGACGACGTCGCTCTATGCCGAGCTCGAGCGTCGCCAGGTACGCCCGGTACGCGCCGTGCAGAGGATTTCGGCGACCAACATGAAGGAGGCCGACGCCCATCTGCTCGGCGTTGCCGTCGGCGCTGCCGGGCTGTCGATCGAGCGTATCTCCTATCTTGGCTCCGGACGTGCGGTCGAGTTCACCCGCTCGCTCTACCGCGGCGACGCCTATGATTTTGTCGCCGAACTGACGATCGGTGCGCCGTGATGCCTGGTCGCATTGAATGGGCGGCAATGCGCGTCTATTGAATGCACCCATGACATCTCGCATCAAGATCCTCGACACCATCTCCGATCCCGGAGATCCCGCAAAGCCGAACGACGACAGCTTCGGCCATAACCAAGCCTGCGCCTTCGTCATCGACGGCGCGACGGGCCTCGGTGATCGCCAGTACATGGACAAGGCAGGCAGCGACGCCGCCTGGATCGCCCGGCATTTCGCCCGCGGCTTTCAAGATCAAATCACCCGCGACACCGGCGTCTCGGAGGTTGCGCGCAGCGTATCACTGGCAGCCCGCACGGAATTTCTACGCCGCAACGAGAATGTTCCGCGCTACGCCTGGCCGCTGACCGCCTTTGCCATGCTGCGTCAAACACGCGGTGGATTCCACTTCGTCGGCCTCGGCGACTCCTGCCTCTTTCTGCTGCAAGAAGACGGCTCAGCCGCGATGCACATGGCGATCCCCGGTGCCTATGAGTATGAGCAGAGCCAGGCGCGAAAGCACATTGCCCGCACAGGCGGCATTACGAAGGAAGGTGGCGCACTCGGCAATTTGGAAACGCTCGCCTTGCTGCGTCAGCACCGCGAGCGCCAGAATACGCCGGAAAGCGGCGTGTGGACCCTTGGCCTTGTGCCGGAGGCGGCCGATCATCTGGTTTCCGAGCCGCTCGATATCAAAGGCCAGGCACACGCCATCGTCTGCAGCGACGGATTTTCGGATCTGGCGGTACTGTACGCAGCCTACGATTCGGCAAGCCTCGTACGTACCGCACGCGAGAGGGGTCTGCGGCCAATGCTGGACGAACTCAGACGCTTCGAACGCGAGGTCGATCCGGAAGGGCTCCGCTATCCGCGTTTCAAACAGAGCGACGACACCACGGCGCTGCTCGTTGAGTTGACGCCCGCTACTTGAGGCGATTTTCTATTCAGATTCAGTGCGTTGCCGCCGAAACCTGATTCGATCTATCGGCTCTTTGAATCAAATACTGAAGACGCAGCCGATCAGGCCGCGTCTTCAATCTCCTCGTCGCGCTTGCGCGGCACGTAGTTGAGAACCGGTCCAAGCCAGCGCTCGACGTCAGCAACATCCATGCCCTTGCGAACGGCATAATCCTCGACCTGGTCCCGCTCCACCTTGGCGACGCCGAAGTAGTACGACTCGGGATGACCGATATAGATGCCGGAGACGGATGAACCTGGCCACATCGCATAGCTCTCGGTGAGCGTCACGCCGGCTGCATTCTCGGCATCGAGCAAGCCGAACAGTGTCTTCTTCTCGGTGTGGTCGGGCTGCGCCGGATAGCCCGGAGCCGGGCGGATACCGGCATATTCCTCGGTGATGAGCTGCTCGTTGGAGAGATGCTCATCCTGCGCATAGCCCCAGTACTCACGACGTACCTGCTCGTGCATGCGTTCGGCAAAGGCTTCCGCGAAGCGGTCGGCCAGCGCCTTCACGAGAATTGACGAATAGTCGTCATTGGCGCGCTCGAAGCGTTCCGCAATTGCGACCTCCTCGATACCAGCCGTGACGACGAAACCGCCGACATAATCCTGAACGCCGCTTTCGACCGGAGCAACGAAGTCCGACAGCGCGACATTTCGCCGGCCATCGCGCTTCGAAAGCTGCTGGCGTAGCGTGAAGAAGGTGGCAAGCTCTTCCTTGCGGCCGTCGTCCTTGAACAGGCGGATATCGTCGCCGACCGCGTTCGCCGGCCAGAAGCCGATGACGGCACGCGGATGGAACCACTTCTCGTCGATGATCTTCTTGAGCATCGCCTGCGCATCAGCCCACAGCTGGCGAGCCGCCTCGCCCTGCTTCTCGTCCTCGAGAATTGCCGGGAAACGGCCGCGCAGTTCCCAAGTCTGGAAGAACGGCGTCCAGTCGATGTACTTGGCGATCTCGGCAAGATCGTACCCGTCGAAGACCTTGGTGCCAAGGAAGCTCGGCTTGGTGGGCTTGTAGGCGGTCCAATCGACCTCGTGCGCGTTTTCGCGGGCACGCACCAGCGGCAGGCGAACCTTCTCTGCCTCGCTGCGGGCATGCGCAGCCGCCACTTTGGCATACTCTGCGCGGATATCGGCCACATAGCCATCGCGGCTCTCGGGCGACAGCAGCGATGAAACGACGCCGACCGCACGGCTGGCATCCGTCACGTAGACCGTCTGGCCCTTGCTGTAGCCCGGATGGATCTTGACTGCCGTGTGGACACGGCTCGTCGTCGCACCGCCGATCAGCAGCGGCAGATCCAGCCCCTGGCGCTCCATTTCAGCGGCGACATGCACCATCTCGTCGAGCGACGGCGTGATCAGGCCGGAGAGACCGATGACATCCACCTGCTCGGCAACGGCGGTCTCGAGGATCTTCGTTGCCGGCACCATGACGCCGAGATCGATGATCTCGTAATTGTTGCAGGCGAGAACGACACCGACGATGTTCTTGCCGATATCGTGGACGTCGCCCTTCACGGTGGCCATGAGAATCTTGCCGGCAGCCTTACGCTCGTCGCCGCCGTTGAGCCGCTTCTCTTCTTCCATGTAGGGAAGGAGCACGGCAACCGCCTGCTTCATCACGCGGGCAGACTTGACGACCTGCGGCAGGAACATCCTGCCGGAGCCGAAGAGATCGCCGACCACGTTCATGCCGGCCATCAGCGGGCCTTCGATGACATGCAGCGGCCGCGCGGCCTGCTGACGGGCTTCCTCGGTGTCGGCCTCGATATATTCGGTGATGCCGTTGACCAGCGCATGCTCAAGGCGCTTGGCGACCGACCATTCGCGCCAGGAAAGATCCTGCACCTTCGCTTCCCTGGTGCCCGCGCCGCGGAACCGCTCTGCAACCTCAAGCAGACGCTCGGTCGCATCCGAACGGCGGTTCAGCACCACATCTTCGCAGGCTTCGCGCAACTTCGGATCGATGTTGTCGTAGACCGCCAACTGCCCGGCGTTGACGATACCCATGTCCATCCCCGCCTGGATGGCGTGGTAGAGGAACACGGCATGCATCGCCTCGCGCACCGGCTCGTTGCCGCGGAACGAGAAGGACAGGTTCGAGACGCCGCCCGAAATATGCACCAGCGGCATGCGCTCGCGGATCGTCCGCGTCGCCTCGATGAAGTCGACGCCATAGTTGTTGTGTTCTTCGATGCCGGTCGCGACCGCAAAGACGTTCGGGTCGAAGATGATGTCCTCGGGCGGGAAGCCGGCCTTTTCGGTGAGGATCTTGTAGGCTCGCGTGCAGATCTCAACCTTGCGCTCGTAGCTGTCCGCCTGCCCCGTCTCATCGAAGGCCATGACCACGACGGCGGCGCCATAAGCATGCAGCAACTTTGCCTGGGCAAGGAAGTTCTCCTCGCCTTCCTTGAGCGAGATCGAGTTGACGATCGGTTTGCCCTGAACGCGCTTCAGGCCGGATTCGATGATCGAGAACTTCGACGAGTCGATCATCACAGGCACGCGGGCGATATCGGGCTCGGCGGCGATCAAGTTCAGGAACTCGATCATCGCCTTTTCGGAATCGATCAGGCCCTCGTCCATGTTGATGTCGATGATCTGCGCGCCGTTCTCGACCTGGTCGCGCGCAACATCGAGCGCTGCCGTGTAGTCGGCATTGGTGATCAGTTTGCGGAACTTCGCAGAACCCGTGACGTTGGTGCGCTCGCCAACGTTGACGAAGGGAATGTCCTTGGTCAGCTCGAAGGGCTCGAGGCCCGACAGCGACATGAACGGGCGATGCTCGGGGATTTCCCGCGGCTTGTACTTGGCAACGACGTCGGCAATCGCCTGGATATGTTCCGGCGTCGAACCACAGCAGCCGCCAACGATGTTGACGAGGCCTTCGCGCGCAAAGCTCTCGATCTGCGCCGCCATCAGTTCCGGCGTCTCGTCATACTGGCCGAACTCGTTCGGCAGGCCGGCATTCGGATAGGCGCAGATGAAGGTATCCGCAGCGCCCGAGAGCTCCTGCAGGTGCGGACGCATGGCGTTGGCGCCGAGTGCGCAGTTGAGGCCGATCGTGAACGGATTGGCGTGACGCACCGAGTTCCAGAAGGCGGACGGCGTCTGGCCGGATAGCGTGCGGCCTGAAAGGTCCGTTATCGTGCCGGAGATCATGACGGGGAGGCGGATGCCCTTCGCCTCGAAGCGCTCTTCACAGGCAAAGATCGCAGCCTTGGCGTTCAGCGTGTCGAAGATCGTCTCGATCAGGATGATGTCGGCGCCACCGTCGATCAGGCCGTCGATCTGTTCGCCATAAGCGATGCGCAGATCGTCGAAGCTGACGGCACGGAAGCCCGGATTGTTGACATCGGGCGAGATCGAAGCCGTACGGTTCGTTGGGCCGATGGCACCGGCGACGAAACGGCGGCGACCATCTTCGCGCTCGGCACGGATGGCCGCACGGCGCACGATCTCGGCACCCTCCTTGTTGAGCGCATAGACTTCGCTTTCCATCGCGTAGTCGGCCTGGGCGATGCGCGTCGAGGAGAACGTGTTGGTCTCGAGGATATCGGCGCCAGCCTTGGCGTACTTATAATGGATCTCTTCGATCGCATCCGGCTGCGTCAGGATCAAAAGGTCGTTGTTGCCCTTCTGATGGCAAGCACAGCCAATGAAGCGGTCGCCGCGGAAATGGTCTTCATCGTAGCCCAGCCCTTGGATCTGCGTACCCATGGCGCCGTCAAGAACGAGGATGCGCTCGCTGGCGGCTTTCTTAAGCGCCGCAAACACTTCACTGCCGTCGCGCTTTGCCCCTTCGGGACCAAAGAGAGTATCAAACACGGGCGGACTCCTTGACGTCGTTACTGGCCAGTTGACCAAATCACATAAAGATATCTTTATGTCAATATATGCCCTTCATGTGGCGCCTTTGCGGCGCTTGACACATGACAGACTCGGGCGGTCCCTATATAGGCAGTTGCAAGGACTTTGTGCACGAAATCGGAGGAGTATCATGGCATTTGCAATCGGCGACGCCACGCTCGGAAACTGGACCACCCGCACCTACCACCGCAATTGGCTTCTCGCACAGGCAAACGGCCTTTTCGATTTCTTCCAGCACAATTCGGTCAATCCCGAGGGCGGTTTTTTCGATCTCGACGATAGCGGCAAGCCCCTCGATGCCGCAGGCCAGGTCCGTCCGATCCACATTGCAGCGCGCGCCGTTCACTGCTTTGCCATTGGCGCCCTGCTTGGCCGCCCCGGTGCTGCCGACATCGTCGATCACGGCATGCAGTATATCTGGAAGCATCACCGCGACAGCAAGAACGGCGGCTACTTCTGGTCGCTCAACAGCGATGGTCCGGTCGATTCTACCAAGCAAGGCTACGGCCATGCCTTCGTGCTGCTTGCCGGTTCCTCGGCGAAGGCCATCGCACACCCGCTTGCCGACGGCATGATCGCCGATGTGACCGAGGTCTTGAACACCCGGTTCTGGGAAGCACGCCACGGCGCGATTGCCGAGGAATTCAACGCCGACTGGTCGCCGATCGACGGGGGCACCTATCGCGGCCAGAACTCCAACATGCACCTGACCGAGGCGCTGATGGCGGCCTTCGAAGCGACAGGCGACAAGGCCTATCTCGACAAGGCCGAAAGCATTGCCGATCTCGTTATCCGCCGCACTGCCGGTTCGGTGGATTGGCGCGTGGCCGAGCACTTCACGTCCGAATGGGTTCTCGACAAGGACTATCGCGGCAACGAGATGTTCCGCCCCTCAGGCACCACGCCGGGCCATTGGCTGGAGTGGGCGCGCCTCGTGCTGCAGCTCTGGGCGCTCGGCGGCAAGAAGCACGACTGGATGCCGGAGGCAGCCAAAGCTCTCTTCGCTCAATCGATGCTGCTCGGCTGGGATGCGGACAAGGGCGGCTTCTTCTACACGCTCGACTGGCAAGATGCGCCCGCCAAGCGCGAAAAGCTCTGGTGGCCGGCTTGCGAAGGTGCTGGCGCGGCACACTTCCTCAACGAGCACCTGCCGAGCGACTTCCACGAGGAAAGCTACCGCAAGATCTGGAACGTCATCGAGCGCTGCTTCATCGACCACAGGAACGGCGGTTGGCACGAGGAACTCACCGAAGACCTGGCTCCCGCCCACACCATCTTCCCCGGCAAGGGCGATATCTACCATGCCCTCCAGGCCTGCCTGATCCCTCTCTTCCCGGCAACCGGCAGCCTGACCAAGGTTATTCCGGAAGCCGGCGGCAAGACCTGATCCGGAGCGAGCGCCACCCCAATGGCGCTCGGCCATCATTTCAAGTGATATCGCGGCGGCACCGTAACTCGAGCGGAGGACACGACGCGGCGCACTGGCGCAAACGACAAGACGTCGTCGAAATGGCCGTGCGATAGAAAAACAAATCGGGGCGAGGTTTTGGTTTATGACGCGAGTTCCAACGACCAATTGGGCGGCAAGCTTTCACTATGGCTTTCGAGATTGTCTTTACCCGACTTCTGTGGAGGCGGTTTGCGAGATCGTGGCGCGATCGCCAAAGATAAAAACCGTGGGGTCAGGCCACTCATTCAATGCGATCGCCGATGGCGACGTTGCCCTGTCGCTTAGCGAACTTCCGATCAACCCGATTATCGAAGGCGATGGAACACAGGTTTCAATAGGCGGTCATTGCACCTATGGAGAGCTTGCGCTTTTCCTCCATCGGCATCATCTCGCCGTTCACAATCTGGCATCGTTGCCCCACATTTCGATTGCCGGAGCAATTGCCACGGCAACGCATGGCTCAGGCAACCGGAACGGTAACCTGGCGACAGCGGTTTCGGGACTCGAGATGGTTTCAGGCGACGGCCGCCTTATAAAGGTGGGACGCGGCCATGCCGATTTCTTGGGACTGGTGGTGCATCTGGGTGCCCTTGGCGTCATCACGCGCGTGACGCTTGACGTTCAGCCGGAGTTTCAGATTACACAGTCTGTCTACGAAGGATTGGCCTGGGACAAGCTGTTGGCCAACCTCGACGAGATCATGGCTGCGGGCTACAGCGTCAGTGTGTTCACGCAATGGGGTCAACAAGCGGGATCAATTTGGGTCAAGAGAACCGCATCAGCCGATGAATGGCCCGCCGCCATCCATGGCGCAACGCGCGCGATGGTCAACAGGCATCCCATAAGCGGATTGGATTCGCAAAATTGCACGGAACAGTTGGGGCAGTACGGGCGATGGTCTGACAGGCTCCCGCACTTCAAGATGGGCTTCACACCCAGCAGTGGCGAGGAGATACAGTCCGAATTCCACGTTTCCAAGGAGTATGGGGCGACGGCGATCGAAGCCCTGCTGTCAATCCGTGAAAAGTTCGCGCATCTGGTGCAAGCAGCGGAATTCCGGACAGTCGCAGCAGATGAGTTGTGGCTCAGTCCCCAGTATCACCGCGACACGCTATCGATCCATTTTACCTGGGTTCGGGATCAGGAGGCAGTGAACGCGGCTGTGGAGCATATTGAGCAGATGCTATCGCGGTTCACGGCCCTGCCACACTGGGGCAAGGTCTTCACCGGGCGCCATATCGGGGCAAAATACGAAAGGCTCCCTGATTTTGCCCAGCTCCGAGACAGGATGGATCCCCAACGGGCGTTTTCTAACCCGTGGTTGGAAGACGTCATATTTGGTACGAGCGAAAACTAGGCGCCTGTCGCCGACGACGTTGCCTCTCCCTCGACCCGCGCGAATTGCAGCCGTACCACCGTCCAGGAAGATCGATTGCAGCATAGACCTGGCGTGTCATAAGCACGCCAGGTAAGGACGGATCTATGCCAAGCGCAGCGCGTCGAGGTCCTTCGCCAGCATCAGTGCCAGCGCCTCGACGGCGAGATTGTGGTCGTCACGTTGCGGCAGGCCGGACACGGTGACCGCGCCAATGCAGCCCGTGCCCTTTACATTGATCGGGAAGCTGCCGCCGTGTGGCGCATAATCGGCATCCGCGAGGCCGTTGTCGGCAACCGTCTTGCCTCTCTGCTTGAGATCGAGACCGATCGCGTAGCTGCTCCTGAAGTAGCGCAGCACCAGATTGCGCTTGCGCCGCACCCACTGCACATTGTCGGGGGTGACGCCGGGGAGTGCAGCGTAGAAGACGGGCATCGAATGCAGTGTGATGTCGATGGCGATACCGAGGCTGCGTTCGGTTCCGAGCTCCTGCAGAAGCTTGCCGAGCTGCCACGCCGTCGTGAGATCAAAGGTGTCGAAACTCAACGCCCTTTCCTGTTCTGCGATCCGCGCGAGGTCATCGTCTGGCGTGGTCATGTCTGCTTCCTCTCCTGCAATGCTTTTTTCTGAACAAATGCAAGCGGAGCGTAAAAGTAAAGCAGAATCGTGATGATACCGGCGCCCTTAAATCTCGATGGGAGCATCTCGAAGCGATCGCGGTTCGTGGATTGGCTGTCGCAGCCGAGGGGCGCAAGGGCATCGACCTCGGCGGCATCGACGCGCAGGCGACGGAGCGAGGCAATCGGGACGAGGCTTTCCGATTGATGCTTCACCACATCGCACATATTGAGGCCGACCTCGATCTGCGCGAACGCAGGCGCGTCGGCCTCAAGAAACCTTTGAACTATAGCAATTTTTAGCTTGGGAGGCGCGATTGCGGCCGAGTGACCGCAATCCACCAGTTCAACTATCCGAGTGGTGTTCGGCTGGCCGTTCTGCAACGGCGACGATCTCAGGCATGCCGTTTGCAAGCAGGCGCTTGCGAACGAGGACGCCCATGACGCGAGCGGCGGTCGAGAAGCTCATCTGGTCAAGCGGTCCTTCGCCTTCCCAGGGTTTGGTAAGCCGTTCGGTGACGGCCCCGACGATGTTCATCGGAACGATATCGTCGCATTGGCGCATCGCTTCGAAGACCTGGCTGATGGGAACAACGCGTCCTTCGAAGGTGACGATTGGTTCTGTGAGTTCCGTATCCCACTCTTCGAAGGCATAGAGTGCTTCGCGGAAGAGTTCCTGAAGGGTGAACGGGGCGTGTCCATCGTGAAGCGGCGGCAAGGCATTCGTCATGTCTGTCTCCTCTTTAGGGCTATTTGCCATTCCTCCTCTTCGGCCGGGCAGCAATGTGGGAAGCAGAACTCAGGGTTCCCCTGCGCGGCCGAATAACACGATCGATGTTATAGTGTAATATATGCGTGATAAAGCGTTTTATCCGCCTCGCGGTTTCCTGTCGCCGGACAAAAACAAATAGGCCATTGATATTGCAGAGAATATCAATGGCCGTTCGGTATCAAATTAAAGGCAGCCGAGGCGCCGGGCGATTACTGCGCGATCGAAAACGTCACGTTGACGGTGATGTTGTAGCTGGTTTCACCGCCCTGGACCGGTACGGCTGAGTCTGCCGCTTCCTTCATCATGGCTGCCCGATAGACCGGCACCGGCTGCGGGCGCGGCCATGTCTCGCTAATCTCGATCACACGCCCGAGCTTGACATCGGCCGCTTCGGCCAGCGTCTTCGCCTTCGCAATCGCATTGGCGACAGCATTCTTGCGCGCCTCTTCCATTGCCTTCTCGGGCTTGTCATTGGTGAACTGAATGTCGCCGCCCTGGTTGACGCCGAGTGTCACGGCCTCGTCGAGGATGACGCCGAGCTTGGAGAGGTCGCGGACCCGAACGCTCAGCGAATTGGACACCTGGTAGGCGATCAACTGTGGCGACTGAGGCTGACCATCGTTGGACTGCGGGTAGCTGTACTGCGGCTGCACCGAAAAGCCCGAGGTTTGGAGATCCCGCTCGGCGATACCCGCCTTTTTGAGCGCGGCCAGCACATCGTTCATCGACTTGTTGTTCTCGTCGAGCGCCGAGCGTGCGGTCTTTGCCTGCTTCACGACGGAAAGGTTGAGCACCGCCATGTCGGGTGCCACGCTCGCCTGGCCCTCGCCGCTAACGGAAATCACAGCCTCGCGCGGCTGCGAATCGGCGCCCAGCGCCGGCAGCGCCGTGACAGCCGCGATCGGAAGTCCAAGCAGAAGGCTGAAGGCGATTGTTCTGGTGTTCGGCAGCACGATGTTTCACTCCGTGATTGTGAGGTCTCGATTGTCGTCTTGCCGATTGATTGTGAAGCTATTGCGGCAGTCCCTTGTGACCGCTGAAGAATTGCGTTAGAGCGAAACCCGTTCCGGGGAACCATTGCGCCGGACACGGCAGCCACGCTGCCGCAGGGCCTGTAGCTCAATGGTTAGAGCCGGCGGCTCATAACCGCTTGGTTGGGGGTTCGAGTCCCTCCGGGCCCACCACTTTTTTCAGGGTTTTCGCCGTGCCTGCCCGTTTCACCGGCGCTTGTGGGCGACGGATCTGAATCTTTGCGCTCACCGTTCGTTGTCATTGAATCTGCCAGAAATGCGATAATTTTCAACGTTTATCAGAGGCGTAGCCGGCAAGTTGCCAGGCGGCGGAACGAGCAAGCGGGCCTTCCCGCTTGGCGGATGGTTCGGATCAACCGCCGGGTAGCATGCACCGAGGAAGCGAGATCCCGACTCAACGCTCGCGAAACTGGGCAGCAATTTGGGCGATGAAGCCGCCTGCATCGCGGAACCCGCATTGCGGCCGATCGGCGCCGGAGCATCGGCATCATCTTCAACCTCGAGGCCTGGCCCCAGGACGGCTCGACCCGTGACAGTGTCTACGACGGCTTCATGGGCGAATTCGAGACGCGCATCCAGAAGGTCGTTTCGGTCGGGTCGAAACTCGGTTCCGTGCAGAAGCCACTCGACATGGCCCACGAGTTCAACAAGAACCTCAGGGACTCATACACGTCGGGGATCGGCCGCCTTATCGACGCCGACATGGAAGAGTCCTCGAAGCTGACGGCGCACATCAAGATCGCAGGTTCCTGAATGCGGCTCTGATCTCCTGGCTAAACAGTTCCGGTTCCTCCCAAGCCGCGAAGTGCCCTCCCCTAGAGGCGCGATTGTAGTAAACCAGCTTCGGATACGCCCTCGACAGCCATTCCTTCGGCGGCTTGTAGACTTCCCCGGGAAAAACTGTCACGCCAACGGGCACCTTGATAGGCGTAAGCTTTGCACCTGAGACCGTGTTCTCCCAGTAGATGCGCCCACTGGACGGCCCGGTGTTGGTCAGCCAGTAGAGGGTGATATTGTCGAGGATCGCGTCCCTTGACAGCGCCTTTTCTGGCTCGCCACGGGTGAACACCCAGTCGGCAATCTTGTCATAGAGCCAGGCAGCAAGTCCGACTGGCGAGTCCGCTATCCCGTAGCCAATTGTCTCCGGACGGGTATTCATGATCGCGGCGTACCCGAAGCCATTGTTCAGGAAGTCCCTTGCCTCGTCGAAAACCTTCTTCTCGTCGGGAGAGAGCGTCTCGGGGGCGGGAGCGCCGTTTTTCAATGCCTGGGCGGCGTCCGGTGGGAACGTTGCGGCCCGTTCGATGCGATTGACGTGAATGCCAAGGAGGCCTTCCGGAGCCTGCCGACCAAGGGCATCGGAGATAATCGCACCCCAGTCACCACCTTGCGAAACATAGCTGTTGTAGCCGAGACGCTTCATGAGCACGTCCCATGCGTTTGCGATTCGCTGTGGGTTCCAGCCAGTTGTGCTTGGTTTCTCGGAAAAGCCAAAACCAGGGATGGACGGCAGCACGAGATGGAAGGCGTCTTCGGCCTTGCCTCCATGAGCTGTCGGATCGGTTAGAGGACCAATCACATTGAGGAGTTCGAACACCGAGCCTGGCCAACCGTGAGTCATGATCAACGGCAAGGCGTTCTCATGTTTGGACCGGACGTGAACGAAATGAATATTTAGCCCGTCGATTTCCGTCAGAAACTGCGGAAATGTATTCAGCCTACCCTCGGCCTCCCGCCAGTCATAGTCGGTCTGCCAATATTCGACGAGTTCCCGCAGCTTGGTCGGCTGAACGCCTTGGGATCGGTCGGTGACGGTTTCCCCATCCGGCCAGCGCGTTGCCGCGAGCCGCCGCCGCAAGTCAATCAGGGCCGATTCTGGAACCTCTGCCTTGAAAGCGCTAATTCCACCGTTCCACCCTGGTTTCGCCATTCTGGTTTCCGCCGCTTTTGCAAACGGTGGCAACATCACCGTGGACACAGCGATCACGGTCCCTCCGAGCAACAGGCTCCGACGAGACAGGTCGACAAGTTCTGCCTTTGCACTGACCGTCATTTTCCTTCCCCCTCTGTTACTTCACCGGTTCAACGAGCTTCGCGTTCTTGGTGACGATATACGTCGCCAGCTCCGACGCCTTGCCGTCGCCGACGTTGCGTGCGGAATGAGTAACGCCGTCCGGGATAAACAATGATTCGCCGGCCTTCAGCGTGACAGCCTCCTTGCCCTCCAGCTTGTACTCAAGGGTACCTTCGAGGACGTAGGCGATCTCCTCGCCCGGATGCCTGTGGTTCACTGCGAATGCGCCGGAATTGAAGTCGACGCGAACCTGGACGACTTCCTTGCCGGAAACACTGACGTCCTCCTTTACCAAGTCCGTCCGCCGAATTTCGGGCTGCTCGGCTTGTGCCGTCTGGAAAGTGACAACGGCCGCGACCAGAGCCGCGGGAACGATAAATCGTGCGTTCATTGAATGCTCCTCTGTTGACGAGAGCGGGCGCGACTGCACCGTGCTTACCATCCAAAATCGGCTCGTTCGGTATCCCCTATGTTTTTCAAGGGGGCTAAAAATGTAACGAAGCGTCGCCACCCGCGTTCAGATACAATGCAATACAAAATCGTCCGCCGCGGGGGTTCTCTCCAAGTTGACCGAATGTTGCATATGCATCATATCAGACCCATTCGAAATTGGCTTGGCGTGCATCGCGCCCAAACAAGAAGGAGTCTTGAGATGTTGAAACGCTCTATACCACTCGTTTTCTCAGTCGCACTGAGCGCCCCTGCTGCCGTCGAAGCCGGCGCTGCTCCCGAAAATACCCGCACCGAGATCGGTTACATAGACGTTGCCCCGGACATTTCGCTTCGCCGCATGGTCACCCATAGCGCAAACCAGAAGGGCACCGTTCTCTTTCTGCACGGGTTTCCAGAGACTTTGCTTGTCTGGAAGGATATCGCCACCGAGCTGGCAAAGGACTACGAAGTCCACGCCATCGACTGGCCGGGCTATGGGCTGTCTTCTCGTCCCGAACCGATCAAATTCTCATATTCGCCAAGAGACTACGCAGATGTCTTGGCCGCCTACATCAAGGCTGCCCGCATCGATCGCTCAAAGCTGACAATCTACGCGACTGATATCGGATCGCTTCCTGCGCTTCTGGCTGCCATCGCGGAACCGGATATAGCCGAAACCATAGTCGTCGGAGACTTCGCCCCGTTCAACAGACCTGAGTACATGTACGAGAGCCTCCAGAACCTCAAGAGCGAGCCGGCAGCATCGAAAACACGCATGCACATGAACGAAACAAGCGCGGAGATTCTGGCGAACACCTATCGTCGCGGCTTGCCGCGTGAAAAACAGTTCGATCTTCCGGCGGAGGTCCTCAAGGACATGACGAAGGGATGGGGACACGGCGGCATCACGTCCGCCGACGCGTTCTACCACTACTACTTGCACTTCACCCGAGACCAGGACTACCTAGAGGCTCACCTTGCCGAACTCAAAACACCTGTGAAGGTCGTCTGGGGTGAGAATGACCTGTACATCAAGAAAGCCATGGGCGAGGAATTCTCGCGACGAACCGGCGCTCCTCTGAATGTTCTGCCGGGTATCGGTCATTATCCGCACCTCCAGACGCCGCAGGATACCGTGGCCGAAATCCGGGCTGCGAATTAGCGCGCAGTCACAGGAGCTGTTTCATGCTGGGTCGTCCTCCCTCGGGAGATTTTCGGCTATGTCAATAATTGCTTTTGCACCAGCGCTGCCAACGAGCCTGCTGGCTTTACGCTGCGCCTCGCGCCAGGCAGGAGCGGCCTCGCTGAGAAGGCTTTCCCCGGCGACGGAAATGACGACCGGGCGGCTGCGACCGCCCTCCGTCGGAAGCTCTTCGATCCAGCCTTCCTTGAGGAGCGGTGCGAGGCTGCGGGTCAATGTCGTCCGGTCCTGGAAATTTGCACGGCCGATTTCGGCACGGCTCGCACCACCCAGTTTTGCAATCACGATGAGCATCGAGAACTGGGATGCGCTCAGGCCATGGCAACGCAATTCCTGGTCATAGATACTTGTGATCACCCGGGAGATGCGTCTGGCCCTCGTCATCAGGCATCCGGATACGACTTCGCCAACGATATCGGGCTTGGGATCAATTCGATCCATCCTTCAACCTCCACAACTTTCGAAAGTCCGAGTTAAATAGTGTGTATGCAACATCCAGTCAAATCCTGGGCATAGCACCGAAAACCTTCAAGGCAGGCAAAACGGTCCGGCACCCTTTGGTTTAGAGCGCCGCCGACGCCTTGGAGCCATAGGCCGCCCGAAAAGGCGGCCGTCAAACCAAGAGTGAAAGGAAGAATTGGAATGAACGACACTGCCATCAGTAAATCGGCCGCCGAAACGCAGAGTGTTCGCGGCTTGCCCAGCCATTCGACGGTGGGAACGAATGACCTGGACGCCGCTGCGGCGTTCTACGACAAACTGCTTTCCGTGTTCGGCATCGGGCGCGTTCTCGTCCAGCCTGGTCGTGCCGTCTACTTCGGACGCAAGACCCTTGCAGACCGTCTGAAAACCCCGTCGGGGATTCCTCACGTTAGACTGCCGTGGTAGCTTTTGCCATGGCGCATCTTTCAGGAACAGACCGCTCTCAATTGCTGCTTCTGCCGGAAGCGGTTGATGATTATGTGGGGCCGGACAATCCGGTTCGCTTCATCGAGGCTTTCGTTGACGGCCTCGATCTCCAAGCCGCCGGGTTCGTGCGGGTGGCGGCGAAGGAGACCGGCCGTCCGGGTTACGACCCAGCCGACCTTTTGAAGCTTTACGTGTACGGGTATATCAACCGTGTGCGTTCCAGCCGGCGACTGGAAGCGGAAACGCGCCG
>NZ_FOCV01000014.1 GCF_900110205.1 Rhizobium tibeticum | reverse complement strand
GCCCCGACTATTCTGTCAGCCTGCACCGCCAATTCCGCCTCAAGTGGACCGGCGTCCCAAATGCCATCCGAGATGAAATGATGCAGGCGGTCATAGCGATCAGGTGCCAGGCGCTCCGCCATCGGCTCGATACTCTTGCGATCTCCCGGCCCGATCAGGCCAGAAACATAGATCGGGCACATCTGCCGACGCTTCTTGTGGCCAAGCTTCTCAACAAACGGCTTCAGCCATTCCGTCAGTGCAACATCCTGCTCTGTCATCCTTCGCACCCCTGTTGAAGTGCCAAGGATCGCCGATCATCGTTAACCGAGGATTAATCTGCCAAAGTAGTGCTAGGCGTTCCCACCTTGCGGAGGTCCTCGTGCTGTTTATCCGGGCTTAAGCTGTGGCGCTCGTCCTGGCACCTTGGAAGGGAGCCTACGCGTTCGGCTGCGGAAATCAATTGCCTTCTGTGGTTGAGGCGTGAAGCATAAGCGCCTGATTTGAAATCGTTAATGGTAGTCTCATCAGAAGGTTACCGCAAGCGGTCCGAGATCGTGCTGGTCTGCTTGCCAGCGACGCCTCGATCGAGAAGAAAAGTCAGAAAATGCTGAAATTCACCTTTGCTTAAGGGCTTGCTAACCCTCCGGTAACAATGTGGCGCTATCTGTTGTTGCGTAGCGGGGGACACCGCTGCTTCTCCGGATCAGGTATTGCGTCCCGGAGAACGTGAGCTTCGCCGTGTATGGGCGAACGCGCCAGCGTATTTCGGCAGGCCGCGCAACCCTCAACGGTTGACGCGGCCTTCGCATTTTCGACGCCAGCGATTGACCGCAACAGAGAGGTCGTTGTAGGCCGAGGCGAGTTCTCCGGAGTTCCGCGACAATGACCAAGTCCATCATGCTGCAGGGTACCGGCTCCGATGTCGGCAAGACCGTTCTCGTTGCGGGACTTTGCCGGCTTGCTGCCAATCACGGCCTTGCGGTCCGTCCCTTCAAGCCGCAGAATATGTCGAACAATGCCGCGGTCGCTGACGACGGCGGTGAGATCGGCCGGGCGCAATGGCTGCAGTCGCTCGCTGCGCGGGTGCAGTCGTCGGTGCACATGAACCCTGTGTTGCTCAAGCCGCAAACCGAATATGGCAGCCAGATCATCGTTCAGGGCAAGGTCTGGGGGCAGGCCAAAGGACGGGACTATCAGAAGCTCAAGCCGACACTCCTCGATTACGTGATGCAGAGCTTTTCGGAGATTTCCGTCGGAGCGGATCTTGTGATCGTGGAAGGGGCGGGCTCGCCTGCCGAAATCAATCTCAGGGCCGGTGATATCGCCAATATGGGATTTGCGACGCGTGCCGGCGTGCCGGTGGTATTGGTCGGCGACATCGATCGTGGCGGCGTGATCGCCTCGCTGGTCGGCACCCATACCATCATGTCCGATGACGACCGCGCAATGATATCCGGCTACATCATCAACAAGTTTCGTGGTGACGTTTCGCTCTTCGATGCCGGAATCGATGCGGTGCGGCGTTTTACGGGATGGCCATGCCTCGGCGTCGTGCCATGGCTGAAGCACGCTTCACGGTTGCCGGCCGAAGACTCGGTCGCGCTGGAGAGCCTGGCACGGGGCGGCGCGGCCGCGCTGAAGATCGCAGTGCCGGTCTTTCCCCGCATTGCGAATTTCGACGATCTGGATCCGCTGGCGGCAGAACCGGATGTCGAGTTGGTCTTTGTTCGCGCCGGCGAGCGGTTGCCGTCGGATGCCCGGCTGGTGATCCTGCCCGGTTCGAAATCGACGATCGCCGACCTGGCGGATATGCGCGTGCAGGGTTGGGATGTTGATCTTCTGGCCCATGTGAAGCGGGGCGGGCGGGTCATCGGCATCTGCGGCGGCTATCAGATGCTCGGACGCAAGGTGCATGATCCCCTGGGCATCGAGGGAGACCCCGCGGAGGTCACAGGCCTCGGGTTGCTGGACGTCGAGACGGAGATGGCGCCGGAAAAGACGGTGCGGAACAGCGTCGCTGTGGCGGTGGAAGACGGCGCACCGCTTGCCGGCTATCAGATCCACCTCGGCATCACCAAAGGAGAGGATTGCGGTCGGCCATTCGCGATCGTCGATGGAGAACCGGACGGTGCCGTATCGGCCGACGGTCGGATTGCCGGCACGTATCTGCACGGGCTCTTTGCGAGTGACACCTATCGTACCCGTTTGCTATGGAGTTTCGGTCTTTCTGGTGAGACGAACGATTACCGTGCCGGTGTCGAGAAAGCTTTAGACGACGTTGCGGCCGAGCTGGAAGCCTGCCTTGACCGGCGCTGGCTTGACGAGCTCGTCGGCTAGATCTCGCCGGATATTTCGCGGCGACGGCGATCGAGTTCTTCGCTGTAGCGGCGCAGCGTGTAAGCCTCGCTCAGCTGCCCGACAACCTTCCTCTCGATCAGATTGTTGACGACCGCGAGCGCTTCGCTTTCGGTTTTGTCGAAGATGGCGGCTGCCTGCTTGGCGTTCATCTGCGGCTGCAGGAAATCGTTCTTGTAGCGAATGAATTCGCTGAGATCCTCGCCGGTGTCGTCGGTGTCGGTCAGGTTCGCGTAAATATCCGGGACGAGCACTAGGCCGCTGTATTTGCCCGTGTCGTCCACCAGGACGACGCGCTGCGCCGAGCCAATGGGAAAGCGTTCCTTGAACTCTTCGATCGAAAGGCCGGCCTTGGCGGTCTTGACGTCGGCGCGCATCAGCCGGCCGACCGTCAGGTTGCGAATCCAGCCGACATCGTGGGCGCTGCGAATGCTCTCGCCGCGCAGATGGAAGCGCCATGTTGCGAAGGAGTAGCCGAAGGTGCTGCGCACGACGAGTGAGGAGGTGATGACGGCCGCAAGGACAAGTGCCGTGATCGGAAAGTCGCCCGTGATCTCCAGCGCCAGGAACGTCATCGTCAGGGGCCCTCCAATAACGGCGACTGCGAGCGAACTCATGCCGACGACCGCGTAGATAACGGGTGTCAGCGTCGCGTGGGCGAAATAGGGCGCAGAATAGGCAAATAGCTTGCCGAGCAGCGCCCCCATGAACAGCGACGCGAAGAAGAGGCCGCCTCTGAAACCCGAGCCGATCGAGATCGCGGAGGCCAAGGCCTTGAGGAGAAGCAGCCCAAGGAGGACCGGAATCGCGACATCGCGCCCGAGATTGAGGTGCAGCGCTCCGTGTCCCGCTGACAGGACCTGCGGCGTGATAAGGGCGAGGAGACCGACGACGATGCCGCCAAGGGCAGGGCGCAGCGGTGTTGCGATGGAACTTTTGCGCGCCAGTTCCTCGATCGAGGCGACGCCCTGCATGATGAGAATGCCGACGCCAGCGCAGACGGCACCGAGCAGCAGCGCCGGGACATAGTCGGCCGGCATGACGGAGCCGAATTCGCCGACATCGATGAGGAAATCACTGCCGGCCAGCAGCCGCGCAATCTGGGTCGCCACCAGCGCGGACACGACGACTGGTGTCAGCGAGACGATGGTGTATGTGCCGATGATGAGCTCGAAGGCATAGAACGCGCCGGTCAGCGGCGCATTGAAGGCCGCCGCAATCGCACCGGCCGCGCCGCATCCGACGAGAACGCGCAGGTCCGATCGGCGAAGCTGCAACTTCAGGCCAAGCTTCGAGGCCAGACCGGCCGCCAACTGCGTGTAGCCGGCTTCCAAACCAACGGAGGCACCGAAGCCGTTCGAGATGAGGTTCTGAACGGCAACGAGGATGCTGTCGGTCAGCGACAGGCGTCCGCCATGTAATGCGTTCGCCTCGATCGGGTCGACCATCGGCTTCTTACGGGTTTTGGCGAGGATGAACAGCAAAAGACCGAGCAGGATGCCGCCGCAAACCGGTGCCGTCAGCAGCAAGAACTTGTCGTCGATCTGGGAAGAGCTCAGCCTCTCGACGTCGCTGATTCCGAAAATCAGCCTGTGCATTGCGCGGGAAACGAGGCTCATGCCCGACACCGCCAGGCCGGAGATCAGCCCGACGATCGCGCCGGCGATGACCATCCCCATTTCGCTACGCCGCAGCAGAGCGCGCATCCGCCCGATATCGAGAAGCGTATGAAACGGACCGAAACGGCGGATATTGATTTTTAGGAGCATGACAAGAAAACTAGGCAGGTGTAGGCGCGATCAAGTGCAGTGAGGGACGGGCAAATCAGCGGCGCGACCCGCTTGCGATGCAATTGCGGCAAAAGACCGGCGCCGGCAACAATTATTCGTGACGTAAGCCACTGATAAAAGGCGACAAATTTGGTAGAGAAGGTCGTCTTGGTCGCGGTTTCAGGCATGCATGTCATATGCGAGACGACGGCTTACGATTGACTTCGCCGGGGGCCTTGCCTAACGATGACTCCATAACGGATGGTTCCGGACCGGTTGAATCGGTGCGGATGAAAAGGGAATGTGAAGCGGTGGACCCAATCCGGGCGCCGTCATCATAGCCGACCCCGCGACTGTAGAGCGGTCAGGGTTTTCTGTCCGGCGTTGGTTCCTCGTGGTTGACAGTCTGCAATAGTGCAGGCGGGCGGCGCGGAAGCGGCGACGGAAAAGTCACTGGCAGTGCGTCATGATCAACCGGGGCTGGACGCCTCTCAAGTCTACGAATCGTCCGCCTTTTCATGAAATGCAGCCGGGAAGACGAGGAAAATCCGCTGGCACGATCAGGGCGACCGATTTCCAGTCTGCCCGATCGCGCCCAAAACCCGCGAGCCAGGAGACCTGCCAATCGTGCCGGGCAAAAAAGCCCATCCCTGGGCGATGCCCGCTGCCAGCACGGAGGTTGTCATGGCTGAAAGTAAGATTTTAAGGCTGCGTGCAGCCGTTCCGGTTCCGTGCGGAAGGCGTCCGCAGATGGGACAGTATTTTCCATGAGCCTGCGATCATTTGGCACGACCTTCGTTCTCGGCGGTGTGCGCTCGGGAAAATCGCGCTTTGCAGAGCAACTGGTCGTTTCGGGCGGCCTGGAGCGCCACTATGTGGCGACGGGCCGGGCTTGGGATGAGGAAATGCGCTCCCGGATCGACACGCACAAAGCCGACCGCGGCGATCTCTGGCACACCCATGAAGAGCCGCTCGATCTTGTCGGATGCCTGCAGGCAATCGATGGCGAAGGACGGGCGATCCTGGTGGATTGCCTGACGCTTTGGGTTACCAATCTGATGATGGAAGAGCGCGACATGGTGGCGGAGTTCGCCTCGCTTGCCGCCTGCGTGCTTACGGCACGCGCGCGCCTCGTCATCGTTTCCAACGAGGTCGGTCTCGGCATCGTCCCGGAAAACCGCATGGCGCGGGAGTTCCGGGATCATGCCGGCCGCCTGCATCAAATGATCGCGGCGGAAGCTGCGGACGTGTATTTTATCGCGGCAGGTCTGCCGCTGAAGATGAAGGGTTGAATTTGATGAACCAGCAGAAAATCCCGGCGACAGTGATCACCGGCTTTCTCGGCGCCGGCAAGACGACGATGATCCGCAATCTGCTTTCCAACACGAACGGCAAGAAAATCGCGCTGATTATCAACGAATTCGGCGATCTCGGCGTCGACGGCGAGGTGCTCAAGGGCTGCGGCGCCGACAATTGCACTGAAGATGACATCATCGAACTCACCAATGGCTGCATCTGCTGCACGGTTGCCGACGACTTCATTCCGACGATGACCAAGCTTCTGGAGCGCAAACAGCGCCCCGACCACATTGTCATCGAAACCTCCGGTCTCGCGCTGCCGCAGCCGCTCGTGGCGGCCTTCAATTGGCCTGACATTCGCACGCAGGTCACCGTCGACGGCGTTATCACCGTTGTCGATAGCGCTGCCGTGGCGGCCGGCCGTTTTGCCGACGATCATGATGCGGTCGAAGCCCGTCGCGTGGAGGATGAATCGCTCGATCATGAAAGCCCGATCGAAGAACTTTTCGAAGATCAGCTCACCTGCGCCGATCTGATCGTGCTCAACAAGACCGATCTTCTTGACACGGCAGGCCTCGGTCGCGTGCGCGATGAGGTAGCGTCCCGTATCGCCCGCAAGCCCGTGATGATCGAGGCGCGCAACGGCGAGGTTCCAGCAAGCGTGTTGCTCGGGCTCGGGGTCGGTACCGAGGATGACGTGGCCAACCGCAAATCCCACCACGAGCTCGAGCACGAGGATGGTATAGCGCATGACCACGACGAGTTCGATAGCTTCGTCGTGGAACTCGGCCCTGTTGTCGATCCTGCCGCGTTCGTGGACTCGCTGAAGGGCATCATTGGCGAACATGACGTGCTGCGGCTGAAGGGCTTCGTCGATGTCCCCGGCAAGCCGATGCGCCTGCAGCTGCAGGCGGTCGGAAGCCGTGTGGACCATTATTTCGATCGCGCCTGGGCGCCCGGCGAAGCACGCGGCACCCGCCTGGTCGTGATCGGCCTGCACGACATGGACGAGGCGGTGGTTCGCACGGCAATCGAAGCGCTGGCATAAGGCAGACCAATGCATCTGCTCCTGGCACAACAGGGAACGATCAGCGACGGCGAGGAGGCGATCGATCTCGGTCAATCTCCCGGCGATGTCCTATTCCTGTCGGCCGCCGATACCGAGCTTGCCGCCATGGCGGCCGCCTATGATGGTGTGGCTGCCGGTTTTTCGCTGCGGCTCGCAAGCCTGATGAGCCTGAAACATCCGATGTCGGTCGATGCCTATGTCGAGCGGACAGCCCGGCACGCGAAGCTGATCGTCGTCAGGGCGCTCGGCGGTGCCAGCTATTTTCACTATGCGCTGGAGGCGCTTCATGCGGCGGCAGCGCGCTTTGGCGCGCTTATTGCCGTATTGCCGGGAGATTCGAAGCCGGACGCGGGTTTGACACCGTTTTCGAATGTGCCGCTTGAAGAGTTAAATGCCCTCTGGGCCTATCTTATCGAAGGTGGCGACGCCAATTCGCGTGCGTTTCTCTCCTATGCCGGCGCGATGCTCTCGGGCGCGGAAAAGCCCGAGGCGGCTTCGCCGCTGATGAAGGCTGGAATCTGGTGGCCGGGCAAGGGCGTCGTCGGCGTCGAGGAGTGGAAGTCTGCGTGCGACGAGCGGGTTCGATTCCTGCAGCAGGTGCCGCATTCGCCAGTTGTGGCAGTCAGCTTCTATCGCGCGCTCGTGCAGAGCGGCGAGACGCGACCGGTCGAAGCGTTGATCGATACGCTGCTGGCCGAACGCATCCGGCCGCTGCCGGTGTTTGCCTATAGTCTCAAGGACCCCGTCTCGAAGGGCATTCTCGAAAGCGTCTTCGACGCCATCAAACCCGAGGTGGTGATCAACACGACTGGCTTTGCAGTGTCTGCGCCCGGTGCGGATCGCGAGCCGACCGTGCTTGAGGCCAACGACGCGGTTGTGCTTCAGGCTATCTTTTCGGCGTCGTCGCGGCAGGCATGGACCTCCTCCTCGCAGGGGCTCTCCGCGCGCGACCTTGGAATGAATGTTGCTCTGCCGGAGGTTGATGGGCGCGTGCTTGCCCGTGCGGTCTCGTTCAAATCGGCGGCCCGCTATGACGCGAGGGTCGAGGCCAACATCGTCGGCAGCGAGCCCGATATCGAGCGAATGCGCTATACAGCCCAGCTTGCTGCCAACTGGGCGAAGCTGCGCACGACATCCGCCAGCGACCGGCGCATTGCGCTCGTGATGGCGAACTATCCGAACCGCGACGGAAGGCTCGGCAATGGCGTCGGGCTGGATACGCCTGCCGGCACGGTTGAGGTTCTGAAGGCAATGCGTGCCGCTGGTTACACAGTCGCGGCTGTGCCGGATGATGGCGACTCCCTGATCCGGCGCCTGATGGAAGGACCGACAAATTCCGGCACGGATGGGAGGCTTGTAAGTGAAGTGCTTTCATTGAGTCGTTACAATGCCTTCTTCAGAAGTCTTCCCAAAAAGATTCAGGAAGAAATCAACACGCGGTGGGGCGCGCCTGAGACCGATCGCTATATGCTGGACGGCGCTTTTGCACTGCCGTTCCTGCGGCTTGGAGAGGTGCTCGTCGGCATCCAGCCGGCGCGCGGCTACAACGTCGATCCGAAGGAAAGCTACCATTCGCCCGACCTCGTGCCGCCGCACGGCTATCTCGCCTTTTACGCTTTCCTTCGCCACGAGTTCGGCGCTCACGCCGTCATCCACATGGGCAAGCACGGCAATCTCGAATGGCTGCCGGGCAAGGCATTAGCGCTCTCCGAGGAATGCTATCCAGAGGCGATCCTCGGCCCTATGCCACATCTTTATCCATTTATCGTCAATGATCCCGGCGAGGGAACGCAGGCCAAGCGGCGGGCCGGGGCTGTCATCATCGACCATCTGACACCGCCGCTGACGCGTGCCGAGAGCTACGGGCCCCTGAAGGATCTGGAGGCACTGGTGGACGAATACTACGAGGCGTCAGGTGGCGATCCACGCCGCATTCGGCTTCTTAGCAAACAGATTCTCGATCTCGTCGCAGATATCGGTCTCGACCGCGATGCTGGTATCGACAAGGGCGAGAGCGAAAACGAGGCGTTGAAGAAGCTCGATTCCTATCTCTGCGATCTCAAGGAAATGCAGATCCGCGATGGTTTGCACGTCTTCGGTGTCTCGCCGCAGGGTCGATTGCTGACTGATCTGACCGTAGCGCTGGCTCGGGTCCCGCGTGGCCTTGGCCAGGGTGGCGACCGCAGCCTACAGCGGGCGATTGCTGCCGATGTAGGCTTGGATTTCGATCCTCTCGACTGCGACATGGCCGGGTCGTGGCCGGGGCCGTTCCCGGATACCCTTGCGGCGGCCATGGACGGTGTCTGGCGCACGAATGGCGATGCGGTCGAGCGGATCGAACTGCTTGCGGCACGGCTGGTCGCCGGCGAAGTCGCTTGCCCGGAAGATTGGGGGGCCACGCGCGCCGTCCTGGGGATGATCGAAACGCGGCTCAAGCCTGCCATCATTGCATGCGGGGCCGCGGAGATCGAAGGCCTGCTCCGGGGGCTCGACGGTCGTTTCGTGCCGCCCGGGCCGTCGGGTGCGCCGACGCGAGGACGCCCGGATGTGCTGCCGACCGGGCGGAACTTCTATTCGGTAGACAGCCGTGCGGTTCCGACGCCGGCGGCCTACGAACTCGGGAAAAAGTCCGCCGAACTGCTGATCCGCCGGTATGTGCAGGATCACGGCGAATGGCCGGTATCCTTCGGCCTCACCGCCTGGGGCACATCGAACATGCGCACCGGCGGCGATGATATTGCCCAGGCGCTGGCGCTGATCGGCGTGAAGCCGGTATGGGACATGACCTCGCGGCGCGTCACCGGTTACGAAATCATCCCGCCGGCGCTGCTGCGCCGCCCACGTGTCGACGTGACGTTGCGCATTTCCGGCTTCTTCCGGGATGCGTTTCCCGAACAGATCGCGCTCTTCGACAAGGCGATCCGTGCCGTCGGTGCGCTGGACGAGGACTCGGCGGACAATCCGATTGCCGAGCGCATGCGCGGCGAAGCAGCGCGGCTCGAGGCTGCCGGGCTGGACGCGGCGCAAGCCCGACGCCGTGCCGGCTATCGTATCTTCGGCTCGAAGCCGGGCGCCTACGGTGCCGGCTTGCAGGCATTGATCGACGAGAAGGGATGGGAACGCCGGGCCGATCTTGCCGAAGCCTATCTCGTATGGGGAAGCTACGCCTACGGCGCCGGCGAGGAAGGCCGGGCCGAGCGGGGCGTCTTCGAAGAGCGCCTGCGCTCGATCCAGGCGGTGGTGCAGAACCAGGACAACCGCGAGCACGACCTTCTGGACAGCGACGATTACTACCAGTTCGAGGGCGGCATGGCTGCCGCGACCGAGATGCTGGCGGGTGACCGACCGTCGATCTACCACAACGACCACTCGCGACCGGAAAAGCCGGTCATCCGATCGTTGGAAGAGGAGATCGGGCGTGTCGTGCGTGGCCGCGTGGTCAATCCGAAGTGGATCAATGGCGTCATGCGCCATGGCTATAAGGGAGCCTTTGAGATCGCCGCGACCGTCGATTACCTCTTCGCCTTTTCCGCGACGACAGGCGCGGTGGGCAATCATCATTTTGAAGCCGTCTATCAGGCCTTCGTGGTCGATCCGAAGGTGCGCGATTTCATGGTCGAGAAAAATCCGGCCGCCTTCGACGACATGAAGGAACGGCTGCTCGAGGCCATCGATCGTCGCCTTTGGACGCCGCGCAGCAATTCGGCGCGGTTCGATCTTTCAGACACATTCAAGCTTGCATCCGGGGAAAATTGAGATGACTGACGAAACCAGTGAGCCGGCTGGCCACGACGACGCACGCCACGCCGAGAAGATGGCCAAGAAGAAAGCCGCCCGCGACAAGATCATGGCCTCAAAGACCGATGAGAAGGGCCTCATCATCGTCCATACCGGTAAAGGCAAGGGCAAGTCTTCCTCGGCGTTCGGGATGATTTTCCGGCATATCGCGCATGGAAAGCCCTCCGCCGTCGTGCAGTTCATCAAGGGCGCGATGTGGACCGGCGAGCGCGATTTGATCGAAAAGCACTTCTCCGACATCTGCCAGTTCCACACCATGGGCGAGGGCTTCACCTGGGAGACACAGGATCGTGCCCGTGATGTCGCCGCCGCATCCGCGGCCTGGGATAAGGCCAAAGAGCTGATCCGGGACGAGCGCAATTCGATGGTGCTGCTCGACGAGATCAACATCGCGCTTCGCTACGACTACCTCGACATCAACGAGGTGGTGGAGTTTCTGAAGACCGAAAAGCCGTATATGACTCACGTCGTTCTGACCGGGCGCAACGCGAAGGACGAGCTGATCGATATTGCCGATCTCGTCACCGAGATGGAGCTGATCAAGCATCCGTTCCGCTCGGGCATCAAGGGGCAGCCGGGCGTGGAGTTCTGACAGGAACTGCCTCGGGCTGCCGCCGGTCGTCCGTCGGGACGCTGTTGCTCACGCTCTTCTAGGAGCCAACCGACACACCGGGCGCCAGCGTCAAATCTCCAGCCAGACGCGGATCGGATTGGCTGGATCGGCCAGAAGCTTGATCGTGAAGGCGACGCAGACGACGACGAGCAGCGGCTTGATCAGGCGCGCGCCGGTGCGCATCGCAAGCCGCGAGCCGAGCTGCGCCCCGAGGAACTGGCAGACGCCCATCATTAGCCCGATCTTCCAGAGGATCGCACCGAAGGAGACGAAGACGACGAGCGCGCCGATGTTCGAGCCGAAATTCAGGAGCTTGGTATGCGCCGTGGCCTTTAGCATACCGAAGCCGGCCAGCGACACGAAGGAGAGCATGAAGAAGGAGCCGGTGCCCGGACCGAAGACGCCGTCGTAGAATCCGATTGCCGGAACCAGCGTCAGGCCGAAGACAAAGGGCCTCATGCGGCGATGCTTGTCGACGTCGTTCAGGTTTGGCTTCAACGCAAAATAGAGCGCGATCGCCACAAGAAGGACCGGCATGATTGCCCGCAGTACGTCACCAGGCACGATCGTTGCCAAAGCGGCTCCAAGGGAGCCGCCGAAGATTGCCATCAGCGCCATCGGCAGCTGCGTACGCAGATGAACATGTCCGTTGCGGGCATAGGCGATCGTGGCGGAGGCTGCGCCGAACACCGACTGCACCTTGTTGGTGCCAAGTGTTTGCAGCGGTGGAATACCCGCAATCAACATCGCCGGGACCGTGATGAGGCCTCCGCCGCCAGCGATGGAATCGACGAATCCAGCGAAAAAGCCGGCTGCGGCCAGCATGAAGAGCAGATGAGGGGCAAGGTCGGACAAGGGAGGAAACTCTGGAATGCAACAGGCGGCGCACGCATGTTGCATTTCCGGTCCCTTGCTGCAATGGCTTGAGGGACACTAGGGGCCGGTTTCATTGTCGCACGTGACTGGAATTGTATTCGATAGGACGCACCGGTACGTGCTCGGCCTGGGCTGCGAGCGCGGAACGTCGGAGGGCGAGGTAAACGAGCTTGCCCGTACGGCATTGGCGGCAGCGGGCATTGACCGAGCCGAGCTAGCGGCTATCGCCACCATCGACACTCGCATC
Organism: Rhizobium tibeticum; assembly: GCF_900110205.1. GTDB lineage: Bacteria > Pseudomonadota > Alphaproteobacteria > Rhizobiales > Rhizobiaceae > Rhizobium > Rhizobium tibeticum. Next base: position 167,693 of record NZ_FOCV01000014.1, on the reverse strand, counting down.
AATGAAGCCGCGATCGTTGCAGTAACACGTGACCTCGGTGCGCCGCTTTTATTCTTCGCTGCCGCGCGGCTCGAAGAGGAGACGCCGCGGCTGAAAAATCCGTCGGCGATCGTGTTTGCCCGCGTGGGATGTCACGGCGTCGCCGAATCGGCTGCGCTGGCCGTGGTTGGATCGCATGCGGAGCTCATCGTCCCGAAGATCAAGTCGCGCCGTGCCACTGCAGCGATTGCGTGTGCCCTGTTGCAGAAAGATTAGTGGGCGCTATGGTGGCCGCCGATTTCGCGGCGCCGTCCGGCTGCCCTACGCCAATAACGAAAAGAGGCATACTCATGCACAAGGTCATTTATGACACGGATCCGGGCGTCGATGATGCAATGGCCCTGCTCTTCCTGCATCGCCATCCCGAGATCGATCTGATCGGCATCACGACGGTCTTCGGCAACGCGTCGGTCGAGACGACGACGCGCAACGCGCTGTTCTTGAAGCGTGAATGGAACATTCCTGCTCCCGTCGCCAAGGGCGCGAGCGTGACGATCGATCCGGAGCGTCGGGAGGGGGCGTGGCCGACCTTCGTGCATGGCGAGAACGGCCTCGGCAATATCAAGGTGCCTGAAACGATCGATCTGCCGCTCGATCCGCGTCCTGCGCACCGCTTCATCATCGATACGGTTCGCGCCAATCCGGGCGAGGTCAGGCTGGTTGCCGTCGGTCGCATGACCAACCTGGCCATGGCGCTCAAACAGGACCCGGAGATTGCCGGTCTCGTGAAGGACGTTGTTATCATGGGCGGCAACTTCTACGTTCCGGGCAACGTGTCGCCGGTCGCGGAAGCCAACATCCATGGCGATCCGGAAGCGGCCGACATCGTCCTGACCGCGCCCTGGAGGGTCGCCGTCATTGGTCTTGACGTGACCGCGATCACGACGATGAGCCGCAGCTACCTCGCCGACGTTGCGGCCAGGGGCGACAGCGCCGCGAAGCTGCTGAACGATCTTTCGCAGGACTATATCGATTTCTACAAGCACGCCGTCGAAGACGGCATGATGGTTCACGACAGTTGTGCATGTGTCTACGTCGTCGCTCCCGAGCTGTTCTCGACCATCCTTGGTCCGGTTCGCGTCGTTTGCGGCGGTATTGCCGACGGGCAGACGATCGTGAAGCCGGACGGCCGCCACTTCCCGCCGGGCAATTGGGACGGTCTACCGAGCCAGGTTGTCTGCACTGGCATCGACTCCGAAAGGGTGATCAATCTCATACGCGATGCGGTTTTGCGCGCGTGAGAATTTGCGCCCGGTCGGGCGCGGATCTCTGTGCGTCCGTTGGACCGACACAGGGGTTTGAGAGAGCCTACCTTTCACATCTTTCTCTTGCCCAGCGGCGTTGACCTCGACACCTGCGGAGCATAGATCATGCCAATGATCGAAGCTGCGTTTTCACATCTGCCGGCTCTTGAGCCGGGCAGCGTCTGGCTTGTTGGTGCGGGTCCGGGCGAGCCCGGATTGCTGACGCTTCTTGCCGCCAAGGGGCTGGCGGAGGCGGACGTGGTGGTTCACGATGCGCTTGTGAACGCCGATTGCCTGAAGCTCGCGCGGTCGGACGCCTTGCTGGAATATGCCGGAAAGCGAGGTGGAAAGCCGTCCGCCAAGCAGCGCGACATTTCGTTGCGGTTGGTTGAACTTGCCCGTGCCGGAAAGCGCGTCTTGCGTCTCAAGGGCGGCGATCCCTTCGTCTTCGGGCGTGGCGGCGAGGAAGCGTTGACGCTGGTCGAGCACAATGTTCCGTTTCGCATCGTTCCGGGCATCACTGCCGGCATCGGCGGATTGGCCTATGCCGGCATTCCGGTAACGCACAGGGATCTCAACCATGCGGTGACATTCCTCACGGGGCATGACTCCTCAGGCATTGTGCCGGATGCCATCAATTGGGAGGCCATCGGCAAGGCCTCGCCTGTGATCGTCATGTATATGGCGATGAAGCATATCGCCCAGATCAGCAGAAATCTCATTGCAGCGGGGCGGTCCCCGGAAGAACCGGTCGCCTTCGTCTGCAACGCATCGACGGGCGATCAGCAAGTGCTCGAAACGACACTTGGCGAGGCACCTTCGGCGGCCTCGGGGCTCGAGCCGCCGGCGATTGTCGTGGTCGGGGAGGTGGTGCGGCTGAGGCAATCGCTTGATTGGCTGGGTGCTCTTGCGGGACGCAAGTTGCGCTCTGATCCCTTCCGGGACTCGAACAGCAGGGGGACGGCATGAGCGGTTTGTTGATTGCGGCCCCGTCCTCCGGATCGGGCAAGACGACGGTGACGCTGGGGCTTCTGCGGGCGCTTCGAAGGCGCGGTGTTGCGATAGCACCCGGCAAGGCTGGCCCCGACTATATCGATCCGGCCTTTCATGCGGCGGCGAGCGGCGTTGCCTGTCTCAACTTCGATCCATGGGCGATGCGCCCGGAACTGATTGCCGCAAATGCGACGCTGCATCGCTCCGGCGACCGCATTCTCGTCATCGAGGCGATGATGGGGCTCTTCGATGGTGCGACCGACGGGAAGGGGACCGCAGCCGATCTTGCCGCCATGCTTGGTCTTTCCGTGGTTTTCGTCGTCGATGCCTCGCATATGTCGCAGTCGGTAGCGGCACTGGTGACTGGATTTGCTGGCTTCCGGGCCGATGTTCGCATCGCCGGCGTGATTCTCAACAAGGTTGGGGGCGAACGCCATGAGATGATGCTTCGCAAGGCGCTTGACGCGGTCCGTATGCCGATCGTTGCCGTCGTCCGCCGCGACAATGACATCGCCCTTCCCGAAAGGCATCTCGGTCTCGTCCAGGCGGGAGAACATCAGACGCTCGAGAGCTTCATAGAGCATGCAGCCGATGCCGTGTCCGATGAATGCAATTTCGAATTCCTGCTGCGCATCGCGCGCCAAGGGCTCAATCGTCCATCTACTGCCAACATCGCCCGGTTGCCACCGCTCGGTAGCAGGGTCGCCGTGGCGCGCGACGTCGCCTTTGCTTTCTCCTACGAGCACATGCTTCTCGGCTGGCGTCGGCGTGGTGCCGAAATCTCGTTCTTCTCGCCGCTTGCCGATGAGGCGCCGGATCCCGCTGCAGACGCGATCTATCTGCCAGGCGGCTATCCCGAGCTTCATCCCGGGCGGATCGCGTCTGCCAGCAACTTCAGGTCAAAGGTTATCGACGCCGCGGGCAAGGGCGTGCGAATCTATGGGGAGTGCGGCGGATACATGGTTCTCGGCGAAGGGCTGGTTGACGGCGCCGGCGAGCGGCATCAGATGCTCGGTCTCTTGCCCGTAGTCACCAGCTACGAGGAGCGCAAACGGCATCTCGGCTATCGGCGGGTGAAGCCGTTGAACGCTGCCTACTTCGAACAGCCGATGACCGCGCACGAGTTCCACTATTCGGCCGTGGTTTCCGAGGGCGGGGCCGATCGTCTGTTTCAGGTGAGCGATGCGTTGGGCAACGACCTCGGGCAAGCTGGCCTTCAGCGTGGACAGATTGCGGGATCCTACATGCATCTGATCGACCTTGCCGAGGGGGCAAGATGAACGCTGCGATCGTTCATGGAGGCGGCATCACGGCTGCCGCTGCAATCTACGGCGGCGAGGCTGAATACTGGCTTGATCTTTCGACGGGCATCAATCCGTGCCCGGTGCCTGTGCCCGAGATCCCGATGTGCGCCTGGCACCGGCTGCCCGACAGGCATCTGATTGATCAGGCGCGCGCGGCGGCGCAGAGCTATTATCGCAGCGGCGACATTCTCCCGCTGCCGGTTCCCGGCACGCAATCCCTCATCCAGCTATTACCGCGGCTTTTCGACGGGGGCGGCAAGCGGGTTGCGATTCTCGCTCCGACCTACGGCGAATATGAGCGCGCGTTCCTGATGGCAGGCTGTTGCGTTGATCTTATCGCCGATCTGGATGACGTCAGAGCCGATCACGCAGTTGTCGTCGTCGTCAATCCGAACAACCCTGATGGTCGCCTCTATGCTCCCGAGAGGCTCGTCGCACTCAGCGAAGAGATGAAGGCTAGGGGAGCTGTTGTCATTGTGGACGAAGCCTTCGGGGATACATACCCGGAGATGAGCCTGGTCCCTCTTGCCTCGCGAATGCCGAACGTTCTCATCTCCCGTTCTTTCGGCAAGTTCTTCGGGCTGGCAGGGTTGCGCCTGGGGTTTGTCGTGGCCGCTCTGTCGATCGTGGAGCGCATCGAAGGCTTGCTTGGCCCGTGGGCTGTCTCCGGTCCTGCTCTCTCGATCGCAGTAGACCTCCTCCGATCGGACATCGCGCCGATACAGCTTCGGATCACAGAGAGGTCCGGTGCGCTACGCAAGGTTCTCGATCAAGGCGGTCTGCGCATTATTGGCGGAACCGATCTCTTTGCGCTTGTCGACCACAAGCAGGCGGCCCAGTTACATCGGCATCTCTGCCAACATCATATTCTGGTCCGCAAGTTCGACTATCAGCCGCGTTGGTTACGTTTTGGTCTCACCGCCGATGCGGCTGGCGACCAACGGCTTTCGGATGCATTGCAGAGTTATACGTCATGACACTCGACCATAACCTTCTCGTGCTGGTTCTGGCCCTTTTGCTCGACAGGATTGTCGGGGATCCGGATAGGCTATGGATGCGGCTACCGCACCCCGTCGTGCTGTTCGGAAACGCGATCTCCCGCGTCGACCGGATGTTCAATCGAGCCGAGCTCCACAAACGCGATCGCCGGCGCAACGGCGTCTGGTCGATCGCCGGTCTCTTGTTCCTAAGCGGTGTGGCTGGTCTTGTGCTGCATTGGTTTTTCTCGCTGTTCGGTCTTGCCGGAATCCTCCTGGAAGTCATGTGCGTTGCCGTCTTCATGGCGCAGAAGAGCCTCGCCGATCACGTGGAAGCTGTTGCCGCTGGGCTGAAGACCGGAGGCCTCAGCGGTGGCCGACTGGCTGTTTCGCGAATCGTCGGGCGTGATCCGGAAACACTGGACGAGCCCGCCGTCTGCCGTGCCGCGATCGAGAGCCTTGCTGAGAATTTTTCAGATGGCGTGGTTGCTCCAGCTCTATGGTACGCCGTTTTTGGCTTGCCCGGCCTCTTCGCCTACAAGATGCTGAATACGGCGGATTCGATGATCGGCCACAAATCAGAGAGATATGCCGATTTCGGCTGGGCGGCCGCGCGCCTGGACGACTTCGCCAACTGGCCGGCGGCGCGCTTTTCGATTCTCCTGATCGCGGCCGGAGCCTGGCTGCGGCGAGGAAGCACAGCCTGTCGGGAGGCGCTGCGCATTGCCGCGCGCGACGGCGGCCTGCATCGCTCGCCGAATTCCGGGCGACCGGAGGCGGCAATGGCGGGGGCACTGAATGTGCAGCTCGCAGGACCACGCGTTTATTCCGGGGTTGTCGTCATGGAGCCGATGATCAATGGGGGCGGGCGCGATTCGGCAACGGTGGCCGATATCGAAGATGGCGTCTCGGTCTTCTATGCGAGCTGTTCAATCCTTACCGCGGCCGCCTTGGTTCTTTTCCTCGTGCTGCTCTAAGCGCAAAACAGGGGTGTTTTGCCAACGCATTGCGCGACAAGCGGCGCGTTATGCGTTGCTGTTTAAGCAACACTGGTCTTGCAAATTGCGTGCCGAGACGGATGAAAGCATTGGCTTTTTGAAATGGATTTGCCTATGAGGAGGGTTAAATCGTCATTTCAAGAGGTAAAGGCGTGACCGCTACATTCGATAAAGTTGCCGACATCATTGCAGAAACCAGCGAGATCGATCGCGATACGATCAAGCCGGAGAGCCATACGATCGACGACCTCGGTATCGACAGCCTCGATTTCCTCGATATCGTCTTTGCGATCGACAAGGAATTCGGCATCAAGATCCCGCTCGAGAAGTGGACACAGGAAGTCAACGAAGGCAAGGTTTCCACGGAAGAATATTTCGTGCTGAAGAACCTCTGTGCCAAGATCGACGAGCTGCGCGCCGCCAAGGCCTGATCGGCACCGTCATCTTTTTCTCCGCCCTGCCGCTGTTAACCATGGCGGCCGGGCGGTTTCGTTCCTAAGTAGGCCTAGCCGCGGGGCAAGGTGTCCTTGTGGCCGGAGGATCCGATGCTACTGGAATACTTCCAGATGATAGACCGCATCGAGGCGGTCGACCTTCAGAAAGGGACACTCAAGGCGCGCTCCGTCGTGCCGGCGAAAAGCCCCGTCTTCGAAGGTCATTTTCCCGGCATGCCCCTGGTTCCGGGCGTGCTGCTGATCGAAACGATGGCGCAGGCATGCGGCATGCTCGTGCTGGCGGCCACTAATTTTGCGGCCATGCCGTTCCTGATGTCCGTCGACGGCGCCAAGATGCGTACCTTCGTTGAACCGGAGGCGGTACTGGATATCGAGGCATTTCTGGAGCATGACGGCTCGGGATTTGCGGTAACCAAGGCGAAGATCACAAGCGGCGGCAAGAAGGTTTGCGACGCGCAGCTGAAGCTGCGGACCATGCCTTTCAGCGAAGTGCCGCTCGGGGATATCGTCAAGAAACGTGCCGGTGAAGTCGGCCTGATGGATGCGATCGCCGCGCAGGGAGTGAATGGATGAGCAAGGCTCAGAATGATGTCGTGATCACGGGCGTCGGCATTGTAACGTGCCAGGGCGTCGGCAAGGAGCCGCATGTTGCGTTGCTCAACGCCGAGGGCGCGCCTCAAACGATCGTCGAGCTTGAGAAGTTCAAGCCGTATCCGGTCCACCCGCTGCCGGAAATCGATTGGTCGCAGCAGATTGCCAAGCGCGGCGATCAGCGGCAGATGGAAAACTGGCAGCGCATCGGTGTGTTTGCAGCCGGGCTCGCCCTCGATGACGCCGGCTTCAAGGATGATGCGGAGGCCTGCGGCAGCATGGATATGATCGTCGCGGCTGGCGGCGGCGAGCGCGACATCAACGTCGATACGTTGATCGTTGACGAGGGCTTGAAGCGCAACGACCGTGAGGTTCTTCTGAACGAGAAGCTGACGACGGAGCTGCGCCCGACACTCTTTCTGGCGCAGCTGTCCAATCTGCTCGCCGGCAACATTTCCATCGTCCACAAGGTAACGGGCTCTTCGCGGACCTTCATGGGCGAAGAATCTGCCGGCATCTCGGCAGTCGAAACGGCCTTCTATCGTATCAAGTCGGGTGAATCGACGCACGCCCTGGTTGGCGGAGCTTTCTCGGCGGAGCGTCTGGACATGGTGCTCTTGTTCGAAGCCATCAACTCCCACAGCCGCAACGAATGGCAGCCGCTCTGGTCGCGCGACCAAGGCGGTGTCATTTCCGGCTCGCTCGGCGCATTCCTCGTTCTGGAATCGCGCGCCCATGCTGAGGCGCGGGGCGCGCATATCTACGCGTCGATGTCCTCCATCGAAGGCGATCGCGGCAATCGCGACCCCGGCAATCTTGAGAAGCGCCTCGAGCGATTGTTGGAAGCCGCGATCGACGTTCCTCTGGAAAGCACGGCGATCTTCTCCGGCTCGACAGGCATTCCGGACTTGGCGGGGCGCGAAAAGGCCGTTCTCGAACGTCATCTGCCAGGCGCGGCCATCCGCGGTTTCGGTGGCGTTACCGGCCATGGACTTGAGGCGCATTTCACGCTCGGTCTGGCGCTGGCGGCATTGGCCATCGACAGCAAGGCGAGGGTCCCGGTCTTCGACCCGACCCACGAAAAACCGATGGGCGCCGCGACCAAGGCAGCCATCGTTACGACAGTCGGTCATCAGCGCGGCGAAGGCGTCGCGGTTCTTTCCGCCGAAGCGTGAGGAGTGTGCAAATGAAAGATTCGGCTTACAAGGATCACCTGGGCCGCCCGATCGTCGCAGTGACGGGTGTCGGTATCATTACCTCGCTGGGGCAGGGCCTGAAGGACAACTGGTCGGCACTGACGGCCGGTACCTCAGGCATTCATGCGATCAATCGCTTTCCGACGGAGGGGCTTTCGACCCGCATCGCTGGCACCGTCGATTTCATCGACATTCCGGTCGCAAACGCCGTCGAACGCTCCTATGCGTTCGCCCGGGAAACCACGATCGAAGCGCTCGCCGATGCTGGCATCAGCGGTGATTTTGACGGACCGCTGTTCCTGGCTGCGCCGCCGATCGAACCGGAATGGAGTGCTCGTTTCGAACTCGCCGACCGTTCGCCGCCGGCCGATCACGCAGGAGACGCCTATGACCGGTTCCTGGCTGCCATGCGTCAGCGTCCTGATGCTGCTTTCCATGAGGCATCGCTGTTCGGTGCAATTTCCGAACGCCTTGCTGATCGTTTCGGCACGCGCGGCCTGCCGGTAACGCTGTCGACGGCCTGTGCGTCTGGCGCGACGGCAATCCAGCTCGGCATCGAGGCGATCCGCCAGGGCCGCACCTTGCGCGCACTCGCTGTCGCGACCGATGGCTCGGTAAGCGCAGAGGCACTCATCCGCTTTTCGCTGCTTTCGGCTCTCTCCACGCAAAACGATCCGCCGACCAAGGCCTCCAAGCCGTTCAGCAAGGATCGCGACGGCTTCGTCATCGCCGAAGGCGCCGCCACCTTGGTGCTGGAATCGCTCGAAGCGGCCGTCGCGCGCGGCGCGAAGATTCTCGGCATCATGAAGGGCGCCGGCGAAAAGGCCGACTCCTTCCACCGCACCCGTTCCTCTCCGGATGGCGGCCCGGCGATCGCGACGATCCGCGCAGCGCTGGCCGATGCCGGAATGGGTGAGGGCGATATCGGCTACATCAATGCGCATGGCACCTCGACGCCTGAAAACGACAAGATGGAATATGCCTCCATGCTGGCGGTATTCGGTGAGCGGATGGCGTCCATTCCGCTGTCGTCCAACAAGTCGATGATCGGCCACACACTGACGGCCGCAGGTGCGGTGGAAGCGGTATTCTCGTTGCAGACGATGCTGACCGGCACGTTGCCGCCGACGATCAACTACACCAACCCCGATCCATCGATCGTTATCGACGTGGTGCCCAACAAGAAGCGGGAGAGCCAGGTCAGCGCCGTACTGTCCAACTCCTTCGGCTTCGGCGGGCAGAACGCCAGCCTTGTCATGGCGCTCGAACCGGCTTAATCGGTTCCCAACAAAACATCGAGATAGAACGCCCTCGCGGCGAAGGACTTTGCCATGCGCGCTTTGCAACTGATTGACGATCGCAAGCTTGAGATCACCGACCTGCCGGAACCCGCGGCTCCGGGCGCAGGTGAGGTTACACTGCGCGTAAAGGCAGTGGCTCTCAATCACATCGACGTCTGGGGCTGGCGCGGCATGGCGTTTGCGAAGCGCAAGATGCCGCTCGTTATCGGTGCGGAAGCGGCGGGCGTTGTCGAATCGATCGGACCAGGCGTTGCCAATGTCCTGCCTGGCCAGTTGGTCTCGATCTATGGCGCGCGCACATGCGGCCTCTGCCGTCCGTGCCGCGAGGGACGCGACAATCTCTGCGAACATGTTTCCGGCGTTCATGGTTTCCATCTCGATGGTTTCGCGCAGGAGAAGGTGAATCTGCCGGCACGCCTGCTCGTTCCGGCCCCTCCCGGCGTCGACGCCATTGGCGCGGCACTTGCTCCCGTAACCTTTGGAACGGTCGAGCACATGCTGTTTGACAACGCAAAGCTGGAGCCGGGTGAAACCATCCTGGTGCACGCGGGCGGCTCCGGCATCGGCACGGCGGCGATCCAGCTGGCCAAAAAGATTGGCTGCACCGTCATCACGACTGTCGGCTCCGACGACAAGATCGAGAAGGCCAAGGCGCTCGGCGCCGATCACGTCATCAACTACCGCACAGACCGCTTTGAAGGCGTCGTCCGCAAGCTGACCAAGAAGAAGGGCGTCGACGTCGTTTTCGAGCACGTCGGCAAGGATACGTGGGCCGGTTCGATGCTCTCGATGAAGCGCGGGGGCCGTCTTGTCACCTGCGGTTCGACCTCCGGCGTTTCCACCGACATGAACCTTATGATGCTCTTCCAGCAACAGCTGAAGCTGCTCGGCTCCTTTGGTTGCCGCATGGAGAACATGGCGAATGCCATGCAGAAGATGGGGCGCGGACTGGTCCATCCCGTCATCGACACCGAAGTAAGCTTCGCTGACATCGACCGCGCACTGGAGCGGATGGAATCGCGTCAGATCTTCGGCAAAATCATCCTCAAGATGGATTGAGTTCTTGAAGCTCTTCATCACGCGGATCGTCCTTGCGCTCGACCACTTTCGCCAGTGGTTGATTGCGCAGACCATGTTCGGCTTCCTGAACTTCCTGAAGCTGTTTCCGGCCGACGGTGCGATCAACTTTGCGGATTGGCTGACGCGCAAGCTCGGGCCACGCATGAAGCGCCACCGCCTGATGCTCGCCAATCTCCGCAATGCCTTTCCTGAGAAGAGCGAGGCGGAGCTCCAGGAGATTGCGTTGGCGAGTTGGGGGAACATGGGGCGGCTTGCTGCCGAGTATGTATTCCTCGACAGGCTGTTCGATTTCGATCCTGAACGCAATGAACCGGGCAGGGTGGAAGTCTCGGGCATACCGATCTTCCTCGATCTACGCGACAATCCGCGACCGTTTATCGTTTTCACAGGGCATACAGGCAATTTCGAACTGCTGCCGGTGGCCGGCGCGGCGTTCGGTCTCTATGTGTCCGTTCTCTTCCGTCCGCCGAACAATCCGTATGTCGCGCAGAAAGTTTTTGATTTTCGGAGCGCGCGAATGGGTAAGCTGGTGCCGTCTCACGCCGGCTCGTCTTTTGCGTTGGCGCGGCAGTTGGAGGCCGGGCAGGGCGTGGGCGTGCTGGTCGATCAGAAGTTCCGCAAAGGTCTGAACACCAAGTTCTTCGGGCTCGATGTGAAGACCAACCCGTTGCTCGGCAAGCTCGTGCGCCAGTTTAATTGCGAGGTTTATCCGGCGCGCTGCATCCGGCTGCCGGGCAACCGCTATCGGCTGGAAATCGAACCGATGATTGAGACGCCTCGGGATGCCAACGGCAATCTCGACATGGTCGCGACGGCGCAACTCCTCAACGACAAGGTGGAAAGCTGGGTGCGGGAATATCCCGAACAGTGGCTCTGGTATCACGATCGTTGGAAGATAAAGCACGACGTGCTGTAGGCCGGCGTCGATCCCTACATCTTATCATTGAAAAACAGGCGCGTGCGTTCATTGAATATGAACGTGCGTCATGTTACCGATTACCATCAAGGCGAGTGGCTAGGCGTCGGCGGTTTCAACTTCCGTAACGCAAGCTCAGCCGATCTCTCGGTCGCATTCCCTTAGGGAATGCATTGGAGGTGTCTTGCTGGGGCTTTTTCGGGCGTTCTCATTGTGTTGTGCGCAGATCGATGCAGCAATCGCTGCGGGCGACGATGCGCGCGTGAACACGCTCGATTGCTCAATCGAGCCTCTTGTCGATGCTATCCTTGGATACCCAGCCGCAAATATTCTCGAAGTTCATACGCAGCTCGCGTTCGTCGGCTGCCTGATCGACCAGTATGCTGAGGACAGCGAATCTGTCCGCGCCTATGTCGCACTTCTTTCCGAACTCATGGAAAGGTATTTCGGCGGAGCGACACCGCCTTGGCGCATGTCGCCGCCCCTCGAGCGGCTGCCTGTGGCTGCCCCCCTTGCGTTTACGCCGAACGTCGACAATGGCAACTTCCTGAACTCTGCGATCCTGGAGGCGATACCGGACCGCGTCGCGGTGCTGACGCGGGATTATCGCTATCTCTATTCCAACACGGTCAACTCGGCATATCTCGGCAGGAAGCCGATCGATATGATCGGCCGTCACCTGATCGAGTTCATTGGCGAGAAGCGCTTTTACGAGGGCGCGAAGGCGAAGCTCGACGCCTGTTTTGCCGGGTGCGGGAGCGATTACGCTTACGAGCGCCGCGACAGCGACGCCGTGGACACGGTTCGCTGCCGCATGTCGCCACTGCACGATTCCTCGGGGGGCGTGATCGGGGCGCTGATCATTCTCCAGCATGCGGGGGCGACTGCCTCGAGCGTCGCTGCCTGATCAACGCTTCGTCCACACGGCAAGCTCATACCCATTCGGGTCGCTGAAGTGAAACCGGCGACCGCCGGGAAAACCGGTGATCGGGCGAACTATTTTTCCGCCGGCACTTTCCACGCTTGAAAGGGCGGCTTCCAGATCGTGCGCATAAAGGACCACGAGCGGTCCGCCTGGCCTCGGAGTTCCCAGCGTCGTAAAGCCACCTTTTAGTCGTCCGTCATCGAATTCGCAGTACTCGGGGCCGTAGTCGGTAAAAGACCAGCCGAAAGCCTTGCCGTAGAATGCCTTGGAGGCTTCTATATTGCCGACGTTGAATTCGACATAGTCGATGCGTCGGTCGTCCGTTGCTGCCGTCATGATTGTCTCCTATCCTTCCATCAATGCCTTCAATGCCGCGAGATCTTTCGCGATATGGGCGGCATCGGCCTCGAACTGCTCATCCGTCATGCCCGGGATACGCAACAGCGTGAACATGACTTCGCAGCCGTCGCCGTTCGGCACGATCCGGAGTGCGTTGTAGACGCGCAATCCGCTCTCGATCGTCACCGTATGGTCGATGACGCCGAACTCATTGTGCGGGACGAAACTGACCTTCACCGTGCCGAGCGCGCCTGTGGCAATCCAGTCATCGCCGTTGCGCTCCAGCCCTGAGGCCAATCCTGACGCCCAGAGCGGCATATTCTCCGGGGCGGCGGCAAATGCATATACGTCACGCCAATTCCTGTCGATGGAACGGTGAATGATCCTTGCGGGCATCGTAGACATGGCGCTTTCCTGTATTGCTCTAAATGGAGATAGCAGAACAGACCGTTTCGTATTGAAGAAAACGGACATTCAGCCGGCTATCTGTTGCTGAAGCTGCATAGGTGTCAGCGTGGAGATTTCCCGTACGTCGCGGGTCATATGAGCCTGATCGGCATAGCCGGCCGCTACGGCCAACTCCGCGAGCGCAAGGACCTTGCTGCTCCGGCAGAGGCCGAGCATGCCCTGAAACCGGCGAATTCGGGCGAGCGTCTTCGGCCCGTAGCCGAAATGCGTGTGGCAACGTCGGCGAAGCTGGCGCGCGCCGATGGAGAGTTCGTCGAGCAACACATCGGCCACGTTCTCGGACTTCGAAATATCGCTCGCCCGCGCAAATACTGAGCCCATATCGCTTGCCGGTGGCTCGCGTTTGGCGGCTTTCTGCTCGAGCGCCGCCTTCAACTGCAGCAGCCGTTCATGCGGTTCGGCACAGCCGCCCAGCAATTCATTCAATCTCAGCGCCGGAGCGCCCCAGAAATCCTCCAGAGGAATTGACTGGCCGACGATGTCGCAGAGCGGCACCTTGAGCCACTCGGCCGCTGCGCCCGGGGCGAAGCGCGCGCCCACTATTCTCTCGCTACCGGCAAGGAACGGGAAAGCACTGCTGCGATCCGGCCCGGCGACCACAAGCCTGCCTCCCATCCAGACGATGTCGCAATAGCCGTCCGGCACGATCGCGATCCTCTGATTGGCTCCGTCATGGATATCATGTGACCAAAGGCAGCAAAAATGAGCCCCAAGCACAGGCGAGGGCGCATGCTCCCTGTATCGGCCAGCGCGTGTGGCCAAAACGGCATCGTCTTGTGGTGCTGCGCTGGTCATCGGTTCTCTTCCTGTGAGACCAAGAGGGAATATGGCTTAGTTTGCAGTCCCGGCAATACGAGGCCGATTCGAAGCCGAATCGAACTTGCCGTTTGAGCCAGAGAGTGCCACAACACCGGTCCAAAATGACTCATCGGAGGTGTATCGTGGAAAAGGCAGAAATCGGGCTGATCGGCCTTGCCGTTATGGGTTCCAACCTGGCGCTCAACATTGCGGAAAAAGGCAACAAGATTGCCGTCTTCAACCGCACGCCTGAGAAAACGGATGAATTCTACGAAAGCGCCGGCGAACTCAAAAAGCAGATCATTCCCTGCAAGACGATCGAAGAATTCGTCGACGCGATCCGCCCGCCACGCCCGATCATCATCATGATCAAAGCCGGCGAGGCCGTCGATCAGCAGATGGAAGCACTGCGCCCGCATCTCTCCAAGGGCGACATCATGATCGATGCCGGTAATGCGAACTTCCGCGACACTATCGCACGTTTCGACCGTCTGAAGAACACCGACCTGACGTTCATCGGCATGGGCGTGTCGGGTGGCGAGGAAGGGGCACGCCATGGTCCTTCGATCATGGTGGGCGGCACCGAAGACTCCTGGAAGCGCGTCGAGAAGGTTCTCACCTCGATCGCAGCAAAGTACAACGACGACCCTTGCGTTGCCTGGCTCGGCAATGACGGCGCCGGCCATTTCGTCAAGACGATCCACAACGGCATCGAATATGCCGACATGCAGATGATCGCCGAAATCTACGGAATCCTGCGCGACGGCCTCGGCAAGAGCGCCAACGACATCAGCGGCATCTTCGGCGAATGGAACAAGGGCCGCCTGAACTCCTATCTTATCGAAATCTCCGAGAAGGTGCTGGCCGCGACCGATCCGGTTTCCGGCGGTTCGATGGTCGACATGATTCTCGACAAGGCTGGCCAGAAGGGCACAGGCAAGTGGTCGGCGATCGAAGCCCAGAACATGGGCATTCCGGCAACCGCGATCGAGGCCGCCGTCGCCGCTCGCAGCCTGTCGTCGATGAAGACCGAGCGCGAAGCCGCCGAGAAGATCTTCGGCAAGCAGGAATACAAGTTCCCGATCGCCTACGGACCGGAGCTCAACAAGGATTTGGAACTGGCGCTGTTTGCCGCCAAGATAGGTGCCTATGCGCAGGGCTTCGCGGTCATGGCGGAAGCGTCGCGCGAGTTCAACTGGTCGCTGCCAATGCCTGTTATCGCCAAGATCTGGCGTGCCGGCTGCATCATTCGTTCGCAGTTCCTCGATGAGATAACCTCGGCCTTTACTAAGGCTCCGGACGCTGCAAACCTGATCGTGACGCCGGCTTTCTCCGAGATGGTCGAGGAATCTCTGCCTGCCCTGCGCCGCGTTGTTGGTGCCGCACTGCAGGCCGGTCTGCCGGTTCCGGCGCTCACCTCGGCTCTGACCTACTTCGATGCCTATCGCCAGGGCCGCGGCACTGCCAACCTGATCCAGGCGCAGCGCGACTTCTTCGGCGCACACGGCTTCGATCGCCTCGACGGCAAGGACTTCCACCATGGCCCGTGGGGCAGCGGTGCGGCGACGTTCTAAGTATGCTAAAAGGCCAGCCGGGTTTGCCCGGCTGGCCTCGCGTTTCTAGGCTTTATACGCCGGGAATGCCGTGTCAGAAGCGAATATCCGCCATCGGGCGGACCAAGATGCGGGCGCTGCCGGCATCGAAATCGTCGAGCGTTTCGTTGTGATGCGCGACGATATCGGCGAAGTTCAGCGTATCGGAGTCGGCCGTCGTATGGCCATCGCCAACGAGTGTAACATCATAGCCCAGCGACACTGCACGCCTGACTGTCGTGTCGACGCAAAACTGCGTCATGCAGCCGCCAACGATCAGATGCGTGACATTTCGCTCCGCCAATCGGTCGGCAAGATCCGTTTCGAAGAACGAGTCTGAGCTCTTCTTGTGAACAACGGTGTCGCCCTCGGCGGGCGATAGTTCCGACCGGATGGCCCAGCCGGCAGTGCCGACCGCCAGGCGATGACCGGGATCGCCGTCGTGCTGGACGAGCACGACCGGTGCCTTGACGCGATGAGCCTCGGCACGAAGCGACTGCAGCCGTGAAACCGTTTCATTCAGCGCAGCATCGATGATGGGTTGACGCTCGGGAGTGCCTTTTCCCGCAAGGATGGCATTTTGTACGTCGATGATCAGAAGTGCCGTCGTCATTTCCAGTGCGTCTCCGCTGTGATTGCTTGTCTCTCTATACCGCCACCAGATCAGGGGTTGGCGCGCCGATGGTCTAAATGCTCCTCCGCGACCAGACGGGCTGGCTGATGCTTTGCAGCAGCTCCGGCTCGATTCCGTCGATGCGCGCGATGACCGCCTTCGCCATTTCCCGCCCGGCATGGCGGACATCCTCATAGGCGGTGATGATCTCGGGACGGATCCAGTTGAGGATCGGCGCCGATTCCTTGGAAACCATGTCGACGTCGTGGCCAAGTCGCTTGCCGGCGGCCTCGATACCGGCGTTGACGGCGATGGCGGCGCTTCCGGCTGAGCAGACGATGCCGTCAGGCGCATTCTGGGCGCGCATCATCACCTCGACGGCATTGCGGATTTCCTCTAGCGGGTTGTCGATCGTGACGCGTAGCGGCACTTCCTCGGCTCCGTAGTCATGCAGTCCGGTCTGAAATCCGATGCGCGTGTGCGTGTAGTACGTCAACTTGCTTGGAGGCTGGAGCAGCGCAATGCGCTTGCGGCCCCTGCCGACCAGCTTTTCGACGGCCTGATGGGCGAAAGCCTCGTTGTCGAAGTCGTGAAAGGGATGGGTGAGGCCGGCATCCGTGCGTCCGTGCGTGGCAAAGGGCATGCTGTGCTCTGTCAGCAGGCGAACACGTGGATCGTCGGGCTCGATGCGCGAGATGATGACGCCGTCGGCGGACCCTGTTTCCAGGATGTAGCGTACAGGCAGCATCGGATCCTTGCTGTGGGAGTGCGGCGTGACGACGATATGGTAGGGTGTGCCGGTCAACACCTCCGAGATGCCGAATACCATCTGGCTGCTGAAGCCCATGATTTCTTCATCGATGCTCAGCACCAGCGCAATGACGTTGGTCTTGCCGGTTCGCAGGCGCACGCCGGCCCTGTTCGGCTGGTAGCCAAGCTGACGGGCGACCATGCGCACGCGTTCCTTGGTTTCCGCACCGATGTCAGGAGCATCCTTGAGCGCGCGCGATACCGTCGTCACGCCGAGCCCGGTCATGAAGGCAATCGTTTTCAGTGTCGGCCGCTCTCGAGTTGCCTCGGAGACCACTCCTGCAAAATTCGCTTTGTTTTCCATCCCTCTAGGCCGTCCCGCGCGATTTGGTCCCGCTTATAGTGTCTTTTCGGAGCGCTGTAAGCATTGAAGAACGCAAAAGCCGCTCCTCCTCAAGGAGCAAAATCTGTAACGATACAGTAGAAATGTCGAGGACTTTTTATTGAGGGCAGATCGCGGCTACCCGTAATGGTTGAAATCTCGAGTTTTTCCCGAAATTTGTGCATGTGCGAACGCAAGCCCAGCGAAATATTGTCAAACAGTTGACATAAAGGCAGTTATATCAGATATATAGCGAAATTGTGCAAGTGCTCGTTCGGTTGCTCATCTTTGCGGCGACCCATCGAAAAATCAGCGCGTTCCGACAGGCATTGGTAGTAAATGGTGGCCAGGAGGAAAATTTTCTAGGCGGGCTGTTGCGCCGAAATATCGATTGAATTAAGTTTTTCCGGCAACGTTTCAGTGAGGGAGGAGAACTCATGAATTTTCGTTTGATGGCGGCTGCACTTGCCGCTTCCGTCGTGCTGCCGCTCGGTGCGGCGGACGCGACCGATCTTGAAGTCACCCATTGGTGGACATCTGGCGGCGAAGCTGCTGCCGTAGCGGAACTCGCAAAGGCCTTCGATGCGACCGGCAACAAGTGGGTCGACGGCGCAATCGCCGGTTCCGGCGGCACCGCGCGTCCGATCATGATCAGCCGCATCACCGGCGGCGACCCGATGGGCGCGACACAGTTCAACCACGGCCGCCAGGCGGAAGAACTGGTTCAGGCTGGGCTGATGCGCGATCTGACCGATGTCGCCACTGCCGAGCACTGGAAGGACATCATCCGTCCGTCGAGCTTGCTCGATTCTTGCACGATCGACGGCAAGATCTATTGCGCCCCGGTCAACATCCACTCCTGGCAGTGGCTGTGGCTCTCGAATGCAGCCTTCAAGAAGGCCGGCGTCGAAGTGCCGAAGAACTGGGACGAATTCGTCGCTGCTGCTCCGGCGCTTGAGAAGGCCGGCATCGTCCCGCTCGCCGTCGGTGGTCAGCCGTGGCAGGCTGCCGGCGCGTTCGACGTGTTGATGGTTGCCATCGCCGGCAAGGATACCTTCTATAAGGTCTTCAAGGACAAGGACGCTGAAGCGGCTGCCGGTCCGGAGATCGCCAAGGTCTTCAAGGCTGCAGACGACGCTCGCAAGATGTCGAAGGGCAGCAACGTTCAGGACTGGAACCAGGCAACCAACCTCGTCATAACAGGCAAGGCCGGTGGCCAGATCATGGGTGACTGGGCGCAGGGCGAATTCCAGCTGGCCGGTCAAAAAGCCGGTTCCGACTACACCTGCCTTCCGGGCCTCGGCGTGAACGAGATCATCTCCACGGGTGGTGATGCCTTCTACTTCCCGCTGCTCAAGGACGAAGCCAAGTCGAAGGCGCAGGACGTTCTCGCCAAGACGCTTCTCGATCCTAAGACGCAGGTTGCCTTCAACCTGAAGAAGGGCTCGCTGCCGGTGCGCGGCGACGTCGACCTCGCGGCCGCCAACGACTGCATGAAAAAGGGTCTCGATATCCTGGCTAAGGGTAACGTGATCGAAGGTACGGACCAACTTCTGTCGGCTGACAGCCAGAAGCAGAAGGAAGACCTCTTCTCCGAGTTCTTCGCAAATCCGTCGATGACGCCGGAAGCCGCTCAGAAGCGCTTCGCTGAGATCATCGCTTCTGCCGACTGATCGTCGCATTCCGACGCTGTTGCGACCCGGCTCCCGTCAACGGAGCCGGGTTTGCCCGGAACTTCCATCGTGATCCGGGTGGCGGCAGCGCTCGATGCCGGCGCGTGCTGGTGCACGGTGGTCCGGTTTCGGTACGGGAGGGAGAAGAGGAGGCGACCGGCAGGAGGTTCGCCGCTCTGGATCTCACAGGAATTGCGATTCAGGAGGAATTACAATGACGGGTCAAGCGAAAGCAGGCCGGCCAAATCAGTTACTGCGCAATCTGAATTCGAAGATTGCATCCATCCCCATGATCCTCACCGCCCTCGTTATCTTTCTTGGCGGCACGGTCTGGACGGTATTCTATTCATTCACCAACTCGAAGCTCCTTCCGCGGTTGAGCTTTGTCGGTTTCGATCAATACAAGCGCCTTTGGGCTGCTCCGCGCTGGATCGTCTCGATCGAGAACCTTGCCGTCTACGGCATTCTCTCGCTCATTTTCAGCCTTGTCATCGGCTTCGTGCTGGCGGCGCTGATGGACCAGAAGATCCGGTTCGAGAATACGTTCCGCACGATCTTCCTTTACCCCTTTGCCCTGTCCTTCATCGTGACAGGTCTCGTTTGGCAGTGGGTTCTCAATCCGGAGTTTGGCATCCAGTCGGTGGTGCGTTCGCTCGGCTGGACGAGCTTTACCTTCGATCCGCTCTATACGCCGAGCATCGTCATTTACGGTGTTCTGATTGCAGCACTCTGGCAGGGAACCGGGCTCGTCATGTGCCTGATGCTCGCCGGTCTGCGCGGCATCGACGAGGATATCTGGAAGGCCTCGCGCGTCGACGGTATCCCGATGTGGAAGACCTATCTTTTCATTGTCATTCCGATGATGCGGCCGGTGTTCATTACCACGCTCGTCATCATCGCCAGCGGCATTGTCAAGGTCTACGACCTCGTGGTGGCGCAAACCAGCGGCGGTCCCGGCATTTCGTCGGAAGTGCCCGCCAAGTACGTCTACGACTACATGTTCCAGGCGCAGAACCTGGGTCAAGGCTTCGCGGCATCGACCATGATGCTTGTGACCGTCGCAATTATCATCGTTCCCTGGGCTTATCTGGAATTCGGGGGAGGGCGTAAACGTGCCTGACACCATTGCTCTCAAGAACACGGATACCGGTATCGTGACGGACAAGACACTTTCCGGACCGCGTGGTCCGAAGCCGAAGCGGGTGATTTCTCCGCGCAATATCATGCTCTACGGCACCCTTTTCGTCGCTGCGGCCTATTACCTGCTGCCGCTCTACGTGATGATCGTCACGTCGCTGAAAGGGATGCCCGAGATCCGTCTTGGCAACATCTTCTCACCGCCGGTCGAAATCACCTTCGAGCCTTGGGTCAAAGCATGGGCGACAGCCTGCACCGGCCTCAACTGCGACGGTCTTTCGCGTGGCTTCTGGAACTCGGTGCGGATCACAGTTCCTTCCGTGGTCTTCTCAATCGCAATCGCTTCGGTGAATGGCTACGCGCTTGCCAACTGGCGCTTCAAGGGATCGGAGCTGTTCTTCTCCATCCTCGTGATCGGTGCATTCATTCCCTACCAGGTCATGATCTATCCGATCGTCATCGTACTGCGTGAACTGGGGATCTACGGCACGCTGACCGGCCTGATTATCGTCCACAGCATCTTCGGCATGCCGATTCTGACACTGCTCTTCCGCAACTATTTCGCATCGTTGCCGCAGGAGCTGTTCAAGGCGGCGCGCATCGACGGCGCGGGCTTCTGGCAGATCTTCCTGAAGATCATGGTGCCCATGTCGCTGCCGATCTTCGTCGTCGCAATGATCCTGCAGGTCACCGGCATCTGGAACGACTTCCTCTTCGGCGTCGTCTTCACCCGGCCGGAATATTATCCGATGACCGTCCAGCTCAACAACATCGTCAATTCTGTCCAGGGCGTGAAGGAATACAACGTCAACATGGCCGCAACGATCCTCACGGGTCTGGTGCCGCTGGTTGTGTATTTCGTGTCAGGGCGACTTTTCGTCCGCGGCATTGCCGCTGGCGCAGTGAAAGGCTGATCCATGAATTCGAGCGTTTCCATCAAAGATCTGTCGTTGAACTTCGGCGCGGTCAGCGTTCTCAAGGATCTCAATCTCGAGATCAATGACGGCGAATTCCTCGTGCTGCTCGGATCGTCCGGTTGCGGCAAGTCGACCTTGCTGAACTGCATTGCCGGTCTGCTGGACGCGTCCGACGGTCAGATCTTCATCAAGGGCAAGAACGTCACTTGGGAGGAACCCAAGGATCGTGGCATCGGCATGGTGTTTCAGTCCTACGCGCTCTATCCGCAGATGACGGTCGAGAAGAACCTGTCCTTTGGCCTGCGGGTGGCCAAGATCCCGCAGCCCGAGATCGACAAGCGCGTGGCACGCGCTTCGGAAATCCTGCAGATCCAGCCGCTTCTGAAGCGCAAGCCGGCCGAGCTTTCGGGCGGTCAGCGTCAGCGCGTGGCGATCGGTCGTGCGCTGGTGCGCGACGTCGACGTGTTTCTCTTCGATGAGCCGCTTTCCAACCTCGATGCCAAGCTTAGGTCGGAACTGCGCGTCGAGATCAAGCGCCTGCACCAGTCGCTGAAGAATACGATGATCTACGTTACCCACGACCAGATCGAGGCGCTGACGCTCGCCGATCGTATCGCGATCATGAAGAGCGGCATCATCCAGCAGCTCGCCGATCCGACGACGATCTACAACAGGCCGCGCAATCTCTTCGTTGCCGGCTTCATCGGTTCGCCGTCGATGAATTTCCTGCGCGGTGAGATCACCAAGCAGGGCGAGCAGACGTTCTTTAGTGCCAATGGCGTGAACTTCTCTGTCGCAGACTATGACACGCCCGAAGTGCTGCAGGCCGGCCGCAAGGTCATCCTCGGCGTTCGTCCCGAGCATGTGAAGGTCAACGAGAATCTCGGCGCCGAGGTTCATGATGCGACCGTCGACATCGAGGAACCCATGGGCGCCGACAACCTGCTCTGGTTGAAGCACGCCGGCCACACGATGTCGGTGCGCATCAACGGCGCACGCCGCTTCAACCCGGGCTCTGCCGTCAAGCTCGGCTTTGATATGTCGCTGGCGTCGATCTTCGATGCCGAGACCGAGCTTCGCCTCTAGAAACCGAAATGTGGGCGGAGCAACCGGTTCCGCCCATTCGTCCAATCGGCCATCCGGCCACCAAGTTCGGCTGCGGCCTGCGGGTGCGGGCATTCCCAAGCGCGGCCCGATCGGGATAATGCTATGACCTCCTTGCCGACAAATGGGTTTAACCTCGACCTATCCGGATCGTGGACGCTCACCTCAGCCGATGGCGACGTCACGACATCCATCACGCTGCCGGGCGATGTGCACACGGCACTGCATGCCGCCGAGTTTATTCCCGATCCATATTTCGGCCGCAACGAGGAGGTCGTTCAGTGGGTGGCGCACCGCGACTGGGTGCTTGAGGGTAGCTTCACACTGTCGGAGCCGAACGGCGACTGGTTTCTCGATATCGACTATCTCGATACCGTGGCTGCCGTCTTCATCAACGGCTCGCCAGTGCTGCTCGCAGATAACACCTTTCGGCGCTATCGACCTGACGTCGGCAGCCAGTTGAAGGCCGGCGACAACGTTATTCGCGTCGTCCTGCATTCAGGCATTGCGGCCGGTGCCGACCGACAGGCCAGGCAGCCTTTCTACATTCCCTATTCGACGGGCAATTCGCCGATCCCCAACGGTAACATGCTGCGCAAGCCGCAGTGCCATTTCGGCTGGGACTGGAACATCGCGATTGCCCCGCTAGGGCTTTACGGCACGATCAGGCTGCGCAAGCTCGAGACGGCTCGCATCGAGCACGTCACGACGCGGCAGGTTCACAATCTCGACGGTTCCGTGGATCTGCAGGTCAGCGCGACGTTGTTTGCCAAGAACCCCGGGATCGTACCGGTACATTTCTCGCTTGATGGCGAGCGCGTTCGCCTCGACGTCGGCGTCGGTATCGGCGAAACGGTGGTCAATCATGTCTTCGAGATCGACAAGCCGCGGATCTGGTGGCCTGCCGGCAGCGGCGAGCAGGCGCTTTATTCACTGACGGTCGATCTCCCAACGGATGCGGTGATCAAGCAGATCGGCCTTCGCACGGTCGAACTCATCACGACGCCCGATGCTGCTGGCAGCCGCTTTGCGCTGAAGGTCAATGGCCGCGAGATTTTCTGCCGCGGCGCCAACTGGATCCCGGCCGATGCGCTGTTCTCGCTGTCGAGCGCTGAGAAGACCGAGGATCTCTTACGGTCGGCCAAGGCCGCCAACATGAACATGATCCGCGTCTGGGGCGGCGGGTTTTACGAGCACGACCATTTCTACGATCTCTGCGATCGACTCGGCCTCCTGGTGTGGCAGGACTTCATGTTCGCCTGCAACCTTTATCCCTCGACCGAGGACTTCCTCGATAACGTCACGCTCGAAGTCGATTATCAGATCCGTCGGCTGTCCTCGCATCCGTCGATCGCACTCTGGTGCGGCGACAACGAGCTGGTTGGCGCACTGACCTGGTTCGAGGAATCGAGAAAAGACCGCGACCGCTATCTTGTTTCCTACGATCGCCTCAACCGGACGATCGAGCAGGCGATGAAGAAGGCGGCACCCGATGCCATCTGGTGGCCGTCGAGCCCGGCGTCGGGCTATCTCGATTTCGGCGATGCCTGGCATGCCGACGGTTCCGGCGATATGCACTATTGGTCGGTCTGGCACGAGAACAAGTCCTTCGACAATTACCGCACCGTGCGCCCGCGCTTCTGCTCGGAATTCGGCTTCCAGTCCTATACGTCGCTGCCCGTCATCAAGACGTATGCCGACGCGAAGGACATGAACATCGCTTCGCCTGTGATGGAGCTGCACCAGAAGAATGCCGGCGGCAACGAGCGCATAGCAGGCACGATGTTCCGCTACTTCCGCTTCCCGAAGGATTTTCCGAATTTCGTCTATCTCTCACAGATCCAGCAGGGTCTGGCGATCAAGACGGCGGTGGAATACTGGCGGTCGCTGAAGCCGCATTGCATGGGCACGATCTACTGGCAGTTGAACGACACATGGCCCGTCGCCTCTTGGTCGAGCCTCGACTACGGCGGGCGTTGGAAGGCGATGCACTATCTGGTGAAGCGCTTCTTCCAGCCGGTCGCGGTCGCGGCAATCCCGTCCGAGGATGGCAAGCAGATCCGCTTCTCGCTGGTCAACGATACGCTCGGCGAAGTCAGCGTCGATCTGTCGATCTCGATCCTCGACATGAAGGGCGAGCGCAAGCACCTGAAGGACCTCCAGGCCGTCTGCACGCCGGACGGCGCGGTTACCGCCGCATCCATCGATGTGGCAGATCTGCCTGCGGGCACGCTGCTTGCGTGGCGCTTCACGGCGTCGAACGGCATGGGCGGCGAGGGGCACTATGTCCATTGCACCTATAAGGCGCTGGAACTCGAGCCTGCCGGCCTGATGGTCACGCACGAATATGTCGAGGAGGCCGGCTCCGTCTGCCTCAACGTCACCGCCAAGGGACTTGCGCTCTTCGTGATGATCGAGACCGACACCGAGGGCAAGTATTCCGACAACGCCTTCGACCTGGCGGCGGGCGAGACGCGCCGCATCACCTTCGCCCCGGACAGGCCGCTCGAGGGCGGCCAACTGCCGGAATTCCGTTTCTACGACCTGCAATCTTGTCAGTCCGTGGATTAACCCTGACTGAAATGCAATGGGCACGAGGCCCGAGGAGGAATGATGACGAAACTGAGTTTCCAGCTTTACAGCGCCCGTAACTTCCAGCCCTATTCTGCGATCTTCGAAAAGCTCGGCAAGGCCGGCTATCAGGAAGTCGAAGGCTTTGGCGGCATCTACGCGGATCTCGACAATGCCGGCTTGAAGAGCCTGCGCGCGGAACTCGACAAGAACGGCCTGACGATGGCAAGCGGCCATTTCAGCCCGGATTTCCTGGATGGCGAAGTTCAGACGTCGCTGAACATTGCAAAGATACTCGGCATGGACTCGATCTATGCCCCGCATCTGGCGGCCGATCAACGACCGACCGACGGTGCCGGCTGGCTCGCATTCGGCAAGCGACTGCATGAGATGAGCAAGCCCTACAAGGACGCCGGTTATGAATTCGGCTGGCACAACCACGACTTCGAGTTTGTGAAGCTCGCCGACGGCTCGCTGCCAATCGAGCGCATCTTCGAAGGCGCCCCTGACATTTCCTGGGAAGCCGATATCGCCTGGGTCGTCCGCGGCGGTGCCGATCCCTTCGCATGGATCGAAAAGCTCGGCTCGCGCATCACCTCGGCCCACGTCAAGGACATCGCTCCATCAGGTGAAAACAAGAACGAGGATGGCTGGGCCGATGTCGGCTACGGCACACTGCCTTGGGCAAAGCTCATTGCAGCACTCAAGGATACCGCGACCAAGCACTACGTCGTCGAGCATGACAATCCGGCCGATGTCGATCGCCTGATCACCCGCTCGATTGCATCCTTCAAGACCTACTGAGGCACACCATGACCAAGGAACTTGGCGTCGGCATCATCGGATGCGGCAACATCTCCACCACCTACTTCTCGCTTTCGCCCCTGTTCAAGGGGCTGAAGGTTCTGGCTTGCGCCGATATCAACGTGCAGGCTGCCCAGGCCCGCGCCGAGGAATACGGCGTCCAGGCGCAGACGATCGACGAGCTTCTGGCCAATGACGAGATCGACGTCATCGTCAACCTGACCATCCCCGACGCGCATTTTCCGGTTTCGAAAGCGATCCTCGAAGCCGGCAAGCACGTCTATTCGGAAAAGCCGCTTGTCCTCACCCTCGA
Organism: Rhizobium tibeticum; assembly: GCF_900110205.1. Lineage (GTDB taxonomy): Bacteria > Pseudomonadota > Alphaproteobacteria > Rhizobiales > Rhizobiaceae > Rhizobium > Rhizobium tibeticum. The sequence goes on along the minus strand of NZ_FOCV01000014.1, from coordinate 142,213 downwards.
ACAGGGTGAGGAGCTGCGACGCATTGCCAAGGGGAAGAACCTTTCCGTCGGTTGCGCGCCGGATACCTTCCTCGGCGGCGCGCATCAGCTTGCCCGCAAGTACATCGACGAAGGCGGCATCGGTCGCGTCACCTCGGGTGCCTGCTACGTCATGAGCCCGGGCATGGAGATGTGGCATCCGAACCCGGACTTCTTCTTCCTGCCCGGCGGTGGCCCGATCCTCGATCTCGGCCCGTACTACATCGCCAACCTGATCAACCTGATCGGTCCGGTGAAGCGTGTCGGCGCCATGACCTCCATGGCATCGGAAACCCGCACGATCACCAGTGCGCCGCGCAGCGGCGAAATCATTCCGGTCAAGACGCCGACGACGATCCAGGCGATCCTCGAATTCGTCGGCGGCGCGACCGTCACGCTGACGGCGAGCTGGGATGTGTGGTCTCACCGCCATGCGAACATGGAGCTCTACGGCACGGACGGTTCGCTCTACGTGCCGGATCCGAACTTCTTCGGCGGCGTCGTCGAGGCCAGCGGCCGCGACAAGGAGATCAAGGCGCTCGACGGCTGGGAGCATCCGTTCGGCATCTTCAACCAGGAGAGCCCGCAGGGACCGCGCGCAAACTACCGCACCGCAGGTCTCGCCGACATGGCCATGGCGATCATCGAGGGCCGCGATGCGCGTTGCTCGCTCGATCGCACGCTGCACGGCGTCGACGTCATGACTTCGATCCTGAAGTCGGGCGAGGAAGGCCGTTTCATAGAGCTGACGACGACCTGCACGCAGCCGGCCGCACTCGGCATCGAAGAGGCGCAGGCGCTCTTGAAGTAAGCGACCAAAGGACTATGGTCCGGCGCGGGCGACAAGCCCGCGCCTTTTTGCTTGAAGGATCAGAATTATGAGCTGGCAACCGGCTTCCGACCGCTATGCAAAGATGAAATATAACCGCACAGGCCGTTCCGGCCTGAAGCTGCCGGCGGTCTCCCTCGGCCTCTGGCACAATTTCGGCGGCGACACGCCGCATGACCGCAAGATCGACATGTGCCGCACGGCCTTCGACCTCGGCATCACCCATTTCGACCTCGCCAACAACTACGGCCCGCCTCCGGGCAGCGCCGAGACCGCCTTCGGCGAGATCCTGCGCACCGAGTTTGCCGGCCTGCGCGACGAGCTGATCATCTCGTCCAAGGCCGGTTACGACATGTGGCCGGGCCCTTACGGCGAGTGGGGCAGCCGCAAGTATCTGATCGCTTCCTGCGATCAGAGCCTGAAGCGCATGGGCCTCGACTATGTCGATATCTTCTATTCGCACCGCTTCGACCCGGATACGCCTCTCGAAGAGACCTGCGGCGCGCTCGATCATATCGTGCGTTCCGGCCGTGCGCTCTATGTCGGCATCTCCTCCTACAATTCGCAGCGTACGCGTGAAGCGGCGGCGATCCTCAAGGATCTCGGCACGCCATGCGTGATTCACCAGCCGAGCTATTCCATGCTCAACCGCTGGGTCGAGGACGACAAGCTGCTGGATACGCTGGATGACGTGGGCATGGGCTCGATCGTGTTCTCGCCGCTGGCGCAGGGCATGCTGACAACCAAGTATCTCGGCGGTATTCCGCAGGATAGCCGCGCGGCGCAGAACCACTTCCTCAAGAAGGACTTCATCCGTCCCGCGATCATCGACAATATCCGCAAGCTCAATGAGATCGCCGAACGCCGTGGTCAGACGCTGGCGCAGATGGCGATTGCCTGGGTGCTGCGCGGCGACCGCGTGACGTCGGCGCTGATCGGCGCCAGCCGCTCGTCGCAAATCGTCGATTGCGTCAAAGCGCTCGACAATCTCGAATTCACGGCAGACGAACTCAAGGAGATCGATGGCTACGCCCGCGAGGCTGACATCAATCTCTGGGCAAAGTCTGCGGAACGGGAATAAATCCAAGCGCCCGGAACGATCTTCCGGGCGTTTTTTATATGCATTTTGATGTACGTGCTGCAAATCCAGCGTGTGTGGGAGGAGATGTCACCATGATCCGCAATCCTATCTTGCCGGGCTTCAACCCCGATCCGTCGATCTGCCGCGTCGGCGACGATTATTACATCGCGACCTCGACCTTCGAGTGGTATCCCGGTGTGCAGATTCACCACTCGCGCGATCTGGTCAATTGGACGATGGTGCGGCGTCCGCTCGAGCGCCAGTCGCAACTCGACATGCGCGGCAATCCCGACAGCTGCGGCGTCTGGGCGCCTTGTCTTTCTTATGCCGACGGGTTGTTCTGGCTTGTTTACACCGACGTCAAACGCTTCGACGGCAATTTCAAGGACGCGCACAACTACATCGTCACCTCGCCTGATATCGAGGGCAAGTGGTCCGAACCGGTCTACGTCAACTCCTCCGGCTTCGACCCCTCGCTGTTCCACGACGAGGACGGCCGCAAGTGGTTCCTCAACATGCAGTGGAACCATCGCACCGAGAGCTTCGGCGGTGCGCCGAAGTCGCCGGCCTTCGACGGCATCCTGCTGCAGGAGTGGGACGCGGCGACAAATTCGCTGAAGGGGCCGACCAAGAACATCTTCGCCGGCAGCCCGCTGGGCTTGGTCGAGGGGCCGCATCTCTTCAAGCGCAACGGCTATTACTACCTGACGACCGCCGAGGGCGGCACCGGCTATGATCATGCCGTCACGATGGCTCGTTCGCGGACGATTGACGGCCCCTACGAGCTGCACCCGAACAGGCACCTGATCACGTCAAAGGATCATCCCGAAGCCATCCTGCAAAGGGCAGGGCACGGCCAGTATGTCGAGACGCCGGACGGTCAGGTCTACCACACCCATCTCTGCGGCCGCCCGCTGCCGCCCAAGCGTCGCTGCACGCTCGGCCGCGAAACGAGCCTGCAGAAGTGCGTGTGGAAGGAGGATGGCTGGCTTTATCTCGAAAACGGCACGACCGTTCCGGATGTCACCGTGCCGGCACTGGCCGGTGCAGTGCCTGTCGAGAAGCCAATGCGCAGCGAATACTCCTTCGATGGCGTCACTCTGCCTGATGATTTCCAGTGGCTTCGAACGCCAAAGCCCGAGCGCATCTTAAACCTCACCGATCGCGCAGGTCATCTGCGACTGATCGCGCGCGAAAGCATCGGCTCGTGGTTCGAACAGTCTCTTGTCGCCCGTCGCCAGGAGAACCACAGCTTCCGGGCGGAGACTGTCGTGGAGTTCGATCCCGACACCTACCAGCAGGTTGCCGGCCTGACCCACTATTACAACAGGCACAAGTTCCATGCGATCGGCGTCACCCTGCACGAGAAGCTTGGACGGTGTGTCACGGTCTTTTCGTGTGATGGCGATTATCCAAACAGCCGCCTCAGCTTCCCGGCCGGCAGCGGCGTTGCCATTCCGGCCGAGGGACGAGTGCAGCTTTCCATGGAGATCCGAGACAACGACCTGCAGTTCTTCTGGCAGACGGAAGGGAAGGGCGCGTGGCAGCCGATCGGTCCGGTGCTCGATGCGGGCATCGTTTCCGATGAGGGCGGGCGAGGCGAGCATGGCTCCTTTACCGGCGCATTCGCCGGGGTCTTTGCCTTCGATACCTCAGGCCGCGCGAAGACAGCGGATTTCGACTGGTTCAACTACGAAGAGCTTTGATAGATATGCGACATCGCCCGGAAATGCTGGTCGATGTCGCAATCCTTAATTTAGAACATGCTTCTAAATATATGTTATCATTACAGAAGTTTAATCTAAACTTCAGTTTCAGTTCATCGTTTGGGGCCTAGGTTCGGGCCGTGTTCAACACCAGGAACCTCCCATGAAAAAGCTTACCACCGTCTTTCTCGCGGCTGCCGTGCTTGCTGCTCCGCTGCTGGCAACCACCGACGCGAGCGCTCAGGATCATCGTCGGCCGGTTGTCGTGGAGCGCGACGTTCACGTTACGAAGTATCGCTGGACGCGCGGTCACCGCATGACACCCGTCGAACGCCGCCATATGCGCGAGGTGCGCGACTATCACCGCTATCGTCTATCGGCTCCGCCACGCGGGTATCGCTGGGTGCAGGTCGATCACAACTTCCTGCTCATCGGTGCCGTAAACGGTGTGATCGCGAACGTCGTCATTCGCTAAACGGCCACGTCAGGAAAGGGCGGCTTTCGTGCCGCCCTTCTCATTCAATCGGACGCTTGTTTACGGGCCTCCAGCAGACGCTGTACGAAAGCGGCCAGCAGGCTTGCAGCGCCAGACTGTGTTTCGACCGGCTGCGGCGCCGTGAGCCCGTCTATCGGGGGAAGATGCGCACACTCCTCACAACGGCAGCGATAGGCTTTTGCGGCTTGTTTCGTCACGCAGCATGTTCTCCCCAGCTTGCGAACGGATCCGGCAGTGCGCGCCACTTTTCCGGTGTAAAGGTCTCTTCCGGCACAAGGCAGCCGTCAAGCTTTTGCCGTATCCAATCTTCGTCCATCGGATCACTGCCGATGAAGACGATCTCCTGTCGGCGGTCGCCCCAGACCGCGTCAAGATAGGGAGTTATGGTGGCCAGGAAGCGCTCATCCTCCGGCCATCGTTCACGCGGTACCGACGCCCACCACAGCCCCATCCTCGCTGTGCGCAGGAGCGCTCCGGCCTGGCTGACTTCGCCGACATGACGAGGGCGCGTTGCAAGCCAGAAAAACCCTTTCGCTCGGACAACGCCCGGCCAAGCAGAGTCGAAGAAGCGCTGCAGCTTGGCGGGGTCGAAGGGCCGTCTTTCCCGATAGACGAAGGAGCGGATGCCGTACTCCTCCGTCTCAGGCACGTGCTCGGAAAAGCCGTGCAGTTCCTTGTACCAGCGCGGATGCGTCTCGGCGCGATCGATGTCGAAACGTCCCGTCCCGAGGATCTCGTGAAGGTCCACTTGGCCGAAGTCGGTTTCGATCAGCCTGGCGTCGGGATTAAGTCCGACGATGATCTGACGCACTGCCTGGCGTTGTGCCGGCGTCGCGGTGCCGATCTTGTTGAGGATGATCACATCGGTGAATTCGATCTGCTCGACCAGCAGATCGATGATGGTGCGATTGTCGCCGTCGCCCGCGGTTTCGCCGCGATCAGCCAGAAAGTCTGCGGATGCATAGTCCGAGAGCAGGTTGGTGGCATCCACAACCGTCACCATCGTGTCAAGCCTCGCGACATCGGAGAGGCTGGCGCCGTTCTCATCGCGGAATTCGAACGTTGTCGCCACCGGCAGAGGTTCGGCAATGCCAGTCGATTCGATCAGGAGGTAGTCGAAGCGCCCCTGTTCCGCCAAGTTGCGGACTTCCTTCAGGAGATCATCTCTCAGCGTGCAGCAGATGCAGCCGTTCGTCATTTCCACGAGCTGTTCGTCGGTCCGTGACAGTTTGGCACCGCCGTCGCGCACGAGGGCTGCGTCGATGTTGACCTCGCTCATGTCGTTGACGATGACGGCGACGCGCAGGCCTTGCCGGTTTCCGAGGATGTGGTTCAGCAGCGTTGTCTTGCCGGCTCCGAGGAAACCAGACAAGACCGTTACGGGAAGTCTCCTATCCATCTTATTCTCTCTGATATGTTATAATATTACATTTGACGAGCTAGAAAAGGCGGGCTCCGGACCCGCCTTTCCTGTGTCAGCTTTCTCGCGCGAGGCAGTCCTTCATGCTGTTGGCAATGCCGTGCATGAGGTCGAAATAGAGGTCCGGCCCGGCATCGAGCGTTGCCGCTTCGGGATCGAGCACACCGGCCTTCGCCTTGGTGCCCTCTATGACCACGTCGACCAATCGCGGCTGGAATTGCGGCTCGGCGAAAACGCAGGTGGCACCCAACTCGCCGACCTTCTTGTGAATTTCCGCGATGCGTTCGGCGCCTGGGATTGTTTCGGGACTGACGGTGATCGAGCCGGCAACCTGCACATTGTAGCGGTGTTCGAAATATTGATAGGCATCGTGGAAGACGATGAACGGCTTGTCCTTTACCGCTGACACGATGCCGGCGATCTCCTTGTCGAGTGCGTCGAGCCGGTCGTCCAACGTCTTCGCGTTCGCCTGATAGGTGAGGGCATTGGCGGGATCGGCCGCGACCAGAGTAGTCGTGATCTCGGCTGCCATCGCTTTTGCATTTTTCGGATCGAGCCAGAGATGGGTATCGAAGGCGCCGTGATCGTGATCCTCATCCGTATGGGCCTGGTCGTGCCCATTGCCGTCGTGGTGGTCTCCATCATTGTGGTCGCCGTCATCATGCGGCTCGAACGCACCGCCTTCGCGGAATTTGAGCTTCGTTAGACCGGGAGCCTTGTCGAGTTCGGCGACGACCGCATCGGACCCGATCGCCTCGAGAGGCTTCTCCAGAAACGCTTCGAGCCCAGGGCCGACCCAGAAGACGACCTTGGCATTCTGAAGCGCACGCGCGTTGGAGGGCTTCATGTTGTAGGTATGCGGCGAGGCGGCACCGTCGACGATCAGTTCGGGTGTGCCGACGCCCTGCATGATAGCCGATACGAGGGAATGCACCGGCTTGATCGAGGTCACGACGACAGGCGCATCGGCCGCTCTGCCCGCCTCGGCAAACAGGATGGTGGGGACTGCGAGGATAAGGGCCGTCGCGAGTTTCATCTGTGTGCTCCGCTTGAATTGCAATTGTAATGTTATTACATCAATTGCGTTATGCTATAACGTGTGCGATAGCAAGTCGCAACAGCACATTCGGAAAAATGATGTCCTTTCCCGCAAATTCCGAAGCGAAGCCGCTGGTGTCGCTTTCCAATGTCGGCGTCCGACGGGACGGCCGTTGGCTCGTCCGCGGCGTTGATTTCTCCGTCTCTCGCGGCGAGATCGTCACGCTGATCGGCCCCAACGGATCGGGCAAGTCTACGACAGTCAAGACGGCGATCGGCGTGCTGAAGCCGGACGAGGGCAGGGTGGACCGTGCCTCTGGTCTCAAGGTTGGCTACGTGCCACAGAAGCTGGCGATCGATTGGACTTTGCCGCTCACCATTCGCCGGCTGATGACGCTGACTGGGCCGCTCTCCGAAGGCGACATGGCCGCTGCGCTCGATGCTGTCGGACTGTCGCATATGCTAGGCGCGGAAGTGCAGCATTTGTCCGGCGGCGAGTTTCAGCGGGCTTTGATGGCGCGGGCGATCGCCCGCAAGCCCGATCTCCTCGTCCTCGATGAACCCGTTCAGGGTGTCGATTTCTCCGGCGAGATTGCGATCTACGATCTGATCCGGTCGATCCGCAACACGACCGGCTGCGGTATCCTGCTGATTTCGCACGACCTGCATGTCGTCATGGCGGCGACGGACACCGTTATCTGCCTCAACGGCCACGTCTGCTGCCGCGGCACGCCACAGGCGGTGAGCCAGAGTGCGGAATATGTCCGCCTGTTCGGCAGCCGCGCAGCGCAGGCGCTCGCGGTCTACAGCCATCACCACGATCACACGCATCTGCCGGATGGCCGAGTGCTGCATTCGGACGGCGCGGTGACCGATCACTGCCATCCCGATGACGGGCACCATCACGGCCACGAGGGCCACGATCACGATCATACCCATGCCGCCGGTGATCATCATACTGATGATCACAAACACGACCACGATCACAGGCAGCCTGCAGGAGAACGCCATGTTTGACGATTTCTTCGTCCGCGCGATCCTTGCCGGCGTCGGGCTGGCGCTGACGACCGGCCCGCTCGGCTGCTTCATCATCTGGCGGCGCATGGCCTATTTCGGCGATACGATTGCCCATTCGGCCTTGCTCGGCGTAGCGCTCTCGCTGCTCCTTCAGTTCAATCTGACGCTTGCCGTGTTCCTTGTTGCGGCGACCGTGTCGATCCTTCTGCTGTTCCTGCAGAAGCGGCAGGCGCTATCTGCGGACGCGTTGCTAGGGATTCTCTCGCATGCGACGCTGGCGATCGGCCTCGTCATGGTCGCCTTCATGAGCTGGGTGCGTATCGACCTCATCGCTTTCCTGTTCGGCGATATCCTTGCGGTCTCGAAGACAGACATTGTCATGATTTGGGGCGGCGGCATTCTCGTGCTGGCGGCGATTGCCTGGCTCTGGCGTCCGCTACTGGCCTCTACGGTCAATCCCGAGCTTGCCGAGGCCGAGGGACTGCGGCCCGAGCGGGCGCGGCTCTTCTTCATGCTGCTGATGGCTGTCGTCATCGCCATCGCGATGAAGATCGTCGGCATCATGCTGATCACTTCGCTGCTGATCATCCCGGCGGCGGCCGCGCGCCGTTTCGCCTCGACGCCTGAGGTCATGGCCGTCTTCGCCTCGCTGATCGGCGCCGTCGCCGTCGTCGGCGGGCTGTTCGGCTCGCTGACCTATGATACGCCCTCCGGCCCGTCGATCGTCGTGGCTGCCCTGATCCTTTTCATCCTGAGCCTGCTGCCGAAGCGCGGGCGCGGGCAGGCCCTGGAAGGACAACGTTCATGAACGCACCTGCTTTGACCAAAAACCAGGCCCTCGTCTTCGAGGTACTCGAGAAGGCAGACGGACCGCTCAGCGCGTACACGATCCTCGACAAGCTGCGCGACCATGGCTTTCGCGCACCGCTGCAAGTCTACCGCGCGCTGGAGAAGCTGCTTGAGTATGGTGTCGTCCACCGGTTGGAGAGCATCAACGCCTTCGTTGCCTGCGCCCATCCGGATCAGAACTGCCACAGTCATGGCATCGTCGCCTTCGCGATCTGCGAAAGCTGCGGGCATGTCATGGAATTCCATGACCACGAGGTCGATCACCGCCTGATGAACTGGACCCGCGGCAAGAAGTTCAAGGCGGAGAAGACCACGATCGAGATCCGCGGTCTGTGCGAGACATGTGCGGCTTAGGGTGCAACGGTGCGCTGCGAATTCCTCATCTACGGGGCCGCGCAGAAGTAACTGACGGCGGTTTTCGGTCTTGTGAAGATCCCCGTCCAAACGTCACCGGCGTTGGCCCCCTGTTCTGACGGCGGTGTCAGAGCGGATGCAGGTCGCGCGCGAAACGCTGCCAGTTGCCGACATACTTCTCGGCAGAGCGGCGCATCCCTGCTATGGCTGCATCGTCGAGCGTGCGGACAACCCGCGCCGGTGAGCCGACGATGAGCGAATTGTCGGGAAACTGCTTACCCTCAGTGATCAACGCATTGGCGCCGACAAGGCAGTTGCGACCGATCTTGGCGCCATTGAGCAGAGTGGCTCCCATGCCCACCAGGGAATTGTCGCCGATCACGCAGCCATGGACGATCGCATGATGACCGATGGTGCAGCCTTCGCCGATCGTCACCGGATAGCCCGGATCGGTGTGCAGCATGGCGCCTTCCTGAATGTTCGTCGACCTGCCGACGGTGATCGGTTCGTTGTCGCCGCGCAATACCGCGCCGAACCAGACGCCCACATCCTCGCCAAGCGTAACTTGACCGATTACATGCGCGTCGGGGGCGATCCAATAGGTGCCGGCGGGCGGCAGGTCCGGCGTCAGTCCGGCGAGTGCGTAGACAGGCATGGCGTCTCCTCTCAGGCCACCTTGACCGACAGCGTGGCGATGCCGTCGATGCCGCAATCGACGGCATCGCCCTTCTTCACGGCGCCGACGCCGGCTGGCGTGCCGGTCATGATGACATCGCCCGGGGCAAGGATGAAAAGCTTCGACAGTTCAGCGATGATCTCCGGCACCTTCCAGATCATCTGGTTGAGGTCGCCATCCTGCGCGCGTTTGCCGTTCAGCTCCAGCCAAATGCGTCCGCCCAAGGGGTGGCCGAGTTTGCTTGCCGGGACGATCGGCGACACCGGCGCCGAATATTCGAACGCCTTTGCGACCTCCCAGGGACGGCCGAGCTTCTTCGCCTCGGCCTGCAGGTCGCGGCGAGTGAAATCGATGCCGACGGCGTAGCCGTAGATGCAGTCGAGCGCCCTTTCGACAGGGAGATCCTGGCCACCGGCCTTCATCGCCAACACGCACTCGACCTCGAAATGCACGTCGCTGGAAAGCGGCGGGTAGGGAAAATCCCTGCCTGCGGGCAGCAAATTGTCGGCGTTCTTCTGGAAAAAAAAGGGCGGCTCGCGGCTTGGGTCATGCCCCATCTCGATCGCATGCTCGGCATAGTTACGCCCGACGCAGTAGACCCGGCGCACCGGGAAGAGTTCGGCGGTGCCTTCTACGGGAAGCAGAACGGGTTGCGGCAGGGGGATGACGGTGGCGGGGAGGGACATCGCGAGCTCTTGCTGTTCATGAGTCCCCGCATCTTAGACGGAAAGCGACCGCGGGGGGAAGCGTGGTTCAACACGTGACCGTCGCCGTCGTCCTGCATCCTGACATTGCTGCCCTGCGCGGGGAAAACTGGCGTTTCGCCCGCCTTTGCGCTATGAGCGCGGCATGACGACATCCAATTTCTACACCGACGCCCTGAAAACCGGCCGGCCGATCTTCGCCGTTGCGCCGATGATCGACTGGACCGATCGACATTGTCGCTATTTCCACCGGCAGATCAGCCGCAATGCGCTGCTCTACACGGAAATGGTCGTGGCCGATGCGATCATCCATGGGCCGCGCGAACGTCTCCTGTCCTTCGACGCGGTGGAGCATCCGGTGGCGCTGCAGCTCGGCGGGTCGGATCCGGCAAAGCTCGCGGAAGCGGTCCGGATCGCCGCGCCCTATGGCTACGACGAGATCAACCTGAATGTCGGCTGCCCCTCGGACCGGGTGCAGTCGGGCACCTTCGGTGCCTGCCTGATGCTGACGCCGGAGACGGTGGCGGCCTGCGTCAAGGCGATGAAGGCGGTTGCCGACCGGCCCGTGACGGTGAAGTGCCGGATCGGCGTCGACGAGCAGGATCCGGAAGCGGCTCTGCCCGATCTACTTGACCGGGTGCTCGATGCCGGCGCCGACGCCGTCTGGATCCACGCGCGCAAGGCCTGGCTCAAGGGCCTGTCGCCAAAGGAGAACCGCGAAATCCCGCCGCTCGACTACGAGATCGTCTACCGCATGAAACAGGCGCGGCCGAATGTCTTCATCGGCATCAACGGCGGCATCCAGACGCTGGACGAGGCGGCGGCTCACTTGAATCATATCGACGGCATCATGCTCGGACGCGCGGCTTACCAGAACGCCGCTGTTCTCGCCGACGTCGATCGGCGATTCTACGGTGCAGCGGCCCAGGAGGTTGATTGGGGCGCGATCCGCGACCGGATGATGGCCTATGCCGAGCGCCATATCGAAAGCGGCGGGCGGATGCAGCAGGTGGCGCGCCACATGGTCGGGCTGTTTACCGGGCTGCCCGGCGCGCGGCGCTATCGGCAGATCCTTTCGACCGATGCGGTGAAGATAGGGGCGGGGCCCGAGGTGATCGCGGCTGCCTTCGCGGCGGTGGATTTCGAAGGCGCGCGGGAAGCGGTCGGCGCCTAGAGAGCGGTCAGGCAAGGCGGCCCCTCTTCGAGCCGGCGCCCGCTGCGACGATCGCTGTCCTCAGCGGCCCTCCTGCCCATCCCCCAAACGAAAACGGCGCCCCTTGCGGAGCGCCGTTCCATCCTGCCGAAACAGGAAACTTAGATTAGTTGGCCGAGATGTTGACGGCCTTCGGGCCCTTGCCCATGCGATCCGGCTCGGTGTCGAAGGTTACCTGCTGGCCTTCGCGGAGCGACTGGATGCCGGAAGCCTGGAGCGCGGAGATGTGAACGAAAACGTCCTTCGCGCCGCCATCCGGAGTGATGAAACCAAAACCCTTGTCCTGGTTGAAGAATTTTACGACGCCTTTGGTGGCCATTGGGATAGTCCTTTTCCCTTAGTCTGTCTGGTATCCATCCCCCCGAGAGGAAATGGACGGCTTTAGCTTTCGCGCTCCCTCATCGAGATTCAGTGCGCGAAGGGTCAGTCGAGTAGTTCACGAACGGGGAAAGAACGTCTACGCACGCGGGTGTCCCCCACGCTGCCTTCCTGCCGGAAGGCGTTACCACATCAGTCCAGTCACCGGCATGCAAATGCCCGAGAGCTGCATTTGGTGACAGCATTCGAAGCAAAAGGCAAGCGGCAATATTGTGGCACGCGATTCCGCGCGCCGGGAATGGCCAAAGATTCAGACACTTGACGAAAGGTAAGGATGCACAGCCGGCACTGTATCTTTTCCGGATTCTGTGCCGGAACGGCGCTGTTTCGGCGTTTTCGCACCCTCCGCCTCGATCCGGAGGACGGCGTCGATGTTGCGATGGCTGCGATCGCGCGAGGGCAGGGCATGGCGGACGAGCTCCATCACCGAGTGGTGATAGTCCGGTCCTCGACCAGCAGGCGGGAGAGGATGCCGACCCGGCCGAAATGCGCGGCCTCGTAGACGTCGATGGTATAGGCACAGCTCGTCATGCGACTTGCGCTCGTCATCGCTCAGCATGGTGTAGAAAGCGGCGTCCTGTTGTGCGTGAAGACCAGCAGGCAGGACTGCAGTTGCCACCCCGCAGACGATTTCAGGCATGCCGAGCATCTCCGGTGCGCGGGTGCAGGGCCAGCGTGGTGTAGTCTCGCCGATCCGGCATTCCTATTCGCTCCTGGTTGCTTCGCCCGTGGTCGCTGCGCTTCCGGCGTCTGCCATGTCGGTCCCCCTCGTTGTCCGCCCGGTCCCCAGATGGCGACGGGGCGCGGCTTCGCCCTCACGCGGCTGGTTTGACCCGTGGTTTGATCCTTGCTTTGGGTTGCCGGCCCTTTGCAGTCTGCGGCGCGATGTCCATCGCGCGAAGGCCATTTTCGGTTCGGGTGAATGGATCCCGGATCAAGCCCGGGATGACGGGAAGACGGGCAGGTCAGCGCCCCGGTCGCCCGGTCTTCCCCTTTGTCCTGCCCTTGCGCTTTTGCTCGGCCGGATCCTCGTAGGAGCCAATGCCCGTCTTGCCGCGGACGAGGGGGCGCGGGTCGTCGGTGGGTCCTCGGTTCTCGCTGGGCTCGCCCGAGAATGACGACGGAGAGGGAAGCGGCGAGGCGCGCTTCTTCGTACCGATCGATTCCCCTGGCTTTTCCGGCAGCGCGCCGTTGACCGGTTTTTCGGTGCGGCCGACGGTCATTTCGTCGAGGCTGTTGCGGCGAAAGAGGCTCTTGCGCGCGGGCTCGGCGATGTCGCGGCCCATTTCGTCGAGGTCAGGCTTGCGGAAGAGGGGCGTTGCGGTGTCGGTGCCCGGGCCCATGTCGTCGAGGCCGGGCTTGGCGAAGTAGGAGGTTCCTCGCCCGCCCTCGTGTTTCGAGACGGCCCTTTGGTCCTCCTCACCATGAGGGCTCTCACTGTGGCCACGGCTCGCTGCTGCGTCCCCAGCCCGAGGGCTACCCGCTGCAGTCGCCGCTCCGTCCTCATCCTGAGGCGGTCGCGCAGCGCCCCTCGAAGGCCGAGGGCGGCCGCCTTCCATCGCCCTGGATTCTTCGCGGGCCAGAGGGTCGTCCATGGCTGCGAGTTCGACGGCCTTGAGGCGCTTGATCTCGTCGCGCAGGCGCGCGGCCTTTTCGAAGTCCAGGTCGGCGGCGGCGTCGCGCATCTGTTTTTCAAGCGCGTTGAGATGGGTCTGCAGGTTGGCGCCGACGAGGTTTCCGCCGTCCGCGAAGCCCTTGCCTGACGCACCCGAGATGTCGGCGCGGACGTGGTCGCGTTCGTAGACCGAGTCGAGGATGTCGGAGATCTTCGCCTTGACCGATTCCGGGGTGATGCCGTGTTCGGCATTGTAGGCCATCTGCTTTTCGCGGCGGCGGCCGGTTTCCTCCATCGCCCGCTTCATCGAGCCGGTGATGTTGTCGGCGTAGAGGATGACCTTGCCGTCGACGTTTCTTGCAGCGCGGCCGATGGTCTGGACCAGCGAGGTTTCGGAGCGCAGGAAGCCTTCCTTGTCGGCATCGAGGATGGCGACGAAGCCGCATTCGGGAATGTCGAGGCCTTCGCGCAGAAGGTTGATGCCGACGAGCACGTCGAAGGCGCCGAGGCGGAGATCGCGGATGATCTCGATGCGCTCCAGCGTGTCGATGTCGGAGTGCATGTAGCGGACGCGCACGCCCTGCTCGTGCAGGTATTCGGTGAGGTCTTCGGCCATACGTTTGGTGAGCACGGTGCAGAGGGTACGGTAGCCCTTGGCCGCGGTCTCGCGGATCTCGCCGAGCACGTCGTCGACCTGGCTGCGGGCGGAGCGGACCTCGACGGGCGGGTCGATGAGGCCGGTCGGGCGGATCACCTGTTCGGCGAAGACGCCGCCGGACTGATCCAACTCCCAGCCGCCTGGCGTGGCCGAGACCGCGATGGTGTCTGGGCGCATCGCGTCCCATTCCTCGAAGCGCAGCGGCCGGTTGTCCATGCAGGAGGGCAGGCGGAAGCCGTATTCGGCCAGCGTCGCCTTGCGGCGGAAGTCGCCGCGGTACATGCCGCCGATCTGCGGCACGGTGACGTGGCTTTCGTCGATGAAGACGATGGCGTTGTCGGGGACGTATTCGAACAAGGTCGGTGGCGGGTCGCCTGGGTCGCGGCCGGTGAGGTAGCGCGAATAGTTCTCGATGCCCTGACAGGAGCCGGTGGCTTCGAGCATTTCAATATCGTAGCGGGTGCGCTGCTCGAGACGCTGGGCCTCCAGCAGGCGACCGGCCTTCTCAAGCTCGACGAGGCGGCCCTTCAGCTCCTCCTTGATCGACTTGATGGCAGCGTTCAGCGTCGGGCGCGGCGTGACATAGTGCGAATTGGCATAGATTTTCACCGATTTCAGGTCGCCGGTCTTCTGACCGGTCAACGGGTCGAACTCGGTGATGGCGTCGATCTCGTCGCCGAACATGGAGATGCGCCAAGCCGCATCTTCCAGGTGGGCCGGGAAGATCTCGATCGTATCGCCGCGGACACGGAAGGAGCCGCGCTGGAAATCCATGTCGCGGCGCTTGTACTGCTGGGCGACGAGGTCGGCCAGGAGCTGGCGCTGGTCGAGCTGGTCCCCGACATTCATCTGGAAGGTCATGGCGGTATAGGTCTCGACCGAGCCAATACCGTAGATGCAGGACACGGAGGCGACGATGATGCAGTCGTCGCGTTCGAGCAGCGAGCGCGTCGCCGAGTGGCGCATCCGGTCGATCTGCTCGTTGATCGAGGATTCCTTCTCGATATAGGTGTCGGAGCGCGGGACGTAGGCTTCCGGCTGGTAGTAGTCGTAATAGGAGACGAAGTACTCGACGGCGTTATCAGGGAAGAAGTTCTTGAACTCTGAATAGAGCTGGGCCGCAAGCGTCTTGTTCGGCGCCAGGATGAGCGCCGGGCGCTGCGTTTGCTCGATCACCTTGGCCATGGTGAAGGTCTTGCCGGAGCCGGTGACGCCGAGCAACACCTGGGAACGGTCGCCGTTCTCCAGGCCCTCGACGAGGTCCCTGATGGCGGTCGGCTGGTCGCCGGCGGGCTGGTATTCGCTGTCCATTCGGATCGAGATGCCGCCCTCGGATTTCTCCGGCCGGGCAGGGCGGTGCGGCGTCCAGATCTTGCCGTTCTTGTGCAGCGGGTTGCCGCTTTCAATCAGCGCCGACAGTGCCTCGACAGTGGCGGTCACGGCGGTGCCGGCCTGCAGCGAGGCGGCCTCCTCCAGCGTCGTATCCATGCCCGCAACCGGGTTGAGGCCGGCCGCCGCGCGGGTCTTCGGGTCAGTCGAGCCGCCCATCGAGGTGCCGCGTGCGGATTTCGACGCGGCGATCTCCACTTTCTTGCGATGCTTGCCCGCCTTTGAGGCGATCTGCCGCTGGGTCTCGACGCCGGAGGCCTCCGCATCGGCTTCCAGCTGCTTCACCCAGTCGGCGACGGAACCCTCAAGAGGGGCGCCTTCAAAAGACGGCTGTGGGGCTTCCTCGAAGCCATTCGGGGCGGGAGATTTCTTCGGAGTTTTGGCCATGAGCGGAATATGGCGAGAGTCATTGCGAAAGTGAAGAGGCAAAGAGTACAAAAGGGAAACAAATGAATCGTTCGGATTTGGTAAACAGTGGCGTTCGATTTTCTCCTAACCCGCTGTCGGCTGAGGCCGCGGCTGGACGTCCTTGACATCTGAGGCGGGCTGCGAAGAGGCCCACGAAGGGGAGTAGACATGAGAAAGATCATCACAGGTGCATTCGCCAGTCTCGACGGCGTCATGCAGGCGCCGGGCGGCCCGCATGAGGACCCGATCGGCGGCTTCAAGTATGGCGGCTGGGCCGCCCCTTATTTTGACGAGGCGATGGGAGAGGCCGTGAGCGAGATGTTCGCCAATCCGTTCGATCTGCTGCTCGGCCGCAAGACCTATGACATCTTCGCCGCGCATTGGCCCTATGTCGCTGCCGACGACCCGATCGGTCCGCTGTTCGACCGGATCACCAAGTACGTCGCGACCCGTAACCCGAACCTGAAGCTCAGCTGGCAGAACAGCCAAGTGCTCTGTCACGACGTCGTCGGCGTGCTCAAGGCGCTGAAGAGCAGCGATGGCCCGGATCTCCTGACGCAGGGATCGACCGACTTCCTGCAGACCTTGTTCCAAAACGACCTGGTCGACGAACTGCATATTTCATTCTTTCCCGTTGTGCTCGGCAAAGGCAAGAGACTGTTCGGCGACGGCGCCTTTCCGGGCGCGCTGAAACTCGTCAGCTCGAAGGTCTCCGGCTCCGGCGTCACGGTGAACAAATATGTCCGAAGCGGCGACATCGTCACCGGCTCGTTCGAATTCGAGCAACCCACCGCGGCAGAGCTGGAGCGGCGCAGGAAGCTGAGCTGAGGCGGTGGGATGCCGTCTTGAACCAGATGAGGAGCAGCGGATCCCGGCGCTGCTCTTCGTTTTCCTTGGAAACGGTTTGAAGAGGTGAGTCGTGGAGGAGCTTCCGCTGATCAAAACGCGGCGCAAGGGTAAAAATTCCATTCAGAGCATGCTGATCCCGAGCGAGACGATGGTCGCCGACGAATTGCGCGCCGCCCGGCCGGGCCATCTGTCGGATATCGCGGATGTAAGGCGCGCACTCGCGGCGACGTACGGAGCGGATGCGTGCTGCCCGGTGACCGTGCACCGGCATCTGGTACGCATCAGCCATGACGACAGCGCTCCCCTTTTGGCGCCTTGTCGACCCCGAACGGCCGTTCGCTCGACGCATGGCAGGCGGGCCGGATCATATCCGCGAGAAGCTTGCCGCCGAGCGCGACGGCGCAGCTGAAGACGATCCAGGAAGTGATTCACGCTGCTCGTCTTCTCCGGTTTCTCGATGGTCTGGCTTAGCGAAACCCTGACCTGGAACCAACGTGATCGGCTTTCCCCTGATCGCGATAGGCGCATCCTTCCGCGGCTAACGGTCTGGAATTACGGGCGACTTAACGGGCGGAATGGTCCCGGTCTCAGCTCGACAAGCAAATGCTGTTCCTGCACGCCGAGGCAGATCTACCGCTCCACGAAGGCGCGAAGGCGTGCGAGGGCGTCGTCCCATTGTCGCGAGACGCTGTCGAGATAGGCGCGCATCTCGCCGATCCGATCGGGTTGGAAGGCGTAGTGGCTTTCCCGCCCGACTTTGGCGGAGCGGACCAGGCCGGCCTGTTCCAGCACGTGCAGATGCTTCGTCACCGCCTGCCGGGTGAGTGCGGTACCGACTGAAAGCCCTGATATCGAGCGTTCGCGCCCGTCGCTGAGGGTCGTCAGCAGCGACAGGCGCGTCGGGTCCCCCAGCGCGGCGAACAGGATTGCCGCGTTCCCGCGGTGGAATTCGACGTTAGCGATCGACGTATTCCTTGATGTTTTTCATCTGTTCGGCCCAGCCGCCGTCGTTCATGCGGAAGGCTTCCTCGCGTCGATGCCGCGGGACCTTGTCGAAACCCGATTCCGTGACTGTCAGGCGCGAGCCCGATGGCGTCGGCTCCAGGCGAAACTCGACCAGGGTCGGCGGCTCGCCGGAGTAGTCGACATCCGGATCGATGGCGTAGGGATGCCAGGTGAAGGAAAACAGTTCGGGCTCTTCCATGCGCTTGACGGTCGCCTGCCAGCGAATGTGCTCGTAGCCGGGGTAGGTGATGTGACCGGTCGAATTCTCGCCCGGCACGAAGGGGCCGTCCAGCTGGACGCGGAACCATTCGCCGAATTCGCGGTGATCGGTGATTGCTTTCCAGACGCGCTCGACCGGCGCATTCAGTTCGATGATCTTCTCAATGCGGTCAGACATATCAGCAACCTCCTGGTTGCCTTTCAAATCGCATATTCGCGATGAATTAGCAACCAAAAAGTTGCGAATTGTTACCCGAGGATGTCGTAGATGCGGAAGATGAAGCTGACCTGATAGACCAGATTGAGCCAGACAAAGGCCGTGTGGAAGCGGCGGTTTGCCGTCCATGCGGCGATGACACAGACGATGACATAGACGATGTTGCGCGCCGGATACTCCCAGCCGATGGAGTGCATGTGGTCGGCGCCCTTGATCGCAGTGTCGACGATGTCGACGGCGTAGGTGAGGGCGAGCGTGCCGAAGAACCAGCGCCGGCGGGAGTAGAAATACTCTTCGTAGCCGCCGTACTCGTCGAGCGAGACGGGAAAGAGCAAGGCGCAGAGCATGAAGAACAGGCAGCAGAAAGAGACGAGAAACAGGTAGATGCCGAAATGCAGCACGGGCACGGCCTGCAGCCGGTACTCCCACCACCAGATGTGGATGATGAAGAGGAACATGGAGGCCGCCCAACCGAGATGCACGACATAGGGCTTGGCCTTTCCCGGATGCTGGATGATACCGGCGATGCCGGTCAGCAGCCGCGCAAGGCTCAGCGAGATCACCATCCCCATCACCACCTTGATGTGGAGAAAGACCTCCGGCGAGGCGACCGTTTCCATGGCCTACTCCGCGGGAACTGGCTTGGGCTTTCCGCTCTCGTCGAGCGCAACCATGATGAACGTCGCCGCTGTCACCTTTTCCATGTTGTTGTAGCGGGCGCGCGTGGCCCAAGCCTCGACCGAGAGCGTGATCGAGGTGCGGCCGACGGCTTCGATCGTCGTATAGACCGACAGCGTATCGCCGATCTTCACCGGCAGGGCGAAGGCCATCTCCTTGACGGCCGCAGTGACGACACGGCCCTTGGCGCGCTCGGAGGCGGTGATGCCCGAGGCAAGGTCCATCTGTGCCATGACCCAGCCACCGAAAATGTCACCCGCCGGATTGGCGTCGGCGGGCATCGCCACGGTGCGAAGGGTCAGCGCGCCACTCGGCTTGGCGTTGTCGGTCATGCAAGGTTCCTCTTCAGCATATAGATGGCGATTCCGAAGGACCGTAGCGCAGATGCCGTTGAAGCGAAACGCGGCGCTGTCTAGAGACGGTGCGTTGGTCGCCGCACCTGCTACCATAGTTCTATGAGATCTTACCTAGCGCGGTTTGCACGGATCGTGACTTGCCAATAAAAATCAATGTTTTGCGTTGGAGAGATGCGGTGGTGGCGAACGTGCTCACGCTGCGGCAGTTCAGTAAATTCTAATTAAAGTTCACGATCCGGTAACGCTCGCATTGCAGTATTTGACTATTCTCAAATTCTGAACTGCCGGGGCTCAATGCGTAACGTCAAGATTTCCACTCGCCTCTATTCTCTCGTGGGGCTGGCGCTGACCATTCTGGTGCTCGCCATCACCTTCTTCCTCAACTATTCGCACGCGAAGCTGGAGAGCGAGCGCAAGCATGGTCTTGCGCAGATGGATGCGACGGCGATCGCCATCTTCCAGAAATACTACAAGCTGGAACAGTCCGGCGCCATGACGCGGGAGCAGGCGCAGACCGCGTCGAAGGAGGTGATTTCAGCCATGCGCTACGGCGGCAATGGCTATTTCTGGATCAACGACATGCACCCGACGATGATCATGCATCCGATCAAGCCGGAGCTGAACGGAACGGACCTGTCCCAGAACAAGGATCCGACCGGCAAGTTCATCTTCGTCCAGTTCGCCAACACCGTGAAGAAGAGTGGCGAAGGCTTCGTCGATTACTACTAGCCCAAGCCGGGCGCGGCCGATCCGGTGCTCAAATATTCTCATGTGGTCGGCTTCGAGCCCTGGGGCTGGGTGGTCGGCACCGGTGTCTATGCCGACGACCTTGCGGCGCTCTATCGCCAGAACGCGATCTGGGCCGCGGGGGCTTGCCTTATCGGCGCGATCGTGATCATCGGCGTCGCCTTCGGGATCGTACGCAGCGTGACCTCGCCGATCGCTCGGCTGAAGGGTGCGATGAACGCCATTGCCGATGAACGCGACGCCGGCGAGATCGTCGATCACGAGCGGCGTGACGAGATCGGCGCAATGGCGAAGTCCCTGCTTGTGCTGCGTGATTCCGTCCGCGAGCGTGCCCTGATGCGCGATCGCGAGAGCCAGCACCAGCTGCAGATCGAGGAGGAGCGTCGCGGCAACGATGCCAACTGGCGCTCGGCAGCCGATCGCCAGTCCTTTGCGATCCAGTCGCTCGGGGCAGGCCTGGAAAAGCTTGCCGCCGGTGACCTGACCGTGTCGATTGGCGATCTCGGCGACGATTACGCCAAGCTGCGTTCCGACTTCAACTCAGCCGTCGACGCGCTGAACGGCGTGATCCAGGCGATCGCGGAATCGACCAGTGTCGTCAACGACAGCGCCGGCAATATCAGTGCAGCCACGAACAATCTGTCGAAGCGTACCGAGCAGCAGGCGGCCGCCCTTGAAGAGACGGCGGCGGCACTCGACGAGATCACCGCGACCGTGCGGACTGCTTCGGAACGTGCGGCGGAAGCCCGCGAGATGGTGGCCGAAACCAAGACCAGCGCCGGCAAGTCGGGCGAGATCGTCCGCAATGCGGTCACCGCGATGAACCGGATCGAGGACTCATCAAACCGCATCAGCCAGATCATCGGCGTCATCGATGAGATTGCCTTCCAGACGAACCTGCTGGCGCTGAATGCCGGCGTCGAGGCGGCACGGGCAGGCGAGGCGGGTCGCGGTTTTGCGGTGGTCGCACAGGAAGTACGTGAACTTGCTCAACGCTCCGCAAACGCAGCAAAGGAGATCAAGGTACTCATCAGCACCTCGGCAAGCGAAGTCGGAAACGGAGTAACGCTGGTGCGTTCTACTGGTGATGCGCTGCTCGAAATCGAGGAGCTGGTCAATCGTGTCAACAACCATGTCGCCTCGATCGCGACGGCAGCGCGCGAGCAGGCCACGGGGCTCAACGAGATCAACACCTCGGTCAACCACATGGATCAGATGACGCAGCAGAATGCCGCGATGGTGGAGGAGACGACGGCTGCAAGCCACACACTGGCCGAAGAAAGCCGGCAGTTGAGCACCTTGCTGGCCAATTTCAGACTGCGCGCTGCCCGTGGCAATGGTGCAGGACGGATGTCCCGCGCTGCCTGATTAGTTGACTAACAGAATAGATCGAGGGTCTCCCGGGCGACGCCACGGGGGACCTTTTTCGTGATGCCTACCTGCCCGTTGCGTCCTTTGAATTTGCGCTTTCAGATAGTAACGTGCATGGCATCCGCAATTGGGGCGCCCACGAATGCTTCGATTCTCGCCTTGCTTCCCGTGCACGGGCTTGTTCGGCATCGTTTTCTGCTTGTTGTCGATCGCGGCCGGGGCGGCTTTCCTGAAGGGCAACGGATCCCTTACCGGCTTCGATACCGATGGGGACGTGTCGTTCTCCAATATCTCAACCATCTCGATTTCGCGCTGATGGGGGATGTCAAAGTCACGAACTGCAAATGGGCGGTCGTTACAGGCGCGAGAAGCAAATGAGAGGGAACGCATGAGACATTTGCTGCTGCGCCTATTCGTGTCGCTTTCGACCCCGGGGTTGGCACTTGGCTTCATTTTCTTTGCCGCGTCGCTGACGCCGAGCCTCATGCCGCGCTCCTTCTTCATTCAAGGCGCGCTGTCCGGCATCGCCGCCGCCGTAGGGTATCTTTTCGGGGTAACCTTTACCTGGCTGTGGAAATACCTGGAGCTGCCGGTCGCCAGCGGACGCAGACTGCCCGGCAACCTGATCGTTTGCGGACTTGGTGTTGTGCTGTCGGTGGTCGTCCTTTGGCGCGCTGCCGGCTGGCAGAATTCGATCCGTGACTTGTGGCACATGGAGCGCGTCGATACGGCTGAGCCTTTCAGCGTCGCGCTTGTCGCAACCGTCGCCTTCTTCGTTGCTCTTCTGATCGGTCGGCTGTTCCGGCTCACCTGTCTGTTCCTGTCGGAGTGGCTGTCGCGCTTCGTGCCGCGCCGCGTCTCGCAGTTGACCGGGGGTGTCCTTGCGATCGCCCTCTTCTGGTCTGTCGTAGACGGCGTGCTCCTGCGTGCGGCGTTGCATCTTGCCGACAGTTCATTCCAAAGGGTCGATGCGCTTCTGGAAGACGGCGTTCCTATCCCGGGCGATCCGGCAAAGACCGGAAGCGCCGCCTCGCTTGTCGCCTGGGAAGGCCTTGGGCGTCAGGGCCGCAATTTCATCGTGTCAGGGCCGACAGCCGCGCAAATCGGCGATTTCTGGAAGACGCCGGCGCGCGAGCCGCTGCGAACCTATGTGGGCCTCAACAACGCAGAAACGATCGAGGAGCGCGCAAAGCTCGCACTCGAAGAGATGAAGCGCCAAGGCGCATTCGAACGCTCGTTCCTCGTCATCATCGTTCCGACGGGAACCGGCTGGATCGACCCGGAGGCAATGGACACGCTCGAGTATCTGTGTCACGGGGATGTGGCGAGCGTCGGGCTTCAATATTCCTATCTGACAAGTTGGTTGTCGCTGCTTGTCGAACCGGAATACGGTTCGGCGTCCGCCCGGGCGTTGTTTCGCGAGGTCTACGGCTACTGGACAACGTTGCCGCGGGACGAGAGACCGAAGCTTTACCTGCACGGCCTCAGCCTTGGGGCACTGAATTCCCAAGTCTCTGCGGATATCTTCGACATCGTGGCGGATCCGTTCCAGGGGGCGTTGTGGAGCGGGCCGCCTTTTGAAAGCAAGATGTGGCGAGACGTGACGGCCGCGCGCAATCCCCAATCACCTGCGTGGTTGCCGCAGTTTCGCGACGGATCCCTCATCCGATTCACCAACCAGACGAACCAGTTGGATATTCCCGGCGCAGACTGGGGACCCATTCGCATCGTCTATCTGCAGTATGCCAGCGACGCCGTGACGTTCTTCGATCCCTATTCTTTCTATCGGGAGCCGGCATGGATGAGGCGTCCGCGCGGGCCAGATGTTTCGCCGAGCCTGCGTTGGTTTCCGGCGCTGACGATGCTGCAATTGCTGGTCGATATGGCGATCGCAACGAGCTCTCCGATGGGGTACGGCCACGTCTATGCCCCGCAACACTATATCGATGGCTGGATCGCCGTGACGGACGCGAAGATCGACCGCGAGCGGGTCAACGCTTTGAAGCAGCTGTTCGAGGAGCAGTCCGTGCAGACGGGCGAAGGCGACTAGTTATCCACAGATCGTGTTTCAAACAGGGAAACGCTGTGCGTTAACCATGTTCATTAGGCCTTCATTCAGCGTCTCGTATCAGTTTGCGCCGCAGTGGCTGGGAAACCACAGCATTGAGGCTCGAAACAATGACCTACAGCGGCTTGCTTCTTACCGCCATCGTGGCTGGTCTGATCACAATTCTGGCGGTCGGCAGTCGCCCGGCGAGCGAGGCCGCGTCCAACTGGCCGCAGATGGACGTGATGAAGACGGATCGGATCGTCACGGGCAGCGTTCCGGCGCGATAAATGAGGGCGCGTCAGTTTTGTTCTGCGCCAGCGGCGGCAGGTGCATCAAATTGGTACTTCGGACGTCTCTCAGGGAGACGTTGCGACTGATATTCAGACTCTGTTAGGTATCTCGGGGGCAAGGCCTTTTTCAACCCCGGCGGATGACCTAAGCCGAGATCATGGGAGAGAAATCAACATCCGAATCGCGGCCGTGCCTAATCGATCTGGTGATCGTGGGGGTGGCCGCGGGGCTTCTGGCCTGCCTGCTGCGCGGCGGCAACATCGGTGCGATCGCGCCGGTGGGTTTGGGAACTGCCTTGTCCTGGTATTTTTTGGGCTTCCCGATCATCAGGACAAGAAATCGCTCGCGCTAATTGGGAGTCCGAAGCAAGGGCGCGTTAATAGTAGGGGCTTAAGCGGGTTGGGTTCGTAAGGCAATTTACCCATGTATAGTTCCGATCAACGTTACGACGTCATTTGCGACCCGCTCGATCTCTGGATGGTGTGGGACAACCAGACTGAAGAGCCGGCGTCCTTCGGCGGGCAGATATTGCATGGCTTGACTGAAGGCCACGCCGTCGAGGTCGCCAAAATCATGAATGAACTCTACGGCAGCGAGAAACGAGATGCGCCCACGGCATTTCGCAGCCTCGGGGGCTGACGCTCTGAGGCCACGTCACCGGTGCGTTTAGCCGTCGGGCTGGTACCGCCACAGAGTTCAGGCTATTCTCCGCCATCGCATGCTTTGGCAGCGCGATGTGGGGAGGCGGATGCAATGGGCACGAAGGAATTGTTCTCAATCGCCGCCGATCATGCCGTGCGCTTTCGTGACACGGCCGACAGTCGCCCCCATCGTCCATTGCGTGACTATGCCACCGCCGTGGAGGCCTTTGCCGCCCCCCTGCCTGAACAGTCATCACCGATGGTCGACGTGCTCGACGAACTGGTGACGACGGCGGAGCCGGGATTGCATCTGATGACCGGCGCGCGCTTTTTCGGCTGGGTCATCGGAGGCTCTCACCCGATGGGAGTTGCCGCCGATTTTCTAACGAGCGCGTGGGGACAGAATGCCGGCAACCATACGGCGTCGCCTTCGGCGGCCGCCGCTGAAACAGTAGGCGCGCGCTGGCTGCTTCAGCTGCTTGGACTTCCCGCTGGCTGTTCTGTCGGCTTTGTCACTGGCGCGACCGTCGCGAATTTCACCTGCCTTGCGGCCGCTCGAGGCGAGGTGCTGTTACGGTCAGGCTGGGATGTCGATGCCAACGGACTGTTCGGAGCGCCGCAGATCACGGTGCTGATCGGCGATGATGCGCATACGACGGTGTTCTCCGCATTGCAGTTTCTCGGCCTCGGCCACGATCGCGTGGTGCGGATCCCGACGGATGATCTGGGGTGCATCGTGCCGGTGGCGTTCGAGCAGGCGGTTGCCGATGTCTCTGGCCCTTGCATAGCGATCCTCCAGGCAGGGCAGATCAATACAGGCGCCTGTGACGATTTCGGCAACTTGATCCCGATTGCCAAGTCGAAGGGCGCATGGGTGCATGTCGATGGGGCGTTCGGCCTCTGGGCGCAGGCCTCGGCGCGGCGGCGTCATTTAACCGCCGGCGTGGAGCAGGCGGACAGCTGGGCCACCGATGGGCACAAATGGCTGCAGACGCCCTATGATTGCGGCTATGCGATCGTGCGCGACGAACTCGCGCACCGGCGGGCCATGACCATTTCGGCGAGCTATCTGCCGTTTGCCAGCGAGGGCGAGCGCGATCCCTCGCACTATGTGCCGGAGCTGTCGCGGCGCGCGCGCGGCTTTGCCACATGGGCGATGATCAGGCATCTCGGGCGCAGCGGCGTCGAGGCCGTGGTCGACGGCGCATGCGACGCTGCGACAGGCATGGCACTGGCGCTTGCCGGGGAACCGGGAATTGCGATTGGCAACGATGTCCTCCTCAATCAGGTGATTGTGCGCTTCGGAGCGGACCTGCCGCCTGAGCAGGCCGACGAGCTCACCAAGCGAACGATCGGCGCCTTGCAGCGCGAGGGCGCTCTGTTTGCCGGCGCCGCGACATGGCGCGGCAGGCAGGTCATGCGCCTATCAGTTACCAATTACCAGACGAACGCTGCCGAAGCGGCGAAGGCGGTCGATGCGATCTTGAGAGCCTATCGGGCAGAGCGGCGCGACGCCCGTGTAACCGCATAGTGACCTGTCGTGTCGCGGTTGCGACGGGACGCATGCCAGTCGCCGTCCAGTACAGCCCGGCACTACTGCCCGCGACCCCTTAGCCAGTGATCGATTGAGAGAGTGCCGGCTCCGGCGGCGGCGAGCACGAACATGCCGCCCGCGATGGCCAGATCTTTTTCGAAATGAAGCAGTTCGTTCTGATCGCTGAAGTTGGTATGGAAAAGCGTGGCAGTTGCGACGCAAAATAGGCCCAAGGCGGAGGCGCCGATGCGGGTCAAAAGCCCGGTGGCGATGGATAGGCCGGCGCCGATCTGGAGAGCAATCGTTGCTACAAGCAGTGGAACGCTCAAACCGAATTGGGCAGCCATCTCGACGGCCCCCGAAAAATTGAGCGCCAGCGATACGCCCTCGTGCAGAAAGATCCAGGCGAGAAGCAGCCGGCCGATCAATAGCGCGATGTCGATCGCTCCTGTGCCGACCGAGAATTTGCCGTCTTCCATATGAACCTCCATGCCGCGCTGCCAACGACCTCAGGCAGCGCGCTCGCATCATAGACCAGAGACGAGGATTCGCCAGCCTTACCTCCTGAGCCCCAAGCGCGAGCAGGAGGCTAGGCAGCGTCCATCTTTGGATTGTCGATACACGCGGGAATCTCGTGGACCTGGAAGCGGTTCTTGCCGTCAGCCTTGGCCTTGTAGAGTGCAGAGTCGGCACAAACAAAGATGTTGGAGTTCATTGATGCATCGAAGAAGGCGACGCCCACGGACGCGCCGACATGCATTCTGGCGCCGTCCCGCTCGACCGAGCGGTTGAGGCAATGGACGACGGTCTCAGCGAGCGTGGCAACGCTTGCGGCGCTGTCGTAGCCGCTGACAAGGACCGCAAATTCATCGCCGCCAATGCGGGCCACGAGGTCTGCTCCCTTGCACGCTGCCAGCAGCCGCTCTGCCGTTTCCTTGAGGCACTCGTCGCCAGCTTGGTGGCCGAAGGTGTCGTTGATGCCCTTGAAGCCGTCGAGATCAATGAGCAGCAGGGCTGCGGTGCTGCCACTGATGTAGCGCAGTGGCAGGCGCTGCACGGCAGTCTGAAACTGCGCCCGGTTCGGCAGGCCCGTCAGGATGTCGAATTCGGCGAGATAGCGGATCTGGTCAAACATCATCTTTTCGGCCGTGATGTCGAGCTTCATGCCGAAGATGCGGACAGGGACATCGCCCTCACATTCGACGGTCGCCGTGATGCGGATCCAACGCGTATTGCCCTTGGGTGTCACGATCTCCGCGTCGAGCGTAAAGCCGCTCTGCTCCTGGATCGCGCGGCTGCGCAGCCGTACGAGCTCGGCAAGTGACTCGTTGGAATAGCATTTCAAGATTTCCGCGCGATCGAGATCGGCCTCGTATGGCACGTCGAAGAGATCATAGACCATCTTGGTCCAAACAAGCCGGTTGTCCGGCAGGCTGCATTCCCACACGCCGATCCGTGCGGCTTCGGATGAGCGATCGAATATCTTTCGGCTGTGGGCGAGGGCAATCGCCTGCTGTTCGAGCTGCTGTTCTTTTTCGGCGACGGCACTTTGAAGCGCCTCGATGACAGTCTGGCTGCCACGCCGGGATGGTGCCAGGCGAGCAGCGATCTTGGCGAGAGTAGCGAGGAGCTTCATGCCCGGCCCAACGGTTGACGATCCAAATCCTACAATCGTTGGAATGACTTAAGATTTCGTTCTGTCCATTGTGCAGCAAGTTGCGTTGTCGAACGAAACGATGCCCAAACCGGAACATCTGCGCGTCCGGGCAAGCGTTTCTGCCTCGGGCCTGCGTGTGCTGTTCCGGCTCGATATCGGGCTCAGACGCGGGCGGCAGCAATCCAGGTAAGCTTTCGTTCACCGTTCTTCACTAAATTTCGGCGTAAGTTTTAGATCCCTGCCGTTCCTCGGAAGCGATGAGAGCATGGCGTTTGTTTCCATTCTTCGGCAATACGTGCTGCCAGTGCTGCTCTCGACGGCACTGGTAACATGTTCGACCGATGGCCTTATTCCACCCGGCGACGTAGACAATGGCACACGGGTGGGGTCGATCTCTCCGCCTGAGCGTCGCGCGCCTGCTGCGCGGATGCAGATGGCACCGAGTGAACAGGCCTATCCGGCAGCAAATGCGCCGGTCAGTGATGCTGCCGGATCCGTCGACTACCTCAACACGCCCAATCTTGCCGGAACGGGAAAACGCCGCGGCCAGAGCCAATCGCAAACGCTTCAAGCGCCTGCGCAGGCCGGGCGACTGCCGATGATCGATAGCGACGAGGCAATGGCGGGCGCACAGGGCGCGGCCGGCTCTCTTCGCAACCAGCCTTCGACCTGGGGCGGCACGCAGCAGCTCGCCGTGCCTGCCGGCGGCGTCAATATGGACGCTGAACTTGGAGCCGAACCCGTCGTCGGTCTTGCCGAGGAGCAACAGCAACAGATCGCCGAGGGCCAGTCCGATCAGCCCGTTGTCGATGGCATCGGTACCGACAATCCCACCCAGCTCAACGGCGCGCGGATCCCCGCGCCGGCTGCGCAGGCGCAGATGGGCAACGCGCCTGTATGGACTGATGGAAGGCCGGTGGTCGCGCCGGCGCGCGTGCCGGAAGAGAACGAGGAACAGCAGGTCGCCATGCTGCGACCCAACGACCCGACCGCGCCGATGATGAGTGAACCGGCCGCCCCCGCAGATCCGAGCGTGATGCCGGCCTCGGAGCTTGCTTGCCGTCGCGACTTGAAGCGGATGGGCGTCGTCTATTCCGAGAAGCCGCCGATCTCGAACGGGCCCGCCTGCCAGGTGCCGTATCCGATTTCCCTGCAGGGCCTTTCCGGCAATATCGGCGTCCGGCCAGCGGTGACACTGAATTGCCAGGTGACGCTCGCCTTCGCCAAATGGGTCAAGAACGAACTCGCGCCTTCCGCCCGCTTTCGCTACTGGTCCGGCATCAAGACCATTCAGCCTCTCGGCGGATATAGCTGCCGCCGCATGAACAACAGCCGACAGCGCTACAACCCGATGTCCGAGCATGCCCGCGGCAACGCAATCGATGTCGGCAAATTCGTCCTGAAGAGCGGTCACGCGATCGACGTGCGCAAGAAAGGGCTGTTCTCGTTCCGGGAGGGCCGGCTGTTGCAGGCCGTGCGCAGCGACAGTTGCAAGTATTTCAATACGGTGCTCGGACCCGGCAGCAATCCGGAGCACTGGAACCATTTCCACTTCGATCTCCGGGCACGCCAGAGCGGCAGAGTCTACTGCCATTGAAAAGGAAAGGCCGGCTCGAAAGCCGGCCCAAGGCGAACGCAGCGCGGACGGCGCCGCCCGGCTGGGTCAAGGCATGTGATGACTGGATACACTTCACTGCATGTCGAGGAAGCCAAGGGAGCGTAACGAGATCGCTCAGGCGGTTCTCCGCAAGGGGTGCGGCGGGACGGAGAGCGCTTGCTTGCCTCGCCGTCTTTATGGCTGAGAAATATCACCGGTTGATGACATCTTGCCGCTTTGGCGTTTTCCACAGGCGCGAATGGTCTTTTCTTCCAGACGCGTTTTCACGCGAGTGAATACTCTGTTCGTCTGTGCCGGGATGTCAAAACTACTCAAAGCGGATATATAGCGCCCCAGCAACTCCCGCCGCAGATGTCAGAAGAGCCCTTTATGGCCCCGATCATTTCCATCCGAAATCTCACCAAGACTTATGCCAACGGATTTCAAGCGCTCAAGGGTATCGACCTTGATGTCGAGCGGGGCGAGATTCTGGCCTTGCTCGGACCGAACGGCGCGGGCAAGACGACGATGATCTCGATTGTCTGTGGTATCGCCAATCCGAGTGGCGGCACAGTGACCGTTGACGGTCATGATGTGGTCAAGGATTTCCGGGCGACGCGCTCCTTGATCGGCCTCGTTCCCCAGGAGTTGACGACGGACCAGTTCGAGACGGTGTGGAATACGGTCAGCTTCTCGCGCGGGCTGCACGGCAAGCGATCCGATCCGGCGCATATCGAGAAGGTGCTCCGCGACCTTTCGCTGTGGGACAAAAAGGACAACATGCTGCGGCAACTGTCGGGCGGCATGAAGCGGCGCGTGCTCATCGCCAAGGCGCTGTCGCATGAGCCGGAAATCCTCTTCCTCGACGAGCCCACCGCGGGCGTCGATGTGACGCTGCGCAAGGACATGTGGCACGTCGTCGAAAAGCTGCGGCGCTCCGGAGTCACGATCATCCTGACCACGCACTACATCGAAGAGGCAGAAGAGATTGCCGATCGCGTCGGCGTCATCAACGGCGGGGAGCTCCTGCTGGTGGAAGACAAGACGGCACTGATGGCGAAGCTTGGCCGCAAGCAGCTCATTCTCGAATTGAACGAGCCACTGCAAGAGCTGCCGGACCGTTTTGCCGGCAACGGTCTTTCGCTCGCCGCAGACGGCAGCCGGCTGATCTACGATTTCGATGCCCAGAACGAGCAGGAGAGCGTCGCCACGCTACTGACGCGGCTCGGCGAGCACAATATTCACTTCAAGGATCTTTCGACGCAGCAGAGCTCGCTGGAAGACATCTTCGTGGCGCTCGTGGGAGGAGCGAAATGAACGTCGAAGCAATCAAATCCATCTACTTCTTCGAAATGGCGCGCACACGCCGGACGCTGTTGCAGAGCGTCGTTTCGCCTGTCATTTCGACATCGCTCTATTTCATCGTTTTCGGCGCGGCGATCGGATCGCGGATCCAAGAGGTGGAGGGCGTTTCCTACGGCGCCTTCATCACACCGGGGCTGATCATGCTGACGCTGCTTGGCCAATGTATCAGCAACGGATCCTTCGGGATCTACTTTCCGAAATTCACCGGCACGATCTACGAGGTATTGTCGGCGCCGGTGGCCATGAGCGAAATCCTGCTCGGTTATGTCGGCGCCGCGGCGACAAAGGGGCTGATGATCGGGGTGATCATCCTGTTGACGGCGAATATATTTGTGGATGTGAGGATCGAGCATCCGGTGATGATGGTCCTGTTCTTCCTGCTGACAGCGATCACCTTCAGCCTGTTCGGCTTCATGATCGGCATCTGGGCAACCAACTTCGAACAGCTGAACCTCATCCCCATGCTCGTCGTGCCACCGCTGACCTTCCTTGGTGGCAGCTTCTATTCGATCAGCATGCTGCCGCCGTTCTGGCAGGCGGTGAGCCACTTCAATCCGGCGCTCTATCTCGTCAGCGGCTTCCGCTGGAGCTTCTTCGGCATTGCCGACGTCAATCCGCTGGTGAGCCTCGGGATGATCTCGATCTTCCTGGCGGTTTGCCTGGGAACGCTGGGCTGGATCTTCAAGACGGGATACAGGCTGCGAAGTTAGCTGCTACCTGCGCGAGGTCCAAGGGCCCTCCTAGTCTCGCATCCGCAGCTCGTCTGTCTGGATCTGCAGAGATCCGAGGGTGGAGAGGAAGCTCATGCCGAGGAGGCTCTGGTCGAGCTTTCCGTCCTGCGCGACGCTGGCCGGAACGTTATGACGGATGATCGGGCCGATCGCGACCTCGGAGAGCGTCACACGGGCTGCGCGGGCGCGACCGTTGGCCGTCATGACGCTCATCGAATAATCGAGATTCTCGGGAATGATGCCGACCCGCTCCGCGTCCTCGCGGGATAGCGCGATCATGCTTGCACCCGTGTCGACCAGCATCGAAATGCTCTGGCCGTTGATCGTGACATAGGCCTCGTAGTGACCGTTCAGGAGCTTGTGAAGGATCACCTCTTCGCCGCCCTCGCTGGTGGTCACGACGACTGCGCGGCCCGGGACAAGGCCGGCGAGCAGGCGGTTGCCGATGCCAAGCACCTCCTGCCGATATAGATAGACGGTCGCAAGAGCGAGGATCAGCACAAGCCAGATCATCAAATTGCGCAGGGTCTCACTCGCGCTCGTGCGCCGTGCCCAGACGCCGGCAGCCAGCATCAGCGCGATCGGAAGCAGATAGACGACGCGGCCGAAATCGTCGGTCCTCATGCCGAAGATCCGGTTCGTGTCATCGCTGAATATGAGTACGGCGAGACCCAGGCCAAGGACCGCAAGGACGATCGTCAGACGGTTCATGCACGCTGCTCCGCTGTGGCCTGCATCATCGGCTGTGGCGGGATTGCCAGTCGGCTTGCGGCAAGCCGCGCGGGCAATATGGCTATCAGCTGTCGGCGTTCCTCGTCGCAGAAGGACATCCAACCGCCGATCTCGGGAAGCGTACGGCCGCAACCCATGCACAGGCCGGTTTCCGGATCGATGGAGCAGACATGGATGCAGGCTGTTTGCATACAATCTATATCGAGGTTTCACAAAGCCATGGCAAGGGCGCAGACGGCGGCGATTTCCGAAATCTGCTGGGCAGCGCCAAGCGTGTCGCCTGTATGCCCGGCGAGCTTGCGTCGGACGAACCGGGTAAAGGCCATGACCGACAAACCGCAGGCAAGAAGCGCGCAGACGAGGGGCAGGAGGCCGAGGCTCGGCCAGAGCAGCAGCGCCGACAAAAGGCAGCCGGAGGCAAGCGCCATATGCATCGTGCCATCGCTCGGCTGTCCTGCGGCGGCGGCCACGCCATCGGGTTTTGCCGATGGCAGCCGATGCCAGTGCCAAACAAGCGCGCCACGGCTGATGCAGGCTATCGCCGGCAGAGCGAGTGCTGCGGCCAAGGGCGGCGCTGCGCGTGCGACTGCGGCGAGTGCGCCTGCTCGAAGCGCAAACGACAGGATCAAGGCGATTGCGCCATAGGTGCCGATGCGGCTGTCCTTCATGATCGTGAGTGCATGCTCGCGGTCGCGCCCGCCGCCGAGCCCGTCGGCGCAGTCGGCCAGACCATCTTCGTGAAGCGCGCCTGTCAATGCCGCCTGTACGGCAAGCGCGACGAAAGCCGACAGCAGCCGGTCTGCATGCAGGCAGAGCATCACCAGGAAGACAAGCGCGGGCAGGAGCGCAATGACAATGCCTGCGGCCGGAAAGGCGCGGGAGGCCCTGTCAAGCTTGCCGTTGAAATCGACGAAAGCAGAAGGCGGCATCGGAATGCGGCTGAGAAAGGCAACGGCGCGAGCGACGTCGGCCGCATAGTTTCCAATGTTCATTGTGCAGCCCGACCCCGCGACCATATGCAGCGCTTTTGGAGTTGTTCGCCTCCGCGGCTGCCTTTAAGAGAGTGGCGACGAAAGAAGCTGATTTGCAGCGAAAAGACAAGTTAATCGACCAAGACAAGGAAACCGCATTCATGAGCGTCTCAGGCCTGCCATTCGATGATTTCCGGGCACTCCTGCGAGATCTGCCGGGGCCGGATGCCAGGGCACTTGCAGCCGCACGCGAACGCGATGCGCAGCTGACGAAGCCGCCCGGCGCGCTCGGGCGGCTCGAGGAAATTGCGTTCTGGCTTGCCGCTTGGACGGGCAAGGCGCCGGCGGTGAACCGGCCGTTGGTCGCGATCTTCGCCGGCAACCACGGCGTTACCAGGCAGGGCATCACGCCGTTTCCTCCTGCCGTGACGCAGCAGATGGTGGAGAATTTCGCGGCCGGCGGCGCGGCCATCAACCAGATCTGCGTGGCCTATGATCTCGGCCTGAAGGTATTCGATCTCGCTCTCGACTACCCGACCGGCGATATCACCGAGGAGCCCGCGTTGTCGGAGCGCGATTGCGCGGCGACCATGGCATTCGGCATGGAAGCGATCGCAGGCGGCACCGATCTTCTCTGCATCGGCGAGATGGGAATCGGAAACACCACGATCGCAGCGGCGATCAACTATGCGCTTTACGGCGGCAACGCGCGCGACTGGGTCGGACCGGGAACCGGCTCGGAAGGCGAGATGCTGGAGCGGAAGATTGCGGCTGTCGAAAAGGCGGTCGCGCTGCACAGCGATCACCTGGGCGATCCGCTGGAGATCATGCGCCGCCTCGGCGGCCGCGAAATCGCGGCGATGGCTGGAGCCATCCTTGCCGCGCGAGTAGAGCGGATCCCGGTATTGATCGACGGTTATGTCGCAACGGCGGCCGCCGCCATCCTGAAGGCCGCCAATCCTTCGGCCCTCGACCACTGCCTGATCGGCCACGTCTCCGGCGAGCCGGGTCATCTGCGGGCCATCGAGATGCTCGGCAAGACGCCGCTTCTGGCGCTCGGCATGCGGCTCGGCGAGGGGACGGGAGCTGCGCTGGCGGCCGGGATCGTCAAGGCAGCGGCGGCCTGCCATTCCGGCATGGCAACGTTCTCGCAGGCCGGCGTCAGCAACAAGCACTGAGCTTTCAGGTTTGTGACAGGTTGATGACGGAGTTCTTGCCGCGGGGGCCGTGAACCGGTATTCGCAATTTCTGACTGGTGGCGGCAACGGCCGCCATTGACGGACCACGAGGGCACTTGATGAAACCTGCCGTGACAAAACTCACTGGCATCAGCCACTTCCTTGCAGCAGCCGGCTATTCGATCGGCGGTTTCCGGCGGCTGATCAAGGAGGCTGCGTTCCGGCAGGAACTGTTGTTCTTCGCGGTTTCGCTGATCCTGCTGATCGCCGTCGGTGCGACACTCGCCGAGCTGATGATCGCCACTGTGTTGTTTCTCGCACTCTTCGCTGTCGAGGCGCTGAACACGGCGATCGAGGAAGTCATCGACAGGATTTCGCCCGAGATCTCGATGGTTGGAAAACACGCCAAGGATCTCGGATCTTTCGCCGTCGTCTGCATGATCGTCGCATGCGGCGTGTTCCTGGTGTTCACGATCGGGAAGCATCTGCTGTTCGGATGACGGGTCCGCAACTGCGCTCCTCGGCGGATGCATTCGGCAAATAGTGATGCTTTTGGCCGTAGGCGGCAGCCATCAGAAACCACGAGCGCGGTAGCTTCACCGCGGGCGTGGCCGCGCGTTTATTGCCCAGTTCGATCGCCTTGATACATCCGTTGGTCTGGTAGAGCCGGCTCGCAATGACGCGTTGAGACTGTCGCTGACCGACTGGCTGGATGCCCGAGACGGCATCGCGAGATGCTATCTTGCATGCTGCGCAAGGCCGCAGAACTCAGCGACCGCCAACCGAGCTCTCAAGAACTTGACCGATCCGGCTGGCATCGACAATGCCCCGCAGGACTTCACGGACGACGCTGATTTGAAGCGGATCATCGACTAGGACGGCTACGCGAAGCTCCGGCGCTTGCGGGAAACCACCGGCGTATCCTCGACGGCCGGGACGGTCTGCAGCACGCGCTTGGCGGGCAGGATCGCTATGACTTCGGTGCCTTCGCGCAGCTTCGACTTGAGGATGAACTGACCGTCGTGCTTGGCGAGGATCGCCTGAACAATCGGCAGACCGAGGCCGGTGCCCTGTTCTGCGCTCTTGATCGCGATCGAGCCCTGGCCGAAAGCCGACAGGACTACAGGGATCTCTTCTTCCGGAATTCCGGGACCGTTGTCCTTGATGGAGATGTACTGGCCGCCGCCTGCCGTCCAGCCGACCTTAACGTGGATTTCGCCGGCTTGTGGCGTGAACTTCACGGCGTTCGAAAGCAGGTTGAGGATGACCTGACGCAGCGCTTTCTCGTCTGCCCAGACGGCAGGCAATTCGGCCTCGAACTGCTGCGAGATGGTGATGTTCTTGCCGCGGGCGCGCAGTTGCACCATGCCGATGCAATCTTCCGATATGTTCAGCAGCGAGATTGCGTCCTCGCTGAGCTCGTATTTGCCAGCCTCGATGCGCGACAGGTCGAGGATCTCGTTAATGAGGTTCAGCAGATGCTCGCCAGAGCGATGGATGTCGTTGGTGTATTCCTTGTAGGTGGGGTTGTTGAGCGGCCCCATCACCTCGGCAGACATGACCTCCGAGAAGCCCAGGATGGCGTTAAGCGGTGTGCGCAATTCATGCGACATGGAAGCGAGGAAGCGGGACTTTGCCAGGTTCGCTTCCTCCGCCCGACGACGGGCTTCATCCGACATGGATTTTGCGACTTCCAGCTCGGCGATCAGATCGTCCTTCTCGGCCTGATATGCGAGGATCTTCAAGTTGGACTGGAAGAGCCGGTCGCTGATGTAGTTGAAAAGGATCACCGTCGTCGTGAAGATGGCCGTCAGGCTGATCTCAAGGATTTCGCGGGAGAGCCCGGCCTTGGCAACCAATCCGAGAACGACAGGTGCAAAGGTTATGAGGACCGACGGCGTCAGCATGAAGTTCGACATTGCCGTGACGGAGAGCGCAATGAGCAGCGTGGCACCTTTGTAGAGCAGGAAGCTCGAGGGCTCGCATGCGGTGCAGTCCTGTAGGGCGAACACCGCCCAGCAGCAGCCAACCATGAATTGCCCAAGCAAGAGAACGCGGCGCCATTTGCGCGCTGTTGTCGCGTTGATCTCGTGACCGCGGGCGCGTCGCGCGAGGAACACGTTTGCGGCATGGGCCGTCAGCGTTAGCAGCGCCCACAGAAAGATCTGCGTGTTTTCCGTGAAGTAGACGCCGAGAGCGGCAATAATGATGACGAAGAGCGGTACGATCGACGCGCCCTGGAGGACAGCATTGATGTACATCACGAGCACGTCGCGATCGAATGCGCCGCTTGCTGCGTGGCTCGACTGGAGGCGTTCCCGCGTCAGCCGAACAGCCTTCGACACAGGCTTGTTGCGGTGACTGCGTGACTTGTCGACGATGTTCTTATCGGCCGATGTGCTAACGCCTGTACTCATTGTGCACGTTGAAACTTGATCCGCGGGTGTCTACACCCTAGACCGCAATCCTTAAGATGATGTTAGGCATCTTTGCCAAGGATTTGTTTTTGAAGGAGGCGAAACCGTGACACGCGGTTTGCGGGTGATGCGCGACGGCGTGACGGCGCTGGCTCTGCTGGCGTTCCTGTGGCTGATTGCAGCCAAGCTGAACGACG
Source organism: Rhizobium tibeticum (assembly GCF_900110205.1). Taxonomy (GTDB): domain Bacteria; phylum Pseudomonadota; class Alphaproteobacteria; order Rhizobiales; family Rhizobiaceae; genus Rhizobium; species Rhizobium tibeticum. The sequence goes on along the minus strand of NZ_FOCV01000014.1, from coordinate 105,561 downwards.
GGGCCGAAACGGCTTATTCCGGCCAATTTCATGTGGCGGACGGCGACAGCCTGAACCTCGGCAAGGAGCGAATGCGGCTTTACGGCATCGATGCGCCGGAGCTCAGCCAGAGGTGCGAACGGGCAGGCAGGGCATGGGCATGCGGGCAGGAGGCGAAGCGGGCACTGCAGGTTCTTATCATGCCGGCAGATACGCAGTGCAGCGGGACGGAACGGGACCGGTTCGATCGTCTGCTTGTCGTCTGTCATTCCGGCGAAGTCGATCTTAACGCTGCAATGGTGCGCAGAGGCATGGCGGTATCCTATGGCGCCTATGGCGACGAGGAAGCGCTGGCGCGGGTGGAGAAAGCCGGACTCTGGGCAGGCACGTTCGAGATGCCACGCAGCGTGCGCGACCATGCGCCGCGTGCAGATGCTCGTGGCATCATGGGGTTGCTTGGATGGTGATGGGGAAAAACGCGCCGGACGAGTGGGTGCTGGATGCTCTTCGGCAGGAGATTGCAGCCTGCCGCATCTGTCGTGACGCGCCGCTTGGCGGGGCGGTCGCTCGTTTGCCGCATGAGCCGCGGCCAGTCGCCGTGATATCGTCGAAGGCGAGGATATTGATCGCGGGGCAGGCGCCTGGCCTCAGGGTTCACGAGACGGGCGTTCCGTTCAACGATGCATCCGGCGATCGCCTGCGCGACTGGCTGCAGGTCGATCGGGAGACGTTTTACGACCGCGATCGCTTCGCCATCGTGCCGATGGGCTTCTGTTTTCCTGGCTATGACGCCAAGGGTAGCGACCTGCCGCCGCGCCGCGAATGCGCACGACACTGGCAGAGCGGGACGATTTCGGCGATGCCGCAGATCGAACTTCTGTTGGCGGTCGGCCAATATGCGCAGGCCTGGCACATGGGCGCCGAGCGCCGTGAAAACATGACCGAGACAGTGCGGGCCTGGCGGGCGACGCTATCGCATCGGCGCTCACCGGCAATTTTGCCACTGCCACATCCGAGTTGGCGCAACACGGCCTGGATCAAGCGCAATCCGTGGTTCGAGGCGGAGCTGCTGCCAGTTTTGCGGGAACGCGTGAAACTCCTGACTGACTGAAACAAAATTCTTTTAAACTGCCGGAATCGCGCTATACAGAGAAAATAATTCGAAGGGGCTTTGCTGTATGGACCGTCTTGACCGCAAGATCCTGCGCCTTTTGCAGGAAGATTCGACTCTGGCCGTTGCCGATCTCGCCAAGAAGGTCGGGCTTTCCACGACACCCTGCTGGCGGCGCATCCAGAAGATGGAAGAGGATGGCGTCATCAAGCGCCGCGTCGCCATCCTTGATCCGGAAAAGGTCAACACCAAGGTCACGGTCTTCGTGTCGATCCGGACAGCAACGCACTCGATCGAGTGGCTGCGGCGTTTTTCGGAAGTCGTTGCCGATTTTCCCGAGGTGGTCGAGTTCTATCGCATGAGCGGCGACGTGGACTATTTGCTGCGCGTGGTCGTGCCGGATATTGCCGCCTATGACGCCTTCTACAAGCGGATGATCGCGAAGATCGAAATCCGCGACGTGTCTTCCACCTTCGCCATGGAGCAGATCAAGTATTCGACGCAGCTGCCGCTCGATTACATGATTCTCGACAACGCCAAATCGAACGAGGACTGAGGGGCACGCCGCTAGTCGCTGCGCCTTCTGCTACTCGCTTTGCCGCAGGTTTCTCAGCCGGTCGAAAAGAACCGCGAGAACGATCGCGCCGCCGATGAAGGTGCCCTGCCAGAAGGCGTTGATACCAAGCAAGCCAAGGCTGTTTCGGATGACTTCGATCAAGGCAGCGCCGACGATGGCACCGAAGGCGGTGCCGACGCCGCCGGCGAGATTGGCGCCGCCGATGACGGCTGCGGCAATCACCTGTAGTTCCATGCCCGCGCCGATGTTCGTGGTTACGGCGCCAAGCCAGCCGGTCTGGATGATGCCGGCAACACCGGCCGACAACGCCGAGATCATATAGATCGCGACCTTGATCTTCCTGACGGGCACGCCGGTCAGCGTCGCGGCGTGCTCGTTTCCACCGATGGCGAAGACGTAGCGACCAAATCGTGTCCAGCGCAGCACAAAACCGGTCAAAAGTGCCAGAACCGCCATGTATAGCACTGGGTTGGCGATGCCGAAGAGCCATGCGCCGCCGCCGAGCGCCAGCAGCTTGTCGTGATCCGGGCCAAACTGGAAGACGACGGTATTGTTCGAGGCCACCATCGCGAGGCTGCGGGCAATCGACAACATGCCGAGCGTGACGACAAAGGGCGGGAAACCGAGATAGGCGATCAGGATGCCATTGAACGCGCCGACCACAAGCGCTGTGCCAATCGAGGCTGCAATGCCCGTTCCGATGCCGTACCCGGCATGCATGGTAACCGCGAGCACCATGCTACAGAGGCAAAGGACGGAACCGACCGAGAGGTCGATGCCGCCCGTGATGATGACCAGCGTCATGCCGAGCGCGATGATCGCGATGAAGGTGACGTTGCGGGTGATGTTGTAAAGGTTGGCGGGCGTGGCGAAGGAGCTGGTCGCGAAGGACAGGAAGATACAGGCGAGAACGACGGCAACGAGAACCCAGAAGGTCTGGCTCGCGAATACGGATGCGAACCAGCTGCGTTGCTTCTGCGCTATCGTCTGATCGAGGGTTATTGCCATGGTCGACCTTCGCTTACGTTAGGACCGGGTACGCATCACACTTGTTCGATTGCGCCCGTTATGAGCCCTGTGACTTCCTCCGGCGAACTCGCCGCGATCGGCTTGTCGGCAACCTTGCGCCCGCGCCGCATGACGATCACACGGTCAGCAACCGAGAAGACATCAGGCATGCGGTGGCTGATCAGAATGACGGCGATGCCACGATCGCGTAGTTGGCGGATGAGGGCGAGAACCTCGGCAACCTGGCGCACGGAGATGGCGGCGGTGGGCTCGTCCATGAGCACCAGCTTTGCCTCCGCCAGCATGGTGCGGGCGATCGCGACCGCCTGGCGCTGGCCACCCGACATCTGCTTGACCAGGTCTCGCGGGCGCGTCTCCGATTTCAGTTCCCTGAAGATTTCGCCGGCGCGCCTGTACATCGTCTTGTAGTCGAGAATGCGCAGGGGCCCGAACCCGCGGCGGATTTCTCGGCCTAGGAACACGTTGGCGGCAGCCGTCAGATTGTTGCAGAGCGCCAGGTCCTGGTGGACGATCTCGATGCCCCGCTGCCTGGCTTCGACCGGCTTGTGCAGAATGAGGTCTTGACCATCAAGCTGCATCGTTCCGTGGCTTGGGCGGAAATTGCCGGCAATCATTTTCACAAGCGTCGACTTGCCGGCGCCGTTGTCGCCCATCAAGCCCACGACCTCTCCCGCCGCGAGCGAAAACGAAACGTCGTTGACCGCCTGTATGGCGCCGAAATGTTTTGAGATGTTGGCGAGCTCGAGAACTGCCACCAGACGTCTAGCCTCCCAAAGCCGCGACCCTGTTTCGAGCCGCGATTTCGCCCGCCAGTTTCCTCCCCGCGAGCGCTCTCGACATTTATCCAGAACCACGCGAATCCGTCAATCGGATGTCGCTAATTTGCGGTCCCCGCTACAATTATTCGTTTTGTAGTACAATTTCGTTGACGCGCAGAAGTGTCTGTATATTAGCTGTTGTTGGAGGAGATCATGCTGATCCTTGTCACCGGCGCAACGGGCAAGGTCGGGCAGCACTTCATCGGTGGGCTGCTCGACGATCCGCGATTTTCAAAGGCGCGCATTCGCGCGCTTTGTCATAATCGCTTGTGCCCAGAAACCGAGCGTGTCGAGGCGGTGCGCGGCTCGATCAGCGATCGCGAGGCGGTGAGGAATGCGCTCGCTGATGTCACGCATGTCGTGCATCTCGCGACGTGCAAGGAGACGCCAGACGACGTCATGGACGTCACCGTCAAGGGACTTTTCTGGCTTCTCGATGGCTTCAGAACGAGCGCCACTGCGCGCCAATTCATTCTCATCGGCGGCGATGCCGGGATCGGGCACTTCTTCTATCGCCATGAAGCGCCAATCACTGAAGCGACGCCGCATCAGGCCTATCCCGGCTGCTATGCGCTGTCGAAGGTGCTGGAAGAGGTGATGCTGGTGCAGTTCCAAATCCAGTACGGCATCAATGGCTGCTGCCTGCGTGCGCCCTGGATCATGGAGAAGGACGACTTCAAGTTCACATTGTCGTTCGGCGACGACGTTTTCGGCGGACCGGACTGGAATGCGCTCGTGCCGCGGGCTGACGCGGAACGCTATGCGCGGGAGCACGCGGTTCCGCTGTTGCGTGATGCTGACGGCAGGCCCTTGAAGCGCAATTTCGTTCACGTGGACGACCTCGTCTCCGCGATCCTTGCCGCGCTCGACAATCCGCGCGCCAAAGGTCAGCTGTTCAACATTTGCATGGACCGACCCGTCGACTACGGTGAGGTTGCCGCCTACCTTGCACGGACGCGCGGGCTCGGCTCGGTCGACATACCGAGCCAGTTCCATTCGAACTGGATGGACAACAGCAAGGCGAAGTACCTGCTTGGATGGCGGCCCGTCTACGATCCGGAAATGCTTATCGACTCGGCCTGGGGGTATGTGCGTTCGGAGGAGGATCCTCGCATCGTCTGGTATCCGGGTTGATCATGTGGCGGGCGATGGCGTCCGCCATTTTCAATGGGAGGTAACTATGAGGAAGGCATTATTGCTTACAGCCGCGGTGCTGGCGCTGACCGCCGGACAGGCCCTGGCGGCCAAGAAACAGTTGGTCATCGTCGTGAAGGGCCTCGACAACCCGTTCTTCGAGGCGATTAACCAAGGTTGCCAGAAGTGGAACAAGGAAAATCCGGACTCCGAATATGAATGCTTCTACACCGGTCCTGCATCGACCTCCGATGAAGCCGGCGAGGCGCAAATCGTTCAGGATGTATTGGGCAAAGCGGAAACGGCGGCCATCGCCATTTCACCGTCGAATGCCAAACTGATCGCACAGACGCTGAAAACGGCAAACCCTAAAGTGCCTGTCATGACGCTCGACGCCGACCTTGCGGCAGAAGACTCAGCACTGCGCAAGACGTATCTCGGCACCGACAATTATCTGATGGGCGCACGCATCGGCGAATACATCAAGAAAGCAAAGCCGAAGGGCGGCAAGATCTGCACGATCGAAGGTAATCCTGGCGCCGACAATATCCTTCGCCGCGCTCAGGGGATGCGTGACACCCTGACCGGCCAGAAAGGCCTGGCCGAGCTGAAAGGCGAGGGCGGGTGGACGGAAGTTGCCGGTTGCCCGGTCTTCACGAACGACAACGGCGCCACGGGGGTGCAGGCGATGACCGATATTCTCGCCGCCAACCCCGACCTCGATGCCTTCGGCATCATGGGCGGCTGGCCGCTGTTCGGCGCGCCGCAGCCCTATCGCGACCTGTTCAAGCCGATGGCTGAGAAGATTAGCAAGAACGAGTTCGTCATCGGTGCGGCCGACACGATCGGCGATGAAGTCGCCATCGCCAAGGAAGGCCTCGTGACGGCACTTGTCGGCCAGCGGCCATTCGAGATGGGCTACAAGGCACCATCGGTGATGATGGATCTGATCGCCGGCAAGCCGGTCGAGGATCCTGTTTTCACCGGCCTCGATGAGTGCACGAAGGATACGGTCGATACCTGCATCCAGAAATAGTTGGCAGGAGGGACAGTGGGTGGGCGAAGATCGTCCGCCCGCTGCTCTTTGACGGACGAATGCGGCGATCACTGTGCCGCCGATGTCCGCTACAGCCTAGCGACGACCTTCTCGCTGGTCAGTTCCCGGACTGCATCCTTGCCGATCCAGCGGGCTGTCCGGTCGTCCGACGCGGCAAGGCGCTCGGCAAGTGCCAGCGCACGACGATGACAGCGGAGGTTGCGTTTGCCGATGTTTCTCAGCGCCCAGTTCACCGCCTTGCGCACGAAATTGCGCGGGTCGGCAGCATGTGCCGCTATGAGCGGAAGCCATGCCAGCAACGTCTCGTCCGGCTCTTGCTTCAAATGAACGGCAGCGCCTGCTATCATCGCGAAGGCGGTTCGCCGAACAAACTCCCGATCATCAGCTGCGAATTCGGGGACGAGTGCCTCGATGCGGGCCTCGACGCAAAGATCGGCCGCGCAATCGACTATTTCCCACGAGTCGAAATTATCGGCCCAGGTTCGCGCGATATCTGGTGTGAGCTTCTCCGGTTCCGCCGTATAGAGTGCGAGTAGACGCGCCTCGCGGACGTTGCTCTGCCAAAGCTCGAGGGCACTGGCGTGGTTTCGCTTCGCTGCTCTGGCGATCTTTTGGAGGTCTGGATTGGAGATTCCGAGCGCCGTCTCGGTGACGATACCGAAACGGGCCATACCTGCGATATTTTCCTCCGAGCGCAACGCCTGCAGATGCGCAATGAGCTCCGCGGCGCTGGAGGAAGGGCCGATCATTTCTCGAGTCGAGCCAACAGCGAGGACGTATCCCATCTGTTGCCGCCCATGGCCTGTACGTCGCCGTAAAACTGGTCGACAAGGGCGGTGACCGGCAGCTTCGCGCCGTTGCGGCGCGCTTCGTTGAGGACGATCCCGAGATCCTTGCGCATCCAATCGATGGCGAAGCCGAAGTCGTACTTGCCTGCGTTCATCGTCTTGTGCCTGTTCTCCATCTGCCAAGAGCCGGCGGCACCCTTGGAGATAACCTCGACAACCTTCTCGATGTCGAGGCCGGCGCGCTTGCCGAAATGAATGCCTTCCGCGAGCCCCTGGACGAGACCGGCGATGCAGATCTGGTTGATCATCTTGGTTAGCTGACCGGCACCGGCCGGTCCCATGAGGCCGGCCATTCGGGCGTAAGCATCGATCACCGGCTTCGCCTTCTCGAACGTGGCTTCATCGCCGCCGCACATGACCGTCAGAATGCCGTTTTCGGCGCCTGCCTGCCCGCCGGAGACGGGGGCGTCGATAAAGCCACAGCCCTTGTCTTTCGCCGCGGCATAAAGCTCGCGGGCGACTTCTGCGCTCGCGGTCGTATTGTCGATCAGGATCGCACCCGGCTTCATCGTCTCGAGAGCGCCGTTCTCACCCATTGTCACTGCGCGGAGATCATCGTCATTGCCCACACAGGTAAAGACGAAATCCGCATCCCTTGCGGCTTCCGCGGGCGTGGGGGCCGACTTGCCGCCGAATTTCTCCGCCCAAGCGGCGGCCTTTCCTGCGGTCCGGTTATAGACCGTGACGTCATGGCCGCCTTTCACCTTGAGGTGGCCGGCCATGGGAAACCCCATCACGCCGAGACCGATGAATGCGACTTTTGCCATGTGCCTATCCTTTCGCGATTGCAGGGCACGAGGATTAGCCGAAAGTACCGCGCGCGAAAAGCCGCCCGGGGCAGCAAGTGACCTCGCACGGGAAAAATTTTCTCCGAAAGCAGCGAATACTGGTCCGGATAATCCCGCAAGCGCACAAAGATAATAAATATAAATGTCGATCGAGTTTATAGAGTTTATCAGAATTGGAGTATCGCAACATTGGAGCGGTGAGACCTGCCGACTTCCAAGGAGGAACAACTGTGATTTCACGACGTCAAACACTGGGGCTTTTCGGCGCGGCTGCGGCCACGGCATTATTGCCGGGCATCCAAGGCGCGCGTGCGGCAGCGTCTGAGTTCCGCATCGGCTGGCAGAAGAACGGGGTACTCGCTTTGGCCAAGCGGCGCGGCGCGCTGGAAAAGCGCCTTGCCGACAGAGGCATCACCGTCAGCTGGTCGGAATTCACCTCCGGTCCGCCGCTTTTGGAGGCGCTCGGCGCAGGTGCGCTCGATTTCGGTGCAACGGGCGACGTGCCGCCGCTTTTCGCCCAGGCGTCCGGTGGCCACCTCTACTATGTGGGACTGTATCGGGGCAGTTCCGCAGGCTCGGCAATCCTTGTCCGAAAAGATTCGCCGATCCAGACGCTGGAAGACCTCAAGGGCAAGAAAGTCGCCTTCAAGCGCGGTTCGAGCGCCCACAATGTAACGGTCAAGGCTTTGCGCAAGGCTGGCCTGACGCCGGAAGATATCGAGGGTCTGGATCTCAGCCCGCCGGACGCGGCCGCTGCTTTCAAGAACGGCAGCATCGATGCATGGTCGATCTGGGATCCGTATCTGGCCATTGCTCAGGCCGATCCCGAAACGCGGGTTCTGACGACGGCTGAGGGCATTGTCGACTCCTACAGCTTCTTCCTTGCAAATGCCGAGTTCACCGATGCGAACGGACAGGTGATCGTCGACGTGCTTGATGAACTTGCGCAGGTCGGCCGGTCCGCACAGAGCAATCTCGAAGCGACAGTCAAGGAGCTCTCCGAAATCACCGGCGTGCCGCCGGAGGTAACGCGCGTGACGCTGACGCGTGCCGGCGCCGATCTCGGCAGCGTATCCGGCATTACGGACGCCGCTGCGGCCTACCAGCAGGCGCTGGCCGATGAGTTCTACAAGCTCGGCATCGTCCCGAAGCAGCTGAAGACCGGCAATATCGTCTGGCGTGCGAAGGCAAGCTGATTTCAATTCCGACTAGAAGGCATCAGATCCATGACCGGCAAACACGATCCTATCAATTTTCTCTGGTTCATCCCGACCTCGGGGGATGGCGCCTATCTTGGCTCGAACGAACAGACGCGTGCTCCAGAGATCGGCTATCTCACGCAGATTGCCCAGGCAGCCGATCGTCTGGGCTATTCTGGTGTATTGCTGCCGACGGGCGTGGCTTGCGAAGAATCCTTCGTAACCGCCGCAGCACTTGCCGCCAAGACCGAGAAGCTGCAGTTCCTGGTGGCAATCCGTCCTGGCACGGCCTCGCCGGCATATTACGCCCGTCTAACGACGACGCTCGATCGTATTTCGAACGGGCGCCTGCTGCTCAACATCGTCGTCGGCGGCAGTCCGGCAGAACTTGCCGGCGACGGCATTCATCTCGCGCATGACGAGCGCTATGCCCATGCCGATGAATTCTTCACCGTTTTTGAAGAGCTGCTTGAAAAAGGTACCGCGAGCTACGACGGCAAGTACATCAAGGCGACCAATGCGCGCCTTGGCTTCCCCTCCGTCCAGAACCCGCGTCCTCCGCTCTATTTCGGTGGTTCGTCGGACGCCGGCATCGATTTCTCGGTCGGTCGCGTCGACAAGTACCTGACCTGGGGCGAGCCACCGGCGCAGGTTGCCGAAAAGATTCAAAAGGTGCGCGCCGCTGCCGCGCAAAAGGGGCGTGAGGTCAGCTTCGGCATTCGCCTGCATTTCATCGTCCGCGAAACGGACGAGGAGGCATGGGCAGCGGCCGATCGCCTGATCTCGAAACTCGACGATGAGACGATCCGCGAGGCGCAGGAGCGCTTCGTCAAGGAATCCGATTCTGTCGGCCAGAAGCGCATGGCGGCATTGCACGGCGGTCGCCGGGAAAAGCTGGAGGTCTCGCCGAACCTGTGGGCCGGTGTCGGCCTCGTGCGCGCTGGGGCAGGGACGGCACTGGTCGGCTCGCCGAAGACAGTGGCCGCGCGCCTGCGCGAATATCAGGATGTCGGTATCGATACCGTCATCGGATCCGGCTATCCGCATCTCGAGGAGGCCTACCGCGTTGCCGAGCTGCTGTTTCCCGAACTCGGGATCACGCGCCAAGAGCAGCGACACGGCTTCCAGACCGATTTCGGCAAGCATCAGGTCTTCGGCGGCGGCAGCCATGGCGGAAACCTGAAAGTGGTCTCCGGCTCCTGATCCGCCAATTGGCGCCGCCCCGCTGTCGGGCGGCGCTTTTTCATTGGGGAACGCACGGTAGAGTACGCAGAAGCGAGGAAAATCTTCATGTCGACTTTCGATACGCCGATCGGGCGGACGCTGACCGAGCGCGCTGCACGCAAGAGAAGCCTCCGTGTCTCGCTTCCGGGGCGCGATAAGGTGTTTCCCTTCCTCGTGCCCGCGGCAATCATTGCCGCCTGGCAGCTGGCCTCGTCAGTCGGCTGGATCTCCTCCCGCATCATGCCATCACCTGTCGACGTCGCCGCGGCCTTCTGGGCGACGACCGTCACCGGGCAGCTTCCCCATGATATTCTGGTCAGCGCCGCTCGCGCCTTTGCGGGATTGCTGGTCGGCGGCTCGATCGGTTTTCTCATTGGCATCGCCAACGGCGTCTCGAAAGTCTCGGAGCAGCTGACGGATACGACACTGCAGATGCTGCGCACGATCCCGCATCTCGCCATGATCCCGCTCGTCATCCTCTGGTTTGGGATCGGCGAAGAATCGAAGTTATTCCTGACCTCTCTCGGCGTGCTTTTTCCGGTCTATCTCAACACCTATCACGGCGTTCGCAACGTCGACCGCGATCTGATCGAGATGGGCGGGATCTATGGGATGGGAAGCTGGACCTTGTTCCGGAAAGTGATCTTCCCCGGCGCGCTGCCGTCGATCTTCGTTGGCCTGCGCTATGCGCTCGGCATCATGTGGCTGACCTTGATCGTGTCTGAATCGATCGCGGCTTCATCAGGCATCGGTCACATGGCGAACAACGCCCGCGAATTCATGATGACCGACGTGGTCGTGCTCGCCCTGGTGATCTACGCCGTTCTCGGCAAGCTTGCCGATGTCGTTGCCCGTGCCCTGGAGCGCCGGGCGCTCAAATGGAACCCGGTTTACCAAAAGTAGGAGAGGCGCCATGACCATCATCGCGCATGAGCGTTTTCAAGGGGCTGCGGATGAAATTGAATACGAGACAGATCGTGCGACACCGGTCGGCACCGGTGCTGCGGCAATCACGCTGAAGGGACTTGAGAAACGCTTCGGCAGCAACCGCGTGCTGCGCGGTATCAACCTCCACATTCCGGCTGGCCAGTTCGTCGCCGTCATCGGCAAGAGCGGTTGCGGCAAGAGTACGCTGCTGCGGATCCTGATGGGGCTCGACGAGCCGACGAGCGGCGAACTGCATTTCGAAAACCCCGATGGTCCGGATGCCGAAGCGAACGCCCGGATCGTGTTTCAGGAGCCTCGATTGCTCCCCTGGCTGAGCGTCGCCGATAATGTGGCGATCGGGCTCGGTGACGGGATCGACAAGCGGGTCGCCGCCGCTGAGGTCGAGGCGGTACTCGGTGAGGTACAGCTTGCCGAGAAGGTGAAGGAATGGCCGGCTCGTCTTTCAGGCGGCCAACGGCAGCGTGTCGCGCTGGCGCGGGCACTTGTGAGCAAGCCCGGCGTCCTGGCGCTGGACGAACCGATGGGCGCACTCGACGCCCTGACGCGGATCAGCATGCAGGAACTGCTCAATCGCGTATGGCGAGAGCTCCGCTTTACCGCGGTGCTGGTCACGCATGATGTCAGCGAGGCGGTGCATCTTGCCGATCGTGTGATCGTCCTGGACGAGGGGCGCGTTGCGCTTGACCTGGCGATCCCCTATCCGCACCCGCGCCGCCACGGCAACCCAAAGCTTGCCGAACTCGAAGGGCGACTGCTCGCGGCGATCCTGGGGACGGAAACCTCTCACTGAACTGAACCGTTCGTGATGTCCGACCGGCCAATCTCAGATCGCGCCGTCGACGATCACCATCGGTGTGCCCTGCGAGCAGCGCTCGATGCGGGCGTTGATCTTGTAGATGTCGCGAAGCATGGCGTCTGTGATGACGTGCGACGTCGGCCCGCTCGCCGCCATCATGCCACTGGCAATGACGATCGTGTTCTCACAATAGCGCAACGCGTGATTGAGGTCGTGGAGCGCGATCAGCACGATCATTCCATTGCGGCGGGCAAGGTCGGCGATAAAGCTTAACACTTCGACCTGCCTGTGCAGGTCGAGCGCAGAGGTCGGCTCATCCATCAGCAGCACTTCAGGCTTGCGGACCAATGCCTGCGCGAGGGACACGAGCTGACGCTGACCTCCGGACAGTTCGCCAAGGCCGCGGAAGGCGAGGTTTTCGATACGAAGGGCCCTCAGGATCTCATCGATGCCATCAAGCTCGTCGTCGGCGACCCGCCAGCCGCTGCCTTGCTTGGCCGACAGAAGGATCGATTCAAACACGGTCAGTACGGCATTGGCACCCGTATCCTGCGGCATGTAGCAGATCGTTCGCGATCCGCGATCGGTGTCGGAAAGCTCGACCAGTCCAGGACCTTTCACCAAGCAAGCAATCCGCTTGAACAGCGTCGACTTGCCGGCCGCGTTGGGGCCGATGATGGCGGTGACGCTGCCACCTTTCAGATCGTCGATGCTCACGTTTGATAGAACGGTCATGCGCCCGTAGGCGGCGCCGACATCTGCGAGGGCCAGCGCTACCATGCGCGCCTCCTGTTGCTGAAGATGAGAATGAAGAAGAAGGGTACGCCGACGAGTGCCGTGATGACGCCAATCGGCAGGATCGCCCCTGGGATCAGGATCTTGCTGACGACCGATGTCACCGACAGGAGAAGTGCGCCACAGATGACCGAGCCCGGCAGGAAGAAGCGCTGATCTTCGCCGACAACCATGCGGGCGATATGCGGGCCGACGAGCCCAACGAAGCCGATCGTACCGACGAACGACACCGGGATGGCGGCCAGAAGGCTGACGATCATCATCGTTTGCAGACGCAGCCTGCGGACGTTGATGCCGAGACTGGCGGCCTTGTCGTCCCCGAGCCGCAGGGCGGTCAGCGCCCAGGCCTGTCGCATGAAGAGCGGCACGGTGACAACAAGCACCGCGGCAGTGAAATAGACCTTCGCCCAAGTGGCCTTGGTCAGGCTGCCCATCGTCCAGAAAACGACGGCGGCCAGCGCCTGTTCGGAGGCGAGGTATTCCAGCAGCGACAGTGCGGCATTGAAGGTGAAGACGAGGGCAATGCCGAGGAGCACGATCGTTTCGACGCTCACGCCGCGCATGGTCGAGGCGAAGTGGATGAAGAGCGCGGCCGCCATCGCCATCAGGAATGCATTCAGCGGCACCATGTATTCGATCGCGCCCGGAAAGATCGCAACGCCGCCGACAAGTGCCAGAGCGGCGCCGAAGCTCGCGGCGGCGGAAATACCGAGCGTGAAGGGGCTTGCCAGCGGGTTTGAAAGTATCGTCTGCATCTGCGCACCCGCCACGGAAAGCGAGGCACCGACGGTGACCGCCATCAAGGCAATCGGCATGCGGATATCCCAGATGATGACCCGAAGCTGGTTGGCAGCTGCGGCGGGGTCAAAGAGCGCCGACAATACGTCCGAAAGCGCATAGTTGGCAGGCCCGAGCGCCATATCGGCCGAGATGCTGAAACAGAGCGCCGCGGTGAGCGCGACAAGGATGAGGATACGGCGAAACGCAAGGGCGCGATATTGCTCGCGCCCCGTCGTCTTAGCCTGGACCTGACTGAATGAGGCCATCAGTTGGAGCCTTTTTCAAAAGAGACGAAATAGCCCGGCTTGTACGTCACCGGCAGGAACTTCCTGTGGAATTCCGCGAAGTTGGCTTCGGGATCGAGATCGGCGAAGAGTTCCGGGTGAAACCACTTGGCGAATTGCTGAATCGGGAAAAACTCGTAGGGCGCGCCATAGAACTGATGCCAGACGGCATGCACGTTGCCGCTCTTCACAGCCTTCAATTCAGGAAATGGCGTGCGTGTCATGAGATGTGCCAGCTTCTCGCGCGCCAGCGTCATATCCGCGCCGCGCCCAGCGGGCACGAACTGGTTGATGTCGGATTCGGCTGCCCAGTTTGATCCGGTAACGATGACATGCTCCGGATCCGAGATGACGAGTTGTTCGGAATTGAGATCGCCGAACGTTGTCTTGATGACGTCGGCAGCAACATTGTGGCCGCCAGCCTGTTCGACCATGGCGCCGAAGTTGACCGGGCCGAAGGTGCGGCAACACGTGTTTTCGCCGGAAATGCCGGGCGCGCGTTCGATGAAGACGCTTGGCCGCTTGAGATCCTCGACGGTCGCAAGTCTGTCCGTCACCCGCGCAATCTCGGCGCGGCGATAGGCGATAAACTCCTTGGCCCGCTCTTGCGCGCCGAAGAGCTTGCCGAGAAGCTCGATCGAAGCCTCGCTGTTTTTGTCCGGATCAATTCGGAAATCGAGATAGACGACCTTGATGCCCGCGGCGGCCGCCTTCTCCTCGAAACCGCTTTCCTTTGCGGACTTTTCCGATTCGAGATTGAGCGTGATGACATCCGGCGACAACGAGATCGCTGTTTCGAGGCTGAAATCGCCCTGGGGCACATAGCCGAAACGCGGCAGTTTCTCGATCTGCGGGAAACGTTCGGCGTAGGCCTTGTAACTGTCGGGGTCCTTCTTGATGAGATCGTCGCGCCAACCGACGATGGTGTCGAAGGTCTGCTCACCCTTGAGCGCCGCGATCACATGGATCTGACGCGCCTCGCCAACGATGACGCGCTTGGCGGGCAGGTCGAGCTCGACCGTGCGGCCGGTGACATCGGTGATTTCCGCTGACAGGACGGGGGTGGTCAGGAGCACCAGCGAAAGGGCGGCAACGTGCCGGAGTGTCATGAACCGCATGGAGACCTCTATTTGAAGTAAAAACGAATCGAGCCGCACGTTTGCGGCTCGCCCTGCGATGCGCCGACTGACCTTTCGGGTCATGCCGGCTGCGTCTTACCGGTCGTCCTTCAACGAAACGAAGTAACCCGGCTTGTACTCCAGCGGCAGGAAGCGGGCGTGCAACTCCTTGAAGGTTGCCTCGGGGTCAAGATCCGCGAAGAGATCCGGATGCAGCCACTTTGCAATCTCCTGGATTGCCACGAACTGGTAGGGGTTGTTGTAGAACTGGTGCCAGATGGCGTGAACGTTCTTGTCTTCGACGGCCTTGACGCCGGTAAAGGCAGGGCGCTGGGTCAAGGCCTCGAGCTTGCGGTGCGCTTCCTTGAGGTCCGAGCCATAGCCGACGCCGACCCAGGCGCCGCCTGGCACATACTTGTCCCAGTTGCCGCCGGTGATGATGATCTGGTCTGGATTGGAGGCGATGATCTGCTCCGGATTGACGGTGCCGAAGGTGCCCGGAATGATGTCCTTGGCCATGTTCTTGCCGCCTGAAATCTCGACCATCTTGCCGAAGTTCTCGTCGCCGAAGGACATGCAGCAATCGTCGGAATAGCCGCCGGCGCGCTCCACGAAGACGACCGGCTTGGCCGGGTTGTTCTTTTCCAGAACGTCGGTCACCCGCTTGATGCTATCGGCGCGGAACCTGATGAAGTCCTCGGCGACAGCCTCCTTGCCCATCAATTGACCCATGATGCGCATGCTCGGATCGGTGTTCTCCATCGGCTTCTCGCGGAAATCCACATAGACCAGCGGGATGCCGACCTTGGCGAGCTTCTCGATATAGCCGGCTTCTTCGGTTGCTGTCTTGGCGTCGACGTTCATGAGGATGACATCGGGCTTGAGGGCCACGGCCTGCTCGATATCGAAGGTACCGTCCTTCATGCCGCCGAAGGTCGGAAGCTTGGCGATGTCGGGATACTTCGTGAGATAGGCCTGGTAGGATTCAGGGTCGGCCTTGGGCAGGTCGTCGCGCCAGCCGACGACGTGCTGGAAGGCTGCTTCCTTGTCGAGGGCGGCCAGGAAGTAGATCTGCCGTCCTTCGCCGAGAATCATGTGATTGACGGGAGCGTTCACTTCGACGCTACGGCCGGTGACATCCTTGACCGTGACCTTGTCGGCCAGGGCCGGCAGGACCATGGAGACGAGAAGACCCATTGCAAGCGCTGCTGTTTTGCCTGTAAGTCGCATCGAAAAGTATACCCCCGTGGAAAACTTTTCGTCGTCTATTATTTTCTGACTTAAACAGTCAAGTTATATCTATTAGAACGATTTCAAACTGAAATAGCGATTGGCATGAGCATGAGTGAAACGGGAATTGCAGGCGGGCACAACTACGGGCTTCGCGAGGAGATCAAGGCTTACTGGTCGGCCCGCGCGGCGACCTTCGATCTGTCTCCCGGGCACGAGATTTTTTCCGAGCGCGAGCGTGTTGCCTGGCATCGCCTGATTCTAAAGCATCTGGGGCCTGGCGACGGCAGGCTGGCCCTCGACCTTGCAAGCGGCACCGGCGTTATTTCCCACTTGATGGACGATCTTGGGTTCAGGGTCACGGGGTTGGATTGGGCTGAGCCGATGCTCGAGCGGGCGCGCGCCAAGGCAAAGGCGAGGGGACGGTCTATTTCATTTCGGATGGCGGACGTCGAGGCGACGATGGAACCCGATGCGACGTACGACGTCATCATAACCCGCCACCTCGTCTGGACACTCGTGGATCCCAAGGCGGCTTTTGCCGAATGGATGCGCGTCCTGAAGCCCGGCGGAACGATCCTGATCGTCGATGGCGACTTCGTGAAGGTGGGCCGTGTGGAACGGATGCTGAAGGCACTTGCGAAGACCATGGAGAGGGTCGGTTTGCTCAAGGCTGATCCGCAGCATGCACCGCTGGAACTGATGAAAAATCACAACGACATCGTTTCGCGCGTTCATTTCTCGAACGGCGCGCGGGCGGAGCTTGTCGCGGGCATGCTCGGTGGCGCGGGCTTCGAAGGCATGACGATCGACACGAACCTGCGCGAAATCCATAAGAGCCAGGCGAAGCACTGGAATTATCTGAAGGCGCTGTCACGTGGCATCCAGCATCGTTTTGCCATCAGTGCACGTAAGCCGGGCGGCTGAGGCGGCCACCAGGAACTGCAACGACGAGCGGCGAATCCTCAAGGCGGCTAGAACAGCAATGCATTGACCGTGACGATCACGAAAAAAGCAACGACGACCAAGGAAGCCGCCCAGACAACCGTGCGGTTGGCATTGGCCAGGACTTTTGGTCTGGGGCCGCGCTTGGGATTGAATTTGTGCCGCCGCTTTAGTGCGGTTCCACTTTGTGAAGATCGCTTCTCCGCAGCCATTCCGCCTCACTTGCAGCCGTGGGATTGTTAAGACGCCAATCTAGCATGAAAGCGGTCCAATATTTAGTGCGCGGTGCTGGCGTCGCGCTCGACGTAGGCTTGGATGCGATCGACCAAAATCTCGGTTCCCTGCCGACGCGAGCCACCGTCGGCGTAACCATCGAGGAAGACGACTTGCTCCGTGAAGAGCATGGTTGTTCCTGATGGTGTTGCCTCAAAGGTGATTGTCGCGAGCGAGGCCGAAATGCGTGTTTCGCCAAGTTTCATGTCGTAAGCATAGATGATGCGGGCTTGCGGCACGATGTCGAGGTAGCGCGCCTCGTAGGCGTGCGGAACGCCGTCGCTGTCGGCAACGCGGTTCCGTTCCTGGCCGCCGACGCGGAAGTCTAGGCTATATTCGAGGGACACCCATTCGTCGTGGCAAGCAAACCACTGACGTTTGGCCTCCGGATCGGCCCAGGCAGCAAAGACGCGTGAGACGGGCGCCCCCATCTTTCGCCCGATCACGAATGTCTCGTGCATGGCGGAATGCTTCGTCATGTCGTTCTTCACTCCGGTTGGTCGTCTGCGAGGAACTGCTCCAGGCGGTCGAAGGTTCTGTTCCAGCTTGCTTTGCGCTCGGCAAGCCAGCGCTCCATCTGCCCTAGCGCCTCCGTCTGCAGGCGATAGGTCCGCACACGTCCGCTCTTTGCCGAGCGGACGAGTCCGCTCTTTTCCAGAACCGCAAGGTGCTTCATAACAGTCGGAAGTGCCATCGACAGAGGCTCTGCGAGATCCGAGACGGAGGCAGGCCCACGGCCGAGACGATCAATCATCCCCCGCCGGCTGCGGTCCGACAGCGCCTGGAACATCTGATCGAGCGCGGCAGGTTCGTGGATCATTCCGCAGCTTCATCCGGTCGGAAGCGAGCAGGCAGCCGCTCGCGATAGGGATAGAACTTGAAGTATGGTCGCGCCTCTTCCAGAACGCGCGCAAACGACGGGCGCGCCAGAAGCCTCCTATAGTAGCCGTGCAGTCTTGGCTGGTTCAGGAAGGGCACAAGGGTCTCCGAGTAGAAGAGGGCGGGGGCGGCGGCACAATCGGCCATGGTGAAGCTGTCCCCGGCGATCCATGGGTGATCGCCAAGTTGCTGGTCGATCAGGTCGTAGGCTTTCCGAAGGGCCGCCTCGGCCTGGACCACGCGGGCCGGATCGCCGCCGCCGCGCAGGCGTTCGGCGACGATCTGCTGCATCGGCTCCTGCACGTGCAGGTCGAAGCAACGATCCCATAGTCTAACTTCGAGCGCTTTATCGAAATCGTTCGGGATAAGGGCATTCGCACCTGGATAATACCGATCAAGATACTCGATGATGATCGTCGTCTCGGGGATCGTGCGATCGCGCGCTTCATCGCGCAGCACCGGCATCTTGCCGAGCGGCGAGACGCTCAGGAATGCGGCTTTCGACGCCTTGTTTCCGAGGTCGACATGTACCGCCTCGAAGGGTGTGGCGTTCTCGTAAAGCGCGACAAGGACCTTGTGGCAGAAGGATGCAAGCGGATGACTGTGGAGGAAGAGCGACATGCGGCCAGCCTTTCACGTTGTTTGAAAACTTGCGTGAATGGCTAAGTATCAGGCCATCGATGTATCTTCAATAGAAAAGTTGCGCGAATGGCTAACTATCGGCGGGAGGAGCCGCGATTGTTGGCCCATTGTCCAGCCGCTTCGAACGCTGGGCGGTGCCACGATTCCATGCGACCTCTCCTCAGGGGTGCTGATGAGAAGTTCAGCTTTAAATCATCATTCGTCTACCGACTGGTCGCAATCAGAGATTGCATTTGGTGACGCCGGCTATCGCGATGTTCCGTCGCTGCTGGTATCAGCCAAGGCGCGCGATGACCAGATGGCCCGGGCTTGGATGACCTTCCTGCATGCGCACGTTGATCTCTCTCATCTCGACGAGTTCGAACCCGGTCGCTGCGAGCCGATCGCTGATATAGGCGGCGGAATGAAGGAAACGCTGATGGGGTCCGACCATGTAGGGTTGGCCCTTGGCCTCGGCTTCGGGGAGCTCTTCCGACGAGAAGATGAAAAGGCCACCTGGGTTGAGGTTTTCGGCGGCACCGAAGAACAGCGGTTCGAGCGCGCCTAAATAAGGCAGGACGTCTGTCGCCGTGATGAGGTCGAATGGATCCTCGTCATTGTCATCCAGGAAGTCCTCGACTTCTGCGACGAAGAGCGTTTCGTAGAGCTCTTTTTCATGGGCGATCTCGACCATGTTCTCGGAGATATCGAGGCCCGTCATGTCCTCACAGAGATCGCGGAGCGCGCCGCCGGTGAGGCCGGTGCCGCAGCCGAGGTCGAGCATGCGCTTGAAGGGGCCAAGGTTGAGCTCCTGCAGGCGCTGGCGGACCATCATCGGTACGTGGTAGCCGAGCTGTTCCGCCAAAACATCCTCGAAGACCTCGGCGTGCTGGTCGAACAAGGTCTCGACATAGGCATCCGGCGCCTTGGTCGGCGTTTCACCGCGTCCCATGGAGGCGATCCTGACGGCTGCACCCCCATGATCTTCGGGATCGATGGCGAGCACTTCCTCATAGGCTTTCACAGCCGCATCGACATCACCTGCCTTCTCGAGAGCAAGCGCCCGGTCGTAGGCTTCCGCAAGTGCGTCTTCGTCGATCTTCTTGGCCATAGCAATCCACCACCGTTTTTATTCCAGAGCTGCGTCTACGGCGACTGAATGCCTTTTGCAATGGCAACGTTCGGGGAGCAGAATAAGCTCCCTCTAATGGATAAAAACAAAATGGAGGAAATGCCATGGTCGCCGAAATCAGCAAGGCAAATTTCGAGAAGGAGTTGGACAGTCCGCGCCCGGGGCTGCCGGCGAGCCCCGGGGAGATCACGAATACGCTCAGCCACTACTATCGTGGCGAGCTCGGCCGGATGATAAGCTGGCGCGATCGCATCGACCGAACATCCAACTGGGCCATCACGGTTGCGGCAGCGCTGCTTTCGGTATCTCTCTCGACACCGACCTCTCACCATGGCGTGCTGCTTTTCGGGATGATGCTGATCACGCTACTGCTGCTCATCGAGGCGCGCCGTTACCGTTTCTTCGATATTTACCGTGCCCGCGTGCGAAAGCTCGAGCGGGGATATTTTGCTCAAATTCTTGCGCCAGACGGCGAGCCCAAAGTCGACTGGGCCGGCGCCATCGCCAAAAGTCTGCGCAAGCCGCAATTTCTGCTGAGCTATCGCGGGGCGGTAAAGCGCCGACTGCGCCGGAACTATTGCTGGATGTACCTCATCCTGCTTCTCGCATGGTGCCTGAAGATCACGACACCCAAGCTTCAGACCGAAGGCAATCCGCTAACGCAGGCGCATTCCTGGAACTATGTCATCGACAACGCGGCGCTTGGCCCGATTCCCGGTTTGGCCGTGCTCTGTATCGTCGCGCTGGCCTATCTCGTCATTCTTTATGGCGCACTGCGTCGCCAGATGGACGAAGGCGAGTTCGTCCAAGGGGAGGCTCATGTCTGACCGGCCACTGCACGGTCAGTTGAGGATGAACTCACCTTTCAGCGCACGCCATTCGGTCGCCGAGATGAGCTTGCGGTGTATGTAGCGTACCGAATGCAGCGGCCCGTCGAGCTTTTCCTGCCAGAATTTGAGGAAGCCGCGCATCTCGGGAAAGTCCGGAGCAAGATCGTAGTCCTGCCAGATGTAGGTCTGAAGGATCGTCTGGTGATCCGGCATGCGGTAGATGATCTGGGCGGTCGTGAGGCCGTAGCCACGAAGCTGCCTTTCCATGTCCTTGTGCATCGTCGTCTCGCTTCTCGTTCCAATGATCGCGTATCAGCGATCCTTGAAATGGAACCATGACATGCTTAACCGAAGCGTGACGAATTGCTAGAGGGATATGGATTTATTCTGAAATTTCAATCTGTTAGCAGCTCTCTGTGGCGAGTGCTGCCAAGTCCTTAGCGTTTCAGGTGGCGGGTCAGGCGACGCTCGATCCAGCCCCAGAGATGGCGTAGCGCTTCGACCATGCTGAGATAGAAGATCGCCGCCCAGAGATAGGTCTGATAATCGAAGGTGCGCGAGAAGGCGTAACGCGTTTCACCCATCAGGTCGAGGACGGTGATGATGGCAACGACCGCCGAGCCTTTGATCAGCAGGATGATCTCATTGCCGTAGGGCCGCAAGGCGACGATCAGCGCTTGCGGCAGGATGATCTTGCGGAAGGCGATGATCTTGTGGATGCCGAGCGAGGCCGCGGCCTCGTGCTGGCCGCGCGGAACGCTCTGGATGGCGCCACGCAGGATTTCAGCCTGATAGGCGGCGGTATTGATGGTCATCGCAAACATGCCGCAGTACCAGGCTTCGCGGAAGAACCACCATAAGCCGACAGCTTCCAGTTGTGGACGGAAACTGCCCAGGCCATAGTAAATGAGGAAGAGCTGGGCCAGCAGCGGCGTGCCACGGAACACATAGACGTAACAGTAGGCGATGCCATTGATGAACCTGTTCTTTGACATGCGGGCAAAGGCCAGCGGCAACGACAGGATCGCTCCGAAGAACACCGAGATCGCCACCAGCGCAATCGTCGTGTACAGGCCATGCAAATAGCGGGGGCCGTAGCGGGTGAACTTCTCGGGATCCCAGCCGCTCACCACCATCGCGATCAGGGCGGCGGCAAGGGCGATCCAGAGGGCGACGACGACGTAGCCGGTGATGCGCGTGGCGGTGATCGGCTTGTGCGCTTGCTTCGGCGCCGGCTGCGCCGGAATGAGCGTCTGGGCATGGCTCATCGGCTGATCTCCGACCGCTTGGCCCACCGCTCGATGTAGCTGAGGCCGAAGGAGGATATGACGGCAAGGCCGAGATAAAGAGTGCAGGCGACGGTATAAAACAGGAACGCCTGCTTAGTGACCTTAACGGCGACACCGGTCTGTCGCAGGATATCGGCAAGGCCGATGATCGAGACGTAGGACGTATCCTTGAGCAGGATCATCCAGAGGTTCACCAAGCCGGGAAGGGCGATGCGCACGAGTTGCGGCAGCACGATCAGGAGTAGGGTTCGCCCGCGATGAAAGCCCAGCGCGTCCCCTGCCTCGTACTGGCCCTTCGGAATGGCGCGGAAAGCCGACAGCAACACTTCCGAGCAATAGGCGGAGAATACGACCGAAAGCGCAATCATGCCCGCGAAGAAGGCGTTGATTTCGATGCGGCCGTCGTAGCCCATGGAGGCGAGAACCGACTGGATCAGGATCTGCATGCCGTAATAGATGATGAACAGCGTCAGCAGTTCCGGCAGGCCACGAAAGATCGTGGTGTAGATGCCGGCGGCCAGACGAACCGATTTCTCTTCCGATTGCTGGCCGAGCGCCACGAGAAAGCCGATGGTAAGTCCGATTGGCAGGGTAACCAGCGCGACCGCAACGGTGACCTTCAGGCCGGCGGCGATCTCATCGCCCCAGCCGGTGTCGCCACAGGCCAGGATCGTCGAAGAGGCGAACCAGGTGAAGAGTCCTGCAGGTCCGCAAAGCGGATCGAAGATATACCCAATCCAGGCCCAGAATGAGCCTAGCGCGGAAAATAATCCGCCCATGCCAGCTTTCCCCTCGCGGTTTGTACCGCTTTGATCTTTCCATTCTTGTCAAACAAAAATGGCGGAAGAGCAAGCCTCCCGCCATCAGCTTTATGAGCGACCTACAGCTTTTCTTATTGGCCGTAAACGTCGAAGTCGAAGTACTTGTCCTGGATCTTCTTGTATTCACCGCTGGTGCGGATCGCAGCGATCGCCGTGTTCAACTTTTCGCGCAGCGCGTCGTCACCCTTGCGGACGGCAATGCCTGCACCAACGCCGTTGATTTCCTTGTCGACTGGCAGGGGCGTCAGGATCTTGCAGCATGCGCCGGCATCCGACTTGACCCACTGCGACAGAACGACGATGTCGTCGATGACGGCGTCGACGCGGCCATTCGTGATATCGAGCTTGTACTCGTCTGCTGTCGGATAGAGCTTCAACTCGGTATCGGGCAGGTGCTTTTCAGCATAGTTCGAGTGGGTGGTGGAGGTCTGTGCGCCGATCGTCTTGCCCTTCAGGCCGGCAACGTCGGTGACGGTCGAATCCTTCGGTACGGCGATTGCCGGCGGGGTGTTGTAGTACTTGTTGGTGAAGTCGACGAGCTTCGAGCGCTCCGGCGTGATCGACATCGACGAGATGATCATGTCGAACTTCTTGGCCTGCAGCGCGGGAATGATGCCGTCCCAGTCGCTGCTGACGATGGTGCACTCGGCCTTCATCTCGGCGCAGAGCGCGCGGGCGATGTCCATGTCGAAGCCCAGGAACTGGCCGCTGGCGTCAACATATTCGAAGGGCGGATAAGTCGAGTCCGTGCCGATAACATACTTCTCGCCATCAGCCATCGCGGCGCCTGCGAAAAGAGACATCGCGGCGACGGAAGCGGCGGCGAGAATACGGGTGGAGATACGCATGTTAGTCCTCTCTGTTGGTGCCGCCGTTCGTATTTTTCTTTTGCGACGGAGGCAGAATGGGGCGGTGCGGACACTGCCTTGGCGCGATAATCAAACCTTTTTCAGCGGAATTGCAACTGGAATCGCAGGGGCGCTGGGGACAGCCAACTATGGCGAAGATGAACAATGCCGCACTGCCACATTCATACCGGGTTAATAGTCCAGTTCCTAAGACTCGTGGAACAAATGCAGTCCTCGCGCGGTTGTCGCCGCGGGTGAGTGCCCCAAAATCGGACGTGGCCGCGACCGCGTCTCAAAAAGCATAAAAGTCAACGAGGAGCCCCTATGGGTATGAAATCGAGATTGTTTGCCAGTGCCGCCTTTCCGCTGTTGTCACTGTCCCTCGTACTGCCTCCAGTGCATTCCTTTGCCGCAGTTGCCAGTGTTGATCAGGTTCGCGCAGCGCCGCAAGCGGTCGCGGGCAGCTTCGAGGTCGCGCAGGATGCGCCCTCCGACGAAGAGCTTCTGAAGAAGCGGCATAAGCAGCGCGACGGCGGCGGCAAGGAACAGGCTCCGGCGGCCCAGGAGCAGCCCCCACAGCAGGAGGCGCCTGCCGAGCAACCGCAGCAACAGCAGGAAGCGCCCCCCGAAAAGCCCCGCAAGCAGCGTGAGCCAGCAGCGGAGGCGCAGCCCGAGCAACAGGAAGCACCGGCAGAAAAACCCCGCCGTCAGCAGGAGCCTGCGGCCGAGCAGCAGTCTCAGCAGCTACAAGAAGAAGTTCCCGCCGAAAAGCCGCGCAAGAAACGGCAGCCCGCCGCCGAACAGGCAGCGCCTGCCGCGCCGCAGGAGCAGGTAGCTCCCGCACCGGAACAGCAGCCGGCGGAGAACCAGGAAAAGCCGCGTCGTAAGCGCGACAAGCAACAATCGCTGGAGGAGGCAGCGCCGCAACCTCAGACGGAACAGGCCGCCCCGCAGCAGGAACAAGCTCAGCCGCAGGGTGTAGAGTCGCAGCCCAAGGGTAAGGGAAGCAAGCAGCAGGCGACCGAAGGCTCGGAGCAGCCGGTAAAGCCACGCAAGAAGCCGGCCGCCGCTGAAGCGCCGCAGCAGCAAACGCAGAAGCCGGCAGCCGAACAGACCCCCGTTCCACAGGTATCGCCGGCTCCCGAGAAGCCGCCCGTTCCGGCACAGGAACCGGCGACAGAGGCAAAGCCTGGCGGTGCGCAGCCGACCCAACAGCAGGGCGAACAGGTCCCGGTACCTCAGCAGGGTGAGCAGGCGCCCGCCCAGCAGCAGGGCGAGCAGATCCCGGCGCAGCCGAACGCAGCACCGACCGATCAGCCGGCAACGGGTCAGGCCGAACAGGTTATCCCGGCTCCAGAGACGATCACGCCCAAGGAGCTCGAGCGTCGCAAGGCAATTGCCGCGGATCCGAGCAAGAGCACGGAAACCGTCGTTCTGCCTGTTGAAAACGGTGCGGCCGTTCTCGATAGCGACAAGGACGCCGATCGCTCCGGTGGCATCCAGTCCCGTCGCGATCGCGACAGGCAGCGTGGCCAGGAGCAGAACTTCCGCGTTCCGAAATCCGATGCTGACGCCCAGATCGTAACCGAAGGCGCCAAGGCCGCGCCGATCAGGATCGAAGCCGTCACCAGCGAGGAAGGCCGGCGCCTCGAGGGGCGTCCGCAGTTCGAGCGGCCGGAAGGCGCACGCTTCGGCGAGCGCGGCGACGACAATCGCGTGATCATCCAGATCAATAACCAGACGATCGTTCGCGGTGATGACGACCGGCGCTTCCTACGTGACGGCGAGCGTCCAATTTACGAGCAGCTGCCGCGGGACCGCTACCGCGAGACGATCGACCGTGACGGCTATCAGATCGTGACGATCCGCAACCGCTATGGCGACATCATTCAGCGGTCGCGCGTAGACAATCGGGGGCGCGAGTCGGTCCTCTACTATTCGCCGGATCTCTATGAAGATCCAGACCGCGGCTACTTCGAGGATCCGGGTCGCGATCTGCCGCCGATGCGCCTGCGCATTCCGCTGGATGACTACATCATGGACACGAGCAGCGATGACGACCGCAACTACTATGACTTCCTGCGCGAGCCGCCTGTGGAGCCTGTGGAGCGTGTCTATTCGCTGGATGAGGTGAAGTATTCGGCGCGTATCCGCGACAAGGTTCGCCGTATCGACCTCGATACGATCACTTTTGCGACGGGCAGTGCCGAGATCCCGATGAGCCAGGCGCGCAGCCTGCGCAAGGTTGCCGATGCGATCAACGAGGTGCTGCGCAAGGATCCGGCGGAAACCTTCCTGATTGAAGGTCACACCGATTCTGTCGGCTCCGACCAAAGCAACCTTGTCCTGTCTGACCAGCGCGCGGAATCGGTGGCGAACGTCATGACCGACGTTTACGGCATCCCGCCTGAAAACCTGGCGACGCAGGGCTACGGCGAGCGTTACCTCAAGGTCAACACGCAGGGGCCGAACCAGGAAAACCGCCGCGTCACCATCCGTCGCGTGACGGCACTCGTACGCCCGGTCGCCTCACGCAACTGAGCCGACAGTCAGAACTGATCGAGAGCCGCCGGGAGACCGGCGGCTTTCTTGCGCACGCCACACCCTTTGCCGTAGGCAGGGACCGAAGCCTAGGTCGTAAAGCGGGCGTCATCGATCGGTGTTGCGAGGCCGCAAAGGATTGCCGGATCGAGCCGCAGGCCGCAGGACTCAATCATGCGGCGGGAAGCCCTATTGTCGGCGTGCACGAACTCAACCACTTCGTCAGCGCCCAGCTTCTCGAATGCGGCCATAATTGCCAGAGCGTTGACAAGCCGGCCAAGGCCTTTTCCACGCTGACCTGCTGTGACCGTTATCAAGCCGACCCAGGCGACGCCACGATAGCTGCTGTGGGTATTGAAGGGCAGATTCGCGTGTGCCGTGGCGACGATATCGCCGTCCTCGCCTGCGACGGCGACCGTCACAGCCGGCACGATCTTGCCAAGCAGCATGTCGGCGGAGAACGGCGCGATGCCATTGTGCGCCATGCAGAGCTGAATGCGCCGAACCGTCTCGTCCTCGGGACGGGCCAAAAGGTCGAGGCAGGTTAGCCTGTCGGGCAGCCCGGCCGCCCGGATCGGGGTGCAAGCGGCGACCGCCGTCGTGCGGTCCGCCCTACAGACGCTCCACACGTCAACCCGGTAGGACGATCCAAGCTTCCAACGGATGTCTTCGATGCGCGTCGTCGGCATCATGCGAAAGCCGAAGACGCCGTCCTTGGCGAGGCGCTCATCGACAAAGGCCCAGTCGATGCGGTCGAAATCGTCGAACGCGAAGAACCGACCCGCTTGCACGAGGCCGGGTGTGGCCGCAATCCTCGCCTGTGCCTCGTCGGACTGACGCTGCAGTCGCTGCTGTTTTTCGGTGCCGTAGTAGTTCATCGGTCCCTCGCAACAAGCTACTTTGCAGGTAGTTCAACCATTCCCGAAATGAAATCTGCGATCGCCTGCGTATCATCGAGATTGAAGACCGGCAGAAAGGCTTCGGCAACCGGGTAATCGGCCGCAATGGCGGCGATGAAGGGATCTGTCGGCGCGAGAGGTTCCTGGTTGGCTGCTTCCAGCCGCCGGGCTTCAATCTTTGGGATCGGTTCGCGCTTGTAGCCCTCGA
Organism: Rhizobium tibeticum; assembly: GCF_900110205.1. Lineage (GTDB taxonomy): Bacteria > Pseudomonadota > Alphaproteobacteria > Rhizobiales > Rhizobiaceae > Rhizobium > Rhizobium tibeticum. Next base: position 78,560 of record NZ_FOCV01000014.1, on the reverse strand, counting down.
TCAATACGAGGTCGCAGGGCGCAATCCGGCCAAGGATCTCTTCGAATGTTGGCTCGGGGGCACCGCGCAACTCGTGCATGATGGCGAAACGCGTGCCGGAAACGATCGTGACTTCTTGTGCGCCGGCCTGCCGGTGGCGGTAGCTATCGGCACCGACCTTGTCGATGTCGAAATCATGATGGGCGTGCTTGATCGTCGAAATGCTGTAGCCGCGGCGGGTAAACTCCTCGACGAGGCGGACGGCCAGGCCGGTCTTGCCCGAGTTCTTCCAGCCTGCGATGCCAAAGACTTTCGGTTTTTGCATCAGGCCAGCACCCTCAGCCAGCGTTCCGCCTCGGCGAGATCGTCTGGCGTGTTGACGTTGAAAAACGGATCGAGAAGGCTTGCGCGCGTCGGGCGCAGCGGAAAGGCAACCTCCGTAACGTCATGCCGTAAGAGGAAGTCCCGCACGCGGCGTTTTTCGTCCGTGGCAATCCAGGCTTCCAGATCATCGGCAAGCTTGAGGGGCCATAAGCCAAACACGGGATGACTGCGGCCTTCCGAGGCTGCGATGGCAATTTTCTCGGGCGCATCAATGGCGGCGGCAAGCCAGTCGACCAGGTCGCGGGGGAAGAATGGACTGTCGACCGATACCGTAACCACGTGCGTAACACCTCCGAGCGTCGCGCCATAGGCCATCGCGGCATGGATGCCGGCCATCGGTCCCGCTTTGCCGGGAACTATATCAGGAATGAACAGGTGGCGGCAATTTTCCGGCGTCGCGTCGGCATTGACGGCAAGGATGCTTACCTGCGGCTCAAGCTGTTCGACGACACGCTCCAGCAAGGTGCGGCCGCTGAGCTGCACGGAGGCTTTGTCGCGGCCCATCCGCGAGGAGCGCCCGCCGGCCAGGACGACGCCCGGTATATTGGATCTATCCAGCGAAAAATCGTTCATAATTGCCTCAGACAGGTGTTCTCGGCTCGGACTCTTGGGCGACCGGCGGTACATGGCGCTTGGCCTCACGATAGAACGTGTAGAGGCCGGACGCGATGACGATTGCAGCACCGGTGAGTGTCCAGAGATCAGGGAGTTCCGCAAAGAAGACGAAGCCCAGCAATGTCGAGAAGATCAGGCTCGTGTAGCGGAACGGCGCCACGAAGGAAATTTCGCCCGTTCGCATCGCCATGATCACGGACTGATAGCCGATCAGGACGAGAATGGCCGCGAGTAACAGATGGGAAAGCGACGTAAGGCTAACCGGCTGCCATCCGCCCAGCAGCGGCGTCAGCAAGGCGCCGACGATCGTCACGGAGACGGCGGTGACCACGGTGATCATCAGCGACGGAATCTCCGGGCCGATGCCGCGCGTGGCGAGGTCGCGGCCGGCCGTGGTGAGCACGCTGCCGACGCACAGGAGTGCGGCGGCCGTGAAGCCGTCCGGTCCCGGTCGAATGATGATCAGTACACCAGACAGCCCCACGAGAATCGCCGACCAGCGACGCCAGCCGACTGGTTCCGAGAAAAACAGCGCCGCGCCGAAGGTCACGACCAGCGGCAGTGATTGCAGGATGGCTGAAGCATTCGCGATCGGCATCATTCCAAGCGCAGTAATGTAAGTAACGGCTGCCAATATCTCGCAAATGACGCGGACGATGACCATCGGCTTGAGCACCATGCGCCACGACCGCAATGCGCCCATGTAGCGCGCGATGACGTAGACAAAGATGCTGGTGAAGAGGCCGCGCAAGCACATGATCTGGCCGGCATTCATGTAGGCGATGACTGATTTGGAAAGCGCGTCGCTGCAGGAAAATCCGGCCATGGCCGAACTCATGTAGATGGCGCCCTGGGTATTGCGGGACCGCGGCATGTCGATATTCCGATTCTCGTCCACGTCCTTTTAGAGGGTGCCTGGCGGGATGGGAATCGAAGGAAAGCCACACCTGACATAATTCGATTGCGCAGTGCACAATAATGCAGGCGATGCGTGCCGACACTGCAGGAAACGGGTGGCTGGCAGCCCCGATCTCTGAGATTTCGAATACCGCCAACAACAAGTGGAGGTTCCGATATGAAATATCTGGATGGCAAGGTTGCGATCATAACAGGCGCGAGTTCCGGTATCGGCCGGGCAGCGGCCAAGCTCTTCGCCGCGGAAGGTGCGCTGCTGGTCGTGGCGGCGCGTCGCGAGGCCGAACTCGGCATGCTGGTGGAAGAGATCGGGGATGCAGGCGGCGAGGCGGTCGCGGTCGCGGGCGACGTGCGCGAGGAGGCTTTGAACCGGCGGCTGGTCGAGGTGGCGTTGCAACGCTTCGGCGGTCTGGACGTCGCATTTAACAATGCCGGCAGCGCGGGCGAATCCGCACCCGTGGCCGAACTGTCGCTCGATGCCTGGAACGAGATGATTGCGGTCAACCTGACGAGTGCCTTCCTTGCGGCGAAATACCAGGTGCCGGCGATGATCGAGCGCGGCGGCGGATCGATCGTCTTTACCTCGACGTTCGTCGGCCATACGGCGGGGATGCCCGGCATGGGCGCCTATGCAGCCAGTAAGGCGGGACTGACCGGGCTTGTACAGGTGCTTGCGGCGGAGCTCGGTGCGAAGAACATCCGCGTCAACGCGCTGTTGCCCGGCGGCACTGATACCGCGATGAATCCGGCCAATTTCGAGAATCCCGATAGCGAACTCGTCGCCTTCATCCACGGCCTGCATGCGCTGAAACGCCTGGCGCAGCCAGAGGAGATCGCCCAGGCGGCGCTCTTCCTCGGATCCGATATGGCGAGCTTCGTCACGGGAACGGCCATGCTGGCGGATGGCGGGGTATCGATCAACCGGACGTAGTTCGCACGTCACCGGCGAGCGTCACCCGCCGGTGACGCTCATGTGGCGGGCAACGGCAGGTCGATTATGGGTGCGGTCGATGATGAAGTCGTGGCCTTTCGGCTTGCGCGAGATCGCCTCGTCGATCGCGGCATAGAGAAACCCGTCGTCTGGTGTGGCGCGCACGGCAGCGCGCAGATCGGCGGCGTCGTTCTGTCCGAGGCACATGTAGAGCGTGCCGGTGCAGGTCAGCCGCACGCGATTGCAGCTTTCGCAGAAGTTATGCGTCATCGGCGTGATGAAGCCCAGCCGGCCGCCGGTCTCCCTGACTTCGACATAGCGGGCCGGGCCGCCGGTGCGGTAGCCGATCTCGGAGAAGGTGAACTGGCGTTCGAGATCGGCGCGCAGCTTCGACAGCGGCAGGTAGCGATCGGTGCGGTCTTCCTCGATTTCACCCATCGGCATGGTTTCGATGACGGTCAGATCCATGCCGCGACCATGCGCGAAGCGGATCATCTCGGGCATTTCGACGTCGTTGAAGTCCTTCAGCGCCACCGCATTGAGCTTGACCTTGAGGCCGGCTTTCTGTGCCGCCTCGATGCCTTCCATCACCTTGTGGAAGTCGCCCCAGCGGGTGATCTGGCGGAACTTGTCGGGATCAAGCGTATCGAGGGAAACATTGATGCGGCGCACGCCGCAATCATAGAGCTCGTCGGCGAAGCGGGAGAGCTGCGAGCCGTTGGTGGTCAGCGTCAGTTCGTCGAGGCCGGAGCCGATCTGCTTGCCGAGTTCGCGCACCAGATGCATGATGTTCTTGCGCACCAGCGGTTCGCCGCCGGTGAGCCGCAGCTTGCGCACACCTTTCGCGATGAAGACGGAACAGAGCCGATGGAGTTCCTCGAGCGTCAAAAGCTCCTGCTTCGGCAAGAAGGTCATGTGTTCGGCCATGCAATAGGTGCAGCGGAAATCGCAGCGGTCGGTGACGGACACGCGCAGATAAGTCACGGCCCGCTTGAACGGGTCGATCATCGGTTTTGCCTCTGCGACCAGTGGCGATGCGCTGCCTGTCGTTCCGACGTTGCTGTTCACGAATGCCTCCGCAATGCTACTAATGTGCGTATAGGCTATTGCCGCGTCAAGGGAAACGCTTCTTGGGCACGGCAAATTGAACTTGCCTCGCCACGCTGCATTGCCTACTCGTGATTTTGAAGGGGAATGGGATCATGAGCGATATCTGGCCGACTGAACTCAGAGTTTCGAAAGACCGGCAGCACCTCGTTGTCACGTTCAACGACGGGCAGAGCTTCGATCTTTCCGCCGAGATGGCGCGTGTGCTATCTCCATCCGCGGAGGTGCAGGGGCACGGGCCGGGACAGAGGGTGACAGTGCCTGGCAAGCGCAATGTCGCGATCATCTCTCTGACACCGACCGGCAACTATGCGGTGCGCATCGGCTTCGACGATATGCACGATACCGGCATCTATACCTGGACCTATCTGCGCGAACTTGGCGAGCGGGGCGAAGAGCTGTTTGCTGCCTATGAAGAAGAGCTGCGCCAGAAGGGCATGAACCGCGACACGTCAGAGAAGCCACGCTGAACGACAACGGCCACAAGGGGGAGTGCATGGCGGGAACGAGCAAACGAAACTGGCTGCGCGCCAAGGGCAGCCCGAGTGAAAGTAGGGTGACCTTTCTCGAACTGTTCTTCGATCTCGTTTTCGTCTTCTCGATCTCGCAGCTCTCGCACGCCCTGGCGGCCCACTATACGCCGCTCGGTGCTCTTGAGGCCGGCCTGATGACGTTTGCGGTCTGGTGGGTGTGGATATTCACCGCCTGGGTGACCAATTGGCTCGATCCCGACAAGATGCCGGTTCGGGGCATTCTCGTCGTGCTGATGTTGCTTGGCCTCGTTCTTTCGGCGTCTATCCCGGCGGCTTTCGGCGACAAGGGGCTGCTCTTTGCCGGCGCTTACGTGCTCATGCAGGTCGGTCGATCTCTTTTCGCGGCCTATGCGGTCAAGTCGGACGCATCCAAGTACCAGAACTTCGTCCGCATCAGTAGCTGGCTAATTTTTTCCGGCGTATTTTGGATCGCCGGCGGCCTGCTGGAGCATGACGCGCGGATGATTGCATGGCTTATTGCAATTGCCATCGAATATGCCGGTCCGGCGAGCGGCTTTGCGGTGCCGGGACTTGGCAAATCGACCACTTTAGACTGGGACGTGTCAGGCGCCCACATGGCCGAGCGTTGTGCGCTTTTCGTCATCATCTGCCTTGGCGAGGCGGTGCTGGTTTCGGGGCGGACATTTTCTGAAATGCCATTTTCAACGTTGACCGCGGTCGTCTTCGGGACCGGGTTCGTCGGCACGGTGGCGATGTGGTGGCTCTACTTCCGTTTCGGCCATGAGCGGGCGGCCCATCGCATCGAGCACGACGAAAAGCCGGGAGGCCTGGCGCGGCAGGCGTTCACCTATGCGCATATTCCAATCCTGGCAGGGATCATCGTCCATGCCGTCGCAGTCGAGTTCATGTTTTCACACCCGCACGAGAGCGGCAATCTTGGTGTACTAGCTTCGGTGCTCGGCGGCTCGGGACTGTTCCTTGCCGGCAATCTCTGGTTCAAGGGAGCGACCAGCGGGCGCTTGCCACTCTCGCACCTTGCTGGGCTCGTGCTGCTGATCCTGCTTGCCTTCATCGCTCCATTCATCGAGCTCTACCTTGCCGGTATCCTTGCGACGCTGGTGCTGATCATCGTGGCCGCATGGGAATATAAATCCCTTGCAGGTGGCGCAGTCGGCCACACCGTTCACTGAATCAGTCTTCGTAGACCAAGTCCTGCTGCAGGACACGGATGATCCGTTCCATCGAATCGGCCATCGCCATGCATTGTTCGATCGGTTCGGGTGACAGCACGCGCTCGATGAGATCGGTCTGAATAACCATGGCCTTTTGCGTGACATCTCGGCCTTCCGGCGTCAGGAAGAGCCGAAGCACGCGCTTGTCCTTCTCGTCGCTGCGCCGTTCGATCAACCCGCGCTTTTCCATCTGCGGCAGGAGCATGCTCATGTTCGAGCGGCCGACCAGCAGTTTGCGCGCGAGTTCCTGCTGCGAGATGCCTTCGAAGCGGTAGAGATTGATGAGAATATCGAGATGCGGGGTCTTGATATCGAGTTCGGTGAGCGACCGGCCGAGCGACTGCTGCATGAGCTGGCAAGCGCGGGCGACAGCGATCCAGCTGCGAAAACGCGGATGATCCCAGGGCAGGGATTGATTTTTGTTCATCGTTGTACTTTATTGTTCAGTGTTGAACATTGTTGGATTCCCACTATGACAAACTTTGCGCTGAAGGTCACCCGCCTCGGATTTTCGCTGCTGCAGTCGGTTTCGCCGCGCATCGCCGGAAAGGCGGCATTCCGTCTGTTCTGCGTAACGCCGTCCACGAAACCCAAGGGCGAGAAGGCTAAAGCAGCACATGCAGCGGGCGCGGAAAAGCTCGCCGGCGCGGAGCGGTTCACGCTTCGTCTTATCGGCGGCGGACGGGCGCATGCCTATCGGCTGAATGGCGGCGCTTTGGGGCGCCGCCCCCGTTATCTTGTGACGCACGGCTGGGGATCGAGCGGCGCGTATATGGGCGATCTCGCGGAGAGGCTGGCGGCAACCGGTGCCGAGGTGATCGCAGTCGACTTTCCCGGCCATGGCCGCGCGGCAGGGCGGGTTCTCCACATGGGCATGGCGGTGAAGGCCATCGCGGCAGCCGAGCGTCGATTCGGGGCGTTCGACGCTGCAATCGGCCACTCCTTCGGCGGCGCTGCACTGATGGTGGCGGCGGCGGGGATGCTGCCCGGCGTTACTGCCGTGCTCCCGGAGAAGCTCGCGCTGATCGGCTCGCCGAGCGAGATGCACTGGCTCTTCCAGGATTTCGGCAAGATGATCGGCCTTGGACGGTCGGCGCAACAGGTACTTGAGACCGAGGTGTTCCGGGTCACCGGCCGGCGATTGGAGGAATTCGACGCGAGCAGGGCGGCCGACGCGATCCGGCGCCCGGTGCTGATCGTGCATGCCGAAGACGATAAGGAAGTGAACGCCAACCACGCGCGGCGTTACGCGGCGGCAAGTGATGCTGTGCGGCTCTATTGGGCCAATGGGTTCGGGCATCGCCGGATCGTCGGGGCTCGGCCGGTTCTGGATGCAATCACCGGTTTTCTCGCTGAGGACGATGCGGACAAAGATGCTGAGATCATTCCGCTTTTCGATCTTCCCGCCAGGCGTATGTCATTGTAATGTCACGCTAGGCAGCTAAAGGCCGCCACGACAATGCGGGCAGGACAACCATGAAAATCGTCGAAACGGTGGAAGAACTCGCGGCGATCTACGCTGGCGGGTTGACGCAGGCATCCGTGGCCAAGGTGACGGATTATCTGACGCCGCTGTATCGCGAAATGATCGAGGCATCGCCCTTCGTGGCGCTGGCGACCGTGGGACCCGAAGGGCTCGACTGTTCGCCGCGCGGCGATATTGGCGGGGTTGTGCGCATCATCGACGACAGGACACTGCACCTGCCCGACTGGCGTGGAAATAACCGCGTCGATTCGCTCTCCAACATCGTGCGCGACCCGCGCCTGGCGCTGATGTTCCTCATTCCCGGATCGAACACAACGATGCGCATCAACGGGCGCGGCGTCGTGACCAATGACGAGGCGGTCCTTTCCAGCTTCGAGATGGACGGAAAGCATCCGCGAACGGTGATCGTCATCACGATCGACGAGGTTTATTTCCAGTGTGCTCGTGCGCTGATCCGTTCCGAGCTATGGAACCCGGAAACCTTCATCGATCCGAAGAGCCTGCCGACACCGGGGTTGATGCTGAAGGCGGCGACCGGGGATTTCGACTACGAAACCTATGACCGCGAATGGCCGCAACGCGCGGCCAAGACGATGTGGTAACGTCAGTCGTTCTTCCAAATGGGCTCGCACGCAGGCTATCGATGGCTGTTGCTTGCGATAGCGACAGGTGTCGTGACGATCGCAGCTCATCGACTGCAACGGGCAGGTCGGGACGGTGTCGGCTGGGATTTATGCCTTATAGATCAGCCAGCTTTTTGTGAAGTCTTTCTGCATACCGTCTTCGAAGAGGACGCTGCAGTTGCGGCCGGAATTCTTGGCGCCGTAAAGCGCCACGTCGGCCTTGTGATAAAGCTCGCCGGCGTCCTCCGCGTAGGATGCCATGCAGGCGCCGACCGATACGGTGACAGGTCCGTAGTTGACCCTCGTGCGCGAGTTCGTGAAGGGCGTCGTTTCCAATGTGCGGCGGATGCGTTCGGCCGTTCCCATCACTTCCTCGGAAGTGTTGCCCTCGATGATCAAGGCGAACTCCTCGCCGCCGGTGCGGGCGACGAAAACGTCGCGGCGTACATTGGCTCGGATGACCGAGGCGACAGTCGCAAGGATTTTGTCACCCACCGGATGACCATAGGTGTCGTTGATCTTCTTGAAGTTGTCGATGTCAGCAAGCACGAGCGCGGTAACGGGACGCATTGCCGGATTGTTGAAGACGGCCGACAGGCGGTCGTCGAAGGCACGTCGGTTCGACAGGCGCGTCAATGAGTCAGTATTGGCAATGCGCTTATACTCGTCGAGTTCCTTGCGAACCTGATCCATTTCCTGCGAACGCTGAACGACGTTCTCGACCGTGCGTTCGCCGTGCGCCATGGTGTCGCCGGTTGCCTCGGTAAGCAGGGTGAGGGCGTTTTCGATAAGCTCCACGCTTGTATGGTTCTTCGAGCTGATCCGCTTGTAGGTTTCGCCGAGAAGCTTGTTGTAGCTCTCCAGCGATATTTGCTCCTGGCGAAGGACGCGCAACAGTGTCTCGAGCTCGGCGGCGATGCGACCGTGCGCGTCGTCGAACACACGGGCAGGGCTGTGCGCAAAATACTGTGCACCGAGGGCATCCAATTCCTCCTGCGTCGCCTGACTGCCGAGCGCCGCGAGGTCGCGAGTCAGCGCCGGGTTGGAGCCGATGTAGGCTTCGTAGAAGAGTTCGTAATTGCGAGGGATCGGCGCAACGCCCATGGAGCGCATGGCGAACGTGATCTGACCTGCCACGTCGGGAACCTGCGCCCTCGTTGGCGCTGCGGCCGTCGTCATGCGGCTACTCCTCAATTGAATGTCAAATGCAGTCTTTAATTGGTTAGCCTACAAATATTGGGAAATGATTAAGGGGGGATATACCAATGATTACATACGATCTTCTCTATGCTTGCTTATCGCATTGATTTTATCTGAGAATTTGCATCGACGTAACAATTGTTGCGCCTTGTGCGCGAGTAACGCGAAATAAAAAATCCCATCAGCCGTTTTGGTTGCTTCCGATCGTCTCCAGATTGTTGACAGTCGGTGTCGATTGGTCGCTCTATTGTGCGTTGCCGAGAAGGCGCACGCCAGCGAGCCGCGGGGCTCCGCTGCAGGCCAGAGAGCATGAAAACGTCCTGTCACACTTTACCCATCGTGCTCGTCGCCGTCGTTGTCGCTGGTCTGTCGCGCTGACCCAGCAGGACGGCTTCTTCGATGGGGTCTTGCGCAGCGCCATCCCCGCCAACTGTGAAGGCAGGGGAGGTACTCAGCCTTGCGGGCTCCGAGAGCGAGATCGATAGCGCCGTGGCCGACCATTGGGCGACCGCGGCGATTGAGGCCGATCAGCCGAGGTTGAATTCCTGGAAGAAGTCGTTGCCCTTGTCGTCAGTGACGATAAAAGCCGGGAAGTCTTCGACCTCGATTTTCCAGACGGCCTCCATGCCGAGTTCCGGATATTCCAGGACGTCGACCTTCTTGATGCAGTCCTGCGCCAGCCGCGCTGCCGGTCCGCCGATGGAGCCGAGGTAGAAGCCACCGTGCTCCTTGCAGGCTTCGCGCACGGCGCGGGAGCGGTTGCCCTTAGCAAGCATCACCATCGATCCGCCGAAAGACTGGAACTGGTCGACATAGGAATCCATGCGGCCGGCCGTGGTCGGGCCGAAGGAGCCGGAGGCATAGCCTGCCGGGGTCTTGGCCGGACCGGCATAATAGACCGGATGGTTCTTCATGTAGTCGGGCATGCCTTCGCCCTTTTCCAGCCGCTCCCGGATCTTGGCGTGGGCGAGGTCGCGTGCGACGATAATCGTTCCCGTGAGCGAGAGACGCGTCTTGACCGGATGCTTGCCGAGTTCGGCGAGAATGCCAGACATCGGCTGGTTGAGGTCGATGCGAACCATCGATTCCGACAGGCTCGACTGGTCGATCTCGGGCATATATTTCGACGGATCCGTCTCCAGCTGCTCGATGAAGATACCTTCGCGGGTGATCTTGCCCTTCGCCTGACGGTCGGCTGAACACGAGACGCCGAGGCCGATCGGCAGCGAGGCGCCGTGGCGCGGCAGGCGGATGACGCGTACGTCATGACAGAAATACTTGCCGCCGAACTGAGCGCCGACGCCCATCTGCTGCGTCAGCTTGTGGATTTCCCTCTCCATCTCGATATCGCGGAAGGCGTGGCCGCTTTCGGAGCCTTCGGTCGGCAGATGGTCGAGATAGCGCGTCGAGGCGAGCTTGACGGTCTTCAGGTTCATCTCGGCGGAGGTGCCACCGATGACGATCGCAAGATGGTAGGGGGGACAGGCTGCCGTCCCTAACGTAAGGATCTTCTCCTTAAGGAAGTCGATCATGCGATCATGCGTCAAGAGCGACGGGGTACCCTGGTAGAGGAAGGTCTTGTTGGCCGAACCGCCACCCTTGGCGACGAAGAGGAAGTCATAGGAGTCGGTTCCCTCCTCGTAGATATCGATCTGCGCCGGCAAATTGTTCTTGGTGTTCCTTTCTTCGAACATCTTGACAGGCGCGAGCTGCGAGTAGCGCAGGTTCTTCCTTTCGTAGGCGTCCATCACGCCTTTGGCGAGAGCCGAATAGTCCTCACCTTCGGTCCAGACGCGGCGGCCTTTCTTGGCCATGATGATCGCCGTACCGGTATCCTGACACATCGGCAGCACGCCGCCGGCTGCAATGTTGGCATTCTTCAGCAGATCGTAGGCGACGAAGCGGTCGTTGTCGGTGGCTTCCGGATCCTCGAGGATCGAGGCGAGTTGCTTCAGATGGCCGGGCCGCAGGAGATGGTTGATGTCGGCGAATGCCGTTTCGGCCAACAGGCGAATGCCTTCCGGCTCGACGGTCAGGACGTCCTGTCCCTTGAAGCTGTCGACAGAGACGTAGTCGCTGCTGATCTTGCGGTATTGGGTGGAGTCTTTGCCGAGGGGGAAAAGATCGTCAGCCATCGAAGGACCTTTCATGCGGACCGAAATCGCAGATGGTCTATTCGGGCATCTTCGCAAATGCAATAATTCTAAAACTTGTTTGTTTTAGTCATGAAAGCCCGTGAAAACACCGCCGCAAGGGCGGCGGTGTTTGCTACTTAGATCAGGCTCTTCGGCGGATTTACTTGGGGCCGATCATCGTTTCGGGACGGACGATCATGTCGTATTCCTCAACAGTGACGAGGCCGCTCGCCAGGGCTTCTTCCTTCAGCGTCGTACCGTTCTTGTGTGCGGTCTTGGCGATCTTGGCGGCATTGTCATAACCGATCTTCGGGGCAAGCGCCGTGACCAGCATCAGCGACCGTTCGAGGCCGGCCTTGATGTTGTCCTCGCGCGCCTCGATGCCGACGACGCAATTGTCGGTGAAGGAGACGGCGGCGTCACCGAGCAGCTGTACCGACTGGAGGAAATTGTAGGCCATCATCGGATTGTAGACGTTGAGCTCGAAGTGGCCCTGGCTGTCGGCGAAGGTCAGCGCCGCGTTGTTGCCGAAGATGTGAATGCAGACCTGTGTCAGCGCTTCGCACTGCGTGGGGTTGACTTTGCCCGGCATGATGGAGGAGCCGGGCTCGTTTTCCGGCAACGCGAGTTCGCCGAGGCCGGCGCGCGGGCCGGAGCCCAAGAGGCGGATGTCGTTGGCGATCTTGAAGAGAGCGGCGGCGGCCGCATTGATGGCGCCGTGGCTAAAGACCATCGAGTCATGGGCGGCGAGCGCTTCGAACTTGTTCGGGGCGGTGACGAAAGGCAGGCCGGTGATCTCCGCAATCTCGTCGGCGACCTTCTCGGCAAAGCCGACCGGCGCATTGAGGCCCGTACCGACAGCAGTGCCGCCCTGGGCCAGTTCGCAAAGGCCGGGGAGCGTCATTTCGATACGCTTGATGGCGGAGCCGACCTGCGCGGCATATCCCGAAAACTCCTGGCCAAGCGTCAGCGGCGTCGCATCCTGCGTGTGCGTGCGGCCGATCTTGATGATGTGACTGAACTCGGTAACCTTCATGTCGAGGGCGGCATGAAGGTGCTTCAGGCTCGGCAATAGGTGGCGCACGATCTGCTCTGCGCAGGCGATATGCATCGCCGTCGGATAAGTATCGTTCGACGACTGGCTCATATTGACGTGATCGTTCGGATGTACCGGCTTCTTCGAGCCCATCACGCCGCCCAGCAATTCGATCGCGCGATTGGAGATCACCTCGTTGGCATTCATGTTCGACTGCGTGCCGGAACCTGTCTGCCAGACGACCAGAGGGAAATGGTCGTTGAGCTTCCCGTCGATGACTTCCTGCGCCGCATCAACGATGGGGTTGCCGATCGCCGGCTCGAGCTGGCCGAGCGCCATGTTTGCGCGGGCCGCTGCCTGCTTGACGATGCCGAGGGCGCGAACGATCGAAAGCGGCTGCTTTTCCCAGCCGATCTTGAAATTGCCGAGCGAGCGCTGCGCCTGCGCACCCCAATATCGGTCATTCTGCACTTCGATCGGGCCGAACGTATCTGTTTCGGTGCGGGTGGAGGTCATGGCCATGCCTTTCTGTCGCGGTGCCTCTCAGAGATGCGGTCTTATAGGTCCGAAACGGGCCGAAGAAAACCGTTCAGAAATGAAAACATGAATGGGTAATTCATATTATTTGGCACGATCAGTGATCTTTTAGACACGGCTGAATTTTTATCTTTCAGCGGCTTTTTGGCCACTGTGTCTTAACGCGAAAATAAAGTAAAAAATTAACCAATAATTTCATAATTTTGTGTGAACTGCGGATCAACGCAAGAGTTCGTCGCGTTACTGTAGGTTGAGTTGGCCGAGGCTGGCGGCGGCGCCTGCTTTCTGCCATGTGACGCTCGCGGCGGATGAAACGAGTTCTGAGGCGGGTCTCGCCCGCGATTTGAAGACAGCATGACACTGGGACTGGATAAACGTATGACATTCCTTCTGAGAGGTGCGGTTTCCGCACTCGCGCTTTCCTGCGGTATAGCTGCGATGGGTGTCGCGCCCGCGCATGCCTACACGTTGATGGATATGATCCGCGGGGATCGCGCTCGGACCCAGAGCACGATTGTCAATCCGAGGTCGTCGGTTCCTTCGTTCCTTCAGTCTGCTCCGGACGCGCCGCTGCCGAAGGTGTCAAGCCCGCGCTACTATACCTACCAGCCCGATGCGATGCGCTTCGTCGATACCGGCAAGTTCACCGATCCTGTTGTCACCGGAGCAGTCGCCGACGCGTCGGCGGCGACCGAGACTATGCCGTCGGTTCAGCGCCGCTTCCTCATCGAGGCAAAAGTGCGTGCACCCGTCGACGTCGCCAAGGCGCTAGAGGCCTATTATAGTGACGTGAGGAACCCGCTGGTTTGGCTCACCGGAACGGATGTGAATGATCGCGCCAAGGCTGCGATGGCCGTATTGGCAGATGCGGCGTCGGTTGGTCTCGATTCGGCCGACTATGCGGTCCAGGTGCCGACCGAGGATCCGACCAATCCGGATCCAGCGGTCCGCGACCGCGCCCTGACGCAGTTCGAGCTGGAGCTTTCTGCCAAGGTGCTCGCCTATGTGCAGGATACCGTGCGCGGACGCATCGATCCGAACAAGCTCTCCGGCTATCATGATTTCAAGCGTAAGGATGTGAACCTCGCGCCGGTGCTGAAGCTTGCCCGCATGAGCCCGGATACGGCAGCTTATCTCAGAAGCCGGACGCCCGATGGGCCGCAGTTTGTTGCGCTCGAGGATGAGTTGGCGAAGCTGCACGCCGAAGGCGCAGGCGACGACCGCATCGATATTGCCCTGAGCGGCCTGCTTCGTCCGGGCGATAACTCTTCCGAAATCGCGAATATCGTGAAGTCGATCGACAAGCACGGTTCGGCCGCCCTCAAGGGCGAACATGCCGCGACGCTCGCCGCATATACAGGTAGCACCGACTATTCGCCGGAGATCGTTGCACTCGTCGAAGGTTTCCAAAAGGAACATGGCCTGAAGCCGGACGGTGTCATCGGCCAGGCCACGGTCCGCGCCATGACCGGCGGCGACAGCAACGCGTCGAAGGTCGATAAGTTGATCGTTGCCATGGAGCAAGCGCGCTGGCTGCCAGCTGACCTCGGCTCGCGTTACGTTTTCATCAACCAGCCAGCCTACATGGTCTACTATCACAACGACAACAAGGAACAGTTGTCGATGCGTGTCGTCGTCGGTCAGCCGTCGCATCAGACCTTCTTCTTCCAGGACCAGATCGAGACGGTCGAGTTCAACCCGTTCTGGGGCGTGCCGCAGTCGATCATCATCAACGAGATGTTGCCGCGCCTGCGCTCCGACCCAAGCTATTTGGACCGGATGGGCTATGAAGTAACGGTTGGCGGCCGCGCCGTGGCGTCGTCCAGCGTCGACTGGTACGGGTCTACGACCAACGTCTCGGTGCGCCAGCCGCCGAGCGACGACAACGCCCTTGGCGAACTCAAGATCCTGTTCCCGAACGCGCATGCGATCTACATGCATGACACGCCCTCGAAGAGCTTCTTCAAGCGCGACATGCGTGCCCTCAGCCATGGTTGCGTGCGCCTTGCTGAGCCGCGTGCGATGGCGGCAGCCGTCTTGAACACTTCGGTGGACCAGATCGGCAAGGAAATCGCCACAGGCAAGAACCACGCCCTGCAGGTTCCGCAGAAGATACCGGTCTACGTAGCTTACTTCACGGCCTGGCCGAACAAGGATGGCGTCGTGCAGTATTTCGACGACGTATACGGCCGCGACGCCTATGTGCAGAAGGCCTTCGATGCCACGACGAAGGCACGCGACGCGCAGATCTGACCGCGCCGAGCAGATAATACGACAAAGGCGGCCGGTGAGCCGCCTTTTTCTTTTGCGTCAGCCTGCTGCCGCGGCCGGCTTCGCGGAAACAAAATCCCCGATCAATTCATCAACGAGCGCAGGCGTCAGCTCCTTGAAATGGGTGATGACGCGGGTCGGCGCGAGAGTCTCGACGGGGACGTCGGAATAGCCGAACGGCACGGCGATCGAAGGCACTCCCGCATTTCGAGCAACAAGAATGTCGTTGACGCTGTCACCGACCATGATGGTCCTGCGGACGTCGCCGCCGGCGCGTTCAATGGTTCCGAGAAGATGCTGAGCGTCCGGTTTCCTGATCGTGAAGGTATCGCCGCCGGTAATGGCGTTGAAATAGTGAGTGAGTTGAAGCTTCCCGATGAGGCCGCGCGCCAGACCTTCGAGCTTGTTGGTGCAAACGGCAAGCGTGTAGCCGGCGCTCTTCAACTGATCCATTGCCTCGACAAGGCCCGGGTAAGGGAGCGTATGTCCGGGCATGTTGTCGGTATAGTGTGTGATGAAGCGGTCGAGTAGGGCCGGGATCTGCTCCTGTGATAGCGGATGTCCCCGAAGGTTGCAGGCCCGCTCGATCATCACCTTGGCGCCTTGTCCGACGAGATGCGTGAGGTCGTCGTAGCCGACTGGTGCCAAACCGATCGCGGCGATCGTATAGTTCAGGCTTTGCACGAGATCGGCGTGAGTATCGAGCAGGGTTCCATCGAGATCGAATACAACGAGGGCAGGGGTCAAGGATTCCGCCTTTCAGAAATAGTGTCATTCGGCAGTAGGTGATGAGGACGGGAAAAGCAACGTTTCGCGGCAAACGCGACCAGTTGTAGATGGCCACGGCTTTTCGAAAATCATTACGCTATTTTGGCTTTCGTTTGGCAAGCGAGCCGTGTAAACAGCACATCCAACACAATAGTCGGAGTGAGCGGCGCATGGATGCCCGCGAAATGAAGATCAAAGCCGCCGAGGCGGCACTCGCTCATGTCGAATACGGCATGCGGCTTGGAATCGGAACCGGGAGTACTGCGGAAGAGTTCGTGCGCCTGCTCGCGGAGAAGGTGGCCACCGGTTTCAAGGTGGAAGGAGTGCCAACCTCTGAACGCACCGCGAGGCTTTGCCTTGAGCTTGGCGTTCCGCTGAAGTCACTCGATGAACTGCCCGAACTCGATCTGACAATCGATGGCGCAGACGAGGTCGATTCCGACTTGACGCTCATCAAGGGGGGCGGTGGTGCACTGCTGCGCGAGAAGATCGTTGCTGCGGCATCGCAGCGCATGGTCGTCATTGCCGACGAGAGCAAACTGGTCGCGACACTGGGCGCCTTCGCGCTGCCGATCGAAATCAATCCGTTCGGCCTTGTCTCCACGCGCATGGCAATCGAAAAGAAGGCTTCGAAACTGGGGTTGGGCGGCAGCCTGACGCTGCGCCAAGCCGGTGGCGAAGACTTCATGACGGACGGCGGCCACTACATCATCGATGCATCTTTTGGCCGCATTCCTGATGCAGAGGCGCTTTCAAACGAGCTGAATTCAATACCCGGAGTCGTTGAACACGGGCTCTTTCTCAAAATGGCGGCGCTTGCGATCATTGCAGGTCCAGCAGGTGCGCGTACGCTGCGGGCGAACAGGTAACAGGAGCATTGAAACTTATGATTAAATTTGCAGGTCTTGGCCGTTTTGCTGCTGCGACCGTTATTCTCTCGGGCGTCGCATTTGGCTCTGGCGCACACGCTCAGGAAGCCTCTCCGGAGCAGTTGAAGGCAGCCCGCGCTGCCATCGACGCGATTGGCGCCACTGCGCAGTTCGACAACATCCTGCCTGGCTTGGCTGAACGCCTGAAGGCCGATCTCATCCAGGATTCGCCGAACTACCAGGATGCGATCACCGCTGAGGTCGACAAGCAGGCATTGGCCCTTGCTCCGCGCCGCGCCGATCTCGAGAAGGAAGCCGCGTTGACCTATGCCAAGGCATTCTCCGTCGAGGAACTCAACGCGATCGCCGAGTTCTACAACTCGCCGGTTGGCAAGAAGCTGCTGAAGGACGGCCCGATCGCATCGCGCGAAACCGTGAAGGCCGCCGACATTTGGGCGCAGGGCATTTCTCGCGATCTGCAGAAGCAGGCGAGCACCGAGCTCAGCAAGGTCATCAAGGCGCCGCCGCCGGCCGCCGATCCGGCCAACCCGGCTGCAACGGCCGCGCCGAAGGCCGCTACGCCGGCCGCAAAGCCGAAGCCGTAAACTGGCGTCAATAAAGATCAAAAGCCCGGCATCGTCCGGGCTTTTGTTTTTGCGGCGGTCGATACTATATCACTTTCACCTCACCAGCCGATTCCATCTGGAGTTTCTCATGACGTCCTACGACTACGATCTCTTTGTCATTGGCGGTGGCTCAGGGGGTGTTCGCAGTGCCCGCGTTGCAGCCGTTCTCGGTAAGAAGGTCGCGATCGCAGAGGAATACCGCTACGGCGGAACATGCGTGATCCGTGGTTGCGTACCCAAGAAGCTTTTCGTCTACGCTGCTCAGTTCCACGAGCACTTCGAGGATGCCGCCGGCTTCGGCTGGACGGTGGGCGAGAGTTCGTTCGATTGGAAGAAGCTGATTGCCGCGAAGGATGCCGAGATTGCGCGATTGGAAGGGCTCTACAAGAAGGGGCTTGCGGGGGCGAACGCAGAAATTCTGGAAACGCGGGCCGAGCTCGTCGATGCCCATACGGTTCGACTGATCAACACCGGCAAGACGGTGACCGCCAGGACGATCGTGATCGCAACCGGTGGCCGGCCGAACCCGCACATGGCATTGCCGGGCAATGAACTCTGCATATCGTCCAACGAGGCCTTCCATCTGGACGAGCTCCCGAAGTCGATCGTGATTGCCGGCGGCGGTTACATCGCGGTGGAATTTGCTAATATTTTCCATGGCCTCGGCGTGGAGACGACACTGATCTACCGTGGCGCGGAGATCCTTTCTCGCTTCGATCAGGACCTTCGCCAAGGGTTGCACGAGGCGATGTCCGCCAAGGGCATCCGTATTCTCTGCCACGACACGCTGGAGAAGGTATCGAGGCAGGATGGTCGTCTTTCCGTTGAGACGCTGAACAACGGCACGCTGACAGCCGATGTCGTGATGCTGGCGCTTGGGCGCATCGCTAATACCGAAGGTCTCGGCCTGGAAGCGGCCGGCGTGAACACTGACGAGCGCGGAGCGGTGGTGGTCGACGAATATTCGCGCACCAGCGTCCCGAACATCTACGCGCTTGGCGATGTCACCGACAGGATACAGTTGACGCCGGTGGCGATCCACGAGGCGATGTGCTTCATCGAGACCGAGTATAAGGATAACCCGACCAAGCCGGATCACGAAACGATCGCAACGGCAGTCTTCTCGCAGCCTGAGATCGGTACCGTCGGGCTGACCGAGGAGGAGGCGGGCAAGCGCTACAAGGAACTCGAGGTCTACCGTGCGCAGTTTCGTCCTCTGAAGGCGACCCTGTCAGGGCGTGGCGAGAAGATGATCATGAAGCTGATTGTCGACGCCTCCGGTCGGAAGGTCGTCGGAGCGCATATCCTCGGCCACGATGCCGGAGAAATGGCGCAGATCCTCGGCATTGCGCTCAAAGCCGGCTGCACCAAGGACGATTTCGACCGCACGATGGCTGTGCATCCCACGGCGGCAGAAGAGCTCGTCACGATGTATGCTCCGAGCTACCGCATACGAGATGGCATCCGCGTGTGACGCCGATCAGCTGGTGATGCGGGGCGTACGGATGACCTTGAGGAAGAGCGCCTGCATGGCATCTGTGATGCCCTGCGTCGGCGTGACCTCGAAGTAGAGACCGGGCGAAGCGCAGCTCTGCATCTTCGTCGGGATTTCGTTCTGGAAAGGCTTGATCCAGGTGTTGTACCAGCTGTTTTTCGGCAGCGGCAGGTAGGTGGTGTAGAGCACTGCGATCTTGACGCCGCGATCCTTCAGCGACTTGCAGAAGGAGATGTCTATCGGCTCCTGGCAGCGCTCGCCGGTCTTCGGTTTCGTGCAATTCGACTTCTTGCTGTCACCGACACCGTCCGACACGAAGAACAAGATCTTCTGCGGCTGGGCTTCGGTGCTGCCATCGCCCGGCGTCGAAATGATCTTGTTCATCTGCGTCAGCGAGTTGTCGAAGCTCGTTTGCTGGTCGTTGTTATAGCCCTGTCTCGGAATAGACATCAAAGTGACGGCGTTCGTATAGCTTGCGACCTTGGCAAGGTCGGTGATCGGCTCGGAAATCGTTGTCAGGGTTGCGTCCTCCGCCTTCTTGCCGAAGGTGTAGACACCCATTCTGAACTGGTTGTCGGAGGCCCGCTCGGTCTTAGCCGTTTCGGTCAGTTTCTGGGTCGCCTGTCGCACAACGTCTACGCGGAGTGTGACGTCGTTGTTGCGGGCGATATTATAATAGCTGTTCTTATCCTCGACGCCGGCTTCAGACACGACGTGGCACGCGAAAGCGCAGGTATCGGGCGTCTTGCTCTCCATTTTCGCGACATCCGCAGGCGTGGCGCCAACACCCATCGAGGGCGTATTGTCGATCAGGATGTAGAAATCCATGAACGAGGCCGTCTGAAACATTGCCGTTGCGGTGCCTGATATGTCGACGCTCTTGCGACCGAAGATCTGCATGAACGTCGTCGGGATCGACGCAGTAAAGGTAACCGCGGAGTTGAGCTTGTTGGATGCGCGGCTGACCTGGACATTGACGGCGACCTGGCTTGCCGTCAGTTCGCCCTGCATCTGGCCAACGAAAATGTTTCGCGCGTCGTCCTGTCCGGCCGAGATCGGCCCGTCGCTGGTCATCTTCATTGCGGCGGCGGCTGCAGCCGACTTCTCTGAAATCGCGCCGACGGCAGCAGCGTCGGCCGCCGCGTAGAGCTGCGTGCGGAGGCTAAGCGCGTGCGCGAAGTCGACGGCCACGCCTGCGGATCCGATGAGCGGCACCATCAGGATGGCTGTTAGCATGCCGAAATTGCCAGAACGGTCTGTACAGAAACGATACAAGCTGCGCACGAAATCAATCCCACGGTTCCACCATGCCATCGGTGTTCAAGCGGGAGTCCTCATGACGCCCCATCAGAATTGATGGGTTTCTACGGTATAAGCTTAAATTAGATACAAACTGTCTTGGTATATTGATCGTTAATCGCACGCCCACTGTTTGAAAACACGTCGCCGAATTCCTTTATACCGGTCGTTGTTCGTCGATTGAATCGGTCGCGCCAAAGAGCGGAACGCCGCTATGCAAGATGGCGCTAAAGGTTTATAAGCCGCCCAACATTTTTAGGACGGAACATCCGGACTGGACCGGATGCTGGAACAGGTGAGTGAGATGGCACAGAATTGGACTCCGAGCAGTTGGCGGCAAAAACCGATCCAGCAGGTTCCGGACTATCCGGACCAGGCGGCATTGGCAGCAACGGAAGCCCAGCTCGCATCCTATCCGCCGCTCGTTTTTGCGGGCGAAGCGCGCCGTCTCAAGAAGCACCTTGCCAATGTTGCCGAGGGTAACGGTTTCCTGCTGCAGGGCGGGGACTGTGCCGAGAGCTTCGCCGAGCATGGCGCGGACAACATCCGCGACTTCTTTCGCGCGTTCCTGCAGATGGCCGTCGTATTGACGTTCGGTGCGCAGTTGCCAGTCGTCAAGGTCGGCCGCATCGCCGGTCAATTCGCCAAGCCGCGATCCTCCGGGATCGAGACGCAGAACGGCGTTTCGCTGCCGAGCTACCGCGGCGACATCGTCAACGGCATCGAGTTCACCGAGGAAGCGCGTATTCCGAACCCGGAGCGCCAGGCGATGGCCTACCGCCAGTCGGCAGCGACGTTGAACCTGCTGCGCGCCTTTGCTATGGGTGGCTATGCCAACCTCGAGAACGTGCATCAGTGGATGCTCGGTTTCGTCAAGGATAGCCCGCAGGGCGAGCGTTACCGCAAGCTTGCCGGCCGCATCAGCGAAACCATGGACTTCATGAAGGCGATCGGCATCACCTCGGAAAACAATCCGAGCCTACGCGAGACGGATTTCTTCACGAGCCATGAAGCGCTGCTGCTTGGCTATGAAGAAGCGCTGACGCGCGTCGACTCGACGTCCGGCGACTGGTACGCGACCTCCGGTCACATGATCTGGATCGGCGACCGCACCCGTCAGGCTGATCACGCGCATGTCGAATATTGCCGTGGCATCAAAAACCCGATCGGCCTCAAGTGCGGTCCGTCGCTGCAGGCGGACGACCTCCTGAACCTGATCGATATCCTCAATCCGCAGAACGAAGCGGGCCGGCTGACACTGATCTGCCGCTTTGGACACGACAAGGTCGCCGATCATCTGCCGCGCCTCATCCGTGCGGTCGAACGCGAAGGCCGCAAGGTCGTTTGGTCCTGCGATCCGATGCATGGCAACACGATCACGCTCAACAGCTACAAGACACGTCCGTTCGAGCGGATCCTATCGGAAGTCGAAAGCTTCTTCCAGATCCATCGCGCCGAGGGCTCGCATCCCGGCGGCATCCACATCGAGATGACCGGCAAGGATGTCACAGAATGCACCGGCGGCGCCCGTGCAGTGACGGCAGAGGATCTGCACGATCGCTACCACACGCATTGCGACCCGCGTCTCAACGCCGACCAGGCGCTGGAGCTTGCCTTCCTGCTGGCCGAGCGCATGAAGGGCGGCCGCGACGAAAAGCGGATGGCCGTCAACGGCTGATCAAACAAGACGGAAGAAAAGGAGCCCGGCCGACGCCGGGCTTTTTTATTGGACTAGGACAGACGTGGGCCGGGCGTCGGTAGTGTCTACTCGGCTTCGCCGGACTTGATGCCGAGCGTCTCCAACCCGGGTCGCTGTTGGGTAGTGTGCTAGCGGATCTGACTGGCGGCCCAGTGGATCGCGCTGTCCAGTTCGGCGAACTTTGCGGATTGCCAGTGGAAATAGTCTTCGATGAATGTCCGGGAAAGCCAGAGCGCACCGCGGTTGCGAGGGCTTTCCCAGCCAAGCAGGTTATCCGTTTCGGCGCGCTTGAACATCCGCTTCACATTGGTGAGGGAGATGCCGAACTCATTTGCGAGTTCGCTGATACTCACGCCCACTAGCAGGACGCGCTTGTGCTCCCGCGCATCGTCGGGGAGGCGGCTGACCAGATCGTGTAGCACGAGGCCGCCGACATCGGACCAGAGGAAGTGGCCAATACTGCTCCGTGGCTCCTTCCAGATCGGCTCCTTTATGAGGGCGCGTGCAGCACGCGGCTGCGCGAGATGAAACAGCCGGGGCTCGTCCGCGGTTAGACTGGCACGATTGCCGTCGTCGAGCTGATCAAGACAGGCCATATGCCCCAGGAACCACGAGGCCATGGCTTCCTCGCTGACCTCGGTCGTCTCGAGGCGACGCAGGCGCCGATCGGGCGTTTCATCAGGAGCATCCCGCAGAAATTTGTAGGCGATGAGTTCGGCAAGGAACGAGGCTGCCGTATTCTTGCTGGCGAGGTCAAACTCCTTGGCGACCTGCATCATGCGACCAGCCGTAAGCCCTGAAACGGGATTGCCTCGATCGCGTCCGGTATGCATGGCAAACAGCGTCTGCGTCAGCAGCCACTTTTGGTGCGAGGCGGCGAGGCGGGCAAGACGAGGAGCGCGTTTGTGAATGCCGATAAGATGAAGCGCGATCTGACGCTCGATCGACAGAAACAAGGGGTGATAAAGGATTTCATCGCGCGTATGCAGTCGGCAAGTGAACATCGTCTTCGCGGTCGGATAGAATTGGTTTCAGTTGCTCCTCTTACATTTGTGACGGTGTTTCAATGCGGAACTTGGTGAGCAAGTTGTTAATTGCTCGGTATAGTTAAATTCTACGGCCCGGGATCATTTCGTCAACTTGGCAGGCGCTGGTTCAGTCGCTCGATGTCTTCGCGCAATGCTGCAATTTCGGTGAGCACCCGCATGTCTATCTTCTGATGCAGGGAGAGAACCTCGAGTTCTGCTTTGAGATTGACTTCGTAGTCTTTCGCCGCCTCGAAGCGATCGCGCTCTGCTTGCCGGTTCTGCGACATCATGATGATGGGAGCCTGGATTGCGGCAAGCATCGAGAGCACGAGATTGAGAAAGATAAAGGGATAGGGATCGAAGGCGCGGGTGAACAGGACGACGGTATTTACGACACACCAGAAGGCCAGGAACAGGAAGAAGGCGACAATGAACGACCAAGAGCCGCCGATGCGGGCAATCGAATCCGCCAGGCGCTCTCCAGCGGACGATTCCGCCTGCAAGGCCGCGTTAATGTCCGTCGAGATTATTTTGCGCTCATGGGCTTTTGCGAGAACGCGCTTCTCGATTTCGCCGAGTTCATCAGCAGGTTTGTCGAAGTGATGGTGGATGAGGTCCGATAGGTTATGCATGGCCGACTCCGAATGCTAGATCGCTCGGGCGCCAGTATTCCGTAATGTTTTCAAATTGCAATGCGGGCTTGTGCCGCTCTTTTACGTGCCTTGCGCATACAGCCACGCATGCTGTGGGAAGAAGCGATCGAGCGTCTGAGCCTTGCCGAACATGATGTCGTGCTGGAGGTATCGATAGTCCCGTACGAGAGGATCGAGGCTCTTCGGTTTCAAAACCCAATCGGGCGACGGCGTGTTGTCGCGCGCTATCAGCTGATAGCGATCGATGACGCTGTACTTCTTCTGCACGCGGCCGAGAAAGCCCGTGTAGTAGGGATGCTCGAAGCCGGCGAACTTTAGAAGATGGTAGGGAAGGAGCGACGGGCTGATCGTACCCACATCCTTCTTGCTGCCTTTCTTGTTGGACCAGATGACGAGCGGCGTCTCGTGCTCCTGCTTCATGACGCTGACCGATGCCTTGCGCGTTGCAACCTGGTCGGGCATGTAGCCGGTCGCCATGTAGACGTTGCCGAGCGGCGGAAGGTGATCGCCCCAGAGGACGATGATCGTCTCGCGATCGCGCTTGTCGGCCCAATTCATCAGCATCTTGAGGCTGTCGTCGGCTTCCTTGATCCCTTGCGTATAGGTGGCCAGCGTTGCCCGGTCCGCATCGTTCAGGTTGCCCTTGATGTCGACGGTGTTGTGTACGTAACGGTTCGGCTCGTAGGGACCATGTCCCTGCAGAGTGACACCAAAGAAGAAGAACGGACGATCAATACCGTCGGCCTCGTTCATGATCTCCTTCATAAGGGACTCGTCCGAAGCGAAGAGGCCCCTCTTTTCCATCGGAGGCATGGTTTCTTCAGAGCGGAACTGCTCGAAACCGAAGTCCTTGTAGACTTCGTTGCGGTTCCAGAACCAGCCGCTGAATGGATGCAGAGACCGCGCGGCATAGCCTTCGCCGCGGAAGAACGTCGCAAGCGAGGGGATGTTGCTGCGAATATACTGCTGGTAGGGAATGCTGCCATAGGGCAGGAAGGCATTCGAGAAGCCCGTCAGTGCCTCGAATTCGACGTTGGCGGTCATGCCGCCAAACTCGGGTGAGAAGACATGGCCCGACTGCTCGGCCCTGATAGTCGGCATGGGATCCGGCGACAGGGTGAGAGTCTTCAGCCGGGTCGGATCCCAGAAGGATTCACTCATCAGCATGATCACGTCGGGCTTTTCGCGCGGGCCGCTGAGATAGCCGTAGTTGCGGGTCGGAATAGCATCAAGCGCCTGCGTACCGAAGCCGACCGGCGCTGCCACGTCGGCCATCGGAATGTTGAAGATGAAGGCGAGGATGAAGCCGTTGCTGCGGTAGTTTTCCTTCTGATCCCACATCATCGGCACGACCTGAAGGCGATCGCGTATGTAGGAGTATTTGGAATAATCCATCAACGCGCCAAAAGCCGCGATAACAGGTAAGCCGATACAGAGTTGACGCAGTTGGGAAGTCCTCGAGAGCCGCGGACAGCGGCGCCAAGCAAAATGCCAGAGGACGGCCATCGCGCCCGCGGAAAGAACGATGCCAACGACCATGGTAACCGCTGTCCACGGCCGGTCACGCGCCATCACGGGAAGCAACTCCATGATCTGGCGCCCAAAAAGGACGTCGGATGGGTATAGGGGGTCCGTGAGATAATGCTGCTTCTGGCTGGAGACGATGGCGGGAACGAGCACCAGCGGCAGAACGATCAACGCCGAAATGAATCGTCTTCCCAGGGCAGCGTCCAGCGAGAGCATCAGGACGGTCAACATCACGACCGTTGTCATGCCGGGGCGTACCGGCGATGTCAGGAATTCGCGCACATCGGCGAGCCCGTCACGGGCGATTATTTCGACCGCTACGGTGGCGAAGAGTGCAATCAGGGCCGAAAGGCAAATTCCGAGCGCAGCGCGTAAAGCTGGCGATTGGACGCTTCCCCTGACCCCAGTGGAAAGCGACGCGAAACGCGCTGCCGCTGCGGACCTCATTACCAACGCGATCAACTAAGAAACTCCAACGTCATAAAAGCTTCATCGAACTGTCACACCTTCGTCATGAACGCTAGATGAACCGCTATGTTTCCCGCATTTGTGATCGGTGGATAAAGCGCCGCTCGCCCAACGGGCGCCGTCCGCGGATGCCCAATTCGGTTCACTTGCTTGTCCTGAGCGGGGAGCCGTCGTAGGTCTGGCGAATTCGATGTCAGGAGGATTCAGATTGAGAAGTTCCATCGAGATCTACAACATCAAAACAGGCCAGACGCGCGTTGTCTGGCAAACCACGCAACTGGTGGAAGCGCCAAACTTTTCGCCGGATGGAGACTATCTTCTGCTGAACGGTGACGGGCTTCTCTACCGCCTGGCGCTTGACGGTTCGGGCAAGGTCGAGAAAGTCGATACCGGCTTTGCCGCGGCCTGCAACAACGATCACGGAATCTCGCCTGACGGCCGTCAGATCGTCATTTCCGACAAGACCGAGTTCGGGAAATCGACGATCTATGTGCTTCCGGCAGAAGGCGGCGCGCCGCGTCTGGTGACGCAAAATCAGCCGTCCTATTGGCACGGCTGGTCGCCCGACGGGAAGGATCTCGCCTATTGCGGCATCCGCGACGACCTATTCGACATCTACACGATTTCCGTAGACGGCGGCGAAGAAAAACGGTTGACACGCGGCGAGGGGCGCAACGACGGGCCAGATTATTCAGCCGACGGCCAGTGGATCTACTTCAATTCCAGCCGCACGGGCCTCATGCAGATCTGGCGCATTCATCCGGATGGAACCGGCCTCGAACAGATCACCAGCGACAACTACGGCAATTGGTTTGCTCATCCGTCGCCCAACAACGACAAGGTCCTGATCCTCTCCTACGACCCCGACGTCTTCGACCACCCGCGCGATCTCGATGTTCGTCTGCGGCTGATGGATATGGATGGCGGCAACCTGACGACGCTCTTCAAACTCTTTGGTGGGCAGGGAACGATCAACGTGCCGAATTGGTCGCCGTCGGGCGATGAGTTCGCCTATGTGCGGTACTACCCGATCTCAGCATGAAGGATTGCATCGACAGATGTTTCGCGGCATAGACCCTCCGTCGGGTGCCCGTCTCAGGCGGGAGAATCGGGAATTCGGTGAAAGACCGAAACGTGCCCAACGCTGTAAAGCTGACGACTGCCGCAACAAGCCACTGGTCCAGTATCGGGAAGGCGCGGCAGCTGGATGACGCCAAGTCAGAAGACCGGCCCGACATCATAGACTGACCCGCGTGGACGGCGGGCGGTTGTGTTGTTGGGGATTGACGATGCGACCAGACAATTCAGGCTCCCTGTCGGGAGCCGCAGCCTTTTCGACAGAGGAGCGTGACGCCGTATACAAGGCGATCTTGACGCGTCGTGACGTACGTTCGGAATTTCTCCCGGACCCCATACCGGATGACGTCATCATCAGGCTTTTGTCGGCTGCGCATCACGCGCCGTCCGTCGGGTTCATGCAGCCTTGGAATTTCATTCTGGTGCGCGATCAGCAGGTGAAGGAGGCGGTGTGGCAGGCGTTCGACTACGCCAACCGCGAGGCCGGCGAGATGTTTCAGGGGGAGCGACAGCAGCTCTACCGGTCGCTGAAGCTGGAGGGCATCCGAGCCGCACCGCTCAGCATTTGCGTCACCTGTGATCCCAATCGCTGCGGCGATGTCGTTCTTGGCCGAACGCACAACCCACGAATGGATTCCTACTCCACGGTCTGCGCCGTACAGAATCTGTGGCTCGCAGCCCGCGCCGAAGGCGTGGGGGTCGGCTGGGTGAGCATCTTTCACGAGTCCGATATCAAAAGGATTCTCGGCGTTCCGGAGCGGGTCGAGATCGTTGCCTGGCTCTGCGTCGGTTACGTCGATCAGCTCTATCAACAGCCGGAGCTGGCGGTCAAAGGATGGCGCCAGCGCCTGCCGCTCGAGGAGCTTGTCTTCATGGATCTTTGGGGCAATTCAACGGAATGATGCAGCCTATTGTTGCTGCGGCTGGGGGCCTGGCTTTGCCGGGTTCTTGAGGTCGATCGTGCCTTGGTCGCCGGCAAGGAACTGCGGGCCGATCTGGCGCACCTTGCTGCCTGCCGGATCATAGGGCCTGTCCGGCACCTGAGGCTGCGGCGCGGCCGGTGCGACGGCATGGCTCTCCATCTCGGGATTCTTGGTTTCGATCGTTGTGATCGATCCCTGTTGTGGCGGTTGGCTGATCGATTGGTTTTTTCGCATCCGCTCGTAGTAAGCGTTCAGATCGCAACTGCAGGACGATTTTTCGCCGGGCTTGCGGTTCTTGTAAGCGAACGCATTCGGCATGGCGGTGTAAGGAGCGCCTGTCGTCGCGGAGATCATCTGCGATGTCTCGGTGCTGGAGACGTCATGATAGAAGAGCTCGGTTTCGATGCCGGGACACATCTTCGAGCAGGTGTCGGCGTCGCGGGCAAAGTCTTGGGATGTTGCGTTCGAGCTCAATGGAAAGAAGCCGCCGTCACAGCTTCGCACGCATACGGTGTTCAGATGAGAGAGCGGCGACATGCCCGGGAGACCATAACGACGCTGGCTTGGATCGCCACCCAAGGGAATGAACGTGTCGTTCCGCAACGCCTGATCTTCGATGCTGGGTGGAGGCGCATATCCTTGGCCGGTGTCAGCGGGCCACTGCTCCTCGTTGCAGCCATTATCGTCGAGCGCTGCAAGAAGCTCGTTCCTCATGCGCACATCCTCACTCTTGCCGCGCAGTTCGTCGCGACGCTGCTGCAGATAACGGATGTTGTCGACCATCTTGGCTTCGGCGCGCTCGAGTTCGCCACAGTATCCGTCATCATCGCCGATCACGACCATGCTGCCGCTCGTGCAGCCGTTTTGGCGCAGATCGCTCCGGAGTTTGCGAAGTTCAAGGTTTTGTTCGGCTATGGCGCTGGCATATTTGCGCACTTCGGGCGTGCTGCCGATGATCTGCGGCAGGTCGGCGAGGCGGCCGCGCAGGTCGCCACAGATCGCCGGCATCTGGGCATGGGTCGGCCCGGTCAGAGCAAGGGCGGCTGTGAGTGACAGAATCCAGCGCTTCAAGGCATCGTCCCATCGGTGAGCAAATACCAGGGTCATCAGGCGCGGCGTCCTGCCGCGCCTTCATTGCTAGCCCGCTTGTCGCAACAAGCTGCAGTCGGAACCTTAACGCATTTTCTCGATCTGCCGCAAATCACGCTGGCTGTGAAGCCTCGACGACGGCGAGGGCGGCCATGTTGACCACGCCGCGGGAGGTCACCGAAGGCGCCAGGATGTGCGCCGGCAGTGCCGCGCCAAGCAGGATCGGCCCGACATGCAGTCCATCGATCATCGACTTTACAACGCCCAATGTGATGTTGGCCGCATCGAGATTCGGAAAGACCAGCAGGTTGGCTTCGTCATGCAGTGTCGTATCGGGCATGACGCGCTTGCGCAGGGCGTCGGAGATTGCGCTTTCGCCGTGCATTTCCCCGTCGACTTCCAGTTCCGGCGCAGCCTCGCGCACCAGCTGAAGCGCAGCGCGCATCTTCGTCGCGCTCTCGGATTCACGCGAACCGAAGTTCGAGTGGGATACGAGGGCAGCGCGCGGCGTGATGCCGAAGCGCTTGATTTCCTCTGCGGCGAGTATTGCGGACTCGGCAATCTCTTCGGCGCTCGGATTGAATGTAACGTAGGTGTCGGTGAAGAAAGTAGCACCGCGTTGCGAGATCAGCAGGCTGAGCGCCGAGAAGTCGCAAACGTCTTGCCTCTTGCCGATGATCTGGCGGACATCGCGCAGATGCTTCTCGTAGCGGCCTTCCAGGCCACAGATGAGCGCATCAGCTTCACCGCGCTTTAGCGCCAAAGCGCCAATGACCGTCGTGTTCGTACGCACGATCGTGCGGGCCGCTTCCGGAATGACGCCACGCCGTCCGACCAGCGAGAAGTAAAGATCGACGTATTCGCGGAAGCGCGGATCGTCTTCCGGATTGATCACGTCGAAATCTGCAAGCGGGCGGATGCGCAGACCGTAACGCTGCAGGCGGGTTTCGATGACCGATGGACGGCCGATCAGAATCGGCTCGGCAATGCCTTCTTCGAGCAGGACCTGTGCGGCACGCAGGACGCGCTCATCCTCGCCTTCGGAGAAGATAACCCGCTTGCGCTCGGCGTTCTTGGCCGCCGCAAAGATCGGTTTCATGATGAAGCCGGACCGGAAGACGAAGCGATTGAGCTGATCGAGATAGGCGTCAAAATCGATGATCGGACGCAACGCGACACCGCTCTCGGCAGCGGCTCTCGCAACTGCCGGGGCAATGCGCAGGATCAGGCGCGGATCGAAGGGCGAGGGGATCAGATAGTTCGGACCGAAGACCGGTGTCTCGCCCGAATAAGCGCGGGCTGCGACATCAGATGGTTCCTCGCGTGCAAGGGCGGCAATGGCGCGCACGGCGGCCATCTTCATTTCTTCGTTGATCGTCACTGCGCCGCAATCGAGCGCCCCGCGGAAAATGTAGGGGAAGCAGAGAACGTTGTTCACCTGGTTCGGGAAGTCGGAACGACCGGTGCAGATCATCGCATCGGGGCGGGCAGCGCGGGCGAGATCGGGCATGATCTCCGGCGTCGGGTTGGCGAGCGCCATGATCAGCGGGTTTTCGGCCATCTGCGCGAGCAATTCCGGCTTCAGCACGCCGGCGGCGGAAAGGCCAAGGAAGACGTCGGCGCCGCCGATGTTTTCGGCGAGCGTGCGCGTGTCGCTCTTCTGGGCATAGACGCTTTTCCACTCGTCCATCAATTCGGCGCGGCCTTCGTAGACGAGACCTTCGATGTCGTGGACCCAGATATTTTCCCGCTTGGCACCCAGCGTGACGAGGAGGTTGAGGCAAGCAAG
Source organism: Rhizobium tibeticum (assembly GCF_900110205.1). Taxonomy (GTDB): domain Bacteria; phylum Pseudomonadota; class Alphaproteobacteria; order Rhizobiales; family Rhizobiaceae; genus Rhizobium; species Rhizobium tibeticum. The sequence goes on along the minus strand of NZ_FOCV01000014.1, from coordinate 48,305 downwards.
TGCTGCCGCGCCGGCGCCTGAGGCAACGATTTTGACCTCGTCAATCTTCTTGTTCGCCAGTTCCAGGCCATTGAGGATAGCGGCAGCGACGATGATGGCGGTACCATGCTGGTCATCGTGGAAAACCGGGATCTTCATGGTCTCGCGGAGCCGACGCTCGATCTCGAAACATTCCGGCGCCTTGATATCCTCGAGATTGATGCCGCCGAAGGTCGGCTCGAGCGAGGCGACGGTGGAGACCATCTGATCGACACTCGGTGCCTCGACTTCGATGTCGAAGACGTCGATGTTTGCGAATTTCTTGAAAAGGACGGCCTTGCCTTCCATGACTGGCTTTGAGGCAAGCGGACCGATATTGCCGAGGCCGAGAACGGCCGTGCCGTTGGAAATGACTGCAACCAGATTGGCGCGCGAGGTGTAGTCGGCGGCCGTTTCGGGATTATCGCGGATCGCCAGGCATGGTGCTGCAACACCCGGGGAATAGGCGAGCGCCAAGTCGCGCTGGTTGCCGAGCGGTTTGATCGCCTGGATTTCGAGCTTGCCCGGACGGGGATAGCGGTGAAAGTAGAGCGCTTGCTCGTCGAGGCTTCCACCTGCCAAATTCTTTTCCGTCTTGGACTTTTCCTGATGATCCATCGTCGCCTCCGAGCTGCCGCATGCTGTCTTGGAGTGTTTTCAATACATCAAACGGCATGACGGAACAGTCGGAATTTCCGTCCGAAATGCGAAAACAACGCAAATCTGCCGTGACGTCAGCGCAGGTCCACCCAAACTGGGAAAATCCAAAGGGACAGCAGCATGTCATCTTCCTGAAACACGACTCTGGTTTTGGAGAGGGAGGTGAACGATGGGACACGAGCAGGATGCTTGTGAGGGACAATATGGATACGCGGCACTTCCGTACGCTTTTCATTTCCGATGTGCATCTCGGCTCCAAGGCCGCGAAAGTTGACTTCCTGCTCGACTTTCTCAAGCATCACGAGGCGGATACCATCTTTCTTGTCGGCGATATCATCGACGGCTGGCGGCTAAAGCGTAGCTGGTACTGGCCGCAGGATTGCAACGACGTTGTCCAGAAGCTGCTGCGCAAGGCGCGCAAGGGCACGCGGGTCATCTATATCCCGGGCAATCACGACGAATTCCTTCGCGACTTTCCAGGCACCCATTTCGGCGGCATCGAGGTCGCTGAACGGATGATGCACGAAGCGGCCGACGGAAAAAAATACCTCGTGCTGCATGGCGACGAGTTCGACGTCGTCGTGCGCAATGCGCGCCTGCTCGCCTATCTCGGTGACTGGGCCTACGACATGGCGATCATGATCAATGTCGGCCTAGCAGCCATCCGCCGCCGCATGGGCATGCCCTATTGGTCGTTTTCCGCATGGGCCAAGCTGCAGGTCAAACACGCAGTCAACTTCATCGGCGAGTTCCAGCGTGTCGTCGCTGAAGAAGCCCGTAAGCACGGTGCCGACGGCGTGATCTGTGGCCATATCCACCACGCGGTGATGGAGGACATGGACGGCATCCGTTACATCAATACCGGCGACTGGGTCGAAAGCTGCACGGCGATTGCCGAGCATCAGGACGGCACGTTTGAATTGATCGAGTGGCGTGCAACGAGTGGCATGCAGCCGATCCCGATGGCGATCGGCCATCGTGAAAAGGAAGTCGCGCAGCAGGCCGCTTAAGCCCGGCCTTTCGCTCCCCATTTCTGTGCATCAATTTAGCCCGTTGTGTATTTGCGACAGGCCTTGTTTATTTTTTGAAACGTTTCAGATGGGCAATTTCTTGCCATAGTCGCCTTTAGGTTGATGTGTTAGGCAACGTTCAGTTTCCTGCAGGTCCACCGATGATTCCCGCTCAAAATCCTCCGGCAAGTGAGGAGGCACCGCCGCGCTTTCGGCTGCTCAGTGCCTTGTCGTACTGTGCGCCTTTGCTCGTCAATGGCGTGGCCTTGCCGTTCTTCCCGATGTGGCTTGCGCTGCACCAGTTCAACGACCATGAGATCGGCGTCATTCTCGCCGTGCCGATGGTCGTGCGAGTCCTCGTCGCCCCTATTGTCGCGATGTATGCCGACCGGATGAAGGAACGGGCGGATGTGTTGCTGTTTTCTGGCTGCCTATCGCTGCTAACGGCGATCGCACTCTACTGGACCAACACATTCTGGCCGGTGCTGATCGTCTACACGATCCAGGGAGCAACCTTTGCCTGTTACGTCCCGGTCGTCGAGTCGATCGTGATCTCCGGTGTCCGGCGCTGGGGCCTGGACTACGGTTCGATGCGGGTATGGGGTTCGGTGGCGTTCATCGTCTCCACCCTGATCGGCGGGCAATTGATCGGGCGTTGGGGCGGCGAGATGGTGTTGCCGGTCATGACATTTGGCTTCGTGACAACGGTGGTGATGGCGATCTACTGCCCACGAATCGGCCCGACGCGCAGGCGTGGCACACCGGTCGATATCTCGGCGGCGACCGGGAGTTCGCTACGGCAGCCTCATCTGCTCGCTTTGCTGATCGGCGTCGCAATCCAACAGTCGAGCCACGCGGTCCTTCAGGCGTTCGCGTCGCTCTACTGGCGCGATCTCGGCTTCTCCGGCACGCAGATTGCCGTCCTTTGGAGTGCCGGCGTCGCGGCCGAAGTGACGGTGTTTTTTCTGTCTCGTCGGCTGGCTCGCCGATTCAGCGCCTGGACGCTCATTCGCTTCGGTGCGGCGGTCAGCGTGTGTCGCTGGATCCTGTTTCCGATGCATTGGGATTTCTGGGGCTTCCTTCTGCTCCAGTGCATGCATTCCTGCACCTATGCCTTCGTGCATACGGGTGTACAGAGACGGATCGTCGCCTCGGTGCAGGAGACCCAGGAGTCGTCGGCACAAGGCGCCTATTTCTTCTACAACGGCATGTTCATGGGGCTAATGACGATTGCTTCCGGCTACGTCTACGCGTGGCTCGGCCTCGCAAGCTACTATGTCATGGCGCTGGTTGCCCTAACCGGGCTGGGCCTCGTAATCGCGGCCTATTATCTTCAGCCCCAAAGCGTTGTTTCCGGCGGCCAAACGAGGGAGGCTGCGTAACGCAACCCAGGTTCGCGGTCGCGAGCAAGGAGTAGCGGCCCGTCGAGGTCGACGAACTCGGCATCCTGCCCCAACAATACGGCTGGCGCCATAGCCAGGGACGTGCCGACCATGCAGCCAACCATGATCTTGAAATCAAGGCGTTGCGCCTCTTTCTTCATCGCAAGCGCCTCGGTGAGGCCGCCAGTCTTGTCGAGCTTGATGTTGATCGCGTCGTAGCGGTCGCGAAGGCTCGCGAGGTCGCCGGTATGATGTACGCTCTCGTCCGCACAGACGAGCAGCGGACGACGGATCTCGGCCAGGAGTTCGTCCCTGCCTGCCGGCAGCGGCTGTTCGACCAAGGCGACACCCGCCTCGGCAGCGATGCGAAGATGGTGCTCCAGCGTTTCCTCCGGCCAGCCTTCGTTGGCATCAAGGATGATGGCCGCATCAGGGGCAGCATCGCGAACCGCGCGGATGCGCCTTTCGTCGTCGCCGGTGCCGACCTTGACCTTCAGCAGCGCCCGACCGGCGTACGCACGCGCCTGGGCTGCCATGACATCAGGTTCGCCGAGCGAGATCGTAAAGGCCGTCGTCAGCGGTTGCGGCCCCGCCAGTCCCAGGCTGTTGATGACAGCGTTGCCCGAGCTCTTCGCTTCGAGGTCCCAGAGAGCGCAGTCCACCGCATTGCGTGCGGCTCCGGGCGGCATTGCACGCTGCAGTTCCTGGCGCGTCAGGCCACCCTCGATCAGCGGTCCCGCAGCGTCGATCTGTGCGGCGACACTTTCCATCGTCTCGCCATAGCGGCGATAGGGAACGCATTCTCCCCGGCCGACCATGCCGCGTTCCCGGATTGTGCAGAGGATCACGTCCGCCGACGTTTTGGCGCCGCGCGAGATCGTAAATGCGCCGGAAATGGGGAAGGATTCCGTCTGAATTTCAAGTGACCGTGGCATATTTGCAATCCTGCGCGCATGGAAATTTGGTGTGGCTTGGGTATATTGATCCGAAGCGGCGAACCACTAGTTCGCGAGTCGGCAATGTCGCCGTAAGCCTTGAAAGACACAAGCGTTTTGAAGTCCGAAACCCGTAACGCCGCCTCACTGCATGTGGACGAGCAGACCCATGGCTCGGGACAGCTCGTTCATATTGAGGGGAATTGGCGAAGTGCCAACCTGCATCTCATTCTGCGCGACTTCGAGAAACTCACAGCCGGCCGAAAGGGTGAGGTGACGCTCGACCTTTCCGGCGTGACGGATATCGACACGGCGGGGGTCTGGTTGCTCTGCCGGCTGAAGAAGCAGGTAGAAGGCGCCGGTAGCACCGTACGCTTCGAAGGCAGCAACGCGCATATCGACGAAATGATCGCGGAGTTCTCCGAGGAGCCGCCGCAGCCCGAACAGGAGCCGCAGCGAAGCCCAAGCTGGACGGAGCGGATCTTCGCGCCGATCGGCAAGATTACCTTCGATATCTGGAATAACCTCGCGGCGGCGATGTATATCCTCGGCTCCGCTGTCCGCGGCGCGCAGATGAAATTCGGGCGCGGCAGCGGCGTATCGCCGGCGTCGATCGTTAATCAGATCGACCACATGGGCGTGCGTGCGGTGCCGATCATCTTGCTGATGTCGTTCCTGATCGGCGCGATCATCGCGCAGCAGGGCGCCTTTCAGCTGCGCTATTTCGGTGCCGAGGTCTTCGTCGTCGACCTCGTCGGCATCCTGCAGCTTCGCGAAATCGGGGTGCTTCTGACAGCTATCATGATCGCCGGCCGGTCCGGCAGCGCCATCACCGCCGAAATCGGCTCGATGAAGATGCGCGAGGAGGTGGATGCGCTGAAGGTGATGGGGCTCAATCCTGTTGGAGTGCTCATCTTCCCGCGTCTGGTTGCGCTCACGGTGGCATTGCCGCTGCTGACTGTCATTGCGAATTTCGCGTCGCTCTTTGGCGCTGCGGTCGTGGCGTGGGGCTATTCGGGCATTACCTTCGCGAATTTCATCGCGCGCCTGCACGAGGCGATCACGCTATCGACGGTTCTGTCGGGGATGATCAAGGCACCATTCATGGCGCTGGTTATTGGTATCGTTGCGGCGGTCGAGGGCTTAAAGGTAGGCGGTAGTGCTGAGTCGCTTGGCCAGCACGTCACGGCGGCGGTGGTGAAGGCGATCTTCGTCGTTATCCTCATGGACGGGCTTTTTGCCATGTTTTATGCGGCCATCAATTTCTAGGGATCGTACGTGGACGGACAGCAGGCAGAGACCAGAAACGATGAAGGACGGGATGTCGTGCTGTCGGCGCGCGGCGTGACCGTCGGTTTCGGGTCGAAGGTCGTTCTCGACAATCTGAACCTCGATATCTATCGCGGCGAGATACTGGGTTTTGTCGGCGCGTCGGGGACAGGCAAGTCGGTCTTGATGCGGACGGTGCTTAGGCTGCTGCCGCGCCGTTCCGGCAACATCAAAATCCTTGGTCAGGATTTTGACGAACTGGACGAGCCGCAGCGCAATGCGCTCGACATGCGTCTCGGGGTGCTCTTTCAGCAAGGAGCCTTGTTCTCCTCGCTGACGGTAAAGGAAAACATCCAGGTGCCTATGCGCGAGTATCTGGATCTTCCGCAATCGCTGATGGACGAACTGGCTCAACTCAAAATCCGGCTGGTCGGCCTCGCGGCGGATGCTGCCGACAAATACCCGTCGGAGCTTTCGGGCGGTATGATCAAGCGTGCGGCGCTGGCGCGCGCCTTGGCGCTCGACCCTGAACTGGTGTTCCTCGACGAGCCGACTTCGGGCCTCGATCCGATCGGTGCTGCGGAGTTCGATGAGCTCATTGCAAGGCTCAGAGACACGCTCGGCCTGACCGTCTACATGGTCACCCACGACCTCGACAGCCTCTTCTCGGTTTGCGACCGCATTGCTGTGCTTGGCAAGAAGCGGGTCATGGTCGAGGGAACGATCGACGACATGCTGGCCTTCGACGATCCATGGGTTCAGGCTTATTTCAAGGGCAAGCGGGCGCGTTCGATCGTGCCGCAGAGTGGCCACGCCGGCAAGGACAGCCTGGCGCAAGATAGCCGCGGGAAGTGAGCGGATACGATGGAAACAAAAGCGAACTACACGATTGTCGGCTTTTTCACGGTGCTTGTCATCGCGGCGGCGTTCGGCTTCGTCTACTGGATGGCCGAATACGGGCGTGGCGGGCCCATGGCCGAACTGATCGTCCGTATCCCGGGCTCGGCGAACGGCTTGAGCGTCGGCTCGCCGGTGCGGTTCAACGGCATTCAGGTCGGTTCGGTCAAGTCGCTGTCGATCGATGCGGACGATCCGAGCTTCTCGCTGGCGTTCACCGAAGTCCGCGTCGATGCGCCGATCTATCCTTCGACGAAGGCGATCCTTGAAATCCAGGGTCTGACGGGTGCTGCCTATATCGAACTTTCGGGGGGCAAGATCGGCGAAAAGAACATCCTTCAACAGTCGATCGACACCGGGAAGCGAGCGGTTATCATCGCAGACCAGTCGAGCGTGACGAACCTTCTGGCGACGGCAGATAAGATTCTCGACCGCGCAAACGATGCCATCGGGCAGGTTCAGGGGTTTGTGAAGGATGCGCGTGGGCCGCTGACCAAGACATTGCAGAATGCCGAGACGTTCTCCGACGCGTTGGCCAAGAACTCCGGCAACATCGACTCGTTCCTGCAAAGTGTCGGACAGCTGTCCGATACGGTTCGCAAGGTCTCAGGCCGTGTCGACTCGACGCTGGAGGCGGTCGAGGCGCTGGTGAAAGCCGTCGATGCGAAGAAGATCGATACCATTCTCAGCAATGCCGAGAAAGTCAGCCGCGACGTTGCCGATGCTTCAGGCAACTTCAAGGGAGCGATCGAGAAGTTTCAGGAAACGGCGACGACCTACAATGACCTCGGCAAGAAGGCGCAGGCGACACTCGATCGGGTGGATACTCTGGTAGCGCAGATCGATCCGGCGAAGGTCAAGGGATCCGTAGACGACATCTCGCAGGCAACCAAGGATGCGCGCACCGCTGTCGCATCGATCAAGGACGTCGCGAACACGGTTTCGGCGCGGCAGAAGGACATTGATCAGACGATCCAAAACGTTTCGCAGATGGCGAACAAGCTGAACTCGGCCTCGACGCGCGTCGACGGTATTCTGATCAAGCTGGATGCGCTGCTCGGAACGGACAATACGCAGTCGCTGTTTGCGCAGGCGCGTGACACGCTCACCTCGTTCAAGAAGGTCGCCGACAACCTCAACTCGCGGATTGGTCCGATTGCGGACAATCTGCAGAAGTTTTCCAGCGGTGGGCTGCGCGATATGCAGTCGCTCATCAACGACACGCGCTCGACCATACAGAATCTTAGCAATACGATCAGCGATTTCGACCGCAATCCGCAGCGGCTGATTTTCGGCGGGGACACGGTAAAGCAATATGACGGCCGGACGCGGCGTTAACAGGGATATTAGGGGAGCGCATATGGCCGTATCGGATGTGTTGCAGCGTCGTTCGTGGATATCGATAACCGCGATCGCGCTGCCGCTATTGGCAGGCCTTGCAGGCTGCGGGACGGCTGCGAAGAACGACACCTACGATCTCTCAGCGTCGGTGACCGGCAGTGGACCGGCGGCAAAAGGGCGGCAGATCCTGGTGCAGCAACCGACCGCGCTGAAGGCGATCGATAGCGAACAGATCGTCATTCGGGTGGCTCCTTCGCAAATACAGTACCTTTCCAAGGCGCAATGGGGCGACAAGCTGCCACGCATCGTGCAGGCGAAACTGGTCGAAGCCTATGAGAACTCCGGCAAGCTCGGCGGCGTCGGCGTCCCCGGCCAGGGGCTCGCGATCGATTATCAGCTCGTGACGGATATCCGCTCCTTCGAGATCGACACGACCGCCGGCAGCCGCGCGGTGGTTGAGATTTCAGCCAAGATCCTGAATGACCGCAATGGTTCCGTGAGGACTCAGAAAGTGTTCAGACAAGAGGTGCCTGCCGGCGGATCGAACGATGGTCTTGTGAAGGGCCTCGATCGCGCGTTCGCAAATGTAACTGCTGAGATCGTCAACTGGACGCTGCAGTCTATTTGATCGTCCATGCCGGGTAGGGGGAAGGTGGCGCAGGTCACTCCCGACTGGGGCCGCACGCGCGGTGGAAACCGCATCCGAGACTTCAATGAAATGCGACTGCAAACAATGACCCCGATACGACAATGGCCGCCTTTTGGCGGCCATTTCTTTTTTGCCTAGGGCCCGCTAGCCCAATCGTCCTGCGGCATGAGCAAGCATCGTGTAGACCTTGCCCGTATCCGAGGTCAGATAGGACTGGGTGATCGTCTTGTCGCGATCTCCGCGGGAAACATCGGCAAGAAGCTTCTCGAAATCGGCGATGTAGCGATCGACAGCGGTGCGGAACTCCGGCTCTCGATCGTACTTGCGCTTGATCTCGTCGAAGGTCTGCTGGCCCTTCAGCGTGTAGAGGCGGCGCGTAAATACGTCCCGCTCGCCACGCTGATAGCGACGCCACAGATCGACCGACGCGTCGTGATCGATCGCACGGGCGATATCGACGGAAAGCGAGTTCAGGGACTCGACGACATGGCGCGGGTTGCGGCTATCGGCTGTGCGGGCCGGTGCTGCTGCGGTAGCCTCGGCGCGGGCGGCCGGTTGCCGGGCCGGAGCTTCCTCGGCGGCCTCTTCGCGCGATGCGCCACGCAGGAGGTCGCTGATCCAGCCACCGGTTGCTGGCGAGGCCGGAGCCGGGGCCGCAACGGGTGTGCGCTGCGGCGTCGCGGCGGCAGGCGCTGGCGGCGTCAGCGAACCGCGCAGGCCGAAGCTTTCGATCGGCGAGGGGGTCACTGCCGGTGCCTGGGTCGGCGCTGCGGGCGGGGCAGGCTGCGGCGCCTGCTGGGTAACGGCTGGCTGGGCCGGACGCGGCGCCGGCTGAGGCTGAGCAACAGCCCGCGGCGCCGGCTCGGAAATTTCCAGTTGCTGCGTTGAGCGGCCAACGATGTGCGAGATATCCTGCAACGCCTTGATCTGTTCGGCGACGGCGCGCCGCATGGCAGCGGCGCTTTCCTTTGCTTCTTCCGGAAGGTCGAATGCACCCCGCTTCAGCTCACTGCGGGTCATATCGAGTTCCTTGCGGATATCGCCAGCGGAGCGGCGGATCTCCTCGGTCGCGCCGGAGAACCGGGATACCGCCTCCTCGACTGCCTCGCGAAGCGACTCGCGCATGGTCTGGGCAGCGCCGTCGGATGCGCGACCTGCCTCGCCGAGCATACGCTCGACTTCCGACAGAGACGCTGTCAGGCCACCGCGTAACCGGTTGGAGAGCTCGCCAGAGCGACGCTCGGCGTTGCCGAAGGCGCCGTCGATTGTCGCATTGGCGTCTTCTCCGGCCTTGACGAGCGCGGCGCGCATGGTCGCTGCTGCTTCCTCCGCACGCTTTTCGGTTTCGGAGAGAACGCGGCCGATGTCGGAGAAGGAGGACTGCACGCTCTCGCGCAGCGTACCGCTGACCTGGTTCGAGCGCTGCTCGGCGCGGTCGAAGGCGGATTCGACCATACCGCCCAGAGATCGCATGGTCTTCTCGATTTCCTCCGAGCGCTGGACGAGACCAACGGAGAGGTTTTGCAGTGCCGTTTCGCGATCCTCAAGCGTCGAAACGAGGTTCGATTGGGCCGCTGCGAGCAGACCGGATGCCTGGCCGAGCACCTTCGAATGCTCATCGAACCGACCGATGATGCCACCGACCTGGGCAAGCGTCTGACCTGAAATATCGGACAGGCGATCGACCTTGCCTTCGAGCAGGCGGGTCGAGGCGGAAACCATCTCGGCGGCCTTCGATGCGGATTCGGTGAAACGTGACGTCGTATCGCCGAGGCGGCCGTCCACGGCCGCTAGATTTTCGGCTGCACTGCTCATCATCTGACCCATGGCGGAGCTGTTGTCCGACAGGCGCTCGATCAGCTTGTTGACGTTGGCAAGGAGGCTGTTCTCCATTGCGTCGACGGCCGAGGAAGCGCTCTCGGTGCGTGCGGCGATCGCAGTGATCAGAGCCTCGTTCTCGCTTCGCAGACGCTCGGTGCTGCGCTCGGTCGCCGCCGTGATGCGTGCCGCGGCTTCTTTGCCTGCGTCGGCATAACGATCGATCAGCGGTCGTGCCGTCTCGTCGAGAATGCGCGCCAGTTCCGTAGAGCGGCCGGAAAGCATCGAGTTGAGTTCGCGGGTCCGGTCATCGAGTGTCGTACGGATGGCGCTGCCACGCGCCTCGAGTGCCTTTTCGACATCGGTCAGCGTCGAGTCGATTTCGCGCGTCCGGTCCTCGAGGCTTGAACGGATTGCATTGCCGCGAGCTTCCAGAGCACGTTCGACCTCTGCCATGGTAGAGGTGATTTCCTGGCTTGCATCAGAAATCGTCGTGCGGATGCCCGCGCCGTGGTTTTCGAAGGTCGCCTGGGCGTCGCCAAGCGCGCGGGAAATGGCGCCAACCTGGCCGCTGACCAGGGTCTCCGCTTCCGCAACCTTGTTGATGATCGCGTTGCCTGCTTCCGAGAAGGTCTGAGCGACGGCCGCTGCCTGGCCGGCCAAACGGTTCTGGGCTTCAGAGACCCGGCCGACGATGCGTTCGGAACGTTCTTCGATTGCGCGGCTGAACTCGTTGCTCTTGGCCTCGAGGCCCTCCGCAAACTGCTGGCCGGTTCGGCCGAGGCTTTCGGCCGCACGGGCGGCTTCGTCGTCCATGCCCTGTGTCGTCTCGGCGACGGCGCTGCGCAGCGAAGCGGCGAGGCCGGCAGCCTTGCCCTCGATCGTGCGATTGACGGCATCGAGACCGACCGTCAGAGCCCGGTCCATCGTCGACAGGCGCTCCTCAATGCGGGCACCGCCCCGCTCCATCGCCTCGTCGATGCTCGCCGTGCGGGTGTCGATGCCGGAGGTTAGATTGGCCGTGCGGCTATCAATCGTCTCCGCGAACTTTACGGCGCTGTCGTCGAGCGCAGCTGCAATGCGGCCCGTTGCCTCTTCGCCAAGGACGCCAATACGCGAAATACCGTCGGCCAATGTGTCGGAAAGGCGGCCGCCAGCGGCGTCGACCTGCTCGGCTACGCCGCCGACGCCGTCACGAATGCGATTTTCGAGGGCGGCAAGGCCGGCCTCGACACGCGACCCGGTTTCAGCAAAGCGACCGGTCATGCCTTCGATCGACTGGTCGAGCTGCGAGGAGAAGGTTTCTGCCGAGCGCGAGATCTCGCCTGCAGCCTCCTGGAAGCGGCCGGCAATATGGCCGGTGCTGTCGCGCAGGCGATCTTCAAGGGCCCGGCCACTGTTGTCGATCGTCTGGCGAAGCGAGACCTCATGGTCTTCCAGCGACATTTCCAGCATGCCGACACTGGTGGCGATCGATGCTCCGATCGTCGTCGCCTGGTCGGAGAGAGTGTCACTGATACGGCTGTGAGCGTCGGTGAGCGCGAGGTTGATGGACTGTTCGCGATCGGCCAAGGTCGAACGGATACGTTCGTGAGCCGAGTCCAGACCACTTTCGATGCGCGTGGCTGCATTGCCGGTCAGAGCCTCGAAGCGATCGTGTGCCGCGGCAAGGCCGCCTTCGATGCGGGATGCAGCATCGCCGTGCAGTGTCTCCAGTCGCTGATGCGCATTGCTCAGGCTGTATTCGATGCGGGCAGCGGCGTTGCCGGTCAGCGAATCGATGCGGTCTCCACCGCTCGAGAGCGTGCTAGCAAGCGTCGATGCATGATCGTTCAGCGAACGCTCGAGGCGTTCCTGATTCTGCGTGTAGGCGCTGCGAATTGCATCCGACTTGTCGACGAAAGCGCCGGCAACGCGGGATTCGGCGCCGGCCACCGTGTCGAGCAAGGCATTGGTGCGCGCTTCCAGGGCATCGTCAAAGCGGCTCTGGCTTTCGCCGAAGGAGATAGCGAGCGCCATCGCTTTCTCGTCGAGCGTATCCGAAAGACGGTCCTGGACCGTCGCAATCGAGTTGGCAATGGTATCGACGCGCCGGGCAAGCGCATCTTCAATGCGGCTATGGCCCTCGTTCAACGATGCGGCGAGTGCCATGACGCGGTCGTCGAGCGCCTCGGTGATCCGGTCATGTCCGCCGGCAAGTGAGTTGCCGATCGTTTCGGCGTGGTGGCCGAGCGTATCTTCAAGTCGGCTCTGGCTTTCGTTCAGGGAAATGGCAAGAGCCATTGCCCGGTCGTCGAGAGCCTCCGTGAGCTTCTCGTGGCCGCCGACAATCTGCTTCGCGATCGTCTCGGTATGGTGGCCGAGGGTGTCGGTAAGCCGCGTCTGGCCTTCATTGAGGGAGATGGCCAAGGCCATCGTTTTGTCGTCCAGCACTTCGCTAAGCTTTTCGTGGCTGCCGGCCAGTTGGTTTGCGACGGCATCGACATGAAGGCCAAGCGTGTCGGCCAGGCGGGACTGCCCCTCGTTGAGGGAAATGGCGAGTGCCATTGCCTTGTCATCAAGAGTATCGGCAAGCTTTTCGTGGCCGCTGGCGATCGAAGCGGCAATCGCTTCGGCACGCTTGGCGATCGTATTCTCAAAGCGGTTCTGGCTTTCGTCCAGCGAGATAGCGAGTGTCATGGCCTTGTCGTCGAGCGTGTCGGCAAGGCGCTCGTGGCTGCCTGAGACGGCGCTGATGATTGCATCGGAGCGGCTTGCAAGCGTACTCTCGAAACGGTCCTGGGTGTCTGCGAGGGCAGCGCTCAGCGCACCGCCGCGATCGGCCATCACTCCGTCGATCCGCTCATGGGCGGAATCAAGCGCCTGGGTGATATCGGCTGCGCGCCTGGAGATCATCGTATTCAGTTCGTCGGCACGGCCAAAGGCCGAGGTAATCTGCTCGGTTCCCGCGGAGACGGCAGAGCTCAGATCGGACGTCGTGGACAGCAACGTATCGCGGAATTCCGTCGCGCGTGCGGCGAGATTGTTGTGGAGTTCCGACGTGCCCGATGCGAGCGCCAGGGAGATTTCGGAGGTGGCGTGGCTCAGCGCCGACGTCATACCCGTCGTATGCGTATGGATGGCCTCAGTGACTTCGGAAACCTTGCCCGCCAGCGAGCTTTCCATGACTTCCTGGCTGGTGGCGAGGGCCGTGGCCAGTGCGAAGGACTGGTCGGTGAGCGACGCGCCAAGGCGCTCGATGCTCGAGCTCAGGATGCCGTTCAGCGAGTCCGAACCGCCGGTCATCGTGTCGTTGATGCGGTTGAGGCTCTCCATCAGCTTGGTGTCGAGCGAGCCGGCGCGCTTGTCGAAGGCATTGGTGAATTCCGCGACGCGCTCATCGAACGAGGTAGAGAGCTGCGCGACGGTTGCCTGCAGCCTTTCGTCGAAGAAGCCGGAGCGCAGATCGAGATCCATGATGGTGTCGTCGGCGCTTGACTGCAGGCTCTGGCGGAAGCTCGAGCCCTTCTCGTCGAGCGCGCTGTTGAGCTTGGAGAGGACGTCATCCAGCGTGGTGCTGATGGTGCGTTCGCCACCGGTCAGGCTCTCGTTGATCTCGCGGGTGCGGGCGATCAGGATCTCGTTCAGCTGACGGGCACGGTCGTTCAGCGCGGCATTGAGCTTCTCGGCGTTGCTGTCCATCGTCGATGCACGCGTCTCGAACTGCCGAAGGATCTGATCTCCGTGCTCGCTTAGGCTCGAGGTGAGGGAATCCAGCCGTGTGTCGAATTCGTTGGTGAGTGCGAATCCTGAGGACGTCAGCGTCTGCAGCAGCGAATCCGTCTTTGCCGCAAGAAGCGTGCCCAGCGACTGGATCGCCGACTCCGACTTCTCGGTGATGGCCGCGGCGCGCGTGTCGATCATCGAGGCGAAGGCTTCGCCCGAGGTTGCTAGGCGTACGGCGATCTCTTCCGTGGCAAGCGACAGGTCTTCCTTGAGCTGGTCGTGTACGCCGGCAATCGACGTGCGGATACGCTCGGCGTGATTGACGATCGCTTCGCGCTCAGAGCCGAGCTCGTGCACGAGACCGCGCACGCGCAATTCATTGTCGGCGTAGCTGCGCTCGAGTGCATTGACCTCGGAATGGACGAGGGTTTCCAGTTCCGAAGCGCGTGCGATGGTCCGCTCAATGCCTTCATTCATCGCCGAGACTTCGCGGCGAACCGCCTGGCCAACGGTCATGATGCGTTCGGAAGCAACGGTCTCAGGCTCGGAGAGGCGAAGTGCCACTTCGGCCATGGAACGCGCCGCGTTTCGCATGTCCTGGGCACGCGCCATCATGACTGCGAAGGCGTAGAACAGCAGCACCGGCACGATGATGCCGATGAAGCCGGCGATGACGCCCGGCAGTGCCAACAGATCGGCGATGGAGCGGATCTGCCAGATCTGCGGCGAATAGAGCAGCGCCATGAGGCCAAGGCCGGCGACAATCCAGAGAAGCGACACGATGGTTGCATTGCGAATGGCCGAACGGCTGGAACCGTTCTCCAGGGATTTCAGGAGCGAAGCCGGCGATATGCGGTTGGCGTCGTTGGCGGCGAAGGACGGGGCGCGCGACGGCTGCTCGGGCTGGCGAGGTGTGTTGGCGGCGCGGGCGCGCTTTGCGTCGACCTGGCTCTGTTGATTGCGGACACTTGGTGTTTCTGACAATTTGGCCTCCGAGGCGTCGGTCTTGCCGTTCAGCGTATCGTCTTCTCCGAAGTCGATCTGGAGCGCTTCGTCCAATGCCTTGAACGCCTTGTCCTCGATCGACTCGTTGTACTTGTTGTTCGCCATTTAAGTTACGCCTCGTTACATCCCAGCCGGTTCAACAACGCATCCGGACTTCCCGCCGAGCCCGAACAAAACCTTGCCTCTGAGCCCGTCCGTCCAAGTCGCCGAGGACGGATAAGCATATCATTTCAGAGTGGATAGCTGCTTTTTCATACAGACGGTATCAAAACATTACCATTATCCACTTGGCGAGCAAAGGCAGGTGCCAGAGAGCTCGCCCAGTAGTATCGTAGTGACACATCCGGGACTGCTAGACAATTAACGCAACCGGTCAAATCCCCTGATATTAATGTCTTGTTAACACCATTTAATAAAAGAGCCCCTTTAAAAACCAAAGAGTTAGGGGTGTTTAACGGATGTTAACCATAACCTGAGAAATCCGCCCTGAATGTGCCGAAATTTAACGTGATGGCCACACCGCGCCCGCAGCATGAACGAACGGCGGGATAGACGACGGGAGAATTGGCACATGGCAGCAGTCAGTATTGCGTTTGCGGCACCCGATAATTGCAAGGGTCCACGTCCTTCGCAGGAGCGTCCGGTGGATCTGGTGCATCTGGCAAACCAGACAATGGGCGACAAGAGCCTGGAAATCGAAGTTCTGCAGATGTTTGCGCGGCAGGCGCGGGCTTGCCTGCAGGAAATATCATCTGGCGACGAGAAGATCATCGAGACTGCGGCACACCGCCTCAAGGGCGCCGCCGGCGCCGTGGGTGCGTTCCGCGTTCATGCCGCCGCCGAAGCGCTCGAGGGCAATTGCGGCGACGCTGCCAGTATGGCGGCCGTCGGCATTGCGGTGATCGAAGCCGAGAACTTTATCCTCAAGCTTTGCCGCTGAGCCGCAGGTCAGATACGAGACCCGCTGATCCGTTTCGGGGCAGCGGGTCTTTTTGTGACTGTCGGCATGGCGCATTTTGACAAGCGCGCCGCTTCCCGATCTGGAATGAAAGGCATCGAGCGGTCGATGTTGACTGCTTCGACGATTTGTTGGAAGAAAAATCCAGACCCTCCCATTGACGACTACCGGAAATCATCATGCCCAAACTGACCATTGTCGCCTTCGACGGCACGCGCTTCGATCTTGATGTCGATCAGGGATCGACCGTTATGGAAAATGCCGTGCGCAATTCGGTGCCGGGCATCGAGGCCGAATGCGGTGGCGCCTGTGCCTGCGCGACCTGTCATGTCTACGTCGACGACGAGTGGACAGAACGCGTCGGTCCGCCTGAAGCCATGGAAGAAGACATGCTCGATTTCGCGTTTGACGTGCGTCCGACGTCGCGCCTATCCTGTCAGATCAGAATGAAGGCAGCCCTGGATGGGCTTACCGTCCACGTGCCCGAGCGCCAGGCCTGATCCACTGCATTCCCCAAAAAAAAGCCTCGCTGGCCGCTAGACGAGCGAGGCGAGGTAGGCGCATTACCTACGGACGAGGGAGGATCATCCGCGGCTTCGCAACGCGCCAGGAGAACCCAGGAGCGAAAGTTCGGGCTTACGGACCTGAACTTTCGAATGTCTGAATATTACCGCGTTGTGGTTGATTTAGCTAGACTGAGAAATAACCACTAAATCACTGGGGCGACTGCAGTTTCACACAAGTTTTGTTACGCGGCTAAACTTCTGTGATCGCCTTGAGCTTCAGAATCAGCTATCTTGCGCCGCCGGATATTCTGATCCGATTGTTCAGAAGTCTCATCATTCGGCTTTGAAAATTGACGGCTTCGATTCGGTCGAATCGGGCCTGCAGCCGGTCGTGTTCCTCGATGCCGCGTGTCGAAACGTCGGTCACTAATTCCTGCATGCGCTCGCAACTGGGCTGCGCAGGAAGCGCGAGGATCTGCCTTTCCATTGCGCGTGCCTGGTTTCGCGCAATCTCGGCATGACGTTCTTCGTGCCGCTTGATGTCGCTCGAGAGTGCATCCCATATCATCGACAGCTGCTTGCTGGCGCCTTTGCGGTTGGTCCAGCGGGGCAGGATGATCTGCGTGTGGACGGTGACCTTGGCGCTGGCGACCCGGCATCTCCCTCCCGCCTGGACATAGGTGGCGTCGCCGCCGAAGCGGATCTTGGTCGCACCCGGATGGCGAGCCGACGAACCGCTTGCGGTCGGCCCGTTGGCGCTCAGTTGCTGATCGAGTTGGTCGGCGGTTTTACCCTTGATGGCAAAATAGGAGTAGCTTCGCGTCGCGATCACGGTGGCGGCGGCTGGACCGCACGCTGCTACGGCCATGGAAAAGCCGAGGAGGAGAGGCATATAACGCGATACGGAAAGCATTCTGCAGATACTCATGTTGAAGTTTGCCGGAGCTTGGGGCATAGCCACGCCCAGCGCAATATCGCTAGCTTTTTTTTCGATCGATAGGATGAATACCGTTGGCACGGCTTGGGAGCAGTTTCTGGCGCGTCGGGCATGGTCGTGAGATCGGACTGGGCGCGCGTGCCGTGATCATGGCAATCGTCAACGTGACGCCGGATTCCTTCTCGGACGGTGGGCGATACGAGACCGTCGATGCGGCGGTGACGCATGCCCTCCAAGCTGCCAACGAGGGCGCTGGGATCATCGATATCGGCGGCGAATCGACACGTCCCGATGCGGATGTCGTCAGCCCTTCCGAAGAGCAGGCACGCGTGTTGCCGGTGATCGAGGCACTGCGCGGCAAGACCGATGCGCTGATCTCGATCGATACCTATCGAGCTGAGACCGCACGGCTTGCCGTCTGCGCAGGGGCCCATATTGTCAACGACGTATTCGGGCTGCAGAAGGAACGCGAGATCGGGAAGATCGTTGCCGATACCGGCGCAGGTCTGTGCCTGATGCATACGGGCCGCGATCGGGAGAAGCTTCCGGATGTGATCGCCGACCAGTTTTTCTTCCTCGAACGCTCGCTAGAAATCGCTTCGGCCGCAGGTGTTTCGAGGGATCGCATCGTGCTCGACCCGGGCTTCGGCTTTGCCAAGGATACGGAAGAAAATGTGGAGCTGATGGCGCGTTTCGGCGAGTTGCACCGCTTGGGATTGCCGCTGCTTGCCGGCACCTCGCGCAAACGTTTCGTCGGCGCCATCACAGGCAGGCAAGCCGCCGAGCGGGATGCGGGAACGGCAGCGACTAGCGCGTTGCTGCGTCTGGCCGGGGCTAGCATTTTTCGCGTACACGATGTCGCAATCAACAGGGATGCTTTGGCAATCGCCGATGCTATGCTCGCGGCGAGCCATAGCTGCGAGCAAGGAAACCTGGCATGAGCACTACGTACACTATTACGCTTCAGAACTGCGCCTTCTTTGCCCGCCATGGCGTTCATGACGAAGAGGAGTTCCTCGGCCAACGTTTCTTTGTGGATGCCGAGCTCGATGTCGTCGCCGGCGATGCCCTGGAGAGCGATTCCATCAATGACACGGTCAACTATGGCATTGCCTTCACCGTGATCGAGGAGATCGTCACGGGTAAGCGTCGCTATCTGATCGAGGCGCTTGCGCTTGATATCGCCAAGGGGCTCAGTTCGAAATTTCCGCAGATCAAGCGTGCAAAAATCACAGTCCGCAAGCCGAACGCACCGGTGCCGGGCGTTCTCGATTTCGTTCAGGTGAGCGTCGAACACTTTGCCTGAGGTCATTTTCCAAACGGCAACGCTCGGCCTTGGGGGCAATCTCGGCAAGCCTATTCATGCAATAGCCGTCGCTCTCAGAGCGCTTGACCAGCGACCCGACTGCCGGGTGGTTGCGGTATCGCGGCTCTATCGCACGCCGCCCTGGGGCAAGACCGACCAATCCTATTTCTTCAACGCTTGCGCTGCCGTCGAGACGACGCTTGGCCCGGAGGCGCTTCTCGATGTCTGCCTGGATATCGAACGGGGGATGAAACGAGAGCGTATCGAGCGCTGGGGGCCGCGGACGCTCGACATCGATATTCTGACCTATGCCGATGTCGTTCAATCCGCGCCACGGCTGGAGCTTCCGCACCCGCGCATGAAGGATCGCGGCTTCGTTCTGATGCCACTTGCCGACTTTGCTCCGGAGCTGCTTGTCCACGGGGCACCCGTTCGCGAATGGTTGGAGAAGGCCGATGTGCAGGGGATCGAAGTGGCCGATCACAGCAGCAACTGGTGGCATGCGGCCTGAACTAGAAAAACGGCGGAAAGTCCGCCGCTTCAAAAGGCCCGCACCAAAAAACCTACTCGACGGAACCGACGGTGATTTCGTCGACTTGGCGCGTGAGCGTCAGGCCGATAACAGGGATCATCTGGCTTTCGACCTTGACCGAAACGGTAACGTTCATGGTTTTGTCGTCGCGGACGCGGGCGATCATGGCGCCGTTAAGCTTGGAACGGTTGAGGCCGACGACCACCGTATCCTGGGTAACGGCACCCGATATGACGTCGAGTCCCTTGCCATCGGCGCCATCGAGGAACTTGCCCTTGTAGGAATTGCCAGACTGGGTGATGAGCGCGGTCATCGGCTGCTTGAAGACGCCGACCCTGCAGCTTCCGTCAAGCTTGATGCCCGTGCCGCCGGCGCTCACCGGTTCGCCGACGAGATTGCAGGTGAATTTCGTGCCTTTGTACTTGCCGGCAACGATCTCGCCGGGGCCTCTCCAGGCGCCGGCAACGGACTCGAAGAAGGCCTTGTCACGTGTTGCCGCTGTTGCGGAAGGAGCCATGTCGGCGACCGGCGACAACGCCACCGCAGCCAGTCCGAAAAGAAGAAGAAACTTGCGTGAATACATGGATTTTCCCTAGCGACACCATCGCTTAACTGGTCCCAAGTTTTGCCGAAAAATGGTTAACGGTTGGTTTCCTGCAAGCCTGAAAGCGCTGACAACAGCGCGTTCCACAGCCGCCGTAGGCCGATACCGGAGCGCTAGCGCCTTGAATTCATGGCAAGTATTTTCGGGTGTCGTTTGGCGCGTGGCAAGCACGACAAAACTCTCAATCTTCAGGAATTCTTATCACGCGATGTCATGGATGGCGCGAGGTCCCCAATGAAGTCGCCGATTCCCGGCCGTTTCAGGGCATGGAACGAAAGGGGACGGCAAAGGTCCATGGCGGCGATTCCGATGCGGGCCGTCATCAGGCCGTTGATGACGCCTTCGCCGAGGCGTGCCGACAGCTTCGACGCCAGCCCATGGCCAAGCACCTGCTGCACGAGGCTATCGCCGACCGCAATCGAGCCGGTCACGGCAAGATGCGCCAAAACGTCTCGCATGAGCCTGATCATGCCGAGCGTTCCCGGCCGCCCTCCGTAGAGATCCGCCATAGCCCGGACGAGTCGGGCGGCCTCGTAAAGCACGTAGAGCAAGTCGACGATGGCACGCGGGCTGACGGCGGTGACGATGGAGACTCGCTTCGAAGCATTGACGATCAAGGCGCGCGCCTGCCGGTCGAGGGGCGCCAGAAGCTCGCGTTCCGCAAGGGCGATGAGATGCGGCGCGTCGATGATATCACCCTCTGTCCCTTTCAGCGTGGCGCGGCCCTTGGCCGTCTCGGGCTTGCCGGAGAGCAGGGTTTCCAGCCGCTTGACCAGCGCGCGCGCCTTCGCCGGCTTCGTCTCCACCATGGCGGCCTCGGCTTCGCTCTTGATCGCCTGCACGGCCGTTAGCCGCATCATTCCGGCTGTCTCGCGGATAACGATGGTGATCACCGCCAGCACGCCGATTGCGAGTGCCGCAAGCGCTGTATAGCCTAGCCAATCTGCGCGGCTGAAGAGATTGCGGATAAGGCTGTCAGTCCAAAGGCCGAAGGCAAGCGAAAAGAGAACGCCAAACGCGGCCGCTGCGATTTTCGCAAACGAGGTGCCGCGATTGCGCGGGACCGCGACTGGAATTGGAGGGACATCCTTCTCAGGATTGAGGAAAGGATCATCCTCGTCAGCGGTCAACACGATATCGTCTGTAAAGCTACCCGGTCTTCGCTGGCCACGTTTGGTTTCGGTCGTCGGCCGAGCCGGTGCGTCCTCCTCATAGGAAAAGGCAGCCGGCGCGCGGTGTGCGGGATGTTCGGATGGTGGCTTGATCATGCGAGGCGATCTCCGAACAGAAACTGCATGGCACGGTCGAGGCGAATATGCGGGACCGAAAGCTTTATGCCGCCGTCTGTCTCTTCAAGGTGCGGTGGGCGAAAGCGTACGACACTGACATCGGGCAGGGCGACGTCACGATCTCCAGATTCTATGCGCTCGAACAGGCTCTGCGGATCTTCCGGCAGATCGCCGGGAAATATCGCCGTCTTCTTGAGGCCGTCAAAGCATTCTGCGCCGATGGTTTCACCCTCCATCGGTGTTCCAACAATAACCGGTAGCTCATGGCCATCGCGTTTCACAGTCGCTTCGCGCGTGGCCCGGACCGAGGCAAGTGCCATGACGTCAATGCCTGCGCCTGCCATACCAATGCGGTGCACGGCACGATCGACCAGGCGCCGGGTGAGGGCGTCGAGCCGGTCATGGCTTTCATGGTGCAGGTGGTCGGCCTTCGTTGCCGCGACGAGTACGCGATCGATACGGCGGCCAAGCAATGACGACAGCCATGAATTCGTGCCCGGACGAAAGCACGCCAGAACGTCGGTCAGGGCGCGCTCGAGGTCCTGAACTGCCTCCGGGCCGCGGTTGATAGCCTGCAGCGCATCGACGAGCACAATCTGTCTGTCGAGGCGGGCGAAATGTTCGCGAAAGAAAGGCTTCACCACGACCGATTTATAGGCCTCGTAGCGCCGCTCCATCATCGCCCAAAGCGATCCTTTTTGCGGTTTGGCTTCCGGTGGAGGCGTGAGCGGCGCAAAGGTGAGCGCGGGCGAGCCATCGAGATCGCCCGGCAGCAGAAAGCGTCCAGGCGGAAGTGTGGAGAGCGAACGTTCGTCGGCTTTGCAGGCCTTGAGGTAATCGGCAAAAGACGTGGCGAGGTCGCGGGCGCGCATTTCGTCTGCTGAAGCGTTAACGTCCGTGGCGTGGGTGAGGGCCAGCCAATCGCGCGAGAGTTCTCCACGTATGCCCGTTCCCGCCAAGGCGATCGTTTCCTCGCTGAACGCGCGGTAGTCCTTTCCGAGCAAAGGCAGGTCCAGAAGCCATTCGCCGGGATAATCGACGATATCGATCGACAGCCGACCCGGCGAGAGGAGACGGTTCCAGGCGCTGGCACTTTGATATTCGAGCGTGATGCGCAATTCGGATATCGCCCGGGTGGAATCGGGCCATACGCGATCCTTCACGAGAGAGCGGATATGATCTTCGTATTGGAAGCGCGGCACGGCATCATCCGGTTGCTGCTCAAGCCGCACCGCCGACACACGACCGGACTGCACGGGCTCGAAGAGCGGCACGCGGCCGCCGTGCAGAAGATTGTGGACCAGAGAGGAAATAAAGACCGTCTTGCCGGAACGCGAGAGGCCGGTGACGCCAAGGCGCACAGTGGGATTGATCAGGCCCGATGCCCGGTCCGCAAGATTGTCCAGGGCGATGCGCGCGTCATCGGAGAGGGAGGTCAGGCTGGGCGGCAAGGCGGAGTTCCGGTTCTAGTCGTGACAAGCCATATAGGAACCGCAGGTCGATGCGAAAAGACGGTCCGCGAAAAGACCTTAGTCGATCACGAAATCAACAAGGCGCCAGCCTGCCAACCTGCTGTCATAGTCCAGAACTGCAAGGCCGGCAGCCGGAAAGCCGCTCGGCAGTGCCTGACAAAGCGCCTCGTGGCCGATCAGCACTTCTAGCGTTTGTTCCATGGTCGGGTTGTGGCCGACGAGCATCACCGAGCTGGCCCCTTCTTGCGCATCGATGATCTCGAGGTAGATGTCCGGTGAGGCATTATAAAGTTCGTCGACGAATCGAAGATCGAGCGTAGAGCCCATAGCCCTGTGCACAGCATCCGCCGTGTCCCGGCAACGCGCCGCTGTCGAACTGAGAAGCAGATCCGGCCGATAGCCCTTGTCGGCCGCCTTGTCGGCGACGATCTCGGCGTCCGCGTAGCCTTTCTCGCTCAGGGGGCGGTCGAAATCACGCTGCCCAGGTGCTGCCCAAGCGGCTTCGGCGTGCCGCAGCAGATAAATCCGGGAGGGCGGAGGCGTGATTGCAGCCATAGGAAAATCCACGTCGAAGGGACTTTTTCAGTAGCGGGTGAGCGGCCCGTGCGTCAACCGTAGCGGAAGGTGTTGCCGCCAAATCAGGGGTATGAAAGTGGGGGTTACCGGGAGGAGAATATGCGCCCGGCGGAATAGTGGTGAGAAAATAGTCTGTTAGCTCAAAAATATGACAGATTTAAAAAACTGTTTACCTAGCGTATTTGGCTTGAATCAACGGTAGTCCTCGCGATATACACCCGCCAGATGAGATGTTCTTCAGGAGAATCGCGTTGAGTGAGAAGATCGATCTTAGCAACTACGTACCCTCGGAAGAGGAAGAGTTCATGAACGGTAATCAGCGGGCTTATTTCAGAGCCAAGCTGGTCGCCTGGAGGAACGATATTCTGAGAGAGGCGCGCGAAACCCTCGACCACCTGGCGGAGGAAAGCGCAAACCACCCGGATCTTGCTGACAGGGCATCGTCCGAAACCGACCGGGCTATCGAATTGCGTGCCCGCGACCGCCAGAGAAAGCTGATTTCCAAGATCGACGCAGCACTGCAACGCATCGAAGACGGCACCTACGGCTATTGCGAGGAGACCGGCGAGCCAATCGGCCTCAAGCGGCTTGACGCTCGACCGATCGCGACGCTCTCGATCGAGGCCCAAGAACGGCACGAGCGCCGGGAAAAGGTCTACCGGGACGAATGAGCCCGACATTCTGACAACAAAAAGGGCACCGCGCAAACCGCGGTGCCCTTTTGCTTTGTTCGGTCGGTCCACTATTTGTCGCGATTGACGCTCATCTCGCCGAAGATGCGGGCGACTTCATTCTGAAGTGCGGCATCTGCGCCGGTGAGCGGGGCCATGTCAGGGTCACGGCGAGGCAGGTTTCCGGGCGCCGGGCTAGGCCTTGCCGCGGGCGCTTGTGGTGCCGGCACGATGCGCTCGGCGGCAAGCGTGCTCGTCATCTCCTCCTCGAGTATGCGCTGGAAGTCGCTCGGCTGCACTGCAGGCGCCAGCGTGCCAACTTCGACGAATGCCGATGCGGGCTGCACCGGCGCGGGCGTGTTCTGGACGGAGGGCGGGGTGAGCTGTGGCTCGGTGCGCTGTTGCGGCAACACGCGCTGGCGGGCGGAATCGAGGATGTCTGCGGCAACCGAGGCCTCGATCGGCGCAGGCGCCTGACGCGGTTCCGGTCGCGGCTCGAACGACGGCGCCGGGCGCGGCGCACGTTCACGTTCGGCGATAACAGGCGGAGACGAGGGCGGCGTGGCGACGATTACCGGCTCGGGTCGGGCTTCGATCGGCGCGCGTTCGGGCACGTAGGGTTCAGCTGGCGTGTGGCTGCGGACCGGCGCATTCTGTGGTTCAGCCGGCGCGATGCGAACAGGCGCGGGCGCCTCGGACGTCGCCTCGAGCTGCAGCGGCATCACGGGGACAGGGACTGGAGCCGGAGCCGAAGCCCGAGCAGGTTGATCCGCCGTCTCAGGCGATTCCGCGTCGGCAGCCTCGCCAATTCGGCTCTCGATGACGACATCGGTCGGTCCGCCGATCATGATCAGATGCTCGACGTCGTCCCGCCGGACGAGGACGAGACGCCTGCGCGCATCGACAGCCGCCGCATCAAGAACCTGCAGCCGCGGCTGGCGATTGCGGCCGCCGCGCACAAAGGGCGAAGGCGCGCGGCTGCGCATGATCCAGAGCACGACAATCAGCAGCAATAGAGCTATGCCGACGCCGCCGGCGGCCAGAAGGAAGCGGCTCCCATAGGCTCCCATGAGATCATCGAACATATTGGCTTACTCCCTTCGCGGTTTTGAACCAGCTGGCGACTTTACCACTTCGTAGACAAGTCCCGTTGGCCTTGTCCAGTCATGCCAACCCGAAGTGGAATTCGAACATGCTTTCTTAACAACGCATTTTAATGGCGAAATTGGCGCTCTTCGCTGTGAATTCAATCAGTCTTCACAGAGACCAGTGTTTTTGCAGAGACCGCAAATTGGTAAGAAGGAAAAGACGCCTGATTCCTGCTTTGTCTCGCTGTTACGAGTGAAGCCCGGCAGGCCATGCGAGGGAATAGATGACGAGACCGCGTCAGGCCGACGATTATAGCGAACCGCTCTTGGACCGCGGGGGGCGCACGGGAACGGCTTTGCGCATCATCCTGCTTGCGCTTGTGCTCATCGGCGCAGCCGCCGCGTTTGTCGTTTTCAAGAGTTCTTTGGACAATGAAATGGTACTCGGCGTTCTCGGCGTGCTTGCCATGGTCGGGATTTTCTTCCTCGTGTCGTCGGTGATCGGCTTTATCGAAGTCATGCCACAACGGCAGTCCGACAGCCTGGCGCGAGCATTCTTGAACAGCCACCCCGATGGGTCTCTTATAACTGACGAGAAGGGTCGCATCGTTTATGCGAATGCGGCCTACGGCGAACTGACCGGTGCCCGCAAGTCGACGGAGGTTCAGACGCTTGAAGCGCTGCTGTCGCGGCATAGGGAGTCGAACGAAGCGCTCTATCGTCTCTCCAACGGGCTGCGTGAAGGCCGAGAGGGCAGCGAGGAATTCCGCCTGTTGCGGTCGCTTGGCCCTTCAACGAACAGTGCCGGAGCGCATTGGTACCGCCTGAAAGCGCGGAGCCTGCACAGCGAGGAGATCGGGCGCAAGCCGCTGCATATCTGGCAGATCAGCGACATCACCTCCGAGCGCGACGACCAGGAGCGGTTCTTCAAGGAGTTACAGAATGCGATCGACTATCTCGACCACGCACCGGCCGGGTTCTTTTCAGCCGGCCGCAAAGGGGAGATCTTCTATCTCAACGCAACACTGGCGGAATGGCTCGGCATCGATCTCACCAAATTCGTTCCCGGTTCGGTAACGATTGGCGATTTCGTTGCCGGCGAGGGACTTGCACTCATTCAGTCGGTGCAGGCCGATCCGGGCCTGAAGAAGACCGTGACGCTCGATCTCGACCTGAAAAAGATGAACGGTCAGAGCCTGCCGGCGCAGATCGTCCACAGCGTGACGTCGATGCGCGATGGTGCGCCTGGAGAAAGCCGGTCGATTGTGCTCACGCGCCAGAAGAGCGGTGAGAGCGATCAGTCCGCGTCGGCGGCTGCGATGCGGTTCACCCGTTTCTTCAACAACACGCCGATGGCGATTGCCTCGGTGGACGGCGAAGGCCGCATCCTGCGCACCAATGCGCCGTTCCTGAAGCTGTTTTCCGGGATAGTCTCCCGGAATGATGTGGAGAACGGCGCTTTGCTCGAAGTCATTGTTCAGGACAGTGACAAGTCGAAGCTGCAGCAGGCGCTTGCGGCGGCGAAGGACCGGCAGGGCGATATCCCTCCAATAGACTCCCGCACACCAACGGATGAAGCCCGCCATTTCCGTTTCTACGTCAATGCGGTGATCGACCAGAGCGATGAGGCGCCGGAAGAGGCCGCGATCGTCTATGCCGTCGAGGTGACGGAGCAGAAGGCGCTCGAGGCGCAGATGGCGCAGACGCAGAAGATGAACGCCGTCGGCACCCTCGCCGGCGGCATCGCGCACGACTTCAACAACGTTCTGACGGCCATTTTGCTGTCGTCCGATCATTTGCTGCTGCAGGCGCGACCGGCCGACCCTGGCTTTGCCGACCTGATGGAAATCAAGCGCAACGCCAATCGTGCCGCCGTGCTCGTTCGGCAACTGCTGGCGTTCTCGCGCAAGCAGACGATGCGGCCAACGGTGCTCAATCTGACCGATGTCGTCGGCGACCTCAGGATGCTGGTCGACCGCCTGCTTTCCGGCACGAATGTGAAGCTTGACGTCGAGTACGGCCGCGATCTCTGGCCTGTTAAGACCGACCTGTCGCAGTTCGAGCAGGTGCTTATCAACCTCTGCGTCAACGCGCGCGATGCCATGCCGCAGGGCGGCAAGCTGACACTTCGCACGAAGAACGCAACGGCGGAGGAGGTGGCAGCATTCAATTACTCCTACATGCCGCACGAGGACATGGTTCTCATCGAGGTTTCAGACAACGGGACCGGCATCGCGCCCGAGATCATGGACAAGATCTTCGAGCCCTTCTTCACGACGAAGGAGGTGGGCAAGGGAACGGGCCTTGGTCTCGCGATGGTCTACGGCATCGTCAAGCAGTCGGGCGGCTACATTCAGCCGGAGTCGGAAGTCGGCAAGGGTACGACTTTCCGCGTCTTCCTGCCGCGCCACATGGTCGAGCTGGCTGTTGCCGCGGAAGCTGACGCTGTCACGCCCGCCATGGGCGCGCCCGCTGAACAGGCGCCGACACCGTCGGAGCAACCCGAGGATCTGACGGGATCTGCCGTCATTCTGCTCGTCGAGGATGAGGAAGCAGTACGCCGGGGCGGCAAGCGCATGCTCGAGACCCGCGGCTATACGGTTTACGAGGCCGGCTCTGGCGTCGAGGCGCTCGATATCATGGACGAGCTCGAGGGCAAGGTCGACATCGTCGTCTCGGATGTGGTCATGCCGGAGATGGATGGTCCATCGCTGCTGCGCGAACTGCGCAAGACCTATCCGGACCTGAAGTTCATCTTCGTTTCGGGCTATGCCGAAGATGCATTCGCGCGCAACCTGCCGCCGGATTCCAAGTTCGGCTTCCTGCCGAAGCCGTTCTCCCTGAAGCAGCTTGCTGTCGTCGTCAAGGAGACGCTCGACAGTTAAGGGGCGCCGCGGCGCCCCTTTTTCAAACGACTATCCTGCGAGCGCGACGGCAATTTCTGCCGCCAGTCGGGCATTGTTTTCCACCAGCGCGATGTTGGTCTTAAGGCTCTGGCCGTCGGTCAGATCAAAGATGGTGCTGAGCAGGTAAGGAGTGACCTCCTTGCCGCTGATTTCGTCGCGTTCGGCGCTGTCGAGCGCCCGCTCGATGTAGATCTCCATTTCTTCCCGCGGGATCTCGTCTGCCTCCGGCACGGGGTTGGCAATCAGCATGCCTCCGTCGATACCGAGCTGCTCGCGCACCGTCTGGAAGTTGGCGATTGCGGCCGGGCTGTTGAGCGTGAGCGGACTGCGCAATCCGGAGGCGCGCGACCAGAAGGCGGGGAATTCCTCGCTTTCATAGGTGACAACAGGCACGCCCGCGGTCTCGAGCACTTCCAGGGTCTTCGGAATGTCGAGGATTGCCTTGGCGCCGGCGCAAACGACGATGACGCCGGTGCGGCCAAGTTCCTCGAGGTCAGCGGAGACATCGAAGGTTTCCTCGGCACCGCGGTGGACGCCACCGATGCCACCGGTGGCGAAGACCTTGATGCCGGCACGCTCTGCGGCGATCATCGTAGCTGCCACGGTCGTTGCGCCGTGACGGCGCTCGGCGATCGCAAAGGCGAGGTCGGCGCGCGAGACCTTCAGGACATCCTTGGCCTGCGCCAGCTGCTCCAGTTGATCGGCTTCGAGGCCGATGTGCAGCGTACCGTGAATGACTGCGATGGTGGCCGGGACGGCACCCTCCTCACGAATGAGCGCCTCGACGCTGCGGGCCATCTCGATGTTGCCGGGGTAGGGCATGCCATGCGTGATGATGGTCGATTCGAGCGCCACAATCGGCGCGCCGCGCTGCTTGGCGCTTGCGACCTCTTTGGAATAGGCGATCGGCAGGAGGGGGGAGATCGGTTTCGTCATTGTCTCTTCCATTTCGTCGGTATTGCCTTCAATGCAAAATTCTCGCCGGTGGAACAAGCGAAAGTGTCTCCCTGACCAAATCCGGGGAGAGGTTTTCATTGACGGCGTGCGGAGACTGTACCGTAAGAGCTGCGGCAGCAGCGCCCTCCCGAACGGCATCGGCCAAGGGAATCCCGCGCATCAATCCGGAAATAACGCCGGCCGCAAGCGAGTCGCCGGCGCCTGTGACATCTGCGACGCCTTCGATGTTTGCCGGCTGCAGGGCAACGACGCGGCGATCGGCAAAGGCGATCAGTTCGCGCTGGCCGCGCGTGACGACGCCGCCATGCAAACCGATGTCACCCAGCAGTGATGGCCAGTGCGCCGGATCGTTGGGGCGTTCGCCCGTCAGCGCCGCGGCCTCTGCCTCGTTGAGGAAAAGATAGTCTATTCCTTGAATGCACGGCTTCAGCTTGATTGCCTTCGCCGGGGATATTGCGATCGCGCCCACCGCCTTGCCGAGCGCTTTGGCGCGCTCGACGATCGACGCCAGGGTGTCTGCCGGCAGGTTGGCATCGAAGAGGATGAAATCAGCCGCGGCAAAGGCGTCGCGGACGGCACGGATCGAGAGCCGGCGCGGCATGAACATGCGGTAGAGATCCATGTCGGCAAGGGCAATCACCAGGTTTCCGTCGTTCTCGATGATGGCAGTATAAGTCGGCGTCTTCCGATCCAAGAAAACGAAGGGGCGATCGTGAACACCTGCGAAATCGGCTGCCTCGCTGACCATCTCGCCGACTGGATCGCCGCCACGGGGCGAGATCATCGTCACGTCGAAGCCCAGCCGGGCAAGGTTGCGCGCCGCATTGAAGCCGCCGCCGCCTGGCTCCTCGAACCATGAGCCCGGATTGCTGGCGCCGGCCACCGTGGCGCCGGAAATGCGTCCGCGCCGGTCGAGGTGTGCGCCGCCGAGGACAAGAATCTTCTGCTTCATTTCATCGTCCTGCATCGCCGGAAAGATACGAATCGTCCCGCCGCCGCCGTCGGGTTGGCGGTGAGCGCCCTATCTCTAAGCCGTTGCTTTCCATTACTAAAACAAATGTAGAACACAGGCCATTTTACCTTTTTCTTTCAAATATTTGCACCCCGCTTGCGCCATGAGAACAAATACGGTACAAAATCGAGATCGGCGGCGACATTGCTTGAGCGGCTTCAATAACCTAAAGGTGGATCGAATGTCACAGAATACATTGCGGCTTGTAGAGGACAAATCGGTGGACAAAAGCAAGGCACTTGAAGCGGCACTCTCACAGATCGAGCGGTCGTTCGGCAAGGGCTCTATCATGAAGCTGGGCTCGAACGAGAGCGTGGTCGAGATCGAGACGGTCTCGACCGGCTCTCTTGGGCTCGATATTGCGCTCGGTATCGGCGGACTGCCGAAGGGACGCATCATCGAGATTTACGGGCCGGAAAGCTCGGGCAAGACGACGCTGGCACTGCAGACGATTGCGGAAAGCCAGAAAAAGGGCGGCATCTGCGCCTTTGTCGACGCCGAACACGCGCTCGATCCGGTCTATGCCCGCAAGCTTGGCGTCGATCTGCAGAACCTTCTGATCTCCCAGCCGGATACCGGCGAGCAGGCGCTCGAGATTACCGATACGCTGGTGCGCTCCGGCGCCATCGACGTGCTCGTTGTCGACTCCGTGGCTGCGCTGACGCCGCGCGCTGAAATCGAAGGTGAAATGGGCGATAGCCTGCCGGGCCTTCAGGCACGACTGATGAGCCAGGCGCTGCGCAAGCTGACGGCTTCGATTTCGAAGTCGAAGACCATGGTCATCTTCATCAACCAGATCCGCATGAAGATCGGCGTTATGTTCGGCTCGCCGGAAACGACGACCGGCGGTAACGCGCTGAAGTTTTATGCTTCCGTTCGTCTCGACATTCGCCGTATCGGCGCGGTCAAGGAACGCGAAGAGGTGATCGGCAACCAGACGCGCGTCAAGGTCGTCAAGAACAAGATGGCGCCTCCCTTCAAGCAGGTCGAATTCGACATCATGTATGGCGAAGGCGTGTCCAAGACCGGCGAGTTGGTCGACCTCGGCGTGAAGGCCGGTATCGTCGAGAAATCGGGTGCCTGGTTCTCCTATAACAGTCAGCGCCTCGGTCAGGGTCGCGAAAACGCGAAGATTTTCCTGCGCGACAATCCGGAGGTCCTACGCGAGATCGAAGCATCGCTTCGTCAGAATGCTGGACTGATCGCCGACCGCTTCCTGCAGAATGGCGGGCCTGATGCAAATGATGGGGACGACGTCGAGGGATAGTTCCCAACAGGTTCCGAACAGTTCGAAACCGGCCGCATTCTCGATCAGAATGCGGCCGGTTTTGTTTGTCTGCTGGACAGTGGTTAATGCGAGCGATAAAAGCCACTGGATTTAAGATTTGACCTGCCTATTGGCAGCATTGAAGGGCATAGCATGAGCGGTGTGAATGATATCCGGTCGACCTTCCTCGACTACTTCAAGAAGAACGGCCATGAAATCGTTCCGTCGAGCCCATTGGTGCCACGCAACGATCCGACGCTGATGTTCACCAATGCAGGCATGGTGCAGTTCAAGAACGTTTTCACCGGCCTGGAGCAGCGTCTGTACAAGACCGCCTCGACAGCCCAGAAGTGCGTCCGTGCCGGCGGCAAGCATAACGACCTCGATAATGTCGGCTACACCGCGCGCCATCACACCTTCTTCGAGATGCTCGGCAATTTCTCTTTTGGCGACTACTTCAAGGAGCAGGCGATCGAGCTCGCCTGGAACCTGATCACCAAGGAATTTGCGATCGACGCCAAGCGGTTGTTGGTCACCGTCTACCATACGGACGACCAGGCCTTTAACCTCTGGAAGAAAATTGCGGGTCTGCCGGACGAGAAGATCATCCGCATCCCGACCAGCGACAATTTCTGGGCGATGGGCGATACCGGCCCGTGCGGCCCTTGCTCGGAAATCTTCTATGACCACGGCGATCATATCTGGGGTGGCCCTCCCGGCTCGCCGGAAGAAGACGGCGACCGCTTCATCGAGATTTGGAACCTCGTCTTCATGCAGTACGAGCAGGTCACGAAGGATGAGCGCATCGACCTTCCGCGTCCGTCGATCGACACGGGAATGGGGCTGGAGCGCGTTGCCGCTGTTCTGCAGGGCAAGCATGACAACTACGACATCGACCTGTTCCGGGCTCTGATTGAGGCTTCGGAAGAAGTGACAGGCGTAAGGGCAGAGGGCGAGCGGCGTGCAAGCCACCGCGTCATTGCCGACCACCTGCGTTCCTCAGCGTTCCTGATTGCCGATGGCGTGTTGCCCTCGAACGAAGGTCGCGGCTATGTGCTTCGTCGCATCATGCGCCGCGCGATGCGGCATGCCGAGCTGCTCGGCGCCCGGGAACCGTTAATCTGGAAGCTGCTCCCGGCGCTCGTTCAGGAGATGGGGCGTGCATATCCGGAGCTGGTCCGTGCGGAATCGCTGATCTCCGAGACGCTCAAGCTTGAGGAAACCCGCTTCCGCAAGACCCTGGAGCGTGGCCTTTCGCTACTGTCCGATGCCACGACGACGCTCGGCAAGGGTGACATGCTGGATGGCGAGACGGCGTTCAAGCTCTACGACACCTATGGCTTCCCGCTCGACCTGACGCAGGATGCACTTCGCGCCCGCGAAATCGGCGTCGACATATCGGGCTTCACCGACGCGATGGAACGTCAGAAAGCCGAAGCGCGCTCGCATTGGGCTGGCTCCGGCGACAAGGCTACCGAGACGATCTGGTTTGAACTCAAGGAAAAACACGGCGCGTCGGAGTTTCTCGGCTACGATACCGAGACCGCAGAAGGCGTTGTTCAGGCCCTTGTGACGGACGGTGCGTCGGTCGCGTCTGCGTCGGCCGGGGACAAGGTTCAGATCGTCGTCAACCAGACGCCGTTCTACGGCGAGTCCGGCGGCCAGATGGGCGATACTGGCGTCATTACCTCTGATACGGCCAAGATCGAGATCACGGATACACAGAAGAGGGGCGAGGGCGTCTTTGTCCACATCGGCTGCGTCGTCGAAGGTACCGTGAAGGCAGGCGATGCGGTGGCGTTGACGGTCGACCATTCGCGCCGCTCGCGCCTGCGCGCCAACCACTCCGCCACGCACTTACTGCACGAGGCGCTGCGCGAAGTGCTCGGTACCCATGTCGCCCAGAAAGGCTCTTTGGTCGCGCCCGAGCGCCTGCGCTTCGACGTTTCGCATCCGAAGCCGATGACTGCGGACGAGCTAAAGGTCGTCGAAGACATGGCGAACGAGATCGTGTTGCAGAATTCGCCGGTCACGACCCGCCTGATGAGCGTCGATGACGCGATTGCCGAGGGCGCCATGGCGTTGTTCGGCGAAAAATACGGCGACGAAGTTCGCGTCGTCGCCATGGGCCAGGGCGTGCGCGGCGCCAAGGCGGGCAAGCCTTATTCGATCGAGCTTTGCGGCGGCACGCATGTCGGCGCGACTGGTCAGATCGGGCTGATCCGCGTTCTGGGCGAAAGCGCGGTTGGCGCTGGCGTGCGCCGTATCGAGGCGGTCACCGGCGAGTCCGCGCGCGAATACCTGGCGGAACAGGACGAGCGCGTCAAATCGCTTGCGACGTCGCTCAAGGTGCAGCCTGCCGACGTCCTTGCTCGTGTCGAGGTGCTGATGGATGAACGCCGCAAGCTGGAGCGCGAACTGGCCGAAGCCAAGCGCAAGCTTGCGATGGGCGGCGGGCAGGGCGATTCTGCCGATGCGGTCCGTGATGTCGCCGGTGTGAAATTCCTCGGCAAGGCGATCTCGGGCGTGGATCCCAAAGATCTCAAGGGTCTCGCGGATGACGGCAAGGCGAGCCTCGGTTCCGGCGTCGTCGCTCTGATCGGCGTTGCCGAAGACGGCAAAGCAAGCGCAGTCGTTGCAGTGACCCCGGACTTGACGGGCCGGTTCAGCGCTGTCGATCTGGTTCGCGTCGCGTCGGCTGCTCTGGGCGGCAAGGGCGGCGGCGGTCGTCCCGATATGGCGCAGGCGGGCGGCCCGGATGGGGCCAAGGCTGACGAGGCGATCGAGGCTGTGGCGGTCGCGCTGGCAAGCTGAGCGAACTGACGTTCGCACGAAACTCTTTAGAAGGCGGGGCAGGTCCCCGCCTTTTCATTGGCGGAACCGTCAAAGTCCGCAGGATTTGTCAAATCGCAGTATGGTGTTCTGCAGCCGATCGACTTGCACGAGGTTCAGACATGAATGGCGAAACGGCATGGGCACTGTACGAGCACCGTCTGCGACGGGTATCGGCCTATATCCATGATCATCTCGACGAAGAGCTCGACATGGACAGACTTGCCGACATCGCCTGCATGTCGAGTTACCACTGGCACAGGATCTATCGGGCGGTTCACGGCGAAACGCTTGCGGCGACCGTCAAGCGACTGCGGCTGCATCGCGCCGCCGGCGACATCGTGCGCACCGGTCTTTCTGTCGGGGAAATCGCAAAGCGATCGGGCTATCCCAACCTCCAGTCCTTCAACCGTATCTTCAAATCGGTCTACGGCATGCCGCCGGCGCAATACCGGAAAGAGGGAAGCCACAAAGCCTTTGATCCCTCACCCAACGGAAAGACTGCAGCCATGTTTGACGTCACCTTACGGAAGATTGAACCAATTCAATTGCTTGGCGTGCCGCATGTCGGCTCGTACATGCGCATCAGCCAGGCGTTCGAGACCTTGTTCGGTACGCTCTATGCGCGTGGGCTTGCCAAGCCTACGATGCGCATGATCGGTGTCTATCTCGACGATCCCGACATTGTGCTGGCCGAAAACCTGCGGTCGGTCGCATGTGTGACCACCGACGGCGATATTACCGCCGCGGCGCCGTTCGAACGCCGCGTGCTGGACGGCGGGGAATATGCGGTGCTGCGTCACAAAGGCCCCTATGCTGACATGCATAAGGCTTACCAGTGGCTCTATGCGGAATGGTTGCCCGCTTCAGGCCGGCAGCTTCGCGACAGTGTGATGTTCGAGGAGTATCTCAACAACCCACGCGATGTGCCGCCGACCGAGCTTTTGACTGACATCCACATGCCGCTTGCCTGAGCCTCTGGTCGCTACTGGGCGATCTTCATGGCCTCGTCATCGATTGCGACGGCGCGCTTATGGGCCGGGCGATCGGTGACTCGGCCGAGATAATCGACAAAGGCCTGCCGCTTCTCGATGGTGCCAAAGCCCAGGCCCCAGCCAATATGCGAGCCGACGTACACGTCGGCTGCCGTGAAGCGATCTCCGGCAACGTAGGGCGTGGTACTGACGGCGTGCTCCAGCGTGTTCATCACATCGGCGAAGCTGCCATATCCCGCCATCCGGGCTTTGTCGGGAGGCGTTTCAAAGCCCAATGCCTTGTTGGTGGTTGCGGCTTCGAGCGGTCCGGCGGTAAAGAACATCCAGCGATAGTAGCTGCCGCGTTCATCCGGCTTTGGAGCAAGGTCTGCCTCGGGGAAGGTGTCAGCGAGGTAGGCGCAGATTGCCGCGCACTCGGTGACGATCGTCTTGCCATGCCGGACCGCGGGAACCTTGCCCATCGGGTTGACAGCAAGGTATTCCGGCGACTTCATGGTTCCGCCAAAGGTCATGATCTCTGTTTTGTACGGTACGCCTGTCTCCTCCAGCATCCAGCGGGCGATGCGACCACGCGACATGGGGTTCGTATAGAATACCAGTTCGTCTGTCATGCACTCCTCCTCATTTCTTTTTACGTTCCTTGGATCCGAACATAGCGTATCAAGCCCGGCCACCAGGGAGATAGGACAGAGAGGTCCAGCGCAAAGTCCGCAACTATTTAGAGCGCCTTGCGATATTGGATGAAGCCAGATCGCTCGGCGATCCTGTCGTAGAGTTTTCGCGCCGTTGCGTTTGTTTCGTGTGTCATCCAGTAGAGTCGACCGGCACCATGTTCACGGGCGAGATCGGCGACGGCGTCGATGAGAGACGCGCCGGTGCCGAGACCGCGCTGCGTGTCGTCGACATAGAGATCCTGCAGATAGCAGGTCCACTTTGGCAACCAGGTCGAGCGATGGAGGATTGCGTGGACTATGCCGACGAGGCGGCCGCTATCGTCGAACGCGCCGAGCGCGTGCATGTCCTCGGCGGGGTCCTGAAAGCGACCCCAGGTCAGATCCGTCGTCTCTGGCGCAATGACGACCTCGTAGAAGCGTTGATAGCCGGCCCAAAGCGGCTCCCAGGCGGCGCGGTCGGATGGTTGTAGCGCACGGATCGTTGTGGTCATTGTTCGTGTTCCCCTTTGATGTGGCTGAAACGAAAACGGCGGGGAAATCCCCGCCGCACCGTTTGCATATCGCTGATGGCTTATGCCATGGCCTTCTGCAGGTTCTCGTCGATCTTATCGAGGAAGGCGGTGGTCGACAGCCAAGGCTGATCGGGGCCGATGAGCAGCGCCAAATCCTTGGTCATGAAGCCGGCTTCGACTGTGTCGACGCAGACCTTTTCGAGCGTGGCCGCAAACTTTGCGAGTTCGCCATTGTCGTCGAGCTTGGCGCGGTGCGCGAGGCCACGCGTCCAGGCGAAGATCGAGGCGATCGAGTTCGTCGAGGTTTCCTGGCCCTTCTGGTGCTGTCGGTAGTGGCGGGTAACCGTGCCGTGTGCGGCTTCGGCTTCGACGGTCTTGCCATCCGGGGTGAGCAAAACCGAGGTCATCAGGCCAAGCGAGCCGAAGCCCTGTGCGACCGTGTCGGACTGGACGTCGCCGTCATAGTTCTTGCACGCCCAGACGTAGCCGCCGGACCACTTCAGAGCGGATGCGACCATGTCGTCGATCAGCCGGTGTTCGTAGGTGATGCCGACCTCCTTAAACTGATCCTTGAATTCGGTCTGGTAGACTTCTTCGAAGATGTCCTTGAAGCGACCGTCGTATGCCTTGAGGATCGTGTTCTTGGTCGACAGGTAGACCGGCCACTTGCGCATCAGGCCGTACATCATCGAGGCGCGGGCGAACTCGCGGATCGACTCGTCGAGGTTGTACATGGCCATGGCCACGCCGGCGCCCGGGGCGTCGAAGACGTCCTTTTCGATGACCTGGCCGTCTTCACCGACGAACTTGATGGTCAGCTTGCCCTTGCCGGGGAATTTGAAATCGGTGGCTCGGTACTGGTCGCCGAAAGCGTGACGGCCGACGACGATCGGCTTGGTCCAGCCCGGAACGAGGCGCGGAACGTTCTGGCAGATGATCGGCTCGCGGAAGATGACGCCGCCGAGGATGTTGCGGATCGTGCCGTTCGGGCTCTTCCACATCTGCTTGAGGTTGAATTCCTTGACGCGGTCTTCGTCGGGCGTGATCGTCGCGCACTTGATGCCGACGCCGTGCTTCTTGATGGCGTTGGCGGCGTCGATCGTGACCTGGTCGTTGGTGGCGTCGCGGTTTTCGACGGAGAGGTCGAAGTAGTCGATGTCGAGGTCAAGATACGGATGGATCAGCTTATCCTTGATGAGCTGCCAAATGATGCGAGTCATTTCATCGCCGTCGAGATCGGCGACGGGATTGGCGACCTTGATCTTCTTCATGTATCTGCCTCGTTAAGCTTAGAAGGGACGGGCGTCCCGGGTGGGTGATATCAAATCCCGAGCGCTATAGCATTGTGCGCCGGGAGTGCAAAGCCGGAAGCGGGAGGGGGGCGGCGTTTTTGCGGCCATTGCCAAGCCGACGAAAATGGCTAGTCTCCGCCGCGAAAACCATTGGCCCGGATATTCGTCATGAAGAAGATTTCTCTTGCCCTAGCGGTCCTTCTCGGCTCGACCGCACTGACCCTTGCCGCCGATGTTACGGCACCGGTCAAGGAGATCATGGATGCAACGATCAAGAACTGGTCGGGTGCAGATAGCGACTGGATCGACATCTTCGATGCAAGCAAGCTTTCTAGGCTGTATAGCAAGGACTTCGTGACCAAATACCAGGCCGCGATCCAAAACCCGGCTGCCGACGAAGACGGGGTGTCGCCTTTCGACTACGACGTGATCGTCAATGGCGAGGATGCATGCCCTCTCGAGGATTTGACTTATACGCCGAAGCCGGGCGCTGAAGGAGCGACGGAGGTGATTGTCACTTTCAAGAAGGCGACATGCATGGATGACGGATCGGACAAGCAGGCCGTGACCACCGTTCGGTTCGAGATGCTCGACGAGGCCGGCAAGCCTGTGATCGATGACATCGTCACCGAGGGTGACCCTGGGCAACCACCGAATTCGCTCAAGAACACCATGGTGCAGATCGCCAAGGGCCAGTGATCGCACGGATAACTCGGGGCCGCACTTTTGCGCGATGGTCGGTGCGCTAGGTTCTCACCGTCGAGTAAGGGTTACGTGGAGGGACGGCGAACCCGTCCATTGGTGCTTGTCGAAAACTCCCTCTATCAGGGCTGTCTTGAGGGGCGCGAATGAGGGGCCAGAGCAGCTTGCTTTCCGGGTTTGACTTTCGTGACTGGTTGCTCGCCCACGACCCGGCGCTGTCGCGTCTGCGAATGGCGTCGCGTGTAACGCTGACGATAGCGCTTTCATTTGGGGCGCTGCTTGCAATCCACCATCTGCTGTTTCCGCTGCCGACGGCCGCCTACGGTCTCGGCATTGTCTTGTCGATCGAAGGCGCCGTCGCGGTAAAAGACAAGGGCAGCACGCCGCAGCTTGTGACGCGTTTATTTGGTTGCGCGGCGAGTGTCTGCGTTGTTGGCCTTGCCGCGGCGCTGGAAGCAAATCGCTATGTCTCAGACGCGGCCTTCCTGCTCATCATCTTTCTTGCCGCGGCCGGACGGGTGTTCGGCCCGCGAGGGCATGCGATTGGCATGTTCGCCTTCACATCCTATTTCATAGGTGCTTACTTCCGCCCGTCCATTGCAGAGCTTCCGCTGATTGCGATCGGACCGGTCGCTCCGGCGCTGATCGGGCATGTTGTGCGTTCTCTCGTGCTTCCCGATGATTGGCGTCGGGATCTCTTGCGTTCGCTGGAAAGCGTGCGCGGCCGCATCAACCAGATTCTATTCAAGATCGCGGCGCTCGCGTCCGTGGGACGAATGACGGACAAAGATGCGCAGGAACTGCGCCAGCTCGAGGAGCGCCTGAAGGAAGTCGTGCTCATGGCGGAGGGCTTCATTCCGCGACCACCGACGGGAGTGTTCGATGCCGGCACGGAGCCTGCCGCCGAGTTGGCTATCCGCCTGTTCGACGCTCACCTTGCCGCCGAGAGCGCGATTGTACTCAGTTCGCAAAGCGTGCCGCCGTTTGCTCTCGTTCACGCCATCATCGAGGGAGATCCCATCCCCAGGACGCCGGTGACGCCCGATGAATTGCAAGCTGAGACGAGCCAGGCATTGATCCGCCTCGGTGAGGCCCGCGCGCTGCTCGCGCGCACGATCGAAAAGGGCTACTCGACCGGATTTGCCGAGGTCGCTGCCGTGACAGAAACGGTTGGCGCCCCTGCCAAGATCGACTTTTCGCTGGCCAATCCCCTGATCCGTTCGGCGCTGCAGGTAACGCTCGCATCCGCGATCGCCATGGCGTTCGGCTTGATGCTATCGCGCGAGCGCTGGTTTTGGGCCGTGCTCGCTTCCTTCCTGGTGTTCACCAACACGAACTCCCGTGGCGACACTGCGATGAAGGCCCTGCAGCGTTCCGTTGGGACGCTCTTTGGGATTGCGATGGGGCTGGTCTTGGCGACGGTTCTCACGCCGCATGTGGTAGCTGCGCTGGCAATCACGACGGTTGCCATTTTCCTCGCGTTCTATTTCCTGCAGACGTCCTACGCGACGATGACCGTCTTCGTCTCAATCGCGCTCTGCCTGGTCTACGGGATGATCGGGACGCTGACGGTCGACCTGCTCATGCTTCGTATCGAAGAAACGATGCTTGGGGCGGCGGCGGGCACGTTCGTTGCCTTCGTCGTCTTTCCGGCGCGAACGCGGGTGGCGCTCGATGTCGCGCTAGGCAAATGGTTTGCCGCGCTGGAGGAGCTGCTTTCGGCCGCGGCTGCGAGGGAAGCGACAGATTTGCTGATCGCTCTTTCGCAAAAGCTAGACGCTGCCTACGGCGATCTGACGGCTGCAGCACGTCCTCTCGGTTCGACCTGGTCAGTGGTCACCAGACCGGGACACACCAGGCAGACGCTGGCAATCTTTCTCGCGGCGACCTATTGGGCGCGGATCATGGCCAAAGACTACGGGGGCCCAGCGTGCGATGCCGAGAGCATTAAGCTGATTGACGCAGAGCGCCAACGCCTGACGCTTCTGGCAGGGCGTCAGTCGCAGTGTTTTTTCGTCGACCGAAAGACTAGCAGTGCGCCGGCACGGCACTTGGCATTGTCACATGCCGGCGCGCGCCTGGGCATAGAGATGATTACTTCGACTTTGGACAGGCTCTACCCGAACGCTTGACCCTTGCCGTTTTGGCCCGGCTTGGCTATTCCGCCCGTAACAAGAGGATCGAGCGTCATGGCAGGCACGAACAGCGAGCGGCAACTTCTCACAGAAGGTCCGGTTATCATTCTCGTCGAACCCCAGATGGGAGAGAACATCGGAATGGTGGCGCGCGCCATGGCGAACTTCGGCCTCGCGGAACTCAGGCTCGTCAACCCGCGTGACGGCTGGCCGAACGACAAGGCTCAGGCCGCCGCCTCGAAGGCAGATCATGTGATCGAAGGCACGAAGGTCTTCGAGACGCTGGAACAGGCGATCGCCGACTTGAACTTCGTCTATGCGACGACGGCGCGCGAGCGGGACGGTTTCAAACCAGTGCGTTCGCCTGTCGTGGCCGCAGAGACGTTACGGGCGAAATTCCGCGCAGGCGAGGGCACCGGAGTCCTGTTCGGCCGCGAGCGGTGGGGTTTGACCAATGAGGAGGTCGCGCTTGCCGATGAGATCGTCACTTTCCCGGTTAATCCCGCTTTCGCCTCGCTGAATATCGCGCAGGCCGTGTTGCTGATGTCCTATGAGTGGATGAAGTCGGGCATGGAAGATATCGGAACCGTTCCTTTCCAGGCGATGTCGCAGACGCAATCGACCAAGGAGCAATTGTTCGGTCTTTACGACCAGTTGGAAGAGGCACTGGAGGCCCGCAATTATTTCCACCCTGCCGGGAAAAAGCCCAAAATGGTCGACAATCTGCGTGCAGTCCTGTCCCGCCGCGCCTTCACGGAGCAAGAAATCAGCGTGTTGCGCGGCGTGATCTCCTCCCTCGACCGCTTCTCGCGGAAGTATCCGCGCGGCAGCCGACCACCTGCAGATGCCAAGGAACAGCCGAACGATGACCCCAGCGGCGAATGAGCTGAAACCGGTTCTGGTCTTCGATTCCGGCATCGGGGGGCTGACCGTGCTGCGTGAGGCGCGCGTGCTGATGCCGGAGCGCGGTTTTATCTACATCGCCGACGATGCCGGCTTTCCCTATGGCGGCTGGGAAGAGCAGGCGCTGAAAGAACGGATCATCAGCCTTTTTGCCAGGCTGCTTGCCGAGCATGACCCAGAGGTCTGCATCATCGCCTGCAACACCGCGTTCACGCTGGTTGGCGCCGATCTGCGCGCGGCCTTTCCTGAGATGACCTTTGTCGGTACTGTACCGGCGATCAAGCCAGCGGCAGAGCGGACGCGCTCAGGGCTCGTCTCGGTGCTGGCGACGCCAGGGACGGTCAAGCGCGCCTATACGCGCGATCTGATACAGTCGTTCGCGCAGCAATGCCATGTACGCCTTGTTGGCTCCGAAAACCTGGCGCGCATGGCGGAGGCCTATATCCGCGGCGATGCCGTATCCGACGAGGTCGTGCTGTCCGAGATCGACCAGTGTTTCGTGGAGAAGGACGGTCGCAAGACCGACATTGTGGTGCTTGCCTGCACGCACTATCCCTTCATGGCCAACGTCTTCCGGCGGCTCGCACCCTGGCCGGTCGATTGGCTGGACCCGGCGGAGGCGATTGCGCGGCGCGCCCGCAGTCTGGTACCGCAGGTCGCCGATGCTGTGCACTCCGACAATTTCGACTTTGCGGTATTCACTTCGGGCAATCCCGATTTTGCGACGCGGCGGCTGATGCAGGGATTTGGGCTCAGGGCTTGACGTTCGGCGCCGGCGCCAACACCAATCTGGTCTTGATGCAATAAGGGCTATCGCAAAGCCAAGCGACTGCGCAGACTGGGGGTTGTGATTCGCATCGATCCCGCCAGGCTCCGCATGTCCTTCCAAAATCGTGTCATGGCTATCTTTTTTCTGCAGCCGATTGCGTTCGGCAGCTGGTTGCCGCGCATTCCTGAAATCCAGGCCCGTATGGAACTCGGGCCGGCCGATCTTGCGCTGGCCTTGCTCGGAATGCCGGTCGGTATTCTCTCAACGCTGCCCGTCGCCGGACGAGTGGTGTCACATATCGGCGGCAAGACCACTGTCATAGCTGGCTTCTTCGTCTTTTCGGTGATTGTCTGCCTACCGGCCTTCTCCCGTACGCCGGTAGAGCTCTTCATTGCGCTGGCGCTGCTTGGCGTCGCGATGTCGACGCTGGAGTTGGGGCTGAATGTCGAGGCGGATCGCGCCGAAAAGGATACCGGCTTGATCATCATGAACCGCTGCCATGGGTTCTGGAGCCTTGGTATCATGGCTGGCAGCTTGCTGGGTTCGACGATGGTGGCCATGGCAACGCCACCCGAATGGGCGATCATGGCGGCGGCCTTCGTCGTTTTGCCGTTTGCTGTCCTGGCAAGCCTCCGCCTGCCGCCGGATCGCGAAGCTGGGTCGGCTCCGCCGCATGCGCCGTTCAAGTTGCCGAGCAGCGCGCTCCTCGGCATCTGCGCCTTCGTCTTCGGGATTACCATGACCGAAGGGGCGATTGCCGACTGGTCGGCTGTCTATCTCAAAGACGTTTTCAAGACCGACGGTATGATGACCGGCATCGGATATACGATCTTCGCCTCGATGGTGGCCGCCGGGCGCTTCAGCGGCGACCATCTGAAGCAGCGTTTTGGCGCGATTTTACTGGCCAGGGGCTGCGGGGCAGCTGCTCTTGTGGGCATGCTGATCGTCGTCTTTGCCTGGCATGGCCTGGTGACGCTGGCTGGCTTTGGGCTGGTCGGCATTGGTGTGTCGGTCGGCTTTCCCCTGGCCGTCACGGCGGCGGCGAGCCTCAAGGATCGACCCGCGGCAGCCAATGTCGCCATCCTGTCCTTTATGGCCCTTACGGGCTTTTTGATCGGGCCGCCGCTAATCGGTTTCATCGCCGAGGTGTCGGGTCTGCGCGTAGGGCTAGCGGTGTTGATTGTTCCGCTCGCCATCAGCCTTGCGTTCACGCGCATGCTCACGGTGCGGTTCTGACGTTTTCTCCTGTGGGTTTGTGCGACCGTGTCGCCAAAGACACGCTCAAACCTGCTAGCACGCCGTGTTCGATTGAAAGAGGAATGTGACATTGCAGGTTGGTATCGATATGGGATCGGCGTCGGGGGGGAATCCGGCCACGCTCGATATCGAGGAGCTTCTGGCTACCCGTCTTCTGGTGCAGGGTAATTCCGGCTCCGGCAAGTCGCATCTGCTCCGCCGCCTGCTGGAGCAATCCGCGCAGTGGGTGCAGCAGGTCATCATCGATCCTGAAGGTGATTTCGTCACGCTGTCGGATAAGTTCGGCCATGTCGTCGTCGACGGCGAGCGGACCGAAGCAGAATTGGCCGGCATTGCCAACCGTATCCGCCAGCATCGCGTCTCCTGTGTCCTGACACTCGAAGGGCTTGATATCGAGCAGCAGATGCGAGCCGCCGCCGCTTTCCTCAACGGCATGTTCGATGCCGACCGCGAATACTGGTATCCGGTTCTCGTCGTTGTCGACGAGGCTCAGATGTTTGCGCCTTCGGTCGGCGGCGACGTCTCGGAAGACGCCCGCAAGATGTCGCTCGGTGCAATGACGAACCTGATGTGCCGTGGCCGCAAACGCGGTCTTGCCGGGGTGATCGCGACGCAGCGCCTCGCGAAGCTCGCCAAGAACGTGGCAGCAGAAGCTTCGAACTTCCTGATGGGCCGCACCTTCCTCGATATTGATATGGCACGGGCGGCCGACCTGCTCGGCATGGACCGCCGGCAGGCGGAAATGTTCCGTGACTTGAAGCGCGGAAACTTCGTCGCGCTGGGACCGGCGCTGTCGCGCCGTCCGCTACCGATCCAGATCGGCAATGTTGAAACATCCGCGCGTTCGTCGAGTCCCAAGCTCATGCCGCTGCCGGATGCGCCGCAAGACGTCGAAGACCTGATCTTCACGCCGGATCCAGAAGAATTCCAGCGTCCGATCGTCCGTCGCGCCCCGCCTGCGCCGCGGCCTACAACTGATATTCTGGCCGAATTGGCGCGTTCAGCGCCTGCTGCCTCGGCTCCACCCTCGGAGACGCGTGTGCCACAGCCTGAGCTGTCGGCGCAGGAGCGAGAGGAGCGCCTGACAGCCGTGCTTCACGAGATTCTGGACGATCCGGACTCGGGATTCCGAACGGATTCCGTGCTTTACCAGGAGTTCCTCGTGCGACTTCGTATGCGCCGGGTTCCCGGTCCGCCGATGTCCTTGCCGGAGTTCAGGCGTCGAGTTGCGATTTCGCGCTCCGGCGTGGACGCGGCAACGGCGGAGACGGAGGCGTGGGCGACGGCGCTGTCGCTCTCTACCGGTGTTACCGATGATCTCCAGGGCGTCTTCCTGATGCTGGCGAAGGCCGCCGTCTGCGGCGAATCGTGCCCCTCGGACGCCCGGATTGCACGCGCCTACGGCACCCATTCGGCACGGCGGGCCAGACGCCTACTCGGATATTTTGAAGAGCAGGGCATCGTCGTCGTGCATACCGACTTTTCGGGCAAGCGTATCGTCGCGTTTCCCGACATCAACTGCCAGACGGCGCCAGGCGTTGCAAATGCGGCTGATATGGACGACGTTCCCTCTGCTGCAGAATAACGCTGCGATCGAGGCAGAGCCGTTCTGCGGCGAAGAGCGAACGCTTGGGTCGGGCCAGACGTGAATTGTGATTGACATTCCAGCGACTTCCCCCTAAAGACCGGGCCAGCACCGGGCAGAGATGTCCGGTGTTTCATTTGACATGTCCCGTGGATTTGTCCTGTTCGCGTAATGGGATGATCCTGTCGGATCCTCGAAAGAAGATCAAAGGAGGGCGTGTTTCCTTCACGCGGTTTGGCAACAGACCGTTCTAACTTTCTGAAAG
Source organism: Rhizobium tibeticum (assembly GCF_900110205.1). Lineage (GTDB taxonomy): Bacteria > Pseudomonadota > Alphaproteobacteria > Rhizobiales > Rhizobiaceae > Rhizobium > Rhizobium tibeticum. The sequence continues at coordinate 3,614 of NZ_FOCV01000014.1, read as the reverse complement.
GAAATACGATGAGCAAGCGCGAATCGTCTAAGTACAAGATTGACCGCCGTATGGGCGAAAACATCTGGGGCCGTCCGAAGTCCCCGGTGAACCGCCGCGAATACGGCCCGGGCCAGCATGGTCAGCGCCGCAAGGGCAAGCTGTCTGACTTCGGTGTGCAGCTGCGCGCCAAGCAGAAGCTCAAGGGCTACTACGGTGACCTGCGCGAAAAGCAGTTCCGTGCAATCTTCGCTGAAGCCGCCCGCCGCAAGGGTGACACCTCTGAAAACCTGATCGGTCTTCTGGAGTCCCGTCTGGACGCGATCGTCTATCGCGCCAAGTTCGTTCCGACCGTTTTCGCTGCCCGCCAGTTCGTGAACCACGGCCACGTGACCGTGAACGGCGTCCGCGTCAACATCGGTTCTTACCGTTGCAAGGCTGGCGACGTCATCGAAGTTCGTCAGAAGTCGAAGCAGCTCGTTTCCGTTCTGGAATCGGTTGGCCTGGCTGAGCGCGACGTTCCGGACTACATCGAAGCCGACCACAACAAGATGGTTGCTACCTTCGCTCGTGTTCCGGCTCTCGGCGACGTACCGTATCCGGTCGTCATGGAACCGCATCTGGTGGTCGAATTCTATTCTCGCTAATCAGCGAGAGGCGTTTTCGCATACGGAAAAGCCGCCTCTCGGGGCGGCTTTTTTGTTATCTGGAGCGGGATGATCATGACGGATTTGCAGGCGATCCTCGACGGGATCTATACCGAACTCAAGCCGAGGATCGGCGAGGGCAGGGTGGCGGATTACATTCCCGATCTGGCCAAGGTTGATCCGAACCAGTTCGGGCTGACCGTGACGACGGTCGACGGCAAGATCTACAGTGTCGGCGATAGCGCCGTTCCGTTTTCGATCCAGAGCATATCCAAGGTTTTCATGCTGACGCTGGCGCTGGGCAAGGTTGGCGAGCAGCTGTGGAAGCGCGTCGGCCGCGAGCCTTCTGGTTCGGCGTTCAACTCGATCGTACAGCTCGAGGAGGAATCCGGCATTCCGCGCAATCCCTTCATCAACGCCGGCGCGATCGCGGTGACCGATGTGGTCATATCAGGGCATGCGCCACGCGAGGCGATCGGCGAGCTGCTGCGCTTTGTGCGCTACCTCTCGGACGACGACGGGGTCACCATCGACGGTCGGGTTGCGAAATCGGAAACGCATACGGGCTTCCGGAACTTCGCGCTCGCCAATTTCATGAAAGCCTATGGCAATCTCGAGCACCCGGTCGAACACGTGCTCGGTGTGTATTTTCACCAATGCGCGCTGTCGATGACGTGCGAGCAGCTTGCCAAGGCGGGCCTCTTTCTGGCGGCACGCGGCAGCAACCCCGTGGCGGGTCTGTCGGTGGTGTCGCCGAAGCGTGCGCGGCGTATTAACGCCCTGATGCTCACCTGCGGTCACTACGACGGATCGGGCGACTTCGCCTATCACGTTGGTCTGCCCGGCAAGAGCGGCGTTGGCGGCGGCATCTTCGCCGTTGCTCCCGGGATTGCATCGATGGCGGTCTGGTCTCCGGGGCTGAACAAGGTTGGGAACTCGCAGCTCGGCGCTGTTGCGCTTGAGATGCTTGCGGCTCGCACCGGATGGTCGGTTTTCGGCGATTGATGCTGTGTTGCGTCGTGGCTTTCTGCTAGAGCAGATCAGACTCTGATTGGACGAAGATATGAACATCGCAGCCAATATTGCAGACGAGCTGGAGACAGCGGCAGACGAGGGCGGCATCGTGCATGCGCTGTTTGCCGATGCGCCGGTCTCGGTCTCGTTCAACAAGCTGCGGAAGCGTCTGCTGCGCCAGATCAGGCAGGCGTTCGTCGACTTCGGCATGCTCAGAGGCCAACAGCGCTGGCTGATCGGTCTTTCTGGCGGCAAGGATTCCTATGGGCTGCTGGCGCTGCTGCTCGACCTGCAATGGCGCGGCCTGTTGCCGGTTGAGTTGATCGCCTGCAATCTCGATCAGGGGCAGCCGAACTTTCCAAAGCATATCCTGCCCGACTATCTCACGAGGATCGGCGTCAAGCACCGTATCGAGTATCGCGACACCTATTCGATCGTGAAGGAGAAGGTTCCAGAAGGGGCGACCTATTGCTCGCTCTGTTCGCGCCTGCGCCGCGGCAATCTCTACCGGATCGCCAAGGAGGAGGGGTGCGACGCATTGGTGCTCGGCCACCACCGCGAGGATATCCTCGAAACCTTCTTCATGAATTTCTTCCATGGTGGGCGGCTGGCCTCGATGCCAGCCAAACTGCTCAACGACGAGGGCAACCTGATGGTTCTGCGCCCGCTCGCCTACTGCGCCGAAGACGACATGGCGAAGTTTGCCGCGGCAATGCAGTTTCCGATCATTCCTTGTGACCTCTGTGGCTCGCAAGACGGGCTACAGCGCAATGCGATGAAGGATATGCTGGCCGATATCGAACGCCGGATGCCGGGCCGCAAGGATACCATGCTGCGAGCACTTGCCCATGTGAACCCGTCGCATCTGCTCGATCCCAAACTTTTCGATTTCGCCGGCCTGATGGCCGGGCAGACCGCGCCGAAAAGTTCGTAATCGGCGCTCACGTCAAGAAGGAAATTCCATGAGTTCCACGATAGATACCACGACGCTTGCCGATCTCCTCCGGCGGGCGGCGAAGGCGGAGATCGTGCCGCGTTTCCGCCGACTTGGGAGCGATGACGTCCGCGCCAAGAGCGAGGCAACCGATCTGGTCACGGAGGCCGATCTGCAGGCGGAGCGGATGATCAAGGCGGAGGCGGCCGCGCTTTGGCCGGACGCTGTGTTCGTCGGCGAGGAGTCAGTTGCTGCCGATCCCGCGCTACTCGGCAAGCTCGAAGGCGCCGACCTTGCTGTTGTCGTGGACCCCGTCGATGGGACGTTCAACTTCGCATCCGGGATTCCGGCCTTTGGCGTCATGGCGTCGGTCGTGGCCAGGGGCGAAACGGTCGCCGGCATCATCTACGACCCGATGGGTGACGATTGGGCGATCGCAGAGAAGGGCGGCGGCGCATGGCTTCGGCGTCCCGGCGGCGAAACAGAACGACTCTCTGTCGCTGCGCCCGTCGCGCTGGACCAGATGGTCGGCATGGCGTCGACCGGCTTCCTGCCAAAGCCCAAACGTGGCCAAATCCTTGCCAATCTGGCGAAGGTCCGGTTCCTCGCCAACTACCGTTGCGCAGCCCACGAATATCGAGCCTTTGCAGGCGGCCACGTGCACTATCTCATGTATAACAAGCTGATGCCCTGGGATCATCTTGCTGGCACGCTTCTCAGTATCGAGGCCGGGGCCTATGCGGCCCGTTTTGACGGTTCGCCGTATCTGCCGCATCACATCACCGGGGGCTTGCTGATTACGCCTGACAGGGCGAGCTGGGAACTCCTGCGGCGTGAGGTCTTCACAGTCTGACAAAAAGCCCGCCGAACAATCGGGCTCCTGAATGGGGAATAGGTCTTCGCGCGGGCCGCTCACCTCGCGCCTCGGTTTCCGCCTGAGGCACTCAGGTTATGTGCGTCAAGTTCAGCAAATTGAGCGGTCATGCGGCTTGGCGCATAGCGAGCTTTTTGTGCTCCCGTAGATCGTCCATGTTGATGTA
>NZ_FOCV01000027.1 GCF_900110205.1 Rhizobium tibeticum | reverse complement strand
ATAACAACATTCTCGAACGCGACATTAGGGTTTTTGCGACCGGAAGAAAATCGTGGCTGTTCAGCGACACTGCTGACGGAGCCAAGGCCAGCGCAGTGATCTATAGTTTGATGCTGACATGCCGCGCCTGTAGCGTAGACCCTCTGATCTGGCTGCGGCACGTGCTTACTGAGTTGCCGCAGCGAGACGACGCCGCCGACATCGGCGACCTGCTACCGATCAACTTCTCGAAAACATCCACCGCCTAACGGAGCCGGATCTCGCTACCGAGGCGCGTTCGGTGCAGCAGCCGTCAATGCGCATCGAAAATCGCGCTTACTTAAAGCCTGCCCCGATGCAGTGCCCGACACTAACGTGGAGTTTCTGCTATCCCTTCAACTCCTTCTTCAGTTCGTTTAAGAAGCGCCAGTCGGTGCCATGGGCAAGGAGCTCGTGAGGAGTGCTCTTTAGCATCCCGACTTCGTGGAGGCGCAGGGCGTAAAAGCGCAGCGTGTCCTCGGCGCTATACTCACGCCACTGAAAGGGGAGCGCCTTCATGACCTGGAGGGCATGGTCATAGCGCCGTGTATATCCTCGGTCCACCATGAGCTGTGCGGAGTGCTCGGGCTCGCTGGCGCAGAAATCCGCCGCTCTCAAGATGGCGCGGAGGGCCCGTTTGGTAGCCACGGGATTTGTTCGGACGAACTCCCGGTTCCCAGCCAGCATGCAGCAGAAGTATTGCGACCACGGCCGGTCCACGGTGCTGCTTATCACCACATGGCCGATCTGCTGCTCCCGCATCTCCTGCGGTTCCGGGGGGAAGCCCAGGTAAGCATCAATCTTCCCCTCCCTTAGGAGCCGGATGGAATCGGATCCCGGAAGCGTGACCAAGTGTATGTCCCGTCGGATATCCAGGCCCACATAAGCCATCATTGTGGCGAGAAAGACGAATCGGCTGGAATCTAGCGTCGGCACTGCTACGGTCTTGCCCTTTAGGTCGCGGATCGTTTGGACGCGATCGGTCCCGAACAGCTCAAAACAACCGATGTGTAGCCCTGCCAGTATAACTATGGGATCCCCCGCCTCCAGGCTGAGAAGCAGCGGGGCGGCGAAATGTCCATTGAGGTCGACTTCACCGGAGGCGAGGGCCGGCGCGATGTCCGCGGTCCCCAGTTTTTGGAGGTACTGAACCTCGGTAAACCCTTCGCTGCGCAGCAGTTCTTCGGCTACATACTGGGGAGCCTGACAGATGCTGGGAATCCTGACGAGCCGGATCCGTGTCGTCTCAGGCGGTGGCTCAGCAGCGGCTTGCCTGGGGTGCCAGCCCAGAAACCCCGCGGTACCCGCCAGGGTTATCCCACTCAAGAACTTCCGTCGGCTGAACTGTCCAGGGCAAAGGGTATGCATGGGTCCCTCCCTTCCAAGTCCAATGTGACAAGAACGTGCCTGTGGACACTTCCGACCTCGCATGAACGAGTTGCTCATACCGTTTGACCGGATGGCGAATGATAGCACATGGCGCCCCGGAATGGCGCGCGCTATCTCAGTTTGCAGACACTCCTGAGCGGTGGGTGCGAGCGCTCGAGCCGCTACCGGCTTCGCTGTCGCCGACCTACACAACCGGTCGTGACGCCACTCGCAGCGGAATTCGCCGCGGGATCGGAAGCAAGGGCGATGCCTCGCTTTGTAAAAGCGAGTTTACCGCGACATCCCCACAGAAGAGGCAAAGTTTTCCCTCGCTAGCGTTGCAGACAAGGCGTATATTTTTTGATCGTTGCGGGACCACAAAATCAAGCGTTAAAGACCTTTTGCTTGAGGCAAGGTGTTCTGCCTTTCTATTGGGCCGTTCATAAGCGCGTGTTTCTTGTGAAATAGTCTTCCCCGCGATTCTGACGGGCATTTTCCGTCTTATTAAAGAGGGAGCGCTCCGATGCACATCATCCAGAACCGCCGCTCTTTCCTGGCCAGTGCAGCGGCAGTTGGCGTCGCTGGCGTTCTGGGCCCCGCGACACGGGTTTGGGCCGAGCCACTGCCAGAAACGACCACCATCCGCCTCGGAAAGATCAGCGGCATCTGCATTGCGCCACAGTACGTTGCCGAGGATCTGCTGCGTTTGGAGGGATTCTCTGATGTCCGCTATGTCGCGGGAGAACCAGGCTACGGCACGTCTGAGACGATCGCGCGCGGTGAGGTGGATTTCAGTTTGAATTTCGCTGCGCCCCTTGCCGTTGCGATCGATGCAGGTGACCCAATCATGGTGCTGGCGGGCGTGCATCCTGGGTGCTTCGAACTGTTCGGAAACGAAAGCATTCGGAGTATGAGAGATCTGAAGGGCAAAACTGTAGGCGTACAGGGCCTGGGATCAACGCCGCACGTGTTTTTGACCAGCATGGCTGCATACGTCGGGCTCGACCCACAAAAGGACATCCGCTGGGTGACCAATCCAGCCGTCAGACCAATGGAGCTTTTCGTCAAAGGAAAAGTCGATGCGTTCCTCGGCTTTCCACCCGAGCCCCAGGAACTGCACGCCCGCAACATCGGCCACGTAGTCGTAAATAGTGCCACCGATCGTCCCTGGTCGCAGTACTTCTGCTGCATGCTGGCGGGCAATGCGGACTTCGTTCGGAACAACCCTGTGGCCACCAAGCGCGTGTTGCGCGCCATTCTCAAGGCGGCAGACCTATGCGTCGCCGAGCCATGGCGCATCGCGCGACAGATCGTCGATGGCGGGTTCGCCGCCAACTATGATTATGCCCTGCAGACGATGAGCGAGGTGCCTTACGGAAAATGGCGCGATTACGATCCCGAGGACACGATTCGGTTTTACGCCTTGCGGCTGCATGAGTCCGGCATGATCAAGTCGAGCCCGCACGAAATCATCGCCAACGGTACCGATTGGCGCTTCCTCAGCGAGGTGAAACGCGAGCTGAAGACATGAGCAGGTGGCCGGCGCAGATTGTGATGTTGATTTTGCTAGCCGGACCAGGGCAGGCGCATCATGCATCGCACGATCAGCGCTTGCCGACTATCGGAGCGGCGGCAGACTTTACGCTGACATCACAGAGGGGGGTACCTGTCTCACTCCGCGAATTTCGCGGGAAAGTGGTCGCCATTGCGTTCATCTTTGCTTCCTGTACCGATATCTGCCCGATGCTGACCGACAACATGGCGCGTGTAAAGGATGCCCTGGGCCCGGTGTTCGGGTCACAGATCAATTTCGTTTCGATCACCGTAGACCCGGAGCGGGATACGCCCGAAGTGCTGAAGCAGTACGCAAAGAATTTCGATGCCGATGTGAAGGGCTGGGTGTTTCTTACCGGCGATCCGGCAACGGTCCATGAGATCGGTCGGAAGTATGGCATCATTGCGATGAAGACAGCGAACGGCGACGTCGACCATACTCTGCTGACGTCTCTCGTGGACCGCAACGGCAGCTTGCGCGTGCAGTATATGGGCGCCAGCTTTGATCCGGAGGAGTTCCGAAGTGATCTTCTCAACCTCGTGGATGAATCCCGGTAACGTCGCGAGTTGGCTCGTCGGCTGCGTGGCGCAGTTGCCGGCGCGCGTCCAAACAAAGCTTTTGGTCGCATTCCTGTCGATCGTCGGAATGCTGATCGTGCTCGGGGGAGTCGAATTGCGCGTGTTGAGCGGGGTCAACGACCAGACGACCGAGCTAATCAAGTTGCAGCGCAGGATTGCAGCCTATCGCCAAGTCCAGCACGACACAACGAACCAACTCTACAGCATCGCGACCGCACTTTTGCTGCAAGACAAAAGGATGCTGGATGCAGCGCTGCGCCAGCTCAGCCAGTTCGGATACGACCTCGACCGCATGGCGTTCGTCACCGAAAGTGAAGTGGAACTGCTCGGCGAGGTCCGGGTGGAGTATGACCGGTTTACGGCTGGCGTAACGCGTGTCGCGGAGCTCATTCGCACCGGCCGCACAGACGAAGCGCGCAAAGTTCAAGTCGACCAGATCATGCCGTCGGCCGATCGGCTCGAACGGCTGACGAACCAGCTCGTCAATATGGCCGAGGCCGACATGGTGACATCCATCGATGCGACGGAAGGAGCCTACAAAACCTCGCGGCTGGTCGTGGTCTCCTTTATTCTGGGCAGTATTCTGTTGGCACTGGGTCTCGGCTACGTCATCTCCTGGTCGTTGATAGAGCCGGTCAAGAAGATCGAAACGCGTCTGCGTCAGATAGCCGCCGGCGACTTTGCCCAGCAGGTCGCGATCGGCAATCGGGACGAGCTTGGAGTGCTCGCCGACAATGTCAACCAGACCTCTGCCCAGCTCGGGCACCTGTACCAGGAAATTGAAAGCCGCAACCGAGAGCTGACTGAATCGCTTGAGCAGCAGATGGCAACTAGCGGAATCCTGCGCACCATCGCTGCCTCCCCGACGGACATTCAGCCCGTCCTGAATGCCGTTGCCGAGAGCGCGGCAAAGCTCTGCGACGCCTACGACGCGGCCATACTTCTTAAAGACGGTGAGTCACTGGCATGGAGAGCGCATTATGGTTCAATCCCGATCGACTTCGCCAACTGGCCGATCAGTCGCGACTGGGTGTCCGGTCGCGCCTTTGTCGACGGGCAGACCGTGCATGTAGACGACCTCACCGCCAGGGGCGATGATTTCCCTGCGGGCCGAGAAATGGCGATGCGGCTTGGCCATCGGACCACCCTCGCCGCCCCGCTCCTGCGGGAAGAAGAAGCCATCGGAACTCTGACGATCCGCCGGGTCGAGGTTCGGCCCTTCAACCGCAAGCAGATTGAACTGCTCACCACCTTCGCCGACCAAGCGGTGATCGCGATTGAGAACGTGCGTCTGTTCCAGGAGGTCCAAGCGCGCACAGCCGAACTCGCACGTTCTGTCGCCGAGTTGGAGGCGCTCGGAGAAGTCACCAAGGCGGTCAATTCGACGCTTGATCTCGACACGGTGCTGCAGACAATCGTAGCGAAAGCCGTGCACCTATCCGACACGGATGCGGGCACCATCTATGTGTTCAGTAGCAGCAGGCAACAATTCCGCCCGCGTGCAACTTATGGGATGAGCGAGGAGCTGGTTGCCGCCATCTCTGGGCAGACCATTGGGTTGAAGGATCCGGGGATCGGTGACGCAGCACGGCGCCGCGAGCCTGTGCAGGTTCCCGAACTCGGCGAAGAAACCCCCACTCAGAAAATCATCCGCGAAGCCGGATATCGCGGCGTGCTGATTGTGCCATTGCTCAGGCCGGACAAGATTGTTGGCGCTCTCGTCGTCAGGCGCCGTGAACCCGGAGAATTCGACGAAAAGGTTGTCCACCTGATGGAAACCTTTGCCGCACAGTCGGTCCTAGCCATTCAGAACGCCAAGCTGTTCCGCGAGATAGAGGATAAAGGTCGAGAGCTAGAGGCGGCGAGCCGCCATAAGTCTCAGTTCCTCGCGAACATGAGCCACGAACTGAGGACACCGCTTAATTCGGTTCTGGGCTTCACGGAGCTGCTGGTTGACGGCATTTACGGTGAGCTTCCGGACAGGGCAAGGGCGACAGTGGCGCGGGTGCAGGCCAACGGCCGGCACCTATTAGGCCTCATCAACGACGTGCTCGATCTTTCGAAGATCGAGGCCGGGCAGTTAACACTGGCGCTGGACGACTATTCCCTTGGGCAGATCGTACGAACCGTGGCCGCCGCTGTCGAACCGCTAGCGCGGGAGAAAGGCCTCGCGTTCACCACGTCAGTCGCAGAGAATCTTCCCACGGGCCGCGGTGACGAGCGCCGTCTGACCCAGGTCCTGCTGAATATTGCCGGCAATGCTATCAAGTTCACCGAAGCGGGCTCCGTCGACATTCTGGCCGGGGCAACCGATGGCCACTTCGAGATCGCCGTGCGGGACACTGGGCCAGGTATCGCGCCAGAAGACCAAACTCTCATCTTTGAGGAATTCCAGCAGGTTGACAACAGCAGCACCAGGCAAAAGGGCGGAACGGGTCTCGGTCTGGCAATCTCGAAACGCTTTGTCGAAATGCACGGCGGAACAATCACCGTGGAGTCAGCGCCCGGTGCCGGTGCGACATTCCGCATGACGATACCAATCGATGCAGAGGAGCGCTCTGAAGCGGCATGAGCAAAAGGATTCTGATGGTGGAAGACACCGAAGACAACAGACAGATCGTGCGAGACCTCATCGCTACCACTGAATACGAATTGATCGAGGCCGCGGATGGTGTCGCCGGCGTGACGGCGGCGGCGGCGCAGAAGCCGGACTTGATCCTTATGGACATCCAACTGCCCGTAATGGACGGGTACGAAGCGACTCGCCACATCAAGTCCAATCCGGCACTCCGGCACATACCGATCATTGCCGTCACCTCCTACGCATTGTCGGGTGATGAGGCGAAAGCCCTGGCTGCGGGATGTGACGGATACGTCACCAAGCCGTTCAGCCCGCGCCAGCTTCTGGCAAAGATCCGGGAATTCCTGTCCTGAGGGAAGCCACACAATGCACGATCCACCCCTCATTCTCGCCGTCGACGACACGCCGGAAAATCTCGAAATCCTGCAGATGCGCCTCAAGGCGTGTGGCTACGAAGTGGCCACCGCCGCAGACGGTGAAGAGGGCCTCGCCAAGGTACACGACCTTAAGCCTGATCTCATCCTTCTCGACGTCATGATGCCGAAGCTCGACGGTATCAGCCTCGTGCGCCTGCTCAAGCAGGACGTTTCGCTTCGATCGATTCCTATCATCCTCGTAACGGCAAAAGCCGACACGCGTGATGTCGTCGAGGGACTGGACGCGGGAGCTGATGACTATCTGACCAAGCCGTTCGAGCATCGGGCGCTGCTGGCGCGCGTCCGTTCAATGCTACGGCAGAAGACCCTTCACGACACTGTCGAAGAGCAAACGCGGAGCCTTCAGGACCAGGCTGCACGGTTAGCAGTATGGAATCGATCCCTCGAACAGAAAGTGGCGGAGCAGGTCACCGCGATCGAGCGGATGGCTCGGCTCAGGCGGTTTTTGCCCGCTCAGGTCGCCGATCTCATTGTTGCGGCCGAGAATGGCGACGCGCTTCTCCAAAGTCACCGCCGCGAAGTGACGGTCGTTTTCTGCGATCTGCGCGGCTTCACGGCCTTCTCCGAGACCGCAGAGCCGGAAGAGGTTATGACTGTCCTTCGAGAGTATCATGCATGTCTTGGCAACCAAATCGTCCGGCACGAGGGAACTTTGGAGCGCTTTGTCGGCGACGGCGTCGTTGTTTTCTTCAACGATCCGCTGCCCTGTGCTGACCACACTGAGCGGGCAGTCTCGATGGCCACAGCGATGCGTGATGCCATCGATGAGCATTCAGAGCGGTGGCGCAAACGGGACTATGTGCTTGGCTTCGGCATCGGCATTGCGCGAGGTCATGCGACCATCGGTCGGATCGGCTTCGACCAGCGCTCGGACTATGCTGTCATCGGCACCGTCACGAATCACGCGGCTCGATTGTGCGAGGAAGCCAAGTCCCGTCAGATACTCGTCAGTCAACGCGTTTTTGCAGCCGTGGAATCGTTGATCGAGGCTGTTCCTGTCGGCGATTTACACCTGAAAGGACTTCACCGGCCAATGCCTGCCTACGCAATTGTTCGGTGGCTTGGATCGTCACGGTGAACCGTGCAGGGAAATATTCCGGAACCCGACTATCGCCGAAATAGATAACCATGTTGCCCGCTGGCTCAACAATTTCGGACAGCGTGCTGTATTGCTGGTTCCGCGATCTAGAAAGCCGCGGACACCATTCAGAGGTAAAGAATCAGTCGAACGATGACGTTTTACTGATTTCGCATTCATGCCAAGCTGACCCGCGAGGTTTCACGTCGATGCCAAGCTGGCTTCACAGGACGGTCGCCGGCCACTCCGAAATATCCAGCAAAAACAATCAATCTGATTTTACGCTGATGCCAAACGCGAGATTTCCCCAATGTCCATACCGAAGACATAGGTAACTGATGAAAGCGCTCCTTTGATTCGTCGCTGGTGACCGGTGCTCGGAGCAAGTTGTGCCGATAGGATTGTCCCTTCGCTTCGAAGCGCAAAAAAGCGGCTTTGTGAAGCAAGCGCCATAAGATTCCAGGAGTGCTGATGCTATCCCGAGGATGGCTCAAGAGTTATCGTCGCCTGAGCGCCGTCTCCGGTTCTAATGCAGAGACGACGGCCAGCGTGTACCTGTCACCAAACGGGGCTCGCTTATTACGAAATTCAGGAAGCCGCCAAGCCGTAGCGTTTCACGATCGGTCTGGCTTTCAAGAATTTGATGCGCTTTCAAAATCTGAGCATCGATTTGCACCCGAAGGCAGAATGAAATGTACCCTCGTCGGCTGGCGTAGGCTTGGCCGCCGCTAGGAAGGTCGCCTAGCTCCAAAGGGCATCAGGCATAGGCAAATCAGAAACACAAAGATCAACCCAACCACACAAAACATGATGCCAGCGGCAGCCAATCTGATGGCGAGGCCATGTAGCCCGCTGGACCTGACGGGACGAGAAAGCACGCTAGATGCGATTTCCGTGCCAAGGCCTCTTCAAGACGCCGGAGTGTCCGGTGTCGCAGGGACGCATTTTCGAGGTGCCGCAACGGTCCATCCGAAACGCCACCAATCTCAAAAGCATCATGAGTGGCTGTGATCGCACGATTGCCGATGTCTGCTTCAACCTGACTCAAGGGGCACACTCGCCGAACGCGGCTGCGATAATCCGGTGCGCCGGATGACCCGTGTCGTAGAACACGGCAGCGATGTGTGCCACAAACATATCTGCGTTCAGCGGAAGGCCGGCCGCTGCAACTGCCTCAGCCTGCTCGTCGAGGAGCCTTTCCAGCGCGTCACAATCGTAGACGTAGAGTGCTCCGCTTTGGATACCAGTGTTCCGTGTCGTGAAATGCGCCGAGGCAAGCCCGCGCCTCGCGGCCGCAGCAGCGAGAGCTTTCGGAGTCGTATCGAGAAACCGTTTGATCGTATTGATTGGCAAATATCCGACGGGCTTTGATGGTCCTACAAGTGTCAGACTGCGCAGTATCGCACTCCGCATCCAATCATCCAGGACAGTCTTACGTCTCAGTCTCGCCACGTGCGTCCATGATCCTAAACCAACGACAAGAGTGAACACCACGCTGATTATTGCTCGAGTTTGCGATCAGCCGGGGCGGTTCAACTTCGACGCTTGACGATAGAGCATTCACGAAACGCTGCAATTACACTGAAGGAATGAGTGGCCGGGCGCGTTACGAACTGCGCATCGCTCGATGGCTGGTACCTACCCGATAAGACACCACTTCCGTTGATCGCCACCGACACGTCAAATCCACCTTGTCCATTGAAGCCATCGTTACCCCAGGTGCTAAGGAGTTCCGTCTCGTCGCAGAGAGGGGCCGTGGTATCCAGCTTTCCTGAGGCTTGCTCAGTTCGCCTTCGCTGTTTTTGCAGGTGATAGCTTGATCTCTCGCCAAACTTGAGCCGCCTCACATCTCCGGAGTTTTTCAACCACATCGGCCCACAGCGGTCGTCGCCCCCCACGACGGGCAGCGAGTGCGACTGCGCCGAACCTCATCCGGCAGATTTACCCGATCGTCGAGACAGCATGCACCTTCATGTCATCGCGAACTTCATAAAACTTGTTCCCGTCGATATATATGGAGTGGCAACTTGGCTTCTCGCCTTTTCCGTTCGAGCAAGCTTTGCCATCCTTGAAGGTGAGCTTGGTCTTCACGTCCATCATTTTGCCGTCGACGTTGGCCTTGCCCGTGATAGTGCCCTTCTTCCAACTCCATACCAGATCGGCGGTCACGGGCTTCTCCAGATCGAAAATCTCGACCTTCACGTGCTTGCCGTCAGCAAAGGCTTTGAACTCTTCCATCGTGACCTTTTTGGCACCTGCTGGAAGGTCCACGGCATATGCGTTTATGCCTGATAGTAAGAACGTCATTGCACCAAAGCTTGATAGAAACTTTCTCATGGCAAGGTCCTCACCCAAACATTCCGGTTAGCTAAACTACCACTCCAGAGGGCGACGTCACAACGCGGGGCACCACCATCAATTTGATGGAGGCGACGAAATCTCGATATCGCAGCGAGTGAGAGCCGCGAGTAAGGTGAGGTGGACGCCTCGTGCCACCAGATCGACAAGAACGCAAAAACTGGCACCCAATGCGGACGTTGCGCTCTCTGTTGCTGTGTCCACCTGTTGTTGGTATTTTTCGCAACATGGCTCAGCCGCGAGATGCATTTGTTCCATTTGTGCTCGATCGCTCCGCCGGGCTGGTGCGCCGGGACCGAGAGGCGATTGGGCTTGGCCAGCACCGAACCGCCGTTCGACTTGAACGGACTCCCCTTGGATAATCTTACGCGTGATCAGGCCGATCAGATCGCCGACATCCTCAGCAAGCACGGGGTTGAGCGACCCGGCTACTGAGAGCAGCTATCGATGAAACCCGCTCCGATCGGCGGCCGGCGTCCATTGTTGGGACCTTTGTCCAACTAGCTCCAATTACAGAACCGGCTAATATTGCCCCACCCTCTCGCCGAGGATACGACGGAAGCCTGGGGCGGATGAAGAAGTTCGATCGCTACGGCATAATCTCGGCTCCGCGACCATGCGTCCGCGTGTCTCTCAACCAAATCCCGCAATACACAATTCCGGAACGACGCGGAGTTCTCCGGTTAGTGTACGCTTTGGGATGCGAAACCCACCAGCCCTCCAAATAGGAGCATCTCACTCCAGATAGTCAAACTCGTGCAAACGTCGCCCCTGAAGGAAACGGTAGCCCCCCTGATGACGTCGTCCTCCATGTTGTGGACGAGCACTCCATTCTTGCCTGGTGTCAGGTCGGCGATCATGTGCCGGACATTGGTCGCGTAGAGCGTGGAGGCCTGGTTGGCCATGCGGCTGGGAAAATCGGTATATCCGATCACAACAACACCGTTGTCGGACACCACGCGCTGGTCCGCCACCGTGAGTTCGCAGTTTCCGCCCCGTTCTGCCGCCAGATCGACGATCACCGATCCCGGCTTCATCAATCTCACCATGTCGGCAAGCCAGAGCTTGGGGGCATCGCGGCCGGGGATCAGCGCCGTAGCGATGACGATGTCGATACCGGGCGCGAACTCGCGGAACTTCTCCAGCTGCTTCTGACGAAACTCCGGTGATGACGGCGCTGCATAGCCACCCGTCGAAGCGCCATCCTGCTGATCAGCGAAATCCAGGTAAACGAACTCGGCACCCATCGACTCGATCTGCTCGGCGACCTCCGGACGGACGTCGAAGGCGTATGTGATGGCACCGAGGGAGGTCGCGGTTCCAATTGCTGCAAGTCCGGCCACCCCGGCTCCGATGACCAAAACACGGGCGGGCGGAACCCCGCGGCGGTAACCTGGCCGGTGAAGAAACGGCCGAAGTTGTTGCCCGCTTCGATAACCGCTCGGTAGCCGGCAATATTGGCCATGGACGACAGTGCATCCATCTTCTGCGCGCGAGAGATGCGCGGCACCATGTCCATGGCGATCACATTCGCGCCAGAGGTTGCCACCCGATCGAGAAGCGCTTCGTTCTGGCCGGGGTAGAAGAACGAGATGACGGTCTTTCCCGCGAACAGCGGCTCGTATAGGTTTACTCCAGTGAAGACCCTCATCCCTCCGACACTGATAACGTCGAAGAATGTGAACGGCCGTAAGGGCTGGGTCGCTCAAAAAGTAGCCTCGAGAACCAGACAACGCCGAGCGGGTCCGGCCGGTTGAGTATCCTCGTGTTCCCAGACGAGCTGAGCAGGAACGCCACCCGGACCGAAAACGGAGCCAGGAGATCGATAATGCTGAATGTTGACCAAGGAGTTCCGCTGGTCGACTTTGATTGGACATAGATAGAATCTGTACAAGACCCGACGAGCCGGGCAAACAGCGGATCGACAATGGCAACCCATCGCTTTACGCCAACCTCCTACCATAACGTGATCGGAACCATGCCGGCCGCCGTTCGGATTGCCGATGGCGACACCGTTATCACTCGGACAATCGATGCTGCCGGATACGACGAAGAAGGGGTTCAGCGCGCGTCCGGCCCCAATCCGATGAACGGTCCAATCTATGTCGAAGGCGCGGAACCAGGTGACGTGCTAAAGGTCGAGCTGTTGGCGATGAATCCGACACGGGACTCCGGCTTCACGCGAAGTGTGCTCGCCGCGAATGTGATCGAGCCGGAGGTGGCACGCGATCTACCCAGATCGGAAAAGACCTTCTGGACGATTGACCGTGAGCAGAGGACCGTCCGCTTGTCAGAACCTCTAGCAGGCCTTCAAAATTTGATTTTGCCCTTAGACCCGATGATAGGATGCTTCGGTGTTGCTCCAAGCCTCGGCCAAGCAATCTCAACTGCCACAAGCGGAGAATATGGTGGCAACATGGACTATCGCCTGTTTGGCCCACGGTCGACGATATGGTTCCCGGTCTTCGCCCCGGGAGCGTTATTCTTCCTTGGTGACTGCCACGCCGTGCAGGGCGACGGTGAAATTGTTGGGACAGGCGTGGAGACGACGTTCGAGGTCACCGTGCGCTTGTCGGTGGAAAAGAGAAAACGCATTTCTTGGCCGCGTGCGGAGACCGCCGATGACATCATAACAGTTGGCAACGCGCGGCCGCTGGATCAGGCTCTTCAACACGCCACGACGGAGATGCTTCATTTGCTGTCAACGGACTACAATCTGACCAAGGTTGCCGCTAGCCAACTTCTTGGTCAGGTCGTTCGATATGACATCGGAAACGTATTTGATCCTGCGTATACAGTAGCATGCCGGGTCGCTAAGAGGTGGCTGCCAGTTCGCTGAATTACTTTCGGTTGTGACGAGCGAAGCTCACAGAGTTACGATCCTTCGAGTTTACATAGGCGTGGCTCGCCGGATCATCGCCGTACAACCGCGAAGCCGGGCCGGATACCTTTTCGCTCTCAAGCTTCACAGTGCGGCGTTTTTGACTTTTGAGATGACCGAAGCCGCGGCCGCTTTCCATCAATGACTATCCTATCCTCTCCGAAGCAAAGCTTCATGGGCTTGGCGGGGATAAAATGGTTCGCGTACCTTTGATGAAGGTCCGCCGGTGGATATGCGGAATCGCGCGATTGCCTCGTTCTATCTCAATGTTGACTCCGCGACAAAAGAGAACATAATAAGAACATCCAAAACATACGAAGAGGACGACGGCTATGCCACACATGCCGGCCGGACAACCGCGCGCTAAGGAAATGACGGGGACGTGTTGGACGTCGCCCAGGAGGGCTACGTTGGCCGAAATACACCCCCTTCTGATGGCGATCATAATCTTGATGCCAAATTATCAAGACTGGGGACTCTATTCGGCTGACGTCTGGGACATGGCTTCCGGTGGCCCGCTCGGCTATTTCGATATCTCGTTTGACCCACCCACCCGTCGCGCCTGCGGCTACTACAATGCCGTCGGCTCCTCGGTTGTAATGCGCTCACCGCGGTGGTTCCAATGTACTGGAGACATCAACGACGCCATGCGGGCCTTCCATGCGCTAGTCAGGGAAGCTGGTTATGTCCACTAAGTCGGTGAAGCAAGTGGATGTGGATTTCGAAATCGAAGCCGCCCTCGCCTTCCATAACGAAGATGCCAAGGCGACGATCCCCACGCTACTCGGCGATATCAAACACCTGCGTATGCAGCTGGCCCTGGCGGAGGCCGCGATGAGCCGAGGGATGACCAGCGGTTGGACGCCGAAGTTCGAACGAGAGGCTTGACGTGCTCGACAGGACTAGCCGGTCAGCAAAGCCGAGTTTCGAGACTGCCTTCCGGAAATGGTGGATTGCTCAAGGGCCGAACTTCGAGAACCGGGTCGACATCAGCGTGGCCAAGAAGATATTCCGCGCCGGCTTTGCATCGGGTCGCAGGGCGGACACCGACCGATACATCTTCGCCGTCGGCCGTTTCCGCATAACCGTCTGGGCTGACGGGCTTCTGGAAGCGAAACGAAAGGCGATGGCCGAGGCGGATATGAGAGTAGCCAAACGAGGTTGGAAGCGACCGAAGGGCGGTTGGGTTCTCAAGGAAGTTCTATGACCGAAGCCGATCACCCGGCAGACCCGGAACCCTATTCGGAAAATTCACTCCGACGCTTTACCGCATTCAGCGCCCATAATCAGCGCCACGGTCTCGTCATCCGTTTCACTGATGCTAATTACTTCGCGTTCGCGCTTTTTCATTCACCGAGACCGCCGCTTCCGCGCGATCATTGCGTCGACGCGGTTGAACGGGCAGTCTCTCAGCTTGAAGTGAGCGCATTCCCTTCGACGTCCCACCGGGCTGTCTGAACGCAAGCTTCGCGCCCCCGCTGTCACGGGTCTCCCGCGTTTGGCGGGTGAACGTCGGGATCATTTACCGTTCGATAACCAAGCTCTCCGTTAGTGCCCCGCTCGGCGTAAAAAACAGCGGGTCCGACGCCTTTAGCCGACACAACCCAAGCGATCGTCGATTGAGTGGCGTGCGACAGACAATACTTTACGGATCCGCTCGGCGTACAATAAAGACCCGAATGACGTGAGTTGCATTTACCGGGGTGTCCGCACACGTCCTGATCAATAACCGAGCTGGCTTCGACAGGATCGATCCGCCCCCGGACATATTTGCTTTGCTATGAAACGGAACTACGACGGCAACTGTCAAAAACCGCGCGGAGGTACCCTCCATCCACGCCATCGTGTGCTCCGATGACGACTATCCGGGTCAGTGGCTCTTTGCCATTCCATTCATCACCAACCGCGATATCAACGCGCTTGCCGACAACCTGAAGAATGAATGGTCGGCGTGGTTCTTCGGCCGTGTGTACCACGCCTTTGCACCGGTAGATGCTGGCCGGCAGCTTGCGTGTCGCTTCCCGCAGGGCTTCCAGGGAAAGTGGTGCGTCCGTTTCGTAGCTCCATGTTGTGAAGGCTTGCGAGTGGTCATGCCGATGGCCATGAGCGCCGTGCTCACAATCACGTCCATTGCAGTCGTGAGGACTCTGGTCATGGGAAGATGTGTCATCGAACCGGGAGGGGTCGAACCGACCCACCGACAGCAAGATTTCCAGAGGCACGTTCCCGCGGGATGTATGGACGAGCCGGTAGCGGTGGAACCGGTCGTCGAGCCACGCCTTGATCCGCTCGATCTCCTCCGGAGTGACGAGATCGACTTTGTTGAGGATGAGCATGTCTGCGAATGCCACCTGGCGGAGCTTCAGTTCCATCATCTCCGGTGCGGCGAATATCTGCTCCGCGTCCATGACGCACATGATGCTGTCCAGCCTGATGCGGTCGCGCATATCTTCGTTCATGAAAGTGAGCGCGATTCCAGACGGGTCGGCAACGCCGCTGGCCTCGAGCAGGATGTATCCCGGCTTTTCAGGACGAGCCATCACTTGCGTCACCGCAGCGACCAGGTCGTCGCGGATGTTGCAGCAGACACAGCCGTTGGCGAGATTGATGACATCTCCGTCGCTTTCAATGCCGACAACCAGCTCGGCGTCGATGTTGATCGAACCGAAATCGTTCACCAGCACCGCGACCCGAAGGCCGTGACCGCCGTTAAGAATGCGGTTCAGCAAAGTCGTCTTGCCTGCTCCGAGAAACCCGGTGAGGACGGTCAACGGCACCGCTTGCGCGGCAGATTGCTGGGTGCGCGCCAAGAACGACCCGGTTTCGGAATCACCTGGCGGGAACGTGATGTCGCGATCCATCGCCACTACTTACCCCCTTCGATAGCGTCGATGACGGCCTGGATTTGCGCAGCCTTTTCCGAGAGCCTGGTCTGGGCCTGCTTTGCCTTCACGAGGGCCATTTCGCGGACATCGGTCGTGTAGTCCCTCGGGTAATCCTTGTTCGGTTCGCGATACACGTCCGGTGGGTAATATTTCTTCGGGTCGATGTCCCCGTTGAGTATTTCCGCCTCCAATTGGTCAGCAAGCGGATTTCGGGGGTTTGGAAACGTGACCTTCAGATTTGTCGGCGTCAGGCCGAACAGTTCGACCGCCTCTGCGGGGCTTGGGCGTGCCATGCTGCCGGCATCCGGGATTGCAGCCTTGCGCGTCCAAATTGCGTCCTTGGTGACATTGACGACCACGACGTCTGGCGCGCCGAACTGGAACAATCCGCTGTAGTGAACGCGGATCCCGGCCGTGATCTCCGGGATCAACTCCTCGTCGTACGTCGTATGGGTGACCATCGCGAGGCGCGGCTGGATCTTGTCGAACATATAGCCCACCGCGTAGTGGGGGCTGTGAGCCTGGTCGATTGTCGTGCTCATGATGACGGACGGCATGCCCATTTTCATCGCCTGGAGGTTGGCCGTGTCCGGCTGCACCTCGGTGACGAACACGTCCACCCCCTTCGCCAATTCCAAAGAGCGTTCGTCCGGTCGACCGTCGCCGGTCCAGACGAACGCTAACCCATTCCAGTCGAGCCTGTAGGCCGAGGCGCCGTCCTTGGTGTGCGAGCGCCGCCAGTGGCGGATGGTCACGCCGTCCATGTCGTAGCAGACACCGTTATCGTCCCGGAAATCGAACTCGTTGACCTCGACCTCGTAGCCGTCGCCGATCGGACAAGCGTTGAAGGAGTCGGTATGCCAACGTGTCATCATCTTCATCCCCTCGATCATCGTCTTGATGCCGTCCGCGGGCGTGCGGCCAGATGGACCGTGCACGCGCAGCGGCTTCCAGCGCCCCATCCACGGGGCGAAGGCGAATAGATACGGCAGGTCCGCGTAGTGATCCACGTGAAGGTGGGTGAAGAAGATGTCGTTGACCACCGACAACGGCACGGCCATCGCGATGATGTTGCGCACGCAGCCGGAGCCAAAATCGAAGAAGAACCGCTTCCCGTTTCCGAGCTCCACCATGATGCAGGTGCCGGCCTGTGCACGGGTGACCGGGATCGGCGTACTGCCGATGAAGGAAATCCGCATCTCGTCGGGTCCGAGCTGTTCCTGGCCCGGATAGTAAACGTTGTTGCTCACTAGGCTCGGCGTGGGCCGGTAGTAGGCTGGAAGCGTGATCCCGCCGCTCGGCACCCCGCCATAAGGGTTTTTCGCCTGGGCTGCGGCTGGTGTCTCCTCAGCCGTTTGCGCCGAGGACACGGTCGCCGTTGACAGAGCCGCGGCTCCGGCCAGTCCTGCTGCCTTGAGCGCCTCGCGGCGGCTTATCGGCCGCTGACCAGCGCCAGCTTCATCATTTATGATCTTTTCTTTTGTTGATTCCGGTTTCATGGCGCGGTTACCTCACCGATGGAAGCCTCCGGGACGTTCCAAAACCTCAGCCTTGAGGCAAAAACCCTAGCAGTAGTACACACCGACCGCGCAGCGCCGCACCGTGCGCCGTGCCACCCCGGCGACGCTGACCGGGGTAAGTGGTCGTCCAACCCTCGCCTCGCTGGTCGTCACGAAACTTTGCACGCCGGGAATTGAAAGCCCGGATCCCAGTTCCAATCCGACCAACGCGACGATCCCGGTCAGCAGGGCGATTTTGAGTTTCGTCGACACGTTCATTTGGTGTCTCCTACGACAAAGTTAGCTGGAAGCTCATCGATATCGATAAGTTGCTTCGGGTCGTCGACCTTCTTGGCGTCCGTCGGGGCCTTGAAGCTGAAATCCTGCGCGTTTGGTTCCGTGCCGCTCTTCCAGTCGCTGATCTGGACGCTGTACTGCGGTCCTTGGTCCACTTGTGTGGAAGTAATGACATATCTGCAGGGATGAGGGTGCTCGCCTTGTGCGATCCATATCTGCCAGTCGACTTCCTTGGCCCGAAACGCGAGATGATCGCATTCCGTGCCGCCAATCACGCCACTGCCGAGATCCTTCACCTCGACAACGTCGCGCATCAACTCGTCGTAGACGTTTGACTGGAGTAGATCAGCGCCCGGTACGGGTAGGTGATGCTTGGTTCTTAACTCCTCGATGAGATTGTCAATCGAACCGGGCACTTCGAACTGAGCGTAGAGATTGCTGTCCTTGCTAAACAGCGTCAGCGTCTTTCCGTCGAAGGTGATCTCGACATTGGCAAAGCCGCCGAACCGGGTGGCGCGGATTTTGTCGGGCCGAGCCATATTCATCGTGCCTGAACTTGCCAGCAGCAGTTTCTGATGTTCCTTGGTGACAACCTCGAGACTGGTGTCGTAGGCGAACGAGACCGACTTTTGATTGGCCATATAGTCTGACATGGCTTTGACCAAAGCCTTGGCATCGGTTTCGCCAGCCGCTGCGTCCGAAGGCGTTCCTGACACGATGGTCAGTGCCAGCAGCGCGGATGTAAGCATGGCTGTGAGTTGCATAGCCGTTTGCGCTTTCGTCCTCATCGAGGTAGCCTCCTTTGAACGTCAGGTATCGGATTCAATTTGTGCAGGCGTCGAAAATGCATCCGTGGCTGAAGCAGACATGGCTCGGACTCCGAGAGGCTTTCCTCGACCACATGTCGCTTAACCCATCACTGGCAATCACAGGCACCAGTTCAGCGCGCATATCTCGAGCAGAGAGAGGTGACCCAGGTGTGCAGGCGGGCTGATCGAACCCGCCACAAATTTGGCGGCGGCTTTACTTGCTCCCCATTGGCCGAAACACCTGTCATATAAGCGTATTCTACTATAACGTACTGCGCAAATGCAGCTCCGTCCATAGGGCCTGTTGCCGACACTCCTCGGCATCGTTTGCGCGGAATGTCTGCTCACAGCGTGAAGCATCCAACAGTCAAGCCGAGTGGAGCATCGCACCGCGAGCCGCCGACCTAAGGCGCAGGGGAATACCAAATCGGCGACGTATAGGCGCGCTCCTGCATCTCCATTGTAGCCTCCGGCGGTGGCGTGACGCCGAAATACTTCGCGTCGTAGGCGGTCCATCGTGGCGTCGGAATCTCGAGCACGCGGCCATAGTAGAACGCCCGTTGTGCAGGATCGAAATCGGGATCGGTCCAGACGGCGATGAGCTCCGGCGCGCCGATGGTATTGGTCCATGTGGCGTTAGCGACGTCGACCGTGTTGCCGACCGGTGGTATCTTGCCATCAGTGCCCGGCTTGCGATCGCCCGACCAGGCGACGTCATAGACCTGCTCATGAACTGCGCCCGCGGCATCGAGCCATCCCTTGACGATCTGGTATCGGTCGAGATTAGCCCCGATTGGATCCTTCAGCGCGGCGACCAAAAAAGTCGGAGTTTTTCCGGCTGGAGCTGGTCCAATGTCGCCACCCATCGGCACGCCCTTGGCATAGCCCGAAATCGCGGGGCTGCGAGTATTGGCATCACTTTCCTCGTAATCAAAGCCGCCGAAGAAGCGGACCAGCATCCGCGGTCCGGTCGTCGCATAGGTTTCGCGACGCTGCATCGCATCGAAGATCGCCTCGCGCGTGTTTTCGGTCGCCCACACGCCCGCGTAGCCTGAGGCCGTCGTCTCCCACCCCATGATGATGCGATCGCCTTGTTTGGCGAACGGATGCGTTGCGCGGTCCGGCCCCGGCTCGCTGCTTGAGGTCTTGCCGAAGAAATTGTCCTCCTCGACCGCCGCCAGGCCGGTATGCGAGTCAGTGGATCCCACCATTCCAAACTTGTAGGGATTGACGCCCAGTTTTTGCTCGAGCTTGAGGCCGTTCTTTAGGGCCGAGCGAGCATATTCGTACTCGAGCATGTCCGACGTCTTGCCGACTGTGAGGTCGAGATTGCCTTTGTCCCAACGCTCGAAATTCGCAAACTCGTCGTTCGGCGATAGGAAGGGATGTGTCTCGCCATCGCCCTTGATCTGAGTCGCCTCATAGAGTCGCTCCCACTTGTTGCGGGTTTCCGCGTACTCGCGGTCGATCGGAGAATTTGTCCCCGGCTCAATCATCGGGAACATGCGGCCGTTCGACAGATTGCCGTTGTGCGCAATTGCAAGCACGCTGCCGCCGGTCTTGTCCTCATAGGCGGCCATCCACTTCCACAAATCGCGTGGATTGGCGCTTCCAGGCGGCAGAGTAGTGTAAGGAACGACCTGACTCGCCTTGTCGCCATTGTCGCGGAAAATGACGTTGCGGTGGAGATTGTTGCCGCCTGTACCAGAGGTCCATTCGTAGCCGATGAAGGCGGTGAACCGGCCGGGCTCATTTGCCTCCTCCGCCGCCTTGACGGTTTCCTGCCAAGCCCCCCGATATGCCGCGGAATCAGGCGAGTAGAGGATCGGTCCTTTGAATTTGCCAGCACCGAAGGCAGTAATGATATCGATGGCCGCCGCCCCACCCTGGCCGGCCTGCATCATGTCGTACCATTTGCGTCCCAGCGGATCGGCAAGAAGCTCAGGCTTTCCGGCAAACAGGTCGGGGAAGAAGCCCATATTGTCGGAATGATCGCTAACGACGAGGAAGTCGAGCGGTCGCGACAGCTTTGCGGGCTGGCCAGTGGACGATGTGACCTCCTCGCCCTTGGCGAAGCGATAGGCGTCCCTTGGTCCCAGCCGCGCGCCAAAGGCGCCCGCGTCCATAGAGAAGGACGTGTGCAGGTGCGTATCGCCGAAGAGCGGCCGCGTCGGGAAATTTCGTCCTGCCCACGGCGAGTAGGGCCGCTTGGCGGGAAAGACCTTGTCGGCGGACTCCTTGTCCATGGAGCCGGAATCCAGCATGGTATCCTGTGCTGCAGCGGGGGACATATCTGTCAGGGCTCCGACAAGTGTGGCGGCCGAAGCAAGCAGCAAAAGGCGATAGGTTTTCATTGTTTCCTCCATGTTGTTCGGTTGGTGCATGCCAAGCCAATTGTTCCTGGAAACTGCTCATCGGAGACCACCGGACGAAGTGAGCCCGCCCTGGAAGCTCCCGCCTTCATCGGCGCTTGAAAGGTATACGGCGAGTGCAAAATGCGAAGCTTCGTCGAGGCCGCCGCCGGCATTCAGAATTTCACGCAGCCGGGGCACGAAACGAGCTACCTTCCAGGCGAGCAGGTCATTTGCGACATACCCGGCAAGCTCGGGATGAACGGCCAGCAAACCGCCATATGCGTTGACGATCGAGCCGCGCAATTCGGCTGCCCCGCCCGTTCCCTGTACCGACAGCGCCTTCACAATTTCGAGCAACTCGCCGTTGCTTCGGCCCGGCTCGACGAAATATTCTTCAGCAAGCTGCGTCACCCCGTCCGCGCCCGTCATCTCGATGAGCGCAGTGGCATAAGCAGCGAGGTTGGTTGTTAGCCCATACTTCGCCGCGGTCTTCAGTTTTCCGCGAACGAAGGCGATGTCGTCCGGTCGGTCCGACATGCCGAGCATGAGGATGTAGAGCCCATGCCATTCGACATGAAAGATGTCGTTGACGGTTCGATAAATGTTATCTCGCCCCACATTTGTTTTGAGATCGCGCAGCGTTGCGTAGGGCGCGCGCCCGACCTCGAGAAAAGCCAGCTCCGCGAGACTGCGATCTTCGTGGCGAAGGTAAGGGGCGAAGAAGATCGTGCGCTCGGCTGGCGTCTTCGAGCCCGCATGCCAATCGGCGACCTGGCGCATGACACCTTGATACTCGCCTGCCGCCAAACCCAGGGCCTTCCAGATCCCGCCGGGACGGTTCTGAACGAGAACGACCTGAACAGTCGGATTCAGCCGGAGAGTGCGGGCAGTCGTCGAGTCGAGGAACAGAGGGATCGCGCTGCCGTCGTAACGTCCCTTGAATGTTTCCAGCACCACGTAGGAGAAAGGCTTCGCCGGATTCTCGCGGGCGAAAACCGCCGTATCACTTCCAATGACCTGATCGGCATTCGTCATTTGAGGATAGGGCAAGCAGAGCACGCAGGCGTGAGCGGGCGTCGCGACGACGAGAAACGCAGCAGCAATCATAGGCATCAGCCAAGCCAGGACGGCGCTCGTTGGTCCGCGAGCTGCGATGGACGCGAATGAGATGTCCATGTGCCATCCTCCCTGGCGATCTTAAAACGCCGCAACCCTTTCGATGACCCAGAACATAGCGATCGTGCCGATGGCGTATGGCGGCACGAGTTCGAGCCAGGTGGGCAAAGGCCGCTTGGCCGATCGGATGATGGCGACAAGTGCAAGCACTGCCCCGACGAAAAGAAGCTGACCGATCTCCACCCCGACGTTGAAAAACAGCAGGGCCAGTGGAATCCGTCCCGCCGGCAATCCGATCGCACTCAGGGAACCGGCAAAGCCGAAGCCATGGAGAAGCCCGAAGGCGAAAGCCACCAGCCAAGGTGCTCGGGCAGAAAGGCTTCTGCGCCCCTGTCGAACGTGGACGATCTCGACCGCGACGAACGCGATCGACAATGCGATCACGGCCTCCACCGGTGGCGACGGTACGTGAACAAAGCCGAGCGTCGCCAGCGCCAGCGTGATGCTATGGGCGACCGTAAAGGCAGTGACGGTCTTTACAAGCCGCCAGCTCCCTTTCGTGATGATGAGAAGGGAAAGCACGAACAGCAGATGATCGAATCCCAGCAGGATGTGCTCAATCCCGAGTTTGAGATAAGCGGCGGCCACCATCCCGCGGGTTGGTGCCACGGGAATGGTGGCTTCCGGCGCGCCGGGCGTTAGCCGCGCGACCCATGCGCCGCCATCGGCAAACTCGACCCGCACGAGCGCGTCTGTCATGGTGCTCCGCAGCCCGTCGATCAAAACCTTTTGGCCGGTGAGCGGCTCGATCGTCCGCATACGCCAGGTCTGAACCATGGCGTCGCCCGTCGGGCGCGAGACGGTCGGCGTGATGTTCTCAACCTTGCCCGAGAATACCGCAGCAAGTGCCGGCCGTGCGTCGCCACGCATGGGCGTCTTGAGTAGAACGCTGAACTCGTTGGGCATCTCTTCGCGGAGTTCGAGGTATGCAGGACGCACTTCATGGGCGGCGGCAGCGACCAGGGACATAAGGCCAATGCTGAATGTCAACAGTAGCACCGCGCTGGAGTTCCAGATCCGCCTCATGGTGCTTTTGCCGCGTCAGCGACACGGTCCGCGCCGAGCAATTCCTTCGCGCTAGCGTCGAGCACGACCCCATATTTCTCGCGAAGTCGAACAAGGTAGTCCCGATTCACGTCTTTCTCTTTCTCACGTCGCCATTCCTGCAGGACCTCGTCGCGAACCTCCTCAAAAAGGGGGTGCTCCGCCGCGCTGGTGTCAGCAATCGAGACAAGATGCAGGCCGTATCCGGATTTGACCGGCTCGCTCCATCGGCCGGGCCTAAGGGCGAAAACCGCGCGCGCAAATTCCGGCCCGAACATGCTGGATACGGCCTGCTCGTCGGCGTCGCGGATTTCGGCGTCAAACAACAGTCTGTCGCCAACCGTCGCCGCAAGGTCGGTATCGCCGGCCGCCTGTAGCTCCGCGAGCGCCGCCTTCGCATCCGAGAAGGCGTCCTTGCGCAGCGCCGGGTTGAAGAAGATTTGCGTGAAAGACACCCGCGCCCCGCTCTGGAAGCGGGCGGCGTTGGTCTCATAGAATTGCCGAAGCTCCGCTTCTTTTGGCTCGATGAGACCCGAGGTATCCTCGACTAGGAACTTCAGCTTCTGTGCCAGACGGCGACGCACGATCGTGTCGTTCCTGTCGAGACCCATTTCCCGCGCCTCGCGGGCGAGCAGCTCCTCGGACACGAGATCGGCGACAAGCCCTTGCAGCTCTTGAGTACTAGGTGCGCGGAGCCATTGGTTGGCCCAGGTCTCCTTCAACCAGCGTACCTCGCCTTCACCGATCCGGACCGGTTCGAGGCCGCTGGCGTCGGTCTGTTCGCGCTCCAGCCCCGCGTATCCGGCAAACAAGAGCGCGCCTCCAAGGACGAAGTGGAGCAGCGGTTCCCTAAGGAGGTTCACAGGATATCCCTTCAGATGCAGGAGTGCTCACAAGACATTGTCGAAGGCGGGGTTCTCGAATATTCCAACACGCTGAAATACTGATACTGCTTGCCGTGTTTGGCAAGACGACAACGGCGAACTAAGCAACTTGCGGATGAACCGAACCAAGCGGCTTCAGTAATGGGCGAATGGGATTATTCACTTCGGCTCCAGGTTGAGGGCAACCCCTTCCGCGTCCAAAGAGAGCCTCCTGCGAATGATCTAGGCGCGAGCCAGAGGCCAAAGCGTTGCCTGCACCCCGAGAAGGTTCTCCGAATATAATTCGAAATTCGGCCACATACCATCAGATGTTCTTTGGAACAGTTTCGTATATCTCTGAAAGTCATAAGAATATTTCCAGAGGGCTGGTCGCCTTGGATTCTGAATCCTTGGGAAAGCTGGTCATCTTG
Organism: Rhizobium tibeticum; assembly: GCF_900110205.1. GTDB lineage: Bacteria > Pseudomonadota > Alphaproteobacteria > Rhizobiales > Rhizobiaceae > Rhizobium > Rhizobium tibeticum. The sequence goes on along the minus strand of NZ_FOCV01000027.1, from coordinate 62,355 downwards.
ACAAGAATTCCGGACACAGGTCGGCATCCGGCCGTCGGCGGGTTTGGCGCGTCTGGCGCCCATTTCTTATAGAATTCGACGCCGAATCCATCTCAGGCGGGGTCAGCGAAGCCTGTATCATTCGCCACCCCGCCGTTGGACCCGGTTTACTGAGAACCGCGGCTTCCGTGCCTGCTTCTGTGCCAGATAGGCTTCGAAACGAGAAGGCCTAATCGTGGCTTCGACGGCCTGCGCAGCTCGATCCTTGCCAGCCCTCGAATGGATGCCCCTGTGAGGTAGTGGTCGATAACACTTTGCCTGAGCACGGGCGTCGCCACCGCGCCTATCTTGGGAGCGTACCGTAGCCACCAAGAAGGCCAGTTGCCGGAAGCCATCGCGGTGGAAATTCTACGTCTCCGAAATCGAGGAACACTGGGTGTCGACTATCGGCCCATCGGTCGACGATCGCACACACGCCGAGCGGAATGATCCACGCCCTTAACTTCGTCTCGGCGGAGCGGGCATAGGCCAGCGCATCGCAGAAGGCGGACAGGTCTCTTTTCAGCCGGGTGCCGTCCGCCACCCATGCCATCGGACGATAGAACGCTTCTCTGGACACCCTCTCCTCTCGCGAGATCGCAGAGTGCTGGAACTCCAACACCGCGCCTGTGGCGGTCTTCACGTCCGCGATGTGCACGGCGCCATCGGGTGCTAGATGCCAAACCTCCTGCCAATGGAGAGGAAGGTGGTTCTTCCACGCTCGATGCCATTCGGTCTCCGGTTCCCGCCACGGATCGCATAAAACCGTGCTGCGGTGCGCCCAGTGGTGGAGCCGTATCTCTCCGCATTTCGGTGTCACAGGTGCCTGACATCCAGGGCAGGTTCCGACGAGACCCGTCCCGGCTTCCCGGCGGACTCCATCCACTACGGCGAACTTCATTGTCATCTCCAATAGCCATAGCGACGCCAGTCACGGCGCGCGCTCGTTTCACAGGGGAAAGTGGCGGGCGGCTTGAATACCGCTTGGAGCTTCTTCGGGCCCAGGTGATGCGCCAATGTCAGCCGTTGGGGCAAGCTTTGCCGTTGCCCGAAAGCAGACATCGTCGGCGAACACGCTGTAGGTCGCAGATGCACCGGAGAACTTGATCTCAGCCGAGATCGCTGCGGGCAGAAGTTCCCCTGTCTCTGTCTTCCTGCTATCGTGGAGATGAGGAACTGCTCTATGAGCGAGAACCGCAAGCTGGCAGCAATTCTGGCCGCGGACGTAGTCGGATACAGCCGGCTCGCCAGCGAGGACGAAGATCGCACCCTGGCAAGGTTGCGGGCACTGCGCAGCGACCTGATCGACCCAACCATCGCCGTGCACAACGGCCGTGTCATCAAGCGCACCGGAGACGGAGCGCTGATCGAATTCCGCAGCGTTGTCGATGCCGTGCGCTGCGCCATCGAGGTGCAGACCGGCATGGCCGAGCGCAATGCCGGCGTTCAGCAGGATCGGCGCATCGAGTTCCGGATCGGCATCCATCTGGGGGACGTAGTAGAGGAAAGCGATGGCGACCTGATGGGCGACGGCGTCAACATCGCCTCGCGTATCGAGGGTATCGCGACCCCTGGAGCCATTTGCCTGTCCGAGGACGCCTATCGCCAGGTCAGGGCGAGGCTCGATCTCTCCGTCAGCGATCTCGGCAACACGCATCTCAAGAACATAGCCGAGCCGATCCGGATCTATTCGCTCCAGGTCGGCGCAGCCGCGGAGGCAAAGCCAGCAGTGACCGCGGGCGCCGTTGCTCGTGCGCCGGCCGCATTGCCGCCGGAGCTCTCGATTGCCGTGCTGCCCTTCGTCAACATGAGCGGCGATGCCGAGCAGGAGTACTTCGCCGACGGCATCTGCGAAGATATCATCACTGCTCTGTCGAAGCTGTCGCAGCTATTTGTCATCGCTCGCAACTCGTCGTTTACGTTCAAGGGCCGGAACGTGAACGTGCAGGAGGTGGGCCACAGCCTCAACGTGCGCTACGTGCTGGAAGGGAGCGTCCGCAAATCAGGCAACAAGGTGAGGATCACCGCGCAGCTCATCGATGCAATCACTGGCGGGCATCAGTGGGCTGAGCGTTTCGATCGCGACCTGACCGATATCTTCGCGGTGCAGGATGACGTCACGCAGCAGATCGTCGGTGCTCTGGAACTCAAGCTGACGGCCGGGGACCAGCAGCGGCTCGCGACCGAGCAGACCCAAAATCTGGAAGCCTATGACTGCTTCCTCCGGGGCCGTGAACAGATGTGGCGGCTGACGAGAGAGCAGAACATTCAGGGCCGGCAATTGCTGCAACGCGCCATCGATCTGGACCCGAAATTCGCCCCGGCCCACGCGTTCCTCGCCGTCGCGCACGGGTTGGCCTACATCAACCAGTGGAGCCAATCGCCGTCGAAATCGCTGGAACAGGCGACCGAGGCTGCGACGCAGGCGGTGGCGCTCGACGATCGATATCCGTACGCACATTGGGCGCTGGGCGTCGTCAACTTGTACCTGCGACGGCTCGACGTGGCCATCCGGGAGGCTGAACGCGTGATCGCGCTTGCTCCCAATCTTGCCGAGGGCCACGAGAGCCTCGGCAACGCGCTCCACTATGCGGGCAGGCCCGACGAGGCCCTCGTCTGTTTCGAGCGGGCAATGGCCCTGAATCCATATTATCCGGATATCTTTCTGCACTTCCACGCGCAGGCGATGTTCCAGCTGGGCAGGTACGAGGAGGCCGTTGTCATCCTGAAGCGACGGCTGGTCCGCAATCCAGCCACCGACATCTCACGTGTGTTGCTGGCGGCGAGCTATGGTCACCTGGGCCGCTTCGTGGAAGCGCGTGGGGAGTGGGAGGAAGTGTTCCGGATCAATCCCGATTATTCCCTGGAGCACAGGCGCAAAGTGCTGCCCTACAAGAACCCTGCCGATTTCGAGCGCATTGTGGACGGCCTGCGCAAAGCTGGCCTCACCGAGTGATTGGATTTCATCGCGGGCAATCGTCCACAGCTTCCGTGCAGCTGCCAAGCGTGCGGGCAATCCATGCGGCCATACCGGCAACTTGCGCCGCTGCTCGCCACACCGCGGACCAGAGAAAGATATTAAACGGTATCGGCACAAAGAACACGACGACAGCCAGCCAGTCGGGATACCCAAGTTGGACGATCAGGATCGCAAGACCCAAGAATGAAAGATTGATCACGGTTCCGCAGACGAACGTGTCGCGCCACAGCAGCACTTTGATCGGAACGCGATCCCGGCTCCGTTGCCTCAGATATCGCAACAACAACTCCAGACCGCCTTCCTCAGTTTCCGCAACAAGTTTTAACAACAGCACCGGTGGTGCAACGACCTTAGATCACCATCTGCTCCCCGAGCTCGACGACGCGGTTGCTGGGAAGCTGGAAGTAGTCCGAGGGATCGATGGCGAAGCCCGCCATGGCGATGAACAGCTTGTCTTGCCAGTGCGGCATGCCGGTGTTCGGATCGCCGACGAGCTTCCGCTTTCCGACGTAGAACGAGGTCGACATGATCTCGAAGTTGAAGCCGGCCTTGCGGCAGAGCGGCAGCGCGGCGGATATGTTCTGGTCCTCCATGAAGCCGTAGAGGAGCTGGATCGCGGTGAACCGGTCGGAAAGCTTCCTGAGGGTCACTCTGTCTGCCTCGGAGACATATGGCCGCGGTGCCGTCTTCACGTTGAGAATGACGTTGTGCTCATGGAGGACCCGGTTGTGCTTCAGATTGTGGAGCAGGACGTTGGGCGTCATGTCGGGCAAGCTCGACAGGAAGACGGCGGTTCCCGGAACCTGGACCGGCCCGTGATCCGACCTCCGCTCGAGCGACGCAAGGAAGCGCTCGAGGGGGACGTCGTTGTTCGCCGCCTTTGCTCGGACATATTTCGTCCCCTTCCGCCAGGTCCACATCATGATCATCAGGGCGGCCGCAATCATGACCGGAACGTAGCCGCCATCGTGGATCTTCAGCAGGTTGGCCCCGAGGAACACGCTCTCAAGCATAAGAAGCGGCAACAGGACTAGGAGAGCCGTCGGCACCTTCCAGCCCCACACGACTCGAAGAAACTGGAACGACAAGACGGTGGTCACGACCATCGCGCCAGTAACGGAAATCCCGTAGGCGGTCGCAAGTGCCGCCGAGGATCCGAAAGTGATAATGAGGGCGAGTACACCGATCAGCAGGACTACGTTGACTGCGGGAACGTAGATCTGGCCCGTGTTGGAAGCGGAAGTGAAGCAGATCTCCAGCCGTGGCAGAAATCCCAGATGAATTGCCTGACGGGCAAGCGAGAAGGCGCCGGTGATGACGGACTGGCTCGCGATGATCGTCGCAGCCGTCGCGAGAAGGACTGCGGGAAGCAGCGCCCATTCCGGAAACATCAGGAAAAACGGGTCGGAGGCTGCAGCCGGGTGGCTCAAAACCAGTGCGCCTTGGCCCAGATAGTTGAGCGCAAGCGATGGGAAGATCACCGCGAACCATGCGACCTGGATCGGCTTGCGACCGAAGTGTCCGAGGTCCGCGTAAAGGGCCTCAGCTCCTGTGACCGTCAGGAACACGGCGCCCAAGATGACGAGGCCGACGAAGCCGGCATGGGTGACGAAGTCTAGCGCGTAGTATGGGTTGATTGCCAGGAGAATGGTCGGATCGTCGGCGATGTGAAGAAGGCCCGCAAGACCCATGACGACGAACCACAGGAGCGTGATCGGGCCGAAGAACTTGGCAACGGTCGCCGTGCCGATCGATTGTATGAGGAACAACAGGAGCATGATAGCAACCGCGACGGGCAGGACGTATGGCGCGAAGACGGGCGTGACGAGCTTGAGACCCTCCAGAGCCGAAAGCACCGAAAGGGCCGGCGTGATCATGGCGTCGCCGATGAAGAGTGCCGCACCTATGATGCCCGCGAAGAAGAAGATCGTTGCGTGCCGGCTGGTCTTCTTCATGAGGAGAGCGAGTAGCGAAAGCGTACCGCCCTCCCCGTCGTTGTCAGCTCTCAGGAGAAAGAGGACATACTTGAAGGTGACGATGATCGTGAGCGTCCAGATCATCAGCGAGATAAGGCCGATCACCTCGTGAGGCGCCACGCCGTCATGGGCGAATGGCCGCAAGGCCTCCCTGAAGGCGTAGAGCGGACTTGTCCCGATGTCGCCGTAGACGACGCCGATCGCGCCGAGGACAAGGACTGCCAACTGCTTCGAGCTTTGATTATCATTGGCTGCATGCGCCGTGGCGGTCATGAATATCTCTCGGTTGCTTGAACCGCAGATATGGGGCCGAATTGTTAAATTTGAATGCCGTGGCACGGCTTCGGCGGGCTGGTACGAAAGGAACCATTTAGGACTAGAAGGCAACGGCCTTCCGAACTTCGCTCTCTACATCAGCCCTTCCGATTGATGCGGAGAATACTTCATGGATTTCTCGAAAGTCGAAACCATTCGTCGTCAAGAACCAGACAGACGCCGGATGGAGTATCGTCACTTTCGATCGTGGCGGCGTCCCGGTCGAGGATCGGTATTTCGCCAGCGAGGCGGACGCCGACGCGCTTCGGGAGCAGCAGGCGTTGATAGAGGAAGGCAAGGTGCCGTAGTCGGCGACATCAAGGCATATGAACGAGCCCGACGCTTTCGAGGCGACCGAGTATCTGAAGGAACATCAGCCCGATCTAATCATCCTCGACCTCGGCTTGCCAGACAAGCCCGGCTATGACCTGCTGCAGGAATGGCGTCATGCCGGCGTGCTCACTCCGGTCGTGATCGTATCGAGCCGGACAGACGAGGTGGGGATCGCCGGGCGCTTGAGACCGGCGCGGACGACTACGTGACGAAGCCATTTGGAATGCAAGAGCTCGGCGCACGCATCGGCGTGGCGCTTCGCCACCGCCTTCAACACCAAGGTGAACGGGCGATATTTCAGACCGGGGGCCTGACGATGGATCTCGTCAAGCGCATCGTCAAAGTGGACGGTATCGAAATTAAACTCTCTCCGAAGGAATACGACATTGTCCGCGTCCTGCGCAGCACGCAGGCAAGGTGCTGACGCACCAGTTTGTCTTGAAGCAGGTCTGGGGACCGATGGCCGATGTCCAGTACCTTCGTGTCTACGTCCGGCAACTGCGTCAGAAGGTCGAAAAGTTCCCCGACCAACCGCAGTACATCACGACGGAGACCGGTGTGGGATATCGATTGCGTGAACCGGACTGATGCGCGTAGACACGCCTGGTAACCACCAAAATGATCATAGATGACATGATAATGGACCTGACGAACATCTTCCTTCCAAGCGACGTTTTTGTCGACGCCCCGTCGCAAACAAAAGCCAAGACGCTGCACCTCGCCGCCACGAAAGCTTCCGAGGCGCTGGCGGTGGACGCTGCTTCACTCCTCGGCGTCCTCGAAAAGCGGGAGTTGCTTGGATCGACCGGTATCGGCAAAGGGATTGCCGTGCCGCACGCGGCGTTGCCCGAGCTGGGTCCCCCTCGCGGCTTCATTTTCCAACTCTCTCGTCCGCTTGATTTCGACGCGATCGATGAAGCCCCAATCGACCTGATATTCTTGCTCGTCTTTGGTGAGGAATGGCGTTCAGAGTATCTGAAAGTGCTCGCGACGATCGCCCGAAAAGCTCACGACACCATGGTCCTCTCGGCGATGCGACGCGCGGAAAACCCCGCAGACCTCTACGCAGCCTTCATGGCGTCCGAAGTGCCGCCGCAGCCGCTGCCTCCGGGATGAGCTGTTTCGGCGTCACCTCGCAGGACCAGTGCGGACTGCGCCATGCGAGCTGCCAGGGCACCGTAGATTACTGGACAACGATGTCTTGCCGTTGCAACGATGCAAAACCCGGTGCGTAAAGGATCGTTCGTGAGCGTCGTTGCAGCATTCCTCTACAGAAACGGCCGCCGAGCCGAAGCCGTCTCTCTTGAAGATCCAAGGGCCACCGACGCCACGGACGAGTTTGTCTGGATCGGCCTCCGTGATCCGACCACCGAGGAACTTGGTTCTCTTCAGAAGGCGTTTCATCTGCACCCTCTAGCCGTCGAGGACGCCCTCAACGCAAGGCAGGTGCCGAAGGTGGACGTCTATGATGACCAGATTTTCGTGGTCGCGAAAACCGCCCATCTCGAGGGCGACGAGATCGAATACGGCGAGACCTCGATGTTCGTCGGACGCCATCACATCATCTCCGTTCGCCACGGATCAGATCGCGGCCACAGCGAACTCAGGAAACAGCTTGAGGCATCTCCGCAGATCCTGAAGAACGGTCCCGACTACGTCCTTCATGGCATTCTTGATTTCATTGTCGACGGCTACCTGCCTGTGGTGGAGGCGATCGAAGACAATGTTCTCGCCATGGAGCATGACATGCTCGACGCTTTCCTTGGACGCAGGGAGATCAAGCGGCTTTTCAAACTTCGTCGGCAATTGATCCGCTTTCAACGCGTGCTCGGGCCAATGACGGAGGTTTGCGGCAAGCTCGTGCATATCGACCTTCCCTGCGTCGATCAGGAAGCGAAGAACTATTTCAGAGACGTCCACGACCACGTACGTCGCGTTGAAGGCACCGTTGGCGGACTGAAGGACGTGATCACTTCGGTATTCGAGGCCAGCAATCTCCTCGAACAGCAGCGCCAAGGCACCATCACCCGACAACTCGCGGCATGGGCGGCGATCGCGGCGGTCCCGACCGCCATCGCTGGCATCTATGGCATGAACTTCGAGAACATGCCGGAACTGAAGACGATGTACGGCTACTATGTCGTGGTGGCCGTGATCGCTACACTGTGCGGCTTGCTCTACTTTCGGTTCAAGAAATCCGGGTGGCTTTAGGGCGACCCGCGTGCGCAGTAGAGGCGTTCCGGAAAGAGCTTGTCGCCAGCAAATTTCCACCAACAGGTAGCAGCTGTCACCATCGCGAATAGTGTGAAACGTCCCTAAAGACGACTTGGTTTGGCCCAGAACAGCAAGGCATTGATCAATCCAATGCGATCACGAGGCCACGCGTTTGGATTCGACTTGGGAGAGGAATGAAAACTCGAGGCTTGGAGACGCAGGCAAACAGTGATGGTCGAACCGCCGGACCAGATATCTAGTTTTAAAGCCAAATATCTAGCACAGAACCTAAGTATCTGGTCTTAAAGCTAAACAACTGGTTTCCGTCGAGGAACCGAATGGCTCGATCATCACGAGAAAGCGCGATACGGTATCCCATTACCGCCATTCTTGGCGTCGACTCGAACACACGCGTGTTAAGGGAGACCTCGAGAAGGTGAACCGAGACCTGATACTGATGGGGTGTACTGTCCTTCCGATACGAGAACGAACCGAAGACATCCGGAGTGACCAAGCCTTCGACGCCGGCTTCCTCGAAGGCTTCGCGCAGCGCTGCTGCCGCGGTTGTTTCGCCAGGATCGAGGTGTCCCTTGGGAACGCCCCATCGTCCGTTTCGGCGGCTTCCGACCAGGTTGCGATCTTCCGGTTCAAGGTCTCGGTGATCACGACGCTGCTGGCCAGCGCCCTGGCCGACGTGGTCTGGACGTTGGCGAGGTGAGCTGGGTGTCGACGCACTTACACTTGGAAGGATTCGGATCGTGACAGCGTCCTCGTCGCTTTACAAACGGGCGTACTCTTATGTGTCGCTACCCGCGAGTGCGGATCCGACCGCCGGTCGACTTCTCGCATCGCGCGGAATGCGGGCGTTTGCAGACGGACTTATCAGCCTTTCATTGCCGATCTACCTCGCATCGGTCGGCTTCGATTTGTTCGAAGTCGGGGTGCTGACCACGGCAACGCTCGCCGGCTCAGCCATCCTCACCCTGTCCGTCGGTATGCTCTCGCATCGCTTCTCCCAGCGCCGGATGCTACTGGCAGCCGCGATTCTGATGATGCTGACCGGTCTCGCATTTTTCCTGGTGAAGGACTTCTGGCCACTGGTGATCGTGGCCTTCGTCGGAACCCTGAATCCGTCTTCCGGCGACGTGAGCGTCTTCCTGCCTCTGGAGCATGCCAAGCTGGCTCATAGTGTTTCCGACAGGGACCGCACCGCAATGTTTGCGCGCTACAGCCTGATCGGCTCGCTGTTTGGCGCTCTCGGTGCACTCGCTGCGGGAGTTCCGGAGCTTCTCCAGGCAATGCTGGGACTCAGCGTCGGGCAAGCCTTGCAGCCGGTTTTCCTGCTCTACGCCGCCGTGGGACTTGCGTCGTTTCTGGTATATCGGCGCGTGCCGAATGATCAGGCCGACGTCAACACATCCCCGGCTCAGCCGCTTTTCAAGTCGAGGACGCTCGTCCTGACGCTCGCCGCCCTCTTCAGCATTGACGCCTTTGCCGGCGGCCTGATCGTACAGTCGCTTCTGGCCCTATGGCTTTATCATCGCTTCGGGTTATCTCTTGCGGCGACAGGAGCGATCTTCTTCTGGTCCGGAGTTCTTTCGGCCGCCTCCTATCTGGTCGCGGTCCGCATCTCCGACCGGATCGGGCTTGTGAACACGATGGTCTTCACGCACCTGCCTTCAAGCGTTTGTCTTCTGCTGATCCCCTTCGTTCCGGACCTTGCGACGACGATCGTCCTGCTTCTGATACGAAGCGCCCTCTCGCAGATGGACGTACCTACCCGCACCTCCTACGTCATGGCGATCGTCACCCCCGGCGAACGGGCGGCCGCGGCGAGCGTCACCGCTGTTCCACGGAGCTTGGCTGCGGCGTCGAGTCCCCTTCTTGCAGGTTGGCTGATGTCCGTTTCCAGTTTCGGCTGGCCCCTCGTCACCGCAGCGGCCCTGAAGATCGTCTATGACCTCCTGCTGCTCTTCATATTCCGGAAGCATCGTCCGCCCGAGGAGCGCTAACTACATCGACCGCCTACGGATCCATTAGCTTCCCAGGGACGCGCCGTCGGCCGGACACCCGTCCGCACCGGGGTTTCGATGAGCGACTACATGCTGTTCCCGCGAGCGGCGAGCGGCAGGAGGATTGGCGACCAGACGGCGATGCCAGAAGGATGCCGACATGGGCAAGGACTCGGAGTGACGTGAACGTGGGCAAATGAAGTCTTCCTATTTCTTGGAACGGTAGGTGAGAAGGCGCAGCGCGTTCGCCGTGACGAGAACGGTCGCGCCCGTGTCGGCGAGGATCGCCATCCACAGCGTGGTAACCCCGGTAAGCGTGGTGACGAGAAAGATGGCCTTGAGGCCGAGAGCCAGGCCGATGTTCTGCCAGATGTTTCCGATGGTCTCCCGATGCACGCTGACTTTGAAAAGGAAATGCTCATGGGGGAAGGCGCTTTGCTCAACCTTGATCATCCCATGGTCAAAATGGAGATCCGCCGCGGAGGTTTTCCTCAGGCGATCCTAGAGACGGCGAGACGGCAGCGATCACTTTCCCACCCCGAAGCCTGAGCTGTACCGCTCAGCGCTTTCGTTGGCATCCCTTTCATCTTCCGCGACATAAACCTCCGCAGGCTCGTCTGCATCGACCAGGAAATACTCCACCTGAAAAAGCGGACTTGCATTCCCCGACAACATGCCAGTGACTTAGCTCGCGGCAACATTGGTGATGTGGAGTGGACTGTGAGCGCCTCCCTTTATGAGCCGATCAACGTCTACAAACCTGAAGGGCCCGACATCGGTGTGGTTGACGGTCCGTTTGAGTATCTGACGGTAGCAAGGATAAGACTTCCGTTGCCGTTCACAACGCGGATGACGGTAGTGCGCCTATTGAACGGCGACCTGTTCCTTCACTCCCCCATCAAGTTCGACGCCGCGTTAGCGGAACAGTTGCAGGAACTCGGCCAAGTTCGCCACCTCGTCTCACCCAATCAGTTTCACTACGCGCACATTGGCGAGTGGGCTAAGGCTTATCCGGACGCGGTCACTTGGGCGTCACCGCGAGTGCGGCAGAGAGCCCGTGCGCGACGCATCGATGTGCGCTTTGACCACGACTTGCAGGAAATGCCGCCTCAAGATTGGCAGCGCGACCTGGACCAGGCGCTCTTTCCGGGCGGCTACTTCAAGGAGTTTATTTTCTTCCACCGTTCATCAAGGACCCTGATCCTCACGGACACCATCATCAACCTCGAACTGGACAAGATCGATGAGCCTTGGCGCACGGCGACGAGATTCAGCCGGATGGATTACCCGCACGGGCAAGCCTTTTTTGGCATGCGACTGCCTGTTCTCCTCCAGCGGCAAAAGGCGCAGGCGGTGATAAACAGATTGCGGTCATGGGAACCACGGCGGGTCATTCTCAGCCATGGTCGTTGCTTTGATGCAGATGCTGACGAGATCATCGGAAGAATATTTGGCAAGTCGACCCCTTGAGGGTACCGCGCCGCGCAAGGCCCATCTCTCCTTGGGGTTGCGGCTTCCAGGCGCTGGAGCGGTACCATGACTTGCCCGAGGGTTGGACCGACATTGCCACATTCGTAGACGCTTCAGCCAGAGGGCAAGGTATCGGAAAGGCACGTTGCGAGACGACATTCGCCGCCGACGATGCCATATCTTTCCATTCCCCTGATCGCCCTTGGCGTCGGAGGTTCCTTTACCCTGGGCATGGTGCTGCCGCTCGACCACGCACGGGATGCGAACGAAGCGAACTCCTTGACAGCATTTGTTCTTGGCATTGGTTACTTCGCAGGCGCCTTGGGTCCATTCTTGCTTGGCGTGGCGCGCGACAGCACCGGGGGGTTCACTGTTCCAGTCTGGATGCTGGTTATCGCCGCGTTTCTCAAGCTGTCACTAGCCCCGCTGCTTCACCCCGGCCGCATCTAGCTGGGGGAAAGCAGCAATGACCGTGTCCACCGCTCTTGTTCGGTCGCCTCCAAACTCACGTCAAAATGGTGACCTCATTCGCATCTTCGTCTGCTATGGCGCTAACCAGACCTAAGCCGAGCGGCTGCCCACCCCTTTGCGGCCCCTGAGCAATACGAAAGATCGACCCTTTGCGGAAGTTCGCTTCCGCTCAGCCGAACTCACGCCGGTGACCCAAAGCGGTCACTGCGCCCCACGGATTTCCGCATTTCGGCATCGCGCCACTGCTGCCATTGCTGCCTCAGCTTGCTCTTGGACATGCCTATGGATTCATCAAGAATCTCGACTTTGAGGATACGTTCGGTGCGGAAATGCCGGAAGGCTTGTTTCGATTGGCACCACGCGATCAAGAGGCTGCGCATGTCGGCATAGCCGAGAAGCACGGGCCACACGATGCGGCTGGTGACCGCCCCATCCGCCGCGCGATAGTCGAGCTCAAGCTTGCGGCCTTCCCTGATCGCCAACCTGAGCGGACGCGTGTCGCGTGTCACATCGCCGCTGACATCATCCGGTTTGATGCTGACGGCGGGTTGGGCAATGTAGGGAAGAAGGTCCTGCGGCATGACCGATGTGATCTTGGCCATCACATCGCTGGCGGCATTCCGGATGGCCGCGTCATTCAACTTTGCCACCAATTGAACGCCGAGCACGACGGCCTCGATCTCGTCAGGCGTCAGCATGAGCGGCGGCATGTCGTATCGCGGATCGAGGACGTAGCCAATCCCCGCTTCGCCTTCGATTGGAACACGCTGGGCAATCAGGTGTGCGATGTCGCGGTAGATGGTTCGCCGCGCGACCTCAAGTTCATCCGCGAGCTCAGACGAGGTCACCGGGCGGCTCGATCGTCGAAGAATCTGGATGATCTGAAAAAGTCGATCTGCTTTTCGCATGCCTGATGACTCCTGCTGCCACAACGCTGTCAGCACGGCTGTGTAACAAAAGCAAGGAAAGAGATGGTCGCGTATCCAAGGAGAAGATGATGAAGTTCACATCCACCCGCCTCATCGCCTCGGATATCAACCGCATGGTGGCCTTTTATGAGCTTGTGACGGGCTGCCGCGCCGACTGGCTTGCGCCCGTCTTCGCCGAGATCGTCACCCCCGCCGCGAGCCTCGCAATAGGCAGCGCGGAAACCGTGGCCTTGTTCAGCGAGGGTAGTTCGGAGCCATTGGCCAACAGGACGGCCATTCTCGAGTTCATGGTGTCGGACGTCGATGCGGAATTCGCACGGCTCAAGGACCAGGTCACGGTCGTGCACGCACCCAAGGATTTGCCATGGGGCAATCGCACAGTGCAATTTTCCGACCCCGAGGGGACACGCGTCGCCCTCTATACACCCGTAACCGACGCCGCGAGGCGGCGTTTCTCTGGCCGTTGATTGGCCGACGCATCTCCGTCCCCATGCCCATATGGCCCATTGGTGGATCGAAGATATCGAGAATTATGGCGACGCCGTCAGGTTCCGCGACAACTTGCGTGCTGAGGGCGGCGAGGAGATGCTCCTGGAGGAATACGAGCGACTCTGCATTGAGCTTGAGGAGGAGGTGCAGTCCTGTTTTGGCGCTTCCGGCCTCGACGAACTCTCTCCCCAGCCCGCTGCCATGAGCGTATGATGACGGGGGTGCCAATGATCCCCGTCTTGGCACTCTTCGGACGACTTCAGGTTACCCTCCTTAACCCGCCTGAGGTCTCCCTGGCGTCCTGTCGTTCAGGGCAGGACGGGTTGAGGGGCCAGGTTCTCGACAGCGATCCCCTGCGCGTACGCCTAGCTGTTGAACCTCCCCCTCGATTTCTTGCTCCTGGGGCTTTGGTCCAACTACCGATCCCGGCAGATCGGCGTAATCTATGTTTGTTCTGACCCGCTGGGGAGCCAGGACAAGAAGGGAAGCTTAGAGCATGTTGCAGCAGACCTCGCCGAGGGCTTCCCTTTCAGAGCCTCACTTTTGATTTAAACCGTCCCCAGGGTTGAACTTATTTCACCATTCGAAAACGACCGCCTTGTGAAGAAATGCTTCGTTTATCTACGCCCAACACCGGTAACTACTGCTTGGGATCAGCAAGTGAAATTCATCAATCAGTTCAATCAGTTGGCATTGCAGAAAGGACAATGCAACTCCTGTGCTGCGTTGCATCATGGGCCAAAACCGCGTAGCTTCTGGGCGGGCTGCGGAATGAAAGGCGCCGTGGGACACGCTATTCGCATAAGGAGATCAGATGCTTGATACGCCTAAATCCAAGCCGAAAGACCTCGAAGCAATTGCCCGCACTGGTGGGCCTCTTCGTCGTATGGCAGCGCGCGTACCCACCTACTTAACGGACCTGCGGGAAAATCCCGCCTGGCTGCCGATGTTCCTGCTGGCCCGCACGATACCTTTCCGTCGGGCACATTGGCTCACCGCCAAACCCGTTCCTTCCTCAACAACAAAAGCATCATCGATGTTTGGGGAGATCAAGGCGGGGGAAGTCGCGTCAGAACTGAAAAGAATGGGGATCTTCACCGGCCTGACACTACCTGCATCGATCCATGAGGAAATCGCCCGCTTCGCGCATGAGACGCCGTGCTTTGGTAATTTTGACCGCAAACTGGAGTTTGTCGCCGGAGAGCATGCTGAAGCCGAACGTCGCTTCGGGCGCACCATCTTAAGCGGTCATCATTTCGAACGGGTCCTACAATGCGAGGCAGCAGTTGCCGTTCAGAAGGACCCGCTACTTCTTGATGTTGCAAGGCATTATCTTGGCGGCGAGGCGAAATTGATTACCACTCGCACATGGTGGAGCTTTCCGACGAAAACTGCTTCTGAAGCCGATCTAAGTCGGGCCTCGTTCAAGTTCCATTTCGATCTCGATGACTGGCGGATGCTGAAATTCTTCTTCTATCTGTCTGATGTCGATGCCGATGCAGGCCCGCACGTCTACGTCCAAGGCAGCCACAATCGTCGGCGAGTAAAGCACCAATTGACGCTGCTCGTGGGCCACCCAGCCGAGGAAGTGCTGGGCTTTTATGGTGACAGCAATGCCGTCACGTTGACGGGAAAGGCCGGGGCCGGTTTTGTCGAGGACCCCTTTGGTTTCCATATGGGAACCTTGGCGAAGAACACTCCGCGTCTCATGATGGAAGTCGGATTTGGCGTATCCAAGCCGTCAAAGCGACGTTATCACGGTGAACCAGTGATCCGATAATCGATCAAGCTGTCTCCAGCCGGCCCGATTGGGCCGGCATCGGTAAGGGCTGCTTCTGGCAGATGGAAGCGGGACGACAGTTCAGCGCGGCCTAGGGGAGTTGATGTGCAGTCGTTGCGCGTTTTCACACATCACGTTTCCGAGGCCGAAGTTCCTCTCCGTTTCCTCATTCGTATTCGGTCTGCTCGCTGGCATCCGGCCGGCCTCCGGGGGTGAGATCCAAGAGCGTCCACATCGGCTCGACCGTCCCGACATGTCGTGGATCCTGCCCCGGCTCCGTCGGCGTTCCGCTCTCGACCCAAGCGGTCATCCGTCGATTTCCACTTCCGCTTCGCAGTTTACGGGCGCATTCAAGGGTATGGCCATGCCGATCGACGAGCGGGCGTGAGCACCGGCGTCGAGCCCGTAGAGTTCCAGTATCAGATCGGAATAGCCATTTGTGACCAGCGGCGTCTCGTTAAAACCTGGAGCAACATTCACCATAGCGAAGACGCGCAGCCAAGCCGTAACCCGATCGAGGTCGCCGACAGCCCGCTTGAGACTCGCGAGATGAGCCAGTGCAACGAGCCGCGCCGAGGCGTAACCCTGCTCCGGCGAAACGTCGGCCCCGACCTTGCCGAGGGGTTTTGCCAATGTTCCATCCCGATTGCATGCGACGTGACCCGAGATGTAGGCACGGTTGCCGCGCACTCGGACCCAGGCGAACGGCATTTGCAGCCCCTCACGAACTCTCAAAGGCGCGGGCAATTCCAGACCCATGGCGGTGAGGCGTTGTTCGATGATAGCCATAATAGATCTCCTCGCTCATCAAGGCACGATGTCGTCGAGTTCCGGCATCAGCACCACGCTCTCGTTCGCTGCGGGGTCGTTGCGCGCACCAAGGAACTCGGCATTTTCGGTGCTGCGATTCACGGCCACATGCGGAACGCCGGCCGGAACAAACAAGTAATCGCCGGGGCGGACCTGATCGCACCGTTCAAGCTTGGCCCCCGACCAGATCTCGATCTCTTTGCCTGCGGTCATAAGGAGCGCCGTCTCGTGCCCCTCGTGGCGATGGGCGCTGGTCCGCTTGCCTGCGGATAGCGAAATCATCCCGAGCCACAGTATGGTGGATCCAACACTTTCCGCCGCGACACCTGAGCGATAAACGGATCCCTGCTCGGCAACGTAGCTGCCACTGCCGCGCACGACTTGGGCGGTTGAGGAATGGCCGGTTCTCGGTTGCATTGCTTCATTCGTCATTGCTTTCCCCTTCCATGCGGCTGCAAAATCGACCTGACTCTGCTCGCGGGGTCGGCATAAGTCCTAAAACCGTGCCCGAAAAATCCCGAAATGCTGCGAAATCGGCGTATCATTTCCAATCATGAACACGCAGCGCCTTGCATTCGGCCCGTTCGAGTTCATCACGGAGAATGGATGCCTTCTCCGTGACAACCGGCCTGTCGCCATCGGCGCCCGCGGCGCGTCGCTGCTTGCCGTTCTGCTCGCGGCGGATGGGCGGGTTGTTGCCAAGTCGGCGCTGATGGACGCCGCATGGCCGGGCCTTGCAGTCGAGGAGAGTAATCTTTCCGTCCAGATTGCTGCCCTTCGCAAGCTGCTCGGCCCAGCATCAGACGGCGGCGATTGGATCGTCACGGTCTCACGGGTGGGATACAGATTTGGCGTGTCGACCGAGCGGCGTAGCGACGGCCCCGATGGCGGAGGGCATGCGGAGGCGAGATCCAGCCCCGCGATTGCAGTATTGCCTTTTGAGAATCTCGGCGGGGACGCGGAGAAACAGTATTTGGCTGACGGAATCGCTGACGATCTGATCATGGCGCTCGCGCGGTTCCGATGGTTCCGTGTCGCGGCGCGCGGGGCGAGCTTCGCACTAAGGAATGGCCCGAGGGATCCGAAGTCAATTGCACAGCAACTTGGTGTCGATTTTGTCGCGGATGGAACCATTCGGCGCACCGGGGATCGGATGCGGATATCCGTGCATCTTGCCGATGCCATTAAGGAGGCCACCGTCTGGTCCGAACACTACGATCTTCAAGTGGCGGAAGTATTTGCGGTGCAGGACGCCATCGCCGAGCGGATCGCCGCAGCGATCGAGCCCGAGCTGCTGTTGCGCCATGGACTTCAAGTCGCGCCGCACACCGGCAACGTGACCGCCTGGGACCTCGTGCGGCAAGGCACATTCAATTTTCACAAGGTGACCCAGCCAACCCATCTTCTCGCGCGGCGGTTCTTCCGTGAGGCTGCAGAACTTGATCCCTTGCTTCCCGAAGCGCAGATCTGGCGAGCGCGGGTCAATGCTGGCCTCATCGCCTATGGCTGGTCGGAAAATCCCGACGCGGATGAAAGGGAAGGACTCGATGCGGCCCTGCGGGCCATATATCTCGACGCCCGCAATCCATATGCGCACTACGCGCTGGCGATCGTGTCGAACTACACAGGCAGGGTGGATCAAGCAATGCTCGCAGCGGAGCGGTCGATCGAGCTCGGTCCGAGCTTCGCTTTGGGATATCTTGTCCTTGGCATGGCCCGTCTGTTCGCGGGCGATGCGGTCGGCGCGTGCAAGCCGCTGGCGCGCGGCCTCGAACTCAACCCGCACGACCCGCAAAATGCGGTCTGGTTCAGTCTCCTGATGCTTGCGTTATTTTTTTCGGGCGACGTCGAAGGCGCGCTCGACACGGGGCGCGTGGCGCTCAAGGCGCGGCCGGACTGGCCGGCGCTGCTGCGCATTCAAGCGTGCTGCCAAATGGCCTTGGGACATACACAGGACGCTCGCCGCCTTGCCGCCGCTGCAAGCGATCCTCTGGAGACTGCAGGCGACGCGCTCGGGCCGTTCAGAGCTCGCAACAAGGATTGGGCGACCTGTCTCGACCGCCTGCTACGAGAGGCGGAACATCAATCGACAGGTTCCGAGCATAACGTCATCTTTCCGGAGAGCGAGGCGAAGGACCGCTCTCCACCCTTCCACGGGTAGGAACTTGAAGGATCGATCCATTTTCAGACGGCCGGCCCTGATCGGCATGAACGACCAAAAATCATTGGTCCGTTTTCTCACCAACGCAGCCCCTTTCCTCTGTTGCTGCTTCGCCGTCCACGTCATCGGACGGATGTTCACGGCTCCTCGCCGTATCATCTGATGCCATAGGCTGGGGGAAGCTCTTGCCGGAATGTGGGCGGTGGGCAGTCTCACCAGACGAGCGGAATCAGGCGCCAGCGCACGCGGCGCGCATAATCGTCATAGCCATCGAGACCCGTGCGCAGCGTCTTTTCTTCAATGCCGATCCGGATGCCGAGCAAGAGGGCGAGGCTGGGAACCGCCACGAGGCCCCACCACGAGCCGAGCACGAGCGAGGTACCGGCGATATAGAAGAGTGCGCCGAAATAGAGCGGATGGCGGACGATGGCATAAGGGCCTGTCGTGATGACCGCCTGGCCGCGGTCCCTTTGTATTTTCACGACCGGCGCCGCGAAGCTGTTCGTGCGCATGGTCCAGTATATGAACAAAATCGCCGCCAGGAGTAAGCCGCATCCTGCCCACTGCACGGAAGGTGGCATTATCGACCAGTGCCAGCGCGCAGCATCCGCTGCCATGAGTCCCAGCCCTCCAAACATGAGAAGCAGGATTGGGATGAGGACCAGCTTGTCCGCGAGCGGCTGGTCCTTCTGCACCGGCGGCTTTAGGCGCTCTCGAAGGAGACCGGGATCGACGCGCGCCATGTGCAACCCAAATACAACAGAGATGGCGATCATCACGCCCAGATAGAGCCACCCGCCGGTGTAGTCTATCGTTCCTGCAGCACCGAAGATGATCGCGCCCATGAGCCCGAACCAGACGATTGTCTGGGCAAGAAGATTTAGAACGAGGCCCATTTCATGCTTCTCCCGATTGAAGCAAAAGCGCGCCCTTCGTACCTGGGGCATGATGGCGGCGCGACAGCGTGGAGCTCTCCAGCAACCGAGCGGCCATGCGTGCGCTGCTCTTGCCGATCCCAAGATCCGCGGTGATCTGGTCGAGGCCGACGGAGTTAGGACAGAGAAGTAGACGCCCATAGAGCCGGGCGGCGACGGGTGGTACGCCCCATGGCGCGAGCAGCCGACCCACGTCCTCCATGAAGCGCCGCTCGTCCTCGCCCACCTTGTTTGATATATTCGGCATATGCCGAATATGTAGAAGAACGGACCGGCGGCAAGCGCGAGCCCAGGATGAGGCCCATGCTGCCATATCTTGTTGCCGCGATCATCGTCATTGGGCTGCCGACACTCTACGTCGCGATGCGATACCGCGAGTACCGCAAACTCCTTGCCGGCGCGTTCTTCGTCAGCAGCGGGATGCAATTCTACTTCTACTTGGCGAAGATCCCGATCCCGCTGATGTGGACCAGCGCTGTGCAGTCGCCTGAGCTCAGTGCCGTGCGCGGCACGGTCCACTTTGTGCTCTTTCTTATCTGTCTGTATTTCGGGTGGTTCTTCCGCGGCGGGCGCCGCGCGGATTAGGAGGGCTCTGGATACTCTGCTGCGAAATTTTGACGTAGGATGGCTCTGATACTACCAAGACCTGGTGAGCGATCCAGCCGAATTATCACCAGCACTTAGCCGCCGCCCGAGCGCGGGAATTGCCCTGCAACGTTCCTCTGCAGCCTTGAGGACGCCCCTTTGCAGGTGACGCCAGTAAGGCGTAGTATTGTGTCGGCCGTCGTCTGCCATCGGGTGCCGGCCGCTTGAGAGACAGTTTGATTGGAGGCGCCGCTATGTCTCTTTTCGATCTACTTTCCTACACCGACGAAGAAATAGAGCTTGTAACATCCGCGCTTAATCGCTGGCTGCAGGCAAATCATCTCGATCCCAACTGCGAACGCGGCCGATGTTGCTCTTAATAAGGCCATACTGCTGGTCAGCTCGGGTGTTACATCGCCGGATGATATCGTCACCGCACTTGGTGAGGTCAGCGAGCCGGACGAGGGAGACCCAGGAGCGCGATTGGCGACTTAACCGCGTCAGAGACCAGAGTCTAGCAAATACCGGATGCGCGTCTGCGGGCTTCTGTGTGGCAATATGTGCGCCTCGCCGGAGCGACGGACGATTGGCGCCGTGGCGGCGTTCAGAGGCAGATGTCGCACAAAGGAGTTTCGGGGCTCGTGGCCTCCCACCATCGGATCGGCCTGCCACAACGGAGGCACCTGGTGTCTGCCGGCTCCAGTTCGACGAGTTCGGCACGACGCCACGCTGCTTTCCTGCCTTCCTCTTCCAATCTAATCGCATCGTTGCGCCGCTTCAGCTCGGCGGCGATCTCTTCCTCTGTAAACCCGCTCATTGCAGCGTCGAGAACTTCGGAGCGTCCTCGCCTTCACCTTGATCAAGGAACTGCACCAGCGCCGATAGCAAATCTTCTGCGGTGGCGCGGTCGAGCCTTACTTCGACTACTCCGCCTTCGTCTGCCACGAGCTCAAGCCGCCCTATCAGCGGGTCGTTCGACACCACGAAGATATCGTTGCCCTGGTATTCGGCCTCGATCATGGCTAGTTCGTCGTCGTCCATTTGCGTTCCCCCTCACGGCGCCCCCACCCTCGGTGAGAGCATGGTGTCAGAGCACACGCGGAAATCAAATCTGTTCGAAGGGAGTAGGCTAGAGAGCGGCCATCGTTTGTCTCGGAGGCCGAGGTTTTGGAGAGCTCGCTCTTATTGCGCGCTGCAGTCTGTTGCGTATGACGTTTTTATGACAGAAATTATCACCACAAGTTCAAGAGGGAGGCGAGACGTGAGTGAGAAGCGGAAACGAGTCTATGTGGCGCTTTTGGATGGCGCCACAGAAGGTCTTGCCGGCAAGGGGCTTTACGATTTCGTGTTGAAACGTTGTCCCAAGGCGACCAGCAAGAAGATTGTGCGTGCCTCGCTTCTGGCGCTTACAGATCCTCATGTAAAAGATCCGAATATCCTGAACACCATCTACGCGCTCGCGATAAAACACCGAATGGACGAGGTCGGCTCGGGGATCGATCCCGACGATGGGGAGAACCCTGCCGAGAAAACCCCAGTTCTCCGCAAGCTGAAGAAGAAGGCAGAATCGTCCGCTTATGCGGCCCTTCAGGCACATCCGACGTGATTGGGAAGCGGTTATACCGAGGCTGCGGCCGGAAAAGGCCGAAGATGCAAAAAGGCCGGGGTTAACCCGACCAGCCATCAAGGCCATCTTCAGGATCCGCGCCCTGGCGTCGGGAAACCGACGAGAACTTTCCTGCGACTGGGAGGCCGACAGATGATAATGTCGGGGTCGGCGGCGTATTTGACCGAGGGGACAGGCGCCGCCCGCAGGGGGGGTGCGCCATGCCGATCGCCGCCGTGTCCAGCCGGATGCTCGCCGTAACAGAGGAAATGCGCGCGGTCATGGACTTCGCGCAACGGGTGCTCGAAGGAGATGGCCTCGGTCCAGATGCTTGCGATTTCATGTTCGGCAATCCGCAGGAGCCACCGTTGCGCGGCCTCGTCGATGCGCTGGTCCGCCACGCTGAACCGCAGGACGTTCACTGGTTCGGCTACCAGAAATACGATGCCTTGGCGCGCGAGACGGTCGCTCGCAAGCTGAGCGAAACGCGCGGCCGCTCCTACGAACCGGCCGACATCGCCATCACCGCCGGAGGGTTCGGCGCGATAGCGGCGGCGCTGCTCGCCGTGCTCGAGGTGGGCGACGAGGTCATCTATCCGCGCCCGGGCTGGTTCGCCTATGGCGCTCAGATTCGCGGAGCCGCCGGCACGCCCGTTGCCGTGGACTTGTCGCCCGTCAATTTCGATCTCGATATTGAGAAGATCGCGGCCTCGATCACGCCGCGCACGCGCGTCGTCGTGGTGAATACCCCACACAACACAACCGGTCGAATATTCCCGCGCGCTCAACTCGATGCGCTCGCCGATATGCTTGCCGCGGCATCCGAGCGACACGGCAAGGTGATCTACTTGCTTGCCGACGAGCCCTATGCGCGGCTAGTGTTTGGCGCTAACGCCCATATCAGCCCGGCCGAAAGCTATCCGCACACGCTGATCGCCTACTCCTACGGCAAGACTCTGCTTGCACCCGGCGAGCGCCTCGGCTGGCTCGCGCTCGGGGCGGACATGCCAGAGGCTGATCGCATGAGGCTGCGCGAGGCGGTCGACATAGCTCAGGTATCGCATGGCTGGGCCTTCGCCGGTCGAACCCTGCAGCGAGCCCTGCCCGATCTTGAGAAGCTCTGCATCGATGTTACCGCCCTCGAACGGCGCCGCGATCGTATGGTCGAAGGCCTTAGGGCAGCAGGCTACGATCTACCGGTGCCCGAAGGCACCTTCTATCTGATTCCGCGATCTCCGATCCCGGACGACATGGCATTCGCGGCGCGCCTTGCGGCCGACGGCGTCTGGGTTCTGCCGGGGAGCGTCGCGCAGTTGCCCGGCCGCCTGCGGATCAGCCTCACCGCGAACGATGTGATGGTCGAGCGCTCTTTGCCCGTCTTTGCGCATGCGATTAGGCAAGTCGCAGCGTAGCGAAGTGGACAACGAGGCTCAACACCGGCCCAGCCGCTTGTTAGGTCAACTCGAGATCGGGCTGCGGATATTGGCCGCGATGCTGAATGCCGGAGAGGACGATCTCAGTTCGACCGAATGAACCGCTCAGTTAGGTCATCTTCGCCAATGCGTAGACGAATGCTTCAACCTGCTGGCCTCCAACCGTGACCTTCGCGACGACACGCTGATAGCTGTCGCCCTCGAACTCGTCGAGACGCTTCCAGTGTTCTGGAAGGTCCGGGGATTCGAATACTGAAACAGGGACTTCGAAGGCTTCGTCATCGAGCACGAGACCGGGAAAGCCAAACCGCGCTCCCCATCCGGCCTCGAGAAGTCGGCCACGGACGGTGCCCTTTCGCCAGGTGCCGCGAAGGCCGTCGAGCTGTCCGTGATTGATCTCGCCCGGCGCGAGGCTTCCATACGTCGCGAGACGATGTTCGGCGTCCATGATGCTTTGGTGCGCTCCTAAAGATCCAGTGCCGGCAACCCGGCCGGGCGTTGCTACAAGTTTGGTACGTTCGTAGCAAGATGACGTGTGGTCACAGAGCGAGAGTGCGTCTCAGCCTCCCTCGCCTCGCCCTGACTGGCTTGGTGTCTATCGCAGGCGTTGAAGGAGCGTCCGCAGCCCCGGCTGGGCGACGTCTCGAATGGCAATCTTGAGCGGGAACCACTTCTGCTTCCGCATTGCCTTTTCAGGGAACTCCGTCGCCATGCGGGAGACCTCGAGCAGATGAACCGAGACCTGATACCGATGGGGTGCACTTTCCTTCCGATACGAGAACGAACCGAAGACATCCGGATCGACCGAGCCTTCGACGCCGGCTTCCTCGAAGGCTTCGCGAAGCGCTGCTGCCACGGTTGTTTCGCCAGGATCGAGGTGTCCCTGGGAACGCCCCATCGTCCGTTTCGGCGGCTTCCGACCAGCAGGATTCTGAGGTCGCCGTTCTTGTTTCGACGATAACAGATCGCACCTGCCTGTCGGACGTCGCGCGCGAAGGGACTGGCACCTGCACCAGTTCGGTGTTCTTCCTCAAGCATCGCCTTCATCATGCTGCTCGAAACATAGGACGCCTTGATAAATCGGTGTAACATCAGTCTGTGACAGCAGCCTCACCGTTGACGACCGTCCCTTAACAGTCGGAGTCCACCTTGTCGTCCGAAATCGAAATCAAGCTTGAACTGTCAACCGAAGCCCTGGAGGCTCTTCTTGGTTCCGACCTTCTCGGCGAACCCGAGAAGGTTCTGGAGCAGTCGTCGACCTACTTCGACACCGTCGAGCGTAGGCTCTTCCAGGAAGGCTTCTCACTCCGCATCCGGCGAAGCGGCGCCGCCCGCATGCAGACGGTGAAGGCCACCGGACCCAGCAAGTCCCTCTTCGCACGGTCTGAATGGGAAACTCCCATCGACGGGGAGGAACCCGTTCTCGACCATTCGAGCCCGCTGTTGAGCGAGTTCGGGAGCGACCTCGCCGTAGAGCCGGTATTCGACGTCGATGTGGAAAGACGCGTCTGGAACGTGAAGGAGAACGGGTCGCTCATCGAGGTCGTGGTCGATCAGGGCGAGGCCGTGTCCGGCGACAGACAATCGGCCATCCGTGAAGTCGAACTCGAACTGAAAGATGGCGACCGAAAAGACCTGTTCATCCTCGCGCGTAAGGTCGACGGGGTCGTCCTGTCCCGGTTCGGCGTCCGCTCCAAGTCGGAAAAAGGATTCGCGCTCGTTGATCAGCAGAGGTCCGTCTTCAAGGCGGAGGGTCTCGATCTCGAGCGCAATATGCCGTCCGTGGCAGCCTTCCAGGCGATCGCCTCGTCCTGCTTCCGGCAGTTCCGCCTCAATGAGGACGTCCTCTTGCATCGACGCAACCCGGAAGCCCTGCACCAAGCTCGCGTGGCGCTCCGGCGTTTGCGTTCGGCGTTTTCCCTGTTCAAGCCAATCCTGTCGGGCGAGGAGCCAGGGCGACTGAACGCCGAGGTGCGATGGCTGGCCAGCGTACTAGGCGAAGCCCGCAACGTCGACGTCCTGCTCGCGAAGGCTAAGGACGCCGATCTGGTGAGTAAGCTGACAGACGCTCGCAGAGACGCGTACGACGATGCGATCGGGGCGCTGAACTCGTCGCGCGCTCGGGCGCTCGCGCTTGATTTTAACGACTGGCTTCAGTGCGGCGAATATCTCGAGAGGAAGGACGCAGCCGATCAGAGCCCCTCGGCGGAGTTCACCGCCGAGGCACTCGACAAGATGAGAAAGAAACTGAAGAAGCACGGCAGAGCGCTGGCCTCCGTCGGCGATGAGCATCGTCATCAGGTTCGAAAGGACGCGAAGAAGCTTCGCTACGCGGCGGAATTCTTCGGTTCTCTGTTTGACAGCAAGCGTGGGGCGCGGCGGTACAAGAAGTTCATCGCCGCCATGGCGGATCTTCAAGATCATCTGGGCGCGCTCAATGATCTCGCCACCGGACCCGATGTCCTCGAGAAGTACGGTCTGGCCGACCACCCGGCTCGCGACAGTGTGCTGTCCCATGCCGACAAAGACGTCCTCATTGGTAAGGCGCAGGACTCGGTGGACGACATCCTCGATGCGAAGCGGTTCTGGGGGTAGACGCATTCATTTGGCCGGGCGTCCCATCCTGCTGCTCAGACGTCGCGTTCGTCGCCATAGGGTGGCAAGGATTCCCGCCGAGGTGCTGCCCCGCACCACATTCACTGTGCCGACTTCGAAAGCGGACAAGAAACGTACACGGTTACCCGCCAGTCGCCGATTGTCTGCC
The DNA here is from genome assembly GCF_900110205.1 of Rhizobium tibeticum. Taxonomy (GTDB): domain Bacteria; phylum Pseudomonadota; class Alphaproteobacteria; order Rhizobiales; family Rhizobiaceae; genus Rhizobium; species Rhizobium tibeticum. Next base: position 37,074 of record NZ_FOCV01000027.1, on the reverse strand, counting down.
CTCATTCAACAAGTCGGATCGCACCGGGATTGTTGATCTCGTTGTTCGCCAGTTCCGACTTGCAATCCAGCTTGAACGTGCTGTTGCCGATCATTGTGATCTCTTGGGCGATGATGCGGACGCATTCGCCACCCGTCCCGCCATTGCCGGCGTACTGGAATTCCTGGGCCGCCGGCGTGTAGATGATGCCGTTGAGGTGCGAGTTGCTGTTCCCGTTGATGACCGCAGGAGCTGTGTTGCTTCGGTCGGCGACGATCGAGAACCCGGCCCAGGCGCCCGATGTCGGGGCGGTGACGTTGAAGGTCGAGCCGCCATGGATGTCGATTGCGGCACCGTTCAGCAGGAAGAAGGTGACCTGATCGCCGGTGAGGACCGACTGGCTGGCGAACTTCAAAGTGCCGCCATCGATAATGTAATTGCCGGGCTGCAGCTTCACATTGCCCTTGATTTCCAGACCGTCGTACGTCCCCGGCTTCGGCGTCACGGCATATCCTTCGGGAGGTTTGTTTGGTGTCTTGCCCGTACCATTGCACGTGCCGCCACCGCCGCCGCCCCCGACAAAGTTCTGTCCGCATCCGGACAGATCCACCGCTTGTCCGGCAGTCGGCATTGTTTTGCGCTTGAACGGGTCGATGGCCACAGCGCTTCCTTCGCGCGGTTGGCCGCACGCAAGAGTAGTGCTGCTTGGCGACGCCGAGACCTTGCCCGGCGTATAAAGACATTCCGTCTTCAGGGTTCCCGACCCGCCGACATAAATGGCTTCGTCGCTGCTTGAGTTTGCGGTGATCGTGCAGCCAGACGTATCGACCCTGGAACTACCGCTCACCTCGAACGCGCGGTCGGCTGTCCGATTGAGCGCCAAGATGCAGGCTTCGCCGCCCGTCTGGTAAGAAGCGCTGCTGTGGCGCGAGATAGGGAACGATAAGCGAGTGAGAAACACCGGCTGGTAGGCAAAAGAATAGTCGGCCGCCGCCGTTATCTGCTGTCCCACCTCCGAATAGAGGATATTCAGAGACGCGGGAAACACCACCGCGGGGGTTTCCCCGTTGCGTTGAGAGGGGTCCCAATTGCCGAAGAACGTCTCGTTCGCCATCTGAGTGGCTTCCGCCTCGGTTTGGCCCTCGCCGTAAAGCCGGACCGCCCTGAGCGCGGCGCTATCCAATGCCTCCTGCAGCTTGTCAGCCTCGAAACCGGCATTGGCGTAGTCAACTGCAACGGAAGCCGCCGCGAGTAGCGGCACTATTGCCAGCGCAGTCAGAACTGCGAAGTTGCCGTCATTGTCGCGAACAAATCGATGAGCATGCCGACTGAAAAATTCAAGCATCGTTGCGCCCCGGATCCAATACAGCCACGAGGTACATTAGTATGTATCGATATAAAGACTGATTGCTTCAACTATTCGAATTCTACCTATCCTGGAGATATATTCCACCCCTCATGCGGCATGAGAGCTCTTAGAAGTCCCGCTTGCTTGCGCTCGCAGAGCGGGCAAGGTGCTCAACTCGCGGGCCGACGCTGCGGTCTGGAACTAATCCTGAATCGCCTCGTTTTATCTATGATGTCGACATCAGCCTCAACTGCACGAGGCTCTGTGTATTTGTCATCCGTTCGCAGAGCCTCATCTTTGAAAGCAGAGCCTCATCTTTGAAAGATGGAAGACCCACGCTTCAACAGCTTTCGCTATGGATTGGCGAGCTTCTCATGCGCCATCCACATCTCCGACCCTATGCCCGCAGCCCATTGGTGGATGGAAGACATCGAGAACTACGGTGACGCCGTCAGGTTCCGCGACAAGTTGCGTGCAGAGGGTGGAAACAAGATGCTCCTAGAAGAATACGAGCGACGCTGCCTCGAGCTTGAGATCGAGGTACAGTCCCATTTTTTGCCGGCCACAATCGGTCGTAACTGCCTCTTCGGACTTTGGTCCGACTGGTGATCCCGCCAGACCGGCGTAGTCTTTAACTGTTCTGACAGGACATGCAGGACAAGAAGGGAAGCCATCGCCCGCGGGGCCTTCCCTTTCGATCACACCCGTCAGTTGACGTGGACCAATTCTCCGGCGGTATGGGCGGTTTACTTGCCGAAAATATGTTCGTGAAGAATTCTGCACACTCAACTGTCGCAGAATCCATTTTGATGTAGATGCCATAAGGTTCCAGGCTCCGACGATCGTCGAGGGTTTGAAGGGTGTGATGGGCGGAGATGGGGCACTATTGACTGCCGCAATCAACGAAAGGTACGAATGTTCGTGAGCCTTAACTTGCAGTTCGACAGTGAACGCTCCGCCGTCGGTTGGAACGCAGCATGAGTCGCCCGAGATACCTCACGATTGCCGCAGTTTTGGCAGTGGTTCATCTGTTGCTGGCGTTGAGCTCTCTTCTCGCCAGTTTTTCGTTGGGAATGGGGCGCTTCGACTCGGGTGGCGATATGAGTCAACTCGAAAGTTTGGTCACGGCACTTTCAGACACGCTCCTTTCGCCTATCTCACATGTGCAAACCAAGGGGTTATCGTCCCCACTGCAGTGGGCGGTCGTTTTTGGAAACAGCATTCTTTGGGGTGCTGTTCTTGCGTTGCCAGTATGGGCAACAGCACGACTGGTGAGGCGTAAACGTGCTGCCTTCTAACATGCATTCGAGTGGACCATGAAGCGAGCCGGCCGACAGCCCGGCGCCCGCGTTCACGCTGCAAGATTCGAACGGCCGGAAGATCACCGCCTTGGCGGTCGTACGAACCCCGGACCGCATTGCCGAGTCCCACCGTCACGATGGTGACTGACGTCGGCTCAACGAAGTCCGCGTCAACATAGGCGTAGGATTTTAGCGATGATGAGAAGCTTGGTCTTCACGAGAATTCGAGGTGACCACGGTCGCCATGTGGGAGTGCCGTAGGATAATCCGAGCTGGTCGTTGAGGCCGAGGAGGTCATCGAAGCCGAGCGAGACCTTGCTCTGCTGAGTAGCCGGTGCTTTCCTGACCGAGATTGTTGTTGGCAAGGGTCAAATGCCAGCGCTTGCTTGGCTTGTTCTCGACATTGAGGATGGAGGTGCCCTGCTTGGAGCCCGGAAGCATCGAGGTCTTTGCGTCGTTTGACGACAGACGGTTGGTCTGGTCGAGCCCTGCTCGACATCGCGGATGTTGGCGATCTTTCCCTTCATGCCGGGGTAGGCCGTGGCAAGAGCACCGTTTCGCTCGCTCGCCTTGCCGTTCAGGTAGATGTCGGAAATCGTCCCTTCGACGACCGTCAGTTTCAAGAGGCGGGTGCCCGCGATGTCCTGCGGCGGCACATAGGCGCGCGAGGTGACGAACCCCTTGTCGAGATAGAGGTTGGTCAACGCCTTCAGCAATCCGCTGATATCGGCAACGCCGATGCAGCGGTCCTGATATGGCGCTGTGAGATGATCGATGTCCTAGGAGAAACCTTCATTGCCCCTTCAACCGGGACGCGTGAGAATAATTGTTCATTTTGATACAATCCATTCTAGCAATGCGTCCCTACTGCCGGGACGCCCATCGGTCCCATCAGGCAGCACCCGCTAGGTCAAAGCCGGTAGATGTGAAACGTTGGACGGATGTCCAGGATGGATAAACGCCGCCTTTTCGGGCGAGAAATTACTGCAGCAGAAATATTCCTGTTGTGGTCCCCGCGTGGAACCGACACCTTCCTCATGCCGTTTCTTCAACCTATCGAATTGGAGGCATCGAAATGGAAACTGCGCAACTTCATCGTGGTCGACTAATCGATCACATCCAACTAGTTGTCGCTGACCTCTCCGCGAGCCGCGCCTTTTATCGCCCACTGTTTGAGGTGCTTGAAATACCAATTGGCGGTGAGGCAGACGATTATTTCTGGGCCGACGAACTCTTCATATCATCCCGAGACAGTGATGCCGCCCTTGGAAAGCTTACAGGTCGGCATCACTTGGCCTTCCAGGCAAAGGACCGTGCCACTGTAGATGCATTCCACAGCGCGGGCATTGCCAACGGCGGCATCGACAACGGCAAACCCGGTGAGCGATCCTATCATCCTGGATACTACGCCGCGTTCCTGCTTGACCCGGACGGAAACAACATAGAGGCAGTGTATCACGGACCGGCAAACCGGAGCGCTCCATCAGTCGTAGTTGACTTCTAAGCACCCCCGTCAATTGGCGACCTTGGATGGATAACTCCGGGCCATGCATAGCTGCGCTGCAAAAACGGGGTTGCCCGACTCGGGTTACGTCTATACACGACCGCCTCAAGCAAGCGGCCTGCCACACAATTGGTTTTTGTCGCGGCAGCAACATACGGGCGCTCCCCCATCAGGTTAGCGCCCGTACTGTTTTATGAGTTGTTTCGATCCCCCAACCTTCAACTCTTGCAATTGAGCCTGCCGTCCAAACTTCATCATGTATCCTGTCAAACTGACTTGGGTGGATATTTTGCGCACCGCAAATCAACCGAAGATTTACATTGGCTACTGGTACTGTGAAATAATTCAACTCTGAGAATGGCTATGGCTCCATAGCCCCGACAACGGTTTTCCGGATGTGTTCGCCCACATTTCGGCCGTAGAGTGTTCGAGGCTGTCAGGCATCAAGGATGGTCAGAAGGTCAGTTTCGAACCGACGCAGGATCGACGCTTTGGCCGGAGGGGCTATGAAGGTTTCAGCGTCGATCTCGGCATCGATCTTTCCAGGGGCAAAGACGAAAACGGCAACCCCACCACCAACCACACGCTGGAGGGCTCCTATCAGCTCGACGACACGCGCCAGACGGATCGCGCCACCGCGTCGGTCTAGGCGACATCGTCATTCGCGACCAGCAACAGCAGGCGGCTCTTGAACAGGACGGCAGTTCCACGCGCCCGCTCGATGAGGTCAACCGCGATCCCGACAAGGCCTACGAGATCACCAAGGACAAGCATGTCGATCTCGACAGCTATCTGTCCAGCAACAGCGGCGCGGCATCTGCTTCAACGCCCTGGCCTTCGTGCCTCAGCCACCGACAGCTTCGACAGATTGTAGAGCCCGTTGGGCTGGCGAACGGCTCTCAACGTGATGGCAGCGTCGTGATCTAAGGAGCCCGTTGCGCGACGCCACGCCGTATCCGGTCGGAAACAGCGGTTCTGATACCCTCGCCTTTCAAGCCCTTCATCGCGGGAGGTTCCGGCTCCCGCTTCCCGTGCAAGAGACTTTACCCCCGGCATTTCATGACTAGCGGCGTCGCCTTTGGCCCTCGCTGCGGGGGGTCTCTGAGATCTTTCGCAGAAAGCTGCGAAGCTTCGATAGGAACATCTCGGGCGCTTCAGCATCGTCGCTCTGACGCGCAACCACGTCCCTGCGGTTCATTTCCTGCCCCCTGCGAGCCAATACTTCAAAGCTCTTGACGAGATCCGGCCGTACCGCGATGGCGTCACCCACGCCCTGTTTGTCAAGGCTGTAAGCGGTCACGGGTGTCAGTGCGGTAGCGGTTGCCGCGTAGGGTGTCCCTGTGATCATGCCGATCGCCCCGAGGCTGCTGCCCGGCCCCAATCGGAAGATCACTTCCGGCCATTCGGGAGTGTCATTCGAAATCTCCACGGTGCCCGACGCCAGAATGAACAGCACTTTCGGATCATCGCCCTGCTTCATGAGTTTGTCGCCTGCCGCAAACCACACCTGGACCAGATGCTCCGCCAAGAGAATTCGATCGGACTCGGCGAGCACTCCGAACCAGTCAGACTCCTGGAGGAGTGTTGCTGCGCTTGGAACTTCCAAGCGCGCTTGGATCGGGACACCCGGAACGGCAAGTGCAATGCCCGCGTGGCGAAGATGGGATTGGACGTGTCCCAGCAGTTCGGTACGTGCTGCGACGAGCACTTCGATGCTTGGAATGGAAAAGCTGATGTCATAGGCCACGCCATCGCCCTGAAGGTCCGTGCGGGCGACACTGGGCGGCGGCGTCGCTGACAGCAACATGCAGGTTTTGACTGCCGCGTTCAGAACCGCCATGCAACGATCCGGCAATTCGTTCGCCGCGAGCTTCACCGTGATTGAGACGCGACGGATGTTCGTCGGCATACTGTGGTTCACCAGGCGTGCCTTGGCCATCACGCTGTTGGGAACGATGGCAACGTCCCCGTTCGGCGTCGCAATGTGCGTGGAGCGCCAGTTTACCTGTATGACCTGGCCTTCGATCCCGCCTTCTACCCAAACCAGATCGCCGGGACTGTAGGGCCGCTCTATGCCAACGGCGATCCCCGAGAATACGTCTGACAAGCTACTCTGAAGCGCTAAGCCCAACACAATCGCAATGACGCCGGAGGTTGCAAGAAGGCCGCCGACCGGAACGGCGAAGACGAAGTTGATCACGGCGAACAGCGTCAGAAGATGGATGATCCCAGCCATCAGGTCGGAGACGATACGGGTTTCTCGTGGCTTGGCCTCGAACACCACGAACAGCCGGACAATGCCGATTGCACACTGGGCCGCGATAAGCCACCATCCGACCCCGATAAGTTGCTGCCATATTCGGGCGCCGGGCTGCACGGTATCAAATTCCGGACCAAACGGTGAACCCACCGTTCGCAGCACGAGATATGTGAGCGCGATGAAAGCCGCCAACTGCCACGCGGCTCTCGCCCAAAGCGGCCATCCTCGCGTCATCAACGGCACGATCATCGCCGCAAACAACAGCAAAGTTGCACTGATCTGAGCGGCTTCCTTTGTCATGTTGAAATCCGATTGATAGAAGAAACCGGGCAATTACGCCGTCGCAGGCGCCGGGAGAATGTAGACTTCGGAACCCCGAAGGAACAAGTGCTGGCGGCTTCCTGATTCTCGGGGTTCTTCTTCTTTCTTCCGAACTGGCAACCAAAAGGCAAACGATTCTTCGTAGCCCTGTAGGACATCGAAATTTGTAGTGATGTGCCTTACCGTTTGAAAATTGCGCTGCGATAGACGTCACAACCAGAGAGCGCGATCATAGGCAAGATTGAGAGCTTGCGCAAAGGGGACTGCCTTGGAGGCGATTACACTTTTGGCATCAACGGTGGGGATTTACCTGATTTTGCTTCCGGTCGTGGCGGAGTTGAAGCAGCCAACGACCTATGATGATAGGCCGATGGCATGCGCAGCGTTTTACCAGTACTTGGCAAGGGCAAGTAAGGACGCCGGTGATGACGCCGATTCAGATCGATACATGGCCAAGTTCAAGGTTTTATATGATCAGGGCGTCGCAAATGTTCTCGCTGTCGGGGGGACGAGGGAGCAGGCACGCAAAGCCACCCAAAACTTTGTCGACATCATAGGGGAAATGGCGATTTCAAGGCCCGAGGCGGTGCCTTCGCTGATAGCAATGTGCAAGCGCGAGTATCCTTGAGCGCGCTTCGACAAATGGCCGCAACGGCGCAGGAATCGACTGTCGATGATGCGGTGGCCACTCCTGACCGAACACTCGACCGCTCTCGGGCCCAATGCGGTCATGCCTGCGTAATGGTAACATCAGCTGGGAGAAGCAGGCTCTATTCTGGCACGATGTGTCCTTCCACCCATGCAGTAGGCGAAACGCTTCCCATTCAAAGGCGAAAAAGCAGCCGCCACCAGCGATCGGCCGACCCTGACTTCTGGAAATCTGCGATGCCGAGCTTGAAGCCATCGCGACGATCAGTGCACCTCTCAATGAGAGCGAAACCAGACGTCGCGAAGAGGCGCTGAGGTCGGCATCCGAGCCTGGACCTCATCGAACAAAGTAAAACTCCACCGTCGGCGGCCTGGGGACATCGATACCCTGAGGCCAGTCGTTTAAGGTTTGAGATCGAACAGAGCGCGCCCGCTTCCATCCATGGCGAATGGCACGGATGCATGTTGGTGGGACACCATCCACCGGCCATCGCGCTTCACCAGGCCAAGGGTTTGACGAAACCAAAGATCGACCTCGGTGCCGTCAGTTTTAGTTCCCGTCATGCGCGTCAGACCACTCCAGAAAGCAACGTCTCCACCGACCGTTAGCTTTTCATCGCAAACATCGCCACCGATCGGACCTTCCCAGGTATTGAACCACGCCTGTAGGCCTGCCTCGTCCTTGCCGTGATAGACGAGCGGCGGTGCTAGCGAAAACTCGACAGAATCCTCGGTTTCGTAGGAAAGTGCGCCCTTGGCATCTTTTTCGCCGAGCGCGGAAGCGCGCATCGTTAGCATGGCGATAATCGCCTCTTCTTCGATATGGACTTTGGTTTCGTTGCTCATTGGCCGTTCTCCTGTGCTGGTCAAGCAGAGGACGAACGGGGGAAGGACAATCCGACACCGACACACGAAGCTCGTGGAAATTTCGCGCCTTCACCTTCAAGGTGTCGATGTGGAGATCCGGGATGAAGATGTCCCGCGGCTGAACCGCAGGCTTCGGCTTGTCCCTTGGGTCCGGCCCGCCGCCATGCGCAAGCTCGTCTCCCCTGCCCGTCGGTAGGTTGAACTCCGTGTCGCGGTCGGCAAGCCCTGACAGGTCGCCCGACAGATCGAAGAGCGGCTGTGGCACGAGATGGACCGCGTCGCCCTCTCGCTGGATCTTCCCATTGATCGCCATCATCGACGATCCGAGGACCACGCGGCGGCGCTGCTCGAACAACGACCGCCAGACGACCAGATTGGCCGGACCGTCTCGTCCTCGATGGTGATGAACATGACACCTTTCGCACGGCCCGGCTTCTGTCGAACCAGAACGACACCCGCGGTCATCAGCCAGCGACCGTCGCCGGCGTTCACAGCCTCCGAGCATGTCACGATGTCGGCTGTTTCTCCTGCAGTAACATGAGAATCTGTGGCATCAGGAATGCTTCCAAAGCATCAAATTCGACCGTGTTCACTGGAAAGTCTACGCCGAGGTCAGACCGAACCAGTATGCCGTCGCCGGCCGGCCTGTTCGCTGTCGCGCCGTCGCCCTCCTCTTGTGAGGCGACGGACGGCCCCAGACGAAGCAGGCAAGTACCAGGGAATGCCATCAATACCGCGGAAAATAGGAAGGTTTGAATGTATCGTAGTTTGTAGCCCTTTGGTTCATAAATCGATGGAATTTCAAACTTGAATTCGGTTTACATATTCCCTATAATATAAACCATGAGTGGAGAATATAAAGGAAAGCTAAACCACCTGCAGCGTGAACTCCCGCAAGGGCTGGTCGTGGACGCCGCCTGGCTGAGCGAGCACGGCTACTCTCCGCAGCTTTGCCGGAAATACGTTCTGAACGGATGGCTGGTGCGCGTGACACGCGGCGTGTACCGAAAGCCGGGCGGCGAACTCCTCTGGGAGCACGTCGTCATATCGCTGCAAACCCTGCTGCTGCGGCAACCCTTCCTTGTCGGGGGCCGCACAGCATTGTCTCTTCATGGCTTCTCGCATTATCTCAGGCGCGAAGAGAAAGAGATTCATCTGTATGGTCCCAAGGCGGCGCCCTCATGGCTGAACAAGCTCCCTCTGGAAACCCGGTTCGTTCATCACAACAGCGACGCGCTGTTTCGCAATGAGCCGATAACCTTTGGCACCACTAGTCTCGACTGGAACGTTAAAGACAACAGTCACATCATTGTGGACCCGATCCAAGGTGGCTCCTTTAACGTGATACCCTGGGGACAATGGGAATGGCCGCTGACCCTGTCGACGCCCGAGCGGGCCGTCCTCGAAATGCTGGACGGGCTGCCTAACCATGAGAGTTTTGATCAGGCTGATAAAATCATCGAGGGACTCACGACCCTCAGCCCGCGGCGACTTCAAAAGCTGCTCGTCGACTGCAAAAGCATCAAGGTCAAGCGTCTGTTCTTCTTCTTTGCCGATCGCCACCAGCATCCCTGGCGCAAACATCTGGACAAAGAGGCAATCGATCTCGGGACAGGCAAGCGCATGCTTGTGCAGGGCGGGCGTCTGGACCCGACCTATCTGATCACCGTTCCGGAGGACTTGTATGCCGATCAATGAACGCTACCGGCAGCAGGTCACATTACTCGTACAGACAATGCCAGCTGTCGCCGAGGAGACTTGCTTTGCACTGAAGGGAGGAACAGCGATCAACCTGTTTGTCCGCGATATGCCCCGACTGTCAGTCGATATAGACCTGACGTTCCTACCCGTCGCGCCACGCGATGAGTCTCTTGCGGCGTTGAAGCCGCGCTGCTGCGGATAAAGAAGCGCATTGAAGGAATTAGAAAATCTGTTCGGGTTGCTGAAAGCCGGCAGGCCGACGGCACCCTCACGCGTCTCATCGTCCAGCAGGGACGTACGCAGACCAAGATCGAGGTGACGCCCGTCCTGCGCGGATGTGTCTTTGCGCCGGAGATGCGATCGGTATCGCCTGCGGTCGAAGATCAATTCGGCTTCGCGGAAATCCAGGTCGTATCGTTCGCCGACTTGTACGCGGGAAAAATCATGGCGGCTCTGGATAGGCAGCATCCGCGCGACCTGTTCGACATACGGGATTTGTTAGCGGCCGAAGGGATAAGCGAAGCCCTTCGCCAGGCCTTTATCGTTTATCTGATCAGCCACGGCAGGCCCGTTGCTGAAGTGCTCGCACCGGGTCGCAAAGATATTAGGGCGGAGTTCGAGCAGAACTTTGATGGCATGGCCGTCGAGGACGTCGCGCTTGATACGCTACTGGCGGCGCGCGGGAGCAGCTTGTCGAAACCATTGCCGGCGCCATGCCGGCACCTCATCGCAAGTTTCTGGTCGGATTCAAGAAGGGGACGCCGGATTGGGAAAAGCTTGGACTCCCTGATGCGGCAGGACTTCCGGCGGTTAAATTCAAACAGCTCAATCTCGATAAGCTGCCGGACGATGTGCGCGCAAAGTTTGTCGAGAGGCTTTCGAAGGTTCTTGGAATTGAAGATGGCTGAGGCTGAGGCCGGAGCTTTGTCAGCACAATTCGGTGTTCGGAATTTAGCCGTGGTGTAAGGTTTGGGATGGATCGACTGTCAATGGCGTCCGCGCTGGCGGGCCAAGGTGCACCAGGAATGGATCGGCGACGATCATGGCGATAGCTATGAGACGGCCATGCCTATCAACGTGATGGCAGCGTCTGATCGAAGGAGCCCGCTGCGCAAGAGACTTTGATGACGAAATCGAGTAGACCAGTGATCGTCGCCGATCACATCGGCGAGATCTCACCGATGAACAGGGAGGCCAGAGGATGATCCAAATAGTAGCGGCGGCCGTGACGGCAGTCCTTGTCGCAAGCTGCACTGCCGTTTCGGGATCCTATTCGTCGGAAGGTTACGCACCTATTCCCGGCAGCATCACCTACGGCGGCCAGCCCCGAACGAAGCTCACGAGGTCGCCGGTCGGCTCTTCGTTCCCCCATACGTTCACGGATCAGACGGGGCGCGAGGTCGAGGAGATCTATATCATCCAACCGGATCGAACTCTGCTTATCGTCCAGCGACACTATCGGCCATTTTTGGCCTGGAGCCGAAACTAAGGGGCGGTGCCCCAGAGCTAAGAACCCCATGCCAGGAACGGTCATCTCGATCTGGGTCATCAATGAACTTGTTTGGTCGGCGATGCGAATGTCGGGCTGCCTATCTCGTCCGGATTGGTCTACACGATCCAGAACCTGACGCTCACTACTTGCGACTGGCAAATCCAGATCCAGTCGGCAACCGCAAATTCGCGACAATTGCGTTGAGCGCAGTAAAGTCGGGACACTTCTCAACTCCGAGCTATGGCAGACGGTTGTGTGAGCCTGCGCGTTTTGGGGCAAGCAGATCGAAAATCCATGCCAGCCCCGCGTCCATCATCGCCGCCCTCGGCGCGATGGCGTTGAGTTGGAAGGTTGTCGGTGGGAACGGGCTTTCCAGACTTATCACCCCGAACCGCGCTGCATGCATGGCGACAAATCTCCTCGGCAGTGCCGAAATCAGGTCGGTGTCGGCTACGACGGCGAGCGCGAACATGAAGTTGGGAACGGTCAGCGATATCCGCCGTGAGTAGCCTTGAGTCGCCAGAATCTCGTCCACGAAGCCATGGGGATCGCCGGTGAACGAGACGACCAGATGCTGCATCTCGCAATAGCGCTCCAACGTAGGATCGTCCGCGAACGGATGCCCGACCCGCATCGCAATGACGAAATCCTCGTCGTAGAGGCTGCGGGCATGGAAGCGCGTGGGAATATGGAACGACGGGATGACGGCAATGTCCATCGCCCCTGCCTCCAAATCGCCAAAGGCGGTGCGCCAAGCGCGCTCGGGCGACATTTCTCCCGGAACGGGAAGCAACTGACGCACGCCGATGTCTATGCCGGGCGCGGCCCGATGCAACTCGGCGAGAAGCGGCCGCAGGAAGACCGCCGTGACTCCGTCGGGAGCGCCGATCGTAAACCGGCGCGTGGAGTTCTTGGGATCGAACGGCTCGGCCGTCGAGATCACATCCCTAGCCCGCGCCAAAATATCAGCGATTGGCCCGGCCAGCTCCATCGCGCGCGCCGTCGGCAAAACACCTCTGGGCGTTCTGAGGAAGAGCGGGTCATTGAGAAGGCGGCGCAACCTGCCGAGCCCATGGCTGACTGCTGAAGGCGTGAGAGCCAATCTCTCGGCCGCCCGCCCGACATGACGCTCGTCGAGCACCACCTCGAAAAAAACGAGGAGGTTGAGGTCTGAACGGGAAAGGTCAATTCTGTTCAGCATATCAGTGAAATCATATCACCGGATTCAGCATCATTGAAGTGCGATCTCCACTCCTCAGCAAGCGGGGCAGCCCAAGCGAGCTTCGCAGCGATCAAACAGTGTAGGAGCGCTCCCCATGTCAGTATCGCAACGTTCAACTCTCGCCGCAGCAGGCGCCGGCCTCGCGTTGTCGCATACTGCGAGATCCGCGAAGGTCTCGCATCAGGCTCACGAGGAGGCTGTTGTCGACAAAACGGTTGCCGACCTCGTCCAGCGTTCTAAGGAAGCGCACGCGGCACTCATGCGCGGAGATATAAAAAAGTACCGCGAGCGGATCACCTATACCGACGATTTCACGCTGATGTCTCCGTTCGGGGGAAAACCAACGCGGAGCTTCGAACTCACGACCGAGCGACTCGAGGCGATGGGCCGTTTCTTCAAGAACGGCACCTTCGAGCAGGAACTTGTTCAAGCCTACGGTTCCGCCGACATGGTGGTCCTCGCGATCATCGAACGACAGCATGTCGAGGTCTGCGGGCTGCCCGCCCAGGACTGGCCGCTGCGGGTTACCTTGGTTTATCGCCGCGAAGGAGCCGAATGGCGATTGGCGCATCGGCACGCTGACCCACTGGTCAAGGGGGTGAGCCTGGAAAAGGCGGCCGACCTTGCACGCTGAGCGGCGTTTGCACTACGGCCGCAGAGGCGTGGCCGGCACAGGCTGTGCCCCCGGCAATGGTAATGAAAATACGTGGCATCAGCTGCGTCACGAGCTAGCTTAGCCAAATCCGCTGCCTACCCTTCTCCTTTTAAAAGACGCTGAGCAGGCTGCAGGCTCGGCAACTATCGCTGTTCTGCGCTTGCTGCAGTCGTTTCATTCGGCGAAATATCGAAATAGAGAGTCGACTGTAAGTTTGACTTGCGACATTGTAGTATTGCTGCAGTTCCAGTGGGATGCATGTGATGTCGTACTCGCAAACACTCCCAGTCTACGCATCCGTCGTCGTGACGGGTATTATCGCGCCGCTGTTTGCATTGTCGGCTGCCGAAACGGCAGCGGTCAAATCTGCGCGGACCCAGTCGATATCAATTCTTGTCACAGCGAACCTCGAACAGCGAGAGCTGTCGGCGCCCGGCACCTCAATTGACTGGTGGCTGCGGGAGGACATCGTGCATACGTCCGAGGCGACGGATGGGACGAAGAGCGTCTTCAAGCGAAATTGGCTAGCGGACGATCAGCTCCGCGGCTCTCATTGATCAACTTGGCAGGCCCAATCGAACGCCGAATGATCGATTGATCCAACGCACTCGAGATCAAGTTGCGCGGCTGGTCATGTACGCCCCCGCTACAGCCATCCGCCGGTGAAGCCAGCGCGGCGCAACCCCCTGACAACAGGTTCGCAATTGCGCATCAGATTCCATAGGAAGCCGGTGCGATAATTCTCGATCATCAGCGCCACCGGCCCCTGGTCGATCCCGAAGTGGTAAGGGCTGATCCACCAGCCAGTTGGACTGTTTCCATCCTTGAAAGTCTGATTGAACGATGGCTTGAAGCCGTAAAGCCGCGTCATCCCCAGATTCATGCTCGCGAAATTACGGACGGTTGGAATGACGATCTCGGGCGCAAAAGGCAGGGATGCCACGACAACCCAGGGCGATACGGTGCCGTCATCCGGCCCGAACGGAGCGCCGCGGGCGATGTAGTCGAAGAACTCGCGGCGCACCCCATCGATCTCCGCTGTCTGCCAGCCGGGACCATCGCTCGCGGTAAATCCCCAGCAATGCTCGCCATAGCCCTCGAAATCCATCGGATTTCGGATCGCATATTCCTGCTGGACGAAGGCCGCTTGCCGGCTGTTCTGGAAATAGTCGCTGGTATGCTCGCGCATGAATTCGTCGCGGATGCCGCGAAAATCGATCCACATATGCGACAGCTGATGCGTGAAGAGCGGACCGGAATAGAGCAATTCGCGCCCGAAGATGTTCCGCCATTCGTAGCTTTCAGTGTAAGCCGCATAGCTTTCGGGCGGCAGCGGATGCGACGGCGATCCAAGCCCCAGTATGGAGAGAAGTAGGCCTTCGTCATAACCGCGCCAGCGGTAAGGAATGAAGCCGCTCTCCGGTCGCCAGCCGTGCGTCAGCGTCGCGCCCTGGTCACGCGCCCAATTCCAGTCTGCCCGCTGATACAGCGACATCGCAAGTTGCCTGATCTTCGCTTCTTCAGCCGTCTCCCCGTCAAAATAGGTGGCGACCGTCAGCGCGCCGGCAAACAGAAAGGCCGAGTCGATCGTCGACAGCTCGCAGTCCCACACCCGGCGTCCCGTCTCGATGTCGAGGAAATGATAGAAGAAGCCCTTGTAACCGGAGGCGTCCGGCTCCGGCCCCTGGTGGCATTGCAGCAGAAATTCGAGCCGCCGCCGGGCAATCTTGGCCGCAAACTCGCGAATGATGACGCCGCGCTCGACGACGATTGGAATGGTGGCGAGTGCCATGCCGATGGCCGCGATGCTTGCCGGTGCGCCATTTTGCGTCTTGTCGCGAACCAACCCGTTATCGGGGTTCGTACAATGCAGGTAGTAGAGCACCGACGAGAACTGCAATCGCGCAAAGTCCTGGTCGCTCGGCGCGGCCTCCATGTTTGGCGCAGTCAACACCTCAATCATGTTTCACCATCCGCATAGCCTCGAAATTCGCATTCTTGGCATAGGCCGTCGCAGCCGATACACAGATCGCCGGCCTGACCACGGCAGGAGCGATTTGCGTATCGCGTCGGCGTCATCGCCGTAGGGTCGCCGCCACGCTGCACATTTTGCGGTCTTCGCCTTATGTGTTGTCGCCTTCCGTCGACGTCCTGTGCGTGCTTGCTGGCTGCCCCTGGACGCCCCACTTCCAACCGGTGATTTCAGGCATGTCATCGCCGTGTTTTTCAATGTATTGCCGGTGCTCGATCAGCTTCTCGCGGATCGCTTGCTTGAAATAGGCGGCGCGGGATCCGAGTTGCGGCAACCGATCGATGACGTCTTCGACAAGGTGGAAGCGATCGAGCTGGTTCAGAACGACCATGTCGAAGGGCGTCGTGGTCGTCCCCTCCTCCTTGTATCCGCGCACGTGTAGATTGCCGTGGTTGGTGCGCCGGTAGGTCAGTCGGTGGATCAGCCAGGGATATCCATGGAACGCAAAGATGATCGGCTTGTCCTTGGTGAAGAGCACATCGAAATCACGGTCGGAAAGCCCGTGTGGGTGCTCGCTTGACGGCTGCAGCTTCATGAGATTGACGACGTTGATGACGCGCACCTTCAATTCGGGCAGGTGGTCGCGCAGCATTTGCACCGCCGCCAGCGTCTCCAGCGTCGGAACGTCGCCGCAGCATGCCATCACGACGTCGGGCTCACTACCCTTGTCGTTGCTAGCCCATTCCCAAATACCGAGGCCCTCAGCGCAATGCTTGACCGCCTGATCCATGGTCAGCCACTGCGGCGCCGGTTGCTTGCCAGCCACGACGACGTTCACATAATTGCGGCTGCGCAAGCAATGATCGGTGACCGAAAGCAGCGTATTCGCGTCCGCCGGCAGATAGACGCGGATCACCTCTGCCTTCTTGTTGACGACATGGTCGATGAAACCCGGATCCTGATGGCTGAAGCCGTTGTGATCCTGTCGCCAGACGTGCGAGCTCAGGAAGTAGTTGAGCGACGCGACCGGCCGCCTCCACGGGATGTGGTTGCAGACCTTCAGCCATTTGGCGTGCTGGTTGAACATCGAATCGATGATATGGATGAAGGCTTCGTAGCAGGAGAAGAAACCGTGCCGTCCCGTCAGCAGGTAGCCCTCCAGCCAGCCCTGGCATTGATGCTCGCTCAGAACCTCCATGATGCGCCCGTCGGGCGACAGGTGATCATCCTCGGGATAGATTTCCGCCATGTAACAGCGATTGGTGACCTCGAGCACATCCTGCCAGCGGTTCGAGTTGTTCTCGTCGGGACTGAACAGCCGGAAGTTCTTGCTGTTCAGGTTCAGCTTCATGACGTCGCGCAGAAATTTGCCCATGACCCGCGCAGATTCGGTCGTCGTCGCTCCCGGGCTCGGCACCGAAACGGCGTAGTCGCGGAAATCCGGCATCTTCAGGTCACGGAGCAGCAAGCCACCATTTGCGTGCGGATTGTCACTCATCCGGCGATTCCCAGCCGGGGCCAGCGAGGCGAATTCGGCGCGCAGCTTGCCGTCGTCATCGAAGAGCTCTGCAGGCTTATAGGTCTGCATCCAATGCTGAAGGATTTCGATATGCTTCGGCTTGTCCATGTCGCCCATCGGGACCTGGTGCGACCGCCAGTAATCCTCGCATTTCTTGCCCTCTATTTCGCTCGGGCAGGTCCAGCCCTTTGGCGTGCGGAAAACGATCATCGGCCACGCTGGGCGTTTCAGATTGCCCTTCTCGCGAGCCTCCGTCCAGATCCGCTTGATCTCTGCAACGGCTGTATCCATCGCTGCCGCCAGTTGCTGCTGCACCTTGTCGGGATCGTGCCCCTCCACGAAAAGCGGCGCATAACCCATCCCCTCGAAGAATTTCCGCAATTCGTGCTCTGGGATGCGGGCGAGGAAGCACGGATTGGCGATCTTGTAGCCGTTGAGATGGAGGATCGGCAGCACGCATCCGTCACGGGCGGGATTGAGAAACTTATTGCCATGCCATCCGGTCGCAAGCGGACCGGTTTCCGCCTCCCCGTCGCCGACCACACAGGCAACGATCAGATCGGGATTGTCAAAGGCCGCGCCATAGGCATGGCTCAAGGCATAGCCCAGTTCGCCGCCTTCGTGGATGCTTCCCGGCGTTTCGGGAGCGACGTGGCTCGGAATGCCGCCGGGGAAGCTGAACTGCTTGAACAGACCCTTCATCCCCTCGGCGTCTTGGCCGATATTCGGGTAGACTTCGCTGTAGGTCCCTTCCAGATAGGCGTGTGCGACCAGCGACGGCCCGCCATGGCCAGGCCCGATCACGTAGATCATGTTGAGGTCGTCGCGCTTGATCACGCGGTTCAAATGCACATAAAGCATGTTCAAGCCGGGCGATGTTCCCCAGTGGCCAAGCAGCCTTGGCTTGATGTGCTCCCGCTTGAGAGGTTCCTTCAGGAGCGGATTGTCAAGCAGATAAATCTGTCCGACCGAAAGATAGTTCGACGCGCGCCAGTAGGCGTCCATCAAGCGGAGTTCGTCTGCCCCAAGCGGAGCGGTCTTTGTCTGATAGCTGTCAGTTGAAAGAGCTGCATTGGTCATCGTCAGCCTCCTATCGACTTTCCTGTCGTCTCAGTCTCCGTGCTGCGCGTCGCCACCGTTTGCGCGGCTTACGACGTCTTCCACTGCCATGCGCCATTATCGTCAAGGTCCAGGATGGCGCCATAGGACGATATTTTGGCGGCGCTCCCAATATGGACGCAGGCGATGCCGACACCTTCTGTAAGGCTAGTCATAATCCGGAACACCACATCCCAACCCACCATAACCTCGGTCCCTCAGGGAAATGACACGCGGCTTCGCGATGGATGAGGCCGCCAACATCAACAGGCGCTGCCCTGTTGGCGTCAGAAACATATGCCATTCCACTTCTTGTCGAAATCCCTCTGGTAGAAATGCGCTCGAGTCTCAATTCGGCAAGTAGCATCGAAATCCGCTCGTCCGGGATTTCTGCGTTCACAGACAGTGCGACGATCGGCTGGTCGAAGCGTACTTCGGCGGAAAATAGGGTTGCTGCGGAGGAAGCGTATCCCTGGGCGAAGAATTCGGCCAGAACCTGGATAAGCAACGCCCGCGGCGCCTCTGAATCAAGCAGGAACCCGCGCGGATATCTTCCGAGATGCGCTGATCGGGATGCGAGAGCTCGCCCGTCACATCGAGGCGATCGTATGCTCCATCCGTCAGATAAAGCTTGCCGGGGCGGCGCGTCAGGAAATTTCTCCGGAGCAGTGCGAGCCGTTCCTCGCTAAACCGCGCATACACCGATACGATCGTGGAGCCACACGACAAGATAGAATACCGTCTGGCGGGCGAACTCGCTGACATGCCTGTCGGCGATTGCCGTCATGAAATTTCGACCGACGAAGCTGTTGAGCACGTTGATCGCCAAGAACAGGATGACAAGGCTTGCTGTCAGAAGCTTGGCTGCGCCACCGACCTCCGAAGAGATGCAGGTTCGCACCGAGCGCAGAAAGCGACCAGCTGTACCTTAAAAGGAGTTTGCAGTTCTTCCATGCCTCTCCCCTTTGCGTCGCGTCATCGCCCAAGCTTCACCCTAAAGAGGAAGCCCGCCTCCCTGACGGCCTCTTCGAAGGCTATTCACGCGACGTAGGTTGGAGCCCAACGTCGAACGACATCCTGACAACGTCTTTGCCCGTGCGCGCGAGCGCACAAACGTTCGAAGGGCCTAGAACATAGGTCGCCCATGACATTCCCCGCTGACTTGGCGGGAACCGTCTGCCTCCAGCCGATTTACCCGTCCGCTGAACAACGATGGCCCAGAAATCTCGATGTTGAGGGGCTAAGATTTGAGGTCGTGTGCCTGCCCTGACGCTCGCAGTTCCTTGAGGGTTTTGCCCACGCAACTTCCCCCGTCAGATCCGCCTACGGCCTTTGCTTTGCCGTCGAGCGTAATAGTACCCGCTATCCGGTCTGAAGCCGAGTAAGTCGCGGTGCCGTCCTTCGTCACTCTCGACAAATAGAACGCGTGGTAGGTACCCTTGTTTTCACAGCTGATAACCAGCGGAAAATCGTCAAAGGGATCTTGTGCATATGCGGGCGGGCTCGATAGAAGCGACGCCCCACAAGTGGCAAGCATCGCAACCGGTATTTTCAGAAATGCAGTGATCGTGCGAGGCGACAGATAGACCATTGATCGATCCCAACTGTGAAGAACGCGAAATCGCAAGGTGTCCTAGTCATGCATTCGAGTCTAATCGGCTCTGGTGACTATGTCGCAGCATGCCGTCATGAGGCAAGAAAATTGTGGTCGACGACGACACAATTTTGCCGGGAAAAAGAACATTTGGGGGCGCCTGGCGAAGACCCCAAGTCCGGCCTTCGATGGCCAACGCGATTGGGCTCGCGTCGACCACCGTTCTCAGGACGTTGGGGATTCCCGTCGCCGTCGTTAGGCAGGCTGGGTCGCCGTGTCGTCATCCGATGCCGGGCGGCCGTCCAGAGCGCCACTCCAGAGCGTCAGAACCAAGGCTCCCACGACAAGGATTGCGCCAACCCATGGTGTGGCCCCAAGCCCCAGGGAGGATTCGACCACGAGGCCGCCGATCCATGCGCCCGCGGCAATACCAAGGTTGAAGGCCGCGATATTCAGGGCCGATGCGACGTCAACGGCGGCGGGGCGAACCTGCTTTGCCAGCTGCACAACATAGATCTGCAGGCCAGGCACGTTGGCAAAGGAGAGGAATCCGAGTGCAGCCAGCGTCGGAACAGCCAGCCAGGGCGACGGCGCTGTGAAGCTGAAGAGGACCAGCACGATCGCCTGGGCAATGAATAATCCGGTCAAGGCGCGTACGGGGCTGCGGTTGGCGAGCCTGCCGCCGGCGACATTGCCGATGGCGATGGCGATGCCGTAGACCACGAGGATGAGACTGACGGTGCCCGCCGCAAACCCGGTGATCTCCTGCAGGATCGAAGCAAGGAATGTAAAGGCGACGAATGTGCCGCCGTATCCGAGCGCGGTCATCGCGAAGACGATGAGCAGGCGTCCGCTGCCGAGCACGCGGATCTGATCGCCAATGCTGGCGGCCGGCGCCTTCTTCAGGTTTGACGGCAGAAGCATGGCAATTGCAAGGAAGGCGATCGCGCCGAGGCCGGCAACGGCGGCAAAGGTCGCACGCCAGCCGAAGATCTGACCGATCAGCGTGCCGAGAGGAACGCCGGTGACGATGGCAACGGTTAGGCCCATGAACATCATGGCGATTGCCGAGGCGCGGCGGTTTTCGGGGACGAGATCGGCTGCAATCGTCGAGCCGACCGAGAAGAAGACGCCATGCGCAAAAGCCGAAAGCACACGCGCAACCAGCAACGGCGCGTAGCTTGGGCTGATTGCCGCCATCCCGTTACCGATGATGAAGAGCGCCATTAGGCCGAGAAGCAGTGGTTTCCTTTCGATGCGTCCCGTCAGCGCCGTCAGCACCGGTGCGCCGAAGGTGACGCCCAGCGCATAGACGCTGACGATCAACCCAGCCAGCGGCAGGCTGATCTGGAGATCTGTAGCGACGGTCGGCAACAGGCCGACGATGACGAATTCTGTGGTTCCGATCGCATAGGCCGCGATCGTCAAAGCGAAGAGAGCAATTGGCATAGTGGGCCTCGAATGGTCTGCCGGTCTGCCGGCGTGGTTGAATGGCGAACATATGGCGGCCCTGGATTTCGGTGATAAGCGGTCACTTAATCCAAAGATCTGTGAAACGAATTCACAGAAAGTAGAGATTTCCCGCTGTGGCGTTTGGAGGCTGAGACCCGATGAGTAGCGCACAGGCAGCGCGGCCCGGCGTCTCCGGCTCGTTGCGGTTCGGTAACACTCGCCCAAAACTCTTTGCGGCGCGTGGGCATCTGGCGCGAATTGCGCCTAACATTTGCGTCGTTGCTGTAAAGTACTTTCACTTTAGCCCGGCCACCGTAAGGTGCTTGCGTTTTCAATGAGGGAACCGGCAACGTGATCGCTGCCCGCACTGTTCGGACACTTGTACCGTTGCTCGTCGCCGCACTTCTTGCCGGTTGTGGTCATCCAAGCGGCGTCATGACGCCCATTGTACTGACGGCGGCAACGCCGAAGACCTCGCAGGTCAGCATGCTGGTCGCGACAACCCGCGAACCGTCTGGCGACCCAGCAACGCTGTTTACCGGCGAACGCAGCCCGAAACCTTACTTGACGGCGGTCGACGTCTCGATACCGCCAAAACGGGCGCCCGGCACTGTGCAATGGCCGAAACGCCTGCCGCCCAATCCAGCGACCGACTTTGCGGTGACCAGTGTCAAGGAGATCGACACAGTTCCGCAAGGGCGCGCCTGGTTCCGCCAGAACATCCAGGGCGGGCACGCGCTGGTCTTCGTCCATGGCTTCAACAACAAATACGAGGACTCGGTCTTCCGCCTGGCCCAGATCGTCCACGATTCCGGCATGCAGGCGACCCCGCTCCTCTTCACGTGGCCATCACGCGCGCAACTCACGGCCTACGAATACGACAAGGAAAGCACCAACTATTCGCGCACGGCGCTCGAGCAGGCGTTGCGAACGCTCG
Source organism: Rhizobium tibeticum (assembly GCF_900110205.1). GTDB lineage: Bacteria > Pseudomonadota > Alphaproteobacteria > Rhizobiales > Rhizobiaceae > Rhizobium > Rhizobium tibeticum. The sequence continues at coordinate 15,204 of NZ_FOCV01000027.1, read as the reverse complement.
CAGCCGACCCGGATGTCAAGGACATCACCATCCTCGCCCACTCCATGGGCACCTGGCTCACCATGGAGGCGCTGCGGCAGATGGGTATTCGCGACGGCCATGTGAACAGCAAGATTCACAACGTCATCCTCGCATCCCCGGATATCGATATCCAGGTCTTTGCCAAGCAGTTCGCCGAGATGGGAACGCCAACGCCGAAATTCACGATCTTCGTATCCCAGGATGACAAGGCGCTTGCCGTGTCGAGCTTCATCACCGGCCGTGTCTCGCGTCTCGGCGCGATTGACCCGACCGTGGAACCCTATCGCTCGAAACTCGAAGCCGCCGGCATTACGGCGATCGATCTTACCAAGGTCAAGGGCGAAGGCCTGAACCATGGCAAGTTCGCCGAAAGTCCTGAAATCGTTCAGCTGATTGGCCAACGCATCATCACCGGACAGACGCTGACGGATTCGAACGTCTCGCTCGGTCAGGGTCTGACCGCTGTGGTCGGCGGAACGGTGACAACCATCGGCAACGTGGCTGCAACGGCCGTCGCCGCGCCCGTCACCGTGCTTGAACAGCCAATCCAGGGCAAGAAGCGTCCTGCCGAGGAAACGCTGCAGGGAGACCTCAAGCCGCAACCCCTCACCCAGTAGACAAGAAGCATTTCTGCTCGTTGTTACGATTTGGCCATCGCTTGTTACCGTAACGTACTTACCGGGTGACGCTTTCAGTGGGACCGTGCGGTCGTCGAAAACGCGACGACCGTTCAGCAGTGCCGACTTGGCCTGCTCCACAAGGAGAGCGTAAATGTTGAATGACATGCATGGTAAAGCGAGATCGCTGCGTGCATCTCTCTCAAAGCGGCTGCGGCGTGCCGGCGCAGGGCTTGCCATAGCGCTGGCCTCCACCTCGCTCAGCTATGGGGCTGCTCAAGCGCAGCAGGCGGCACCTGCCCAGAATACGGCCAAACCGAACATCCTGGTCATCTTCGGCGACGACATCGGCCAGACCAACATCAGCGCCTATTCGATGGGGGTCGTGGGCTACAAGACGCCCAATATCGACCGCATTGCCAAGGAAGGCACGCTGTTTACGGACTACTATGCCGAAAACAGCTGCACGGCCGGTCGCTCGACATTCATCACCGGGCAGGTCTGCCTTCGAACGGGTCTTTGCAAGGTAGGCATCCCCGGAGCGACGGTCGGTCTGCAGGCGCGTGACATTACCATCGCACAGGCGCTAAAGCCGCTTGGCTATGCAACGGGCCAGTTTGGCAAGAACCATCTTGGCGACCGCGACGAATTCCTGCCCACGAAGCACGGTTTCGACGAGTTTTTCGGCAACCTCTATCATCTGAATGCCGAGGAAGAGCCGGAGCGTCCCTACTATCCGAAGAACGACCAGGAATTCGTGAAGGCCAATTCGCCGCGCGGCGTGCTGCATTCCTTCGCGGATGGCAGGGTCGAGGATACCGGTGCGCTGAACCGCAAGCGGATGGAAACGATCGACGATGAGACGACTGCTGCGGCAATCGATTTCATTCAGCGGCAGGCCAAGGAAGGAAAGCCCTTCTTTACCTGGATGAACACCACCCGCATGCACGCGTTCACGCATGTTCGAGAACCGATGCGGGGCCAAAGTGGCATGCCGGGCAACGAATACGCCGACGGTATGATCGAGCACGACGGCGATGTCGGCAAACTGCTGAAGACGCTGGACGATCTCAAAATCGCTGACAACACGATCGTCGTCTATACGACGGACAATGGTCCTAACCAATGGTCATGGCCGGATGCGGCGACGACGTCGTTCCGAAGCGAAAAAGACACCAACTGGGAAGGCGCGTTCCGCGTTCCCGCGATGGTTCGTTGGCCCGGTCACATCAAGGCGGGCGAAGTGTCGAATGAGATGATGTCCGGACTTGACTGGTTCCCGACCCTGCTTGCAGCGGCTGGCGATACCGACATCAAGGAACGGCTTGTCAATGGTGCGAGCATCAACGGCAACCAGTTCAAGGTCCATCTCGACGGCTACAACCAGCTTCCCTACCTGACGGGACAGCAGCCGAAGTCGGGACGAGAGGACTTCTACTATTTCAACGATGACGGGGAATTGGTTGCCTATCGCTATGGCAACTGGAAGATCGTCTTTTGCGAACAGCGAGAGCCCGGAGGCTTCCAGGTCTGGGCAAACCCGTTCACCTGCCTGCGCGCGCCGAAGGTCTTCAACCTGCGCATGGACCCCTACGAGCGAGCCGATACCGTCTCCGACCAGTATTACGACTGGCTGGCGCAAAACGCCTATCTCATCCAATACGGCGTCTACCGGGTCGCTCCTTTCCTGCAGACATTCAAGGATTATCCTCCGAGCCAGCGCTCTGCGAGCTTCAGTATCGACCAGATGGTCGACGCTCTGATGCGGAGTGTGGATCAAGGCCCAGCCGTCGGGAAATAGCAAAGCGCCATGAGCGGGTTGGCTTTTTGAGCGACCCGCTCGATCGTGATCACGGCGGAGCCATGACAGCACGCGCCGATAGCCTCGACAGACGGCAGGCACCTTCACGCCGCCTCCCGCAACGATTAAATTTTGCTACTTCGATGACGGCAAGTTCGTTCGAGGCACCGCACGGGTTGCCACCGACGCAGTTCCCAGCTGCCTGCCCAACCGGCAGCGACAGCGACAGCGCCGCGCTTCCTTTCGCGGTCCGCGGCGTCACCATCGCATAGTTGTTCGATCGCGATCCCGCCAACCTCAAGGCAAGCGAAGCCCTGGTAGGAAGCGTGGCCGTCTTCGCCGGGAATACGCAGGCGATGATGATCCCGCCGCGACAGAGCGGCTAGGCTCGATCGAGCGGCGCTGGCGACAGCGATGACTCCAAACAGGCAGGCGCAGCGAGACACGCCCGCACGACGCGCGGAAATTCATGACCCGCGTTGAATCCTTGGGCTGGAGCAGCAGATTTACGCCTGATGTAACGTTTTGCGGAAGGCGTGTTACCGTAACGTACTTACGGGTGACGCAACATGTGGCGATACTCAGGCAGGCTTTCGGAGGCGACGATGGCACTGGCATATGACACAGCACACCGGCCGCAACGTCAGGGCGACGACAATGGCGACCTCGTCTGGATACCTGGCCGAACCTTCGTGATGGGTTCCAACGAGCACTACCCGGAAGAGGCCCCGGCTCATCCTGTTACCGTCGACGGCTTCTGGATCGAGGCGACGCCTGTCACGAACCGCAAATTCCAGGAATTCGTCAAGGCGACCGGCCATGTCACCCTGGCCGAGAAGACGCCAGACCCGAAAGATTATCCCGGTGCCCTGCCGAACATGCTGCGGGCCGGATCTCTCGTCTTCACACCGCCGAAATCGGTGACCGGCACGGACATCGGGCAGTGGTGGAAATTCAAGTTCGGCGTCAACTGGCGGCGGCCTTATGGCGGCCTGAGCGATCTCCGCGGCAAGCTGGACCATCCAGTCGTTCACGTCGCATATTCCGATGCGAAGGCCTATGCCGAATGGGCGGGAATGGACCTGCCGACGGAAGCCGAGTGGGAACTCGCTGCCCGTGGTGGGCTTGACGACACTGAGTTTGCCTGGGGCGACGAACTCATGCCCAACGGTGTTGCGATGGCCAACACGTGGCAAGGCACGTTTCCGACGCACAGCACCAAGCTTGCGGGTAAGGACCGAACAACGCCGGTGCGTTCCTTTCCGCCCAACGGCTACGGCGCCTATGACCTGATCGGCAACGTCTGGGAGTGGACGTCAGACTACTGGTCCACGCGCCATCCGGAACCGGCGGCGAAAGCCTGTTGCATCCCAGAGAACCCCCGCGGCGGCGCGAAAGAGGCGAGCTACGATCCCAACCAACCGAACATTCTCATCCCGAGGCGCGTATTAAAGGGTGGCTCGCATCTCTGCGCCCCGAACTATTGCCGCCGCTATCGCCCGGCCGCTCGTCACGCCGAGCCGGAAGACACGTCGACCAGCCATGTCGGCTTTCGCTGCATCAAGCGCGTTGCAACCTGACCAGGAGCATCTCGATGTCTCGATCTGTGCGCGTCTTGCTGCTTTTCCTGCTGCTCCCGGTGAGCGCATTCGCGCAGGAGCTTCCTGCCTGGAATGACGGCAAGTCGAAGCAGGCAATCCTGGACTTCGTCAAGAAGGTCACCACGGAGCGCGGCGCCGACTACGTGGCGCCCGAGGACCGTATCGCCGTCTTCGACAACGATGGTACGCTCTGGACCGAGCAGCCATTCTATTTTCAGCTTGGCTTCATACTGGATCGGGTCAAGGCGCTCGCCCCGGAGCATCCCGAGTGGAAGGAGAAGGAGCCCTTCAAGTCGATCCTCGCCGGCGATCTCAAGGGCATCGCCAAGAGCGGCGAACGGGGCATCGTCGAGCTTGCGATGGAGACCCATTCCGGCATGACGACCGAGGATTTCCGCAAGATCGTCATCAACTGGTTTTCCACAGCAAGACACCCGAAGACCGGCAAGCCATACAACGAGATGACATTCCTGCCCATGCACGACCTGCTGGACTACCTGCGCGCAAATGGGTTCAAGACGTTCATCGTCTCGGGCGGCGGCGAGTTCATGCGAGAGATCACCGACAAGGCATACGGCATCCCGCCTGAACAGGTCGTCGGCAGCACGATTACGACGCAATATGCGCTGGTCGACGAAACACCGGTCCTGAACCGGCTCCCGAAGATCGATTTCGTCGATGATGGCCCCGGCAAGCCCGTGGGCATCAACAAGTTCATCGGCAGGCGCCCGGTCTTTGCCGCCGGCAATTCGGACGGAGACTATGAAATGCTGCGCTGGGTGATGGCTGGCCAAGGGCCTCACTTCGCAATGATCATTCATCATACCGATGCAGATCGGGAATACGCATATGATCGCAAATCTGACTTCGGAAGGCTCGACAACGCGCTTGACGAGGCTGCTGCACGCAACTGGCTGCTCGTCGACATGAAGGCCGACTGGAAGAAGATTTACGCGTTCGATCAATAGGTCCCAGCTGGCGCTTCTGCCAGCCGGGCGCTCCATATGCTCGCTATCAAACGAAAGGAACGGACAATGTCGGAACTCGTCGTGGTCGGCTTTGATGCCATGGATGAAGCAGACAAGGTGCTGCTGAAATTGCACAACCTGAAGAAGGAATACCTCGTCGATCTCGAAGATGCAGTCGTTGTGGTCCGCGACGAAGCCGGCAAGGTCCATCTCAAGCAGAGCCTCAACCTGACAGCAATCGGCGCCACGTCGGGCCTGTTGTCCGGCTCTCTCTGGGGCGGCCTCGTCGGCTTGCTATTCCTCAATCCGCTCGCGGGCTTTGCGATCGGCGGCCTCGTCGGCGCAGGCACCGGCGCGATCTCCGGCTCGCTCGCCGACTATGGCATCGACGACGAGTTCATCAAGTCTCTTGGCGGAACGATACCGAATTCCTCCTCCGCTCTCTTCGTCCTCGTGCGCAAAGCGCAGCCGGAGAAGGTTCTCGCCGAGCTCCAGGGGCTGCGTGGCCGCGTCCTGAAAACCTCGCTGGCGCCGGATCAGGAGGAGCGGCTGCGCAAGGCGCTCTCCGGCAGCACGAGCGAAGCCGCATCCACATGATCCAATGCGGCGGCCCTGCTCGCACCAAGGGTGGGATCGGGGCCGCTTGCGAAGCTGAGGTCGGTTCTTGCGATGGTTTGCGGTTGCTGCAAGGGCGCGCGATATTACTCCTCCTGATTGGCAGGCTGGCGCATTCGCGAGGGGCGAAACAATGGCAATCATCTCAACTGCGCCACTGCCTCGGAAATGGCGAGTTCTGGCCCTCATCGCTCGGTTCGCCTTCCGGCTGGCAGTCACCTTCTTCACGGGATGGTTTGCCCTCGCCGCTTTCTACCAGGTCCCTTCTCCATGGAAATGGCCGATCATCACTGCCGGCTTGCTCGCCGGACTGATCACCGTTCTGACCGTCAGGCGGCGGCCGCTGCTCGTCGCTGTGCTTGTGGTCGCAGCAATGCTTGCGGTTTCCTACTGGTGGAGCAGCATCAAGCCAAGCAATGATCGGGACTGGGCGGCCGACGTTGCCCACGGCGTCACCGCAACGATAGCAGGCGATGAGATCACCCTGCACAATATCCGGAGTTTTCGATGGCGGACGACCGAAGACTTCGATCCGATTTGGCAAACCGGGACATATGATCTCGCTTCGCTACGGTCAGTGGACCTGCTTAACTCGGTCTGGAGCAACCCGGCAATTGCTCATACCCTTGTCAGCTTTGGTTTTGCGGACGGTCGCTACGTCGTATTCTCGGCAGAGATCCGAAAAGAACGAGGCGAAGCGTTTTCGGAGATCGGCGGCTTCTTCAAGGAGTTCGAACTGGTCCTGATTGCGGCCGAAGAAAGCGACATCGTCCGGCTACGCAGCAACATCCGCCGGGAAACCGTGTCACTCTATCCTCTTCAAGTCTCCGCGCAGGTCGCACGCGCGCTCTTCCTGTCCTATCTCGAGAAGGCCAACGCGCTTTCGGTGCAGCCCGAATTCTATCAGACGATCACGGCAAACTGCACGACCATCGTCTTCAAGCTCGCCCGGCTGATCGATCCTGGCATCCCGCTCGACTGGCGCATTATCGTATCCGGCTACCTGCCGGACTATCTCTACGACCGCGGCCTGATCCGCACCGACGTCCCCCTCTCGCAGGTAAAGAAACAAGCCGAGATCAGCGGCCGGGCGCAAGCTGCCCCTGCGTCGAGCGCCTACTCGAGAGTCATCCGGCCAACATTCTACGGCGGTTGACAGCGTAGACGAGACCCAGTTTCATGAGTTGAGTTTAGCACGGAGATCTTCATCCATTGCGTGTTGCGACTGTTTTGGCACTCTCATTGCCGCTGTTGTTCGGCATGGCCGATGTGAGCCAGGCACCGGAGGTTATGGACGAAGCCGGCCTTCGTTCCATCCCCGTCGGCAAAGCCGTTCCGGTTTCGCACTTGTCGCGTTTCGAGGCCGCTTTGGTTTGTGTCCTTTATCCATACCAGGACCACTTGGGAGACGACGTTGCAATGGCGCACAAGGTCAAGGCGCACCTCGACACGACCGAGTATGCGGCAGGTGAAAGTTACTGGTCGATCGTTTTGGCAGGCAGTGAGACCATTGAGCTTGTCACGTTCTGGCGATCAAGCCAGCTCGACATTCTAGCAAAGCACGAGATCTCGACGCTCGCCGCGGCGATGCTCCCGGAACATTTCACCCCAAGGGGCTGTGCCGACGGCGCAAATGCCGCCATGACCAAGATCGAGCTTGGCGATCGCACCTATGTTGTGCTTGGTGAGATCGACTGAAGCTGCAACATCGATCTAGGGGCCAGTGGGCAAATGCAAGAGGCTAGGCCCCTGTGTTGTCGTACGCCATGATCTTCGTGTGGGCTACCGTCTGGGGAACCTCGACCGCCATGGACGATCCCGCGTCGCTAAAAGGCGGTCGCCAAACCCTCGGTCTTGAAGCGGGCACCCGCTTTCGTCAGCCCTTCTTCGATGGCCGCGGAAAGACCCGGCTGATAGCGTCTGGGCGCCATTCTCTCCCGGAAGGTCGTCTCGAAGTCCGGTGCAAGCTGGCGCAGCTCGGCAAGTCGCTGCACCGCTTCATCCGACCCGAGCTGCCCGAGTGCAGCAACCCGGAGGATGCTGATCAGGAAAGTGCTGTCACTGACCTGCTCGGACAGCAGCGAGGCCTGCGACCAATCCTTTCTTCGGTAAGCGTCCAATGCAAGCACGAGAACCGCGTCGCGCGGAACGACATCAACCGATCGGCCGGCATCCCGCGCAAGAGAAACACCCGCATCGAAATAGCCTGACTGGAACAGCACGAGACCAAGTTTTGCCGCTGCATCGGGGTTGTTGGGGTTGAGTGCGAGCGCGCGGTTGCCCGCAGCGATCGCCGCGTCGACCCGTCCACTATAGAATTGTGACAACATCAGAGCGACGTGAGCCCGATCGGAGAGCGGTGCCAAGGAGACTGCCCGACTGGCAAGCTCGAGCGCACGTGCGATCTTGCCGTCGTCGGCAGCCTCCGCCTGCGCCGCCGCCAGCATCGCTGAGAGCGCTGCCGTTGCGTCGGCATCAAAACTGTTTGTTGCGACTGTTCGCTCCAAACAATCGATCGTGCGTGCGAAGCTCGATGCCTTGCCATCGTCCAACTGGTATTCGGCCCGAAGCACGCATGCATTGCCAAGCGATCCCTCAGAGGCGGTGTGCGTTTCGATAGTGTTGATGACGCCGCCTGTCGCAGCGAAGCGGCGTGCGAGTTGGGCAACGAGTTCAGCTCGGACCGCCGCAACCGTCCTGCCACTGGTGTCGACGCTTTCAAGGCCTGATTTGAGAAGGTCGCCCGTCGCAGTGTCCACGATCTGCCACCAGATGCTGCGGTCGTCGCCATCACCATAATACTTCATGTCGATTGCATAGGCGTTCGACTTGGCCGGGCGCAACACGGAGGCAAGCGGCCGTTCACGTCGTTGGGCTTGCGAAACGGTCAATGTCTGAAATTGCGTAAGGGCGGTCAGCAGCATGTCGCGAGTGACAGAGGCCTCGCCGCGCAACCCCTCATCGACCGCAGTCAGGGTGACTGCGACGGTAGGCTTTACCGTCGTGATGGGGCGCGACACATAAACGGCGACACCGCCGGCCACGACGGCAATCATCAGCAGTCCCAGAGCTGACGCCGTCAGCCAAGGTCGGGCCGGGACAGCCGGTACAACCGCTGAGGGAGCTTGATCGAGAACGAGATCTGCGGGTTTTGCGCAGCCGGTTGCGCGATGCTCTCGATCATCGATGTGTGGGAAGCGCCCCGTAGACCGCGTGAAAACGGCAACGTAGCGCCCCCTCGGCAACTGAACTGTGACACCACCCTCCTCCCCGAAAGCCTCGTAATACTGGCTGAGAGAGGATCGCAACCGGCTGAGCTCAATGCGGACGATGGGATCGAGCGACGGATCGAAATTGCTTTGTCGGCCAAGCACATCGACGGCGATAGAATAGGCTTTCACACCCTCCGCACAACCGGCGAATTGCTGTTCCACGATATATCTGAGGATGCTCCGACTTCTTTCGGTGGCCCTAAACCGCTCGTCGGCGAGCAGACGGTCCAGCTCTGCGCGGGCTTGCGGGCATGCGACTTCGTGATCCCCGCCATGCTGTTCTTCAGCCTTCATCACTGCCGCCCCTGCTGCGCAATGCTCAATGCCAAGTAGAACAGATGGGGTTATCGCGCAGAAAACAAGAGGTTGAAACACGAAATGCTAACAAAACCGAAACGTGATCGAGGCCGGCGCTGCCACTGGGCCTAATCCAGGAGGCCGCCTCCGCGCTCAAGACAGTACTTGACAACATCTGCCTCTATCTCTGCACAGACGATTTCATACTCATGGACCATCGCCTGGTTCCTATCAGCGACAACACTTCTCAACCGATCGAGCATGGAACTCGCATCTTCATAGGCTTCGCAAAGGCTGCCAAGAGATTCCGACTTCTCTCCGATCCGTTGAAGTTGCCCGCGGACCGCGGGTAGCTTCAGCATCAGACGGCGCAGCCCTCGCCGCTCAGCGCCAGTAGGCGTTCTTGCCTTGTCGTATTCCTTGCCCATGAAGACCACCCCGGCTTCGGTCGGCTTCGTTTCAGGCCACTTTATCGACCTGGCGATACGGTGGAAGTACGCAACGGTAACAGACCGCTTTAACAGCTGACGCCGGCCCCTGTTACGTCGGCATTTACAGTTGTGCACTCGCATGGAGCCAACGCGCCTGCAGCAAAACTTGCTGAACTCGGCCGAGTATTGATCGGCCACCGTAAGCAGTCACCCGCGGATCGGCGCATCCTCATATTCGTTGCAATTGGCGCCTGCGCATTGCACTCAAATCACTGGCATCAGCGTGAAGAGCTCCTGCGCGCGATTGACGCCTCGTAGTGCATGCAGCCCTGTCGAATGCAGGCTGTCCATCTGCGGCGGTGGAATGATCGCCGCAAAACTGGCCGACATCAGCAGCCGGCGCTGTAGCGACCGACAGAGAGAGACGATGCGGCTGACTTCGTTCACGGCTGGCCCGATGACCGTAAAATCAAGCCGATCCTCGCTGCCGATATTGCCGTAGAAGACCTCGCCGACGTGAAGGCCGAGATAGACGTCGGTCACAGGCCGGCCCTCGATGCGGCGCTGCGCGTTCAGATCGAGCAGGCGCTTGTCGAGCAGCGCGCGGGCGTTGAGCGCCGCACAACAAGCCTCGCTCGAACGCCGGCCCTTGAAAATAGCCAGTGTCCCGTCCCCCATCAGCTTGAGCACTTCGCCGCCGGCCTCCTGGACCGACGAGATCACTGCGTCGGCGTAATCATTGAGCATCGGAATGATCTCTTTCGGGTCGACGGTGTCGGAGATATGCGTGAAATTGGCGAGATCGGAAAACCACAGCGCCGCCGAGATGCGGTCGCTTTGGCCGCGGGTGATCTTACCGTGAAGTACCTGGTTGGCCGCATCCTGCCCGAGATAGACCTTGGCAATCGTGCCCGCCACACCGCTGATCGTCACGCATTTGACCGCCAACGCCAGACAGGGCAGCAGATCGCGCAACACGGCGATATCGCTGTCAGTAAAACCCTCGTTGGATCGTGTGGCGAAGTGCGAGAAAAAGCAGTCGATTTCGCCGATCGTCCCACCGTCTCCGAACCGATGCGCCATGGCGATGAAGTCCGTGAAGCCCGCGGCCTTCAAATCGTCAAGCAGATAAAAATCGGCCGGATCACTATTGGTCAGGTTTCTGCGGAGCTCTCCAAATCCTGTCGCTTCCAGATGGTGAAATGCGGAACGAAGCCAATTGTCGGCAATCTCGCCGGGGCCGGAGAAGCCGTATTCCGACACGCGCTCAATCGCCTCCCTGCTGTCCCAGCGGAACGCGCGCCGTTCATAGATCGGGTGCAGCGTGTCGATGACGGCCACGGAACGCTCGATCGGAAGTCCATTGATGCGGCACTGTTCGCAAAAGCCGGCGAGCAGGTCTGCTTCCGCCACGCCCTTGAGCCCGCTCTGCATTTGCCAGGCGGTGATTTCTATGACGTGGCGATCGTCCACGGCTGTCTCCTGGAACCGGGCGTCCATTTTCTTTTTCTGGGGCCGAGCGGCTTTGCCGGATCGGATCCTTGTTGCCGGTCATCGGTGGGACGCCCAGACCGGTGAACTTACAGGTTGCGAAGGCTGCTCTTGGCGCCTTGATCAATTGACGATGGTGACGCTTGCCGTGAGACCGGCAACGAGGGCCGTGTCGTCGGGCAGCGCATCAAGCGCCACACGTACCGGCACGCGCTGAGCCAGCCGAACCCAGGTGAAAGTCGGGGTAACGTTGGCGAGCTGGGCGCCGGTATCGCTTCGCTCCCGGTCCTCGATGCCGCCGGCGATGCCGTCGACATGCCCCTTGAGAGGCGTCTTGCTGCCCATCAGATAGACGAGCGCGGGATCACCGATCTTGATGCGGTCCAGCTTATTTTCTTCGAAATAGCCCGCCACGTAATAGGAATCGCTGTCGATCAACGCGGTCACAGCAGTGCCAGCCGTTACGTAATTGCCGGGCTTCATGGAGAAGTTGGTCAGCACACCATTGACCGGCGCACGCACCACTGAGCGGTCCAGATTGAGCTGTGCGGTGTCGCGGCTGATGACGGCTTGGTTATAGGCGGCTTCGTCTTGTTGGACGGTTGTTTCGGCCTGCTGAATCTTCTGCCGCGTCACGGAGCTCTCGCCGAGTTTGCGATAAAGCTCGAGATCGCTTCTTGCCATATCGAGCGCCGCCTTGCTGCTCTCCATCTGCGTTTCGGCCTGACGCAGGGCGAGGATAAAGCGCGCCTGGTCGATGCGGAAGATCACATCACCCTTGCGGACGGGCTGATTGTCCCTTGTGTCCACTTCACTGACGATCCCGGAGACATCGGCAGCGAGCCGTACGACGTCGGCGCGGACCTTGCCGTCCCGCGTCCAGGGGTCGTCCATGTAGTAATCCCACAAATGCCAGCCGAGCACTCCGGCCAGGGCAACGAAGGCGCCGGTGAGCAGGAAACGACCGGAATGAGCGAGAAGCGATTTCATAGTGACACCTTGTTCAAAGACAGCGCGATGGCGCCAAGCAGGCAGAAATACATGGCCGTATCGAAGAGCGGCCGATGCCAGACCAGTCGATAGAAACCGACGGAAGCCAGCAACCGTCGCAGGATGGCATTGAGAAGGTAGGCTGCGAATGCAATCGCAGCGAGCGTCGGGATGAAGACCCCGTAAATATCGATATCAGGCCTCATGCGGCATGTTCCTTTGCAGTTCTTCCTCCCCCGCCATCGGCAGCGATCTGAGGGAGGCAGGCTGCATCAGGGTAGAGGGTGTATCTGAGCGCGGTCATGGAGCGGCGTGCGCCTTCGATCGCCGAAGAGCTGCCGGTCCCGACCAATGCGGCGAGCGACTGGTCCAAGGTTTTAAGCAGCTTTTCGTCGGGTTGGGCGTCGCGGCTCTTCTGCTTGCGCTGATAGTGCGCTGCGATGCCCGACAACACGGTCTCGATCGGCTCACGTTTGTCGCGCGATACCAACTGCTTGTGGCGTTGCAGATCCAGCGTGTTGAGGCCGTTGCGCAGATCCCGCAGGATATCGGTCTGTGCGATCGCGGACTCGGCCGGGATCATCGCGAGACGCGGCGCGACGAGGCCGAGGCGATCGACCATCCGGTAAAGCAACTTCGTGAAATCGACCTCCTCGGGACGACGTGCGGCGGCAACGATATCGATCCAGCCGGACCGCAGCAGGCGGTAGGCCGTCCATTCAGCGCCTACCGATCGAACGAGAACTGTCGTTCCGCAGGCAATCACCATTCCGATGATCATTGCCGCATTCGAATTGAGGAAAGAGGCAAGGTCCAGATTCAGGCGGTCCTGCAGCGTCAGCATGTTCGGCAGATTGACGCAGAAGCCCATGCCGTAGAGAGCGAGGGACGGCCTGGTCATCAGGAGCCCCGCCGGCACGAGCATCAACCCGAGTGCGGCCGCGAGTTCGACATAGCTGTGGATCAGCGGCATCAGGCCGTACTCGAAGACGAAAGCGGCAATCACCGTCACGATCGCGACGTTGACGAATTTGATCATCATCGGGGCAGGATCATCCATCGACGAAAAGATGCAGCAGAGCACACCGGCCATCATCGCAGCCGCGCTGCCCTGAGGCCAACCGGTATAGATCCAGAGCGCCGTCGCAATGAACGTCGCCAACATCACGGAAAGGCCCGAGTGAATGGCCATGCCGTAGTCCTTGTGGATTGGTGCCCGATCGAAGGACGTGCCGAACCGGCGCCACGAAGATCGTGATGGGACCCCGAACCGATATCCTGGCGGAGGCTGAGACAGTCTCCCCATATCTGCACGAGATCGCGGATGCGGGCGGTGAAGTTATGAGCAAGCAGCCCGTTCCACTCCTGTTGTTCGCGCCCCTCCTCCTCGGCCTTCGCCATCAGCGCAAGGAACTGCTGGCGCTTGTCCTCGGCAAGAGGCGCACCGCTTTCAAGCAGTACCGTGGCTTCGCTTATCAGTGCAGTCATGGCAGGCGTGAACTTGCCCGCCGTTGCCTTCTCGAGCGCGTGCAGCACGTCGGCCAAACCCGAAACAATCGGCAGCATCGCGACCATGCGCTGCTGCAATATTCTGGTGCGACCGACGATATCGCGCAGCGCCGAAGTGTCATAAGCGACGTGGGTGGTAAAGCTGTGGAGATCGACCGCATCGGCAGCGAGCCGGCGGGCAGCGGCCAGAAGCGAGGGATCCCGTCCCCTGCCGTTCAGCGTGCCGATCGCGAGTTCGGCGCCATCGCGTAGCCACGCATTGATGCGAGTAGCCAGAACCGGCCCGGCGTGCCTGGGAAAGAAAATGCGATTGACGAGCGCCGCACAGATGATGCCGAGCGCGATTTCCTCGACGCGGGCAGTTGCATAGGTAAAGGCGGTATCCGGATTTGCGACAATCGGGAAGCCGGTGAGAGCGGTCGTATATCCGGCGAGCATGAAACTGTAGCTGCGCGGTGTCCGGTCGAGCAGACTGACGCCAAGCCAAAAGGCCATCCACAGCGCGATCGCGAGCGTCAGCAGTTCCGGCGAATTGACGAGGTTCGGGATCAGGATCACTGTAACGGTTCCGCCGAGCGCGGTACCGATCAGGCGATAGAGCGCCTTCGACGTGCTGGCACCCGACAGGGGATGGGCAACGATATAAACCGTGCCCACCGCCCAATAGGGATTCGTCAGGTCGAAGCAAAGCGCAATGCCAAGTGCGAGCATCGCCGCCGCGAAGGTCTTGATGGAAAAAACGACGTCTCCGAGGCTGGGATCGATCGTGTTCTTGCTACTCGTCATTTTCCTGTATTCCGGATAACGCCGCGGTCTTCGCCGCGATGGCGCGCAGGACCTTGAGGGCGGCCTCGACCTGTTCAGGATCAAGCTCGCCAAGGATCTGTGCTCGCAGCTCCGCCGCACAGCTCTCGGCGCGCTCGGCGACCGCTGTGCCTCCTCCGGTGAGTTGCACCAGCTTGATGCGCCGGTCCGCCTCATCCGGAACCCGGCAGATCAAGCCGTCATTTTCCAAACTGTCGAGAACTCGCACGAGGGTCGGCCCTTCCACACCGACCCTTTCGGCCAGAACACCCTGCGGTATCCGGTCGCCATGTCGAAGCAGCGCTATCAAGGGTGCAGCGCTCGCGTCAGACAGGCTGTGCTCGGTCAGGACGGCGTTCAAAGCCCGACGCCACCCGCGCCCGCAGATCATAAGCAAGGGTGCGAACTCGGCCCACGTCTGTTTCAGATTCGTTGTCATGAAATTAGATAACATCCTATCGATTAGAATACAATGATATTATTCGACGTAGCGATGAGAGTACGGACCGTTCTCGTCGCCCGTCGCCTGCCGGTTCGACATCATGGGTGCTTTCCTTCAGGACTGTGGTTAAAGGGTCTTGAGGAAGTTAAAAATTAACCATAGGCGGTAATAGTTTCTTAGAGACTCGCCGAGCATCCCGTTGGAGACCCTATGCGCCGATATGCAATCCTTGCCGCACTGTCTGTTCTGTCGGGCTGTGTGAGTGGCCCGGACCATGTTCCCCCGGAGATGCCGCTTCCGGCGAAGTTCAGCGAGGGCGGCGCCAAGAACATCGGCGACGTGTCG